>DATBIX010000001.1:0-4017 GCA_036556665.1 Acidimicrobiia bacterium
CCGCTGCAACGCCGATCTGGTGACGATGCAGCCCAGTCGTCGAGGAGACGCTCGGCCACCTGGCGCGGTGAGGCGATCCCGACATGCCGGGCGGTCGGATCGAACTCGAGCGAGCCGTGATTGTGGGGAGACACTGAACCGAGGCTGCACTGGCGACAGAGGCGGCGGACGTTGACCGTCCAGTCCTCCATCGCCCATCCTGCGTCGAAGAACCGATCCCCGAGGTGGTCGATCGCCTCGTCGTCGCCCACGAGGAGACACTCCCAGGTGTCCACACCGGACCGCTCCCAGAGCTCGAGCTCATCGAAGACCGGGACCATCCGCTCCCCCAGTGCCCGCTCGCCACGTTGCTCACCGTCATGGAGGACGATGTCGTTCCAGTGGTGCCCGCTCCCCGGCATCGGGATGTTCTCGATCCGGGCTCGGGCCGGGTCGAGACGGCGAGCCCAGACCACCTCACCCGATCCGTCCGGGTCGAGCCGGATCGCCACCGGTCCCAGGTCCATCTCGATCGGCCCCTCCCCGGCGTCCACTTCTACGCCGTAACCGGTCCAGGCCGATCGGGCCGTCGCCCAGTCGCGCATGGCCGTGGCGGCGATGCCCAGGTTCCAGAACGCCGGGTCCTGGTCGGAGGTCCCGTGCTCGATCGACCGCCGGTTGCAGAGAGCCGCCTCCGGCCAGCGATGGCTCAGCTTGTAGATCAGACCGAGGTTGAACCAGGGCACGCCAAGGAGGGCGTCGACCTCGATCGCCTCTTCGAAGAGGTGTTGGGCTCGGGCCAGGTCCCCGGCCGCGAGCGCCTCCAGTCCACGCTCGTTGAGCTTCAACGCCTTCCTCACGTCATGGGGCCGGGGCCGGTGTGACCAGTCGGGCGGAGGCAAGTCGAGGACGTCGACCACGAGGACATGGTATTTGCGGGGCGCTTCTCAGTCGTAGACCCCGGCCAGGAAGGCTCGGCCGCCTGCGACCACGCAGAGGAAGGCCCCCACCGAGGTGACCAGCTGGTAACGGTCGGCGTCCTCCTCCCCTGTCCACCAGCGGGCGCCGAGTCGCCAGGGCCCGCTCCAGGTGAGCACCGGCTCCCATCGGGTGCCCAGCCTGACCCGGGCCGGCATGCCCTCGTCCCATTCCACCTCGAGTGGCTGCAGCTTTGGTGGGACCAGGGCGGGGCTGGGGGCAGGGGTCGACCCCGGCCACGGTGCCGACGGATCGCGTTCCTGATCAACGGGCGGCTCGCCCCAACGCGACCAGACGACGCGCTCCTGTGGCATCCGGCCACCCTGGGCCCGGCCCTGGAGCACCCCCTCCGGGCCGAGCAGGGTCTGTGCCCGTGCCAGAGCCCGCTCCGCCTCGATACGGGACGACTCGTCCTGGAGCAGGCCGAGCTGCCGTCCCTCGTCGGACAGATCGGCGGGTGCGAGACGCAACCTGCTGATGCCACCGGGGACGCCGCCTGACTCGACCCAAGCACGCAATTGCCACCACACCCGGTCGGACAAGGCCTTCTCGGTGAAAGGGTCGGCGGATCGCCAGATCCTCTCCCTCGGCTCGCCCTCCGCCGCCTCGGCGAGTATCGACACCCGGTGTGGAGCAACCCCCGAGGCGCGCAGGCCACGCAACATCCTCTCGGCTAGGGCCCGGGCGGCAAAGGCGACGGCGTCGAGGGTCTCCAGCGGCTCCTCGAACACGGCATCTACGGCGAGGTCGGGGGCGATCTCACGCGGGTCGACCGGACGGTCCTCGCCACTGGCGAGACGATGGGCGGACAGACCCGGGTTGCCGAACCGGCTGAGCAGCGCCTCCCGGGGAAGACGCGCCAGCTCGCCGAGAGTGGACACACCCAACCAGCGAAAGGTGTCGATCAGCTCTTCGCCATCGATTTGCTCACGAAGGGCGGCCAGATCGAGCCCGGAGAGGAAGGCAATGGTGTCGATGACCACTTTGGGCCGGCCCACCTCGGTGACCGCCGCCGCCCAGCGGGCAGCGAATGGCCCGTCGGCCACCCCGACCAGGACGTCGCCACCACGTCTATGGCCGACCAGGCGATCGAGCTCGTCGACGAGACGCTCGGCCAGTTCCTGCTCGCCTCCGTAGAAGCGAACCGCCCCGGCGATGGGGACGAGCACCAATCCGGGTGAGACCACCTCCACCCGGGGGATCATGTCCTCGATCGCCTCGACCACCGGCTCGAAACGCCGGGACTCCTCTCCCGGGTCACGGATGAGGACAGTTGCGAACGGTGCCAGGGCTTCCGCCTCCCGCCGGGGCATGCCCAGGCTCACTCCGGCTGCCAGGACATCGCTCGTGGCCCCGGTGACCCGATCGTCGACGATCAGCACAGGGTCATCCGACGGCGCGTCTGGCCTCCCCAAGGACCACATCGGAAACCACGCGCACAACGTCCGAACCCTCATCCTCCACCTCGAATCGCCGGATCACACCGGCTGCGCCTTTCCCCGACGCCTCCAGCAACAGACGCCGCCTCTTCAACCGGCCATGACCCTGGTCCGCTCCTTCCCAGGTGACACCGAGCGCCCTGAGACGGAGATGGGCGACACCGGAGGGGAGCCCTCCGCCCATCGGCCGCATCGCCACTGCCACCCTCCTCGCCCTGGCCAGGGCGGCGAGACGGCGCAGGTCCTGCTCCCTGACCGCCGACGGGACCTCGGCGTAGAGGGCACGGACCCCCTCGAGCAGGGCGGCGGCGACCTTGGGCCATATCGATGGCTGCTCGCAGCGGACGATGACCAGGTTCTCGGGGACGACCCCCGTCTCCCAAGCCGCCTCGGGCGAGATCCAACCTCGTGTGTCGAGGGCTACCACAGGAGCAACCAGTGAGGGAGGGGCCAGGAACCTCAGACCGAGACGGGTGAGACCGGATCCGGGGACACCGACCAACTCGGTGATTCGCCCGGGTTGGATCGTGAGATATGACGCCTCTCGCCCTTCCAGATCGAGAAGCGGTGTCTCGAGAGAAACACCTTCGATGCCCAAGCTGACTCCGCGGTCGGGCACTCCATCTTATCGAACATATGTTCGATAGCAAGTGGGAGTCAGCCCTCCTCGAGCTCCTCCAGCGTCTTTGGCCAATCGTCCTTGAGGAGCCGGGAGAGTGAGCGGTCGGCCAGGAGCTTCCCCTCCGTCTGGCAGGTGGCGCAGTAGTTGGTCTCGTTGTCGGCGTAGACGATTCGCTGCACCTTGGATCCACAACGCGGGCAGGGCTCCCCATACTTCCCGTGAACCGCCATGTCGTCGCGAAAGGCGGTCACCTTGACCGGCCACTCTTCGCCCACCTCGTCACGAAGTCGTTGTGTCCACTTCTGGAGCGACTCGACCACTGCCTGATGAAGCCGCTCGACCTCGGGCCGGGTCAATTGAGAAGTCCGGCGCACCGGGGAGAGGCGGGCCGCCCACAGGATCTCGTCCGAGTAGGCATTCCCGATCCCCGAGAAGATGCGCGGATCGGTGAGAGCCCGCTTGACCGTGCGGTTCTCCCTGCCCAGAGCCTGGGCGAACCCCTCGACGCCGACCTCGAGCGGCTCCACTCCCCCGCGATCCAGGGCGCGCACACCGTTGATCCCGCTCACCACCCAGATCCCGGCACGCCGCTTGGTCCCCTGCTCGGTGAGGATCAAGGTGCCCGGGTCGAAGTCGACCGCCGCCAGGCCCACCTTCTTCGGGATCGGCTTCTTCGGTGGACTCCAGACGAGACGGCCGGCGATCATCAGGTGGATGACGAGGAACAGGTCGTCCTCCAGGACGAGGGCGATTCGCTTCCCCACCCTGAGCAGGTCTTCGACTCGCTTCCCTACGACGGTGTCGTAGGGAGGGTCGTAGGTCCTGAGCACGGACGGAGAGGCGATACGGAGCCCACGCACCGTCTCGCCCAGCACGCGACGTTGCAGCGCCTCGATGTAGACGACGATGTCGGGTAACTCGGGCACATGCCGAAGTTACCGACGGTCAGTCCAGCTCGGCGACGCTCCCCCCGAACAACACGGCCACCCCGACCACGAT
>DATBIX010000002.1:0-9570 GCA_036556665.1 Acidimicrobiia bacterium
AAGATCGGGCGGCCAAGGCAGCAGCCTGGTTGTGCCCGTGACATGCAAGTTCTGGAAGTGCAGAGAGGAGCACGATGAGCAACGAACAGGCGACACCTGAGACGAAAGGTGTTGCGGTGAAGCTCCTTGCAACGGTCGAACTTGGCCCTGAGATCGAGGGCATGGCAGGGCGCCAACTTCGAATGCGCATGGTGACCATCGAGCCTGGAGGCGTCTTCGGCCCGATTCACGACCATATCGACAGACCAGGCACCGTCTACATATTGCAAGGAACGATCACTGATCATCGAGATGGCGTCGCTACGGACTATGGGCCGGGAGTGGGCTGGCCCGAGGATCGGAGCACCACACACTGGCTCGAGAACAGAGGGACGATTCCGGCAGTGGAGATCTCGGTCGACATCGTGAGGCAAGAGTAAGACTCAATGTCGGCGGGCTCGCAGACCTGGCCGACTGAGAACGAGCCCAGAGCCGCGGTCCGCAGTCAGAGCGATCCAGAGCACCTGGAGCCGATTGGTCAACCCTGCGACGCCGACTCCCAGAGACCGACCAGATTCCCTTCGGTGTCCTTGAAATAGGCGGCGAACCCCATCTCTCCGACCTGCTCCCGTTCGCTGACGATGGTGCCACCGGCGTCGTTGACCGCCTGCAGCGCCACCTCGATGCTCTCGACGTCCAGGACGAGGTTGGGAGAGGTGAAGGGCTCCCGGCGCGGCATCATGCCACCGTTGATGAACCCGGGCTCGTCAGGCCCCTCAGCACCACTGGGGCCGGACGTGACGAGGGTGTAGCTCATCTCCGGCAGCTCAGTCATCTCCCACCCGAACACCTCGTTGTAGAAAAGGCGCGCTCGTTCGCCGTCGTCGTAGGGGATCTCGAAATGCACAACCCGACCAGACATGTGGTCTCCCTGGCGTCGAAGGCGCGGCCTGGACCGCGCATCGGTCGAACGAAGGCTATCCCAACGCGCCGCCAAGGCCCTCGATCTGCGGTGTGTCGGAGAGAGGACTCGAACCTCCACGGGGAGTAATACCCCACCAGGCCCTAAACCTGGCGCGTCAATCAGACACCGTCGCCACTCCGAGGTCGGAGTGGCCTGATCCTGTGAGTGTCGGAGAGAGGACTCGAACCTCCACGGGGAGTAATACCCCACCAGGCCCTCAACCTGGCGCGTCTACCAATTCCGCCACTCCGACAGGCCGACGAGTGTACGTCGGTCAGGCGTTCAAGACGAAGGTCAGTGCGAAGGTGCTGATCGCAAACAGAACCCCGACGATGATGGTCAGACGGTCCAGATTGCGCTCGACCACGGTGCTGCCGCCCAGGCTCGAGGTGGACATCCCCCCGCCGAACACGTCGGAGAGCCCTCCGCCCTTGCCCGAGTGGAGCAGGACGAGCACCACCACCGCGAGGGAGAGGATGATGTGGATCACGATTGCGAGAGCTCGAACGAAAGCCATTTCACCGTCGACGTAGGGAGGCCGCCGGGGCGTCCCCAGCGGTTGGCGTGATTGTACCAGCCAACCGCTGATTCACCTATCCGGCCTGCCGGGCCACCGCCTCCGCGGCGGCGCGTGCCGCCTCCGGGTCGCCCAGATAGCGGCTCGCGACAGGAACCATGTCGCCATCGAGCTCGTAGAGCAGGGGAACCCCGGTGGGGATGTTGAGGTCGACGATCTCCTCGTCACTGATCCCGTCGAGATGTTTCACCAGGGCCCGAATCGAGTTGCCGTGAGCTACCACCAGGGGGAGATGCCCGGCGCGTAGATCGGGCACGATGTTGTCGTGCCAGTACGGCAGCATCCTGACCACGACATCCTCGAGACACTCGGTGGCCGGGATCAGATCGGGTGGGAGGTCGCGATAGCGGGGATCGTTGCGGGCATGTCGCTCGTCCTCGAGTTCGAGGGGAGGTGGCGGGATGTCATAGCTCCGCCGCCAGAGGAGCACTTGCTCGTCCCCATGGGCGGCAGCGGTCTCCTTCTTGTTCAAGCCCTGGAGAGCACCGTAGTGACGCTCGTTGAGCCGCCAGGAGCGTCGCACCGGCAGATACTGCAGACCCATCACCTCGAGGGTCAACTCGGCGGTCTTGATCGCCCGGACCAGGACCGATGTGTGGAGGACGTCGGGAACCAGACCCTCCTCCTTCATGAGCCGCCCCGCCTCCCGCGCTTCGTCCTCCCCCTGTTCGGTCAAGCCGACATCGGTCCACCCGGTGAACAGGTTCTCCAGGTTCCAGGTCGACTGCCCGTGGCGCAGGAGGAGAAGGCGGTAGCTCATACCCAGTAGCGCACGATGGCGGCGAAGCCATCCGGATCCAAAGAGGCTCCTCCCACCAGCGCCCCGTCCACGTCCGACTTCGCCATGAAATCCTTGATGTTCCCGGCGTTTACCGATCCCCCATAGAGGATGCGCACTCCCTCGGCAGCCGACGACGCGAGCCGGTCGGCCACGGTCTCGCGAATGATGCCTGCCATCAGACCGGCGTCATCGGGAAGAGCGGTCCGCCCGGTGCCGATCGCCCACACCGGCTCGTAGGCGACTGAGGAGCCGGCTACGGCGCCGGCGTCGAGACCGGCCAGGGAGCCGAGAAGCTGGGAGACGACCACGCTCTCGGCGTCGCCCGCCTCTCTCTGCTCCAAGGTCTCCCCCACGCAGACGATCGGTCTCATCCCGCCGGCCACGACCGCTGCCGCCTTGCGAGCCACCATGTCGTCGGTCTCGCCGAACCCGTGGCGGCGCTCGGAGTGCCCCACGATGACGTGGGCCACCGACAACTTGGCCAGCATCGGGGCCGAGATCTCACCGGTGAAGGCGCCCCATTCCTCCCAATGGACGTTCTGGGCACCGAGACCGATGCGGAGCCTGTCGGCCTCGATGACGGTCTGAGCCGAGCGCAGTGAGGTGAAAGGCGGGGCGACCACCACCTCGACCCGGTCGTAGTCCCCGTAGTCGAGACGGTATGAGAGCTTCTGGACCATCTGGATCGTCTCGAGATGGGTGGCGTTCATCTTCCAGTTCCCAACGATCAGGTTCTTGCGCTCTGTCATCCGGTCTCACCCACCCAACGCTCCAACACCGCCACACCGGGAAGGACCCGGCCTTCCAGGAATTCCAGGCCGGCACCACCCCCGGTTGAGACGTGGGAGATGGCGTCCTCCAGACCGAGCATCCGGATGGCCGCCACCGAGTCGCCCCCTCCGACCGCGGTGAACGCCCCGGAATCGGCGATGGCCCGTGCCACCGACTCCGTGCCACCCCGGAATGCCGCCCATTCGAACACACCCATCGGCCCGTTCCAGAACACGGTCTCGGCGGTCCGGATCACCGACGCGAACAGCATGCGGGTCTCCCTGCCGATGTCGAGACCGAGCCAGTCCGGTGGAATCTCCTTGGCATAGACATCCCGGTGCTCGGCGTCCTCGGCGAAGCGGTCGGCTATCACCACATCGGAGGGGAGGATGATCTTCGCCCCCTCCGGCCCCTCGAGCAAGGCTCTCACCTTGTCCACCTGCTCGGGCTCCACCATCGACTTGCCCACCTCGATGCCCTTGGCTGCGAGCAGGGTGAAGCACATCCCACCTCCGATCAACATCGCATCGACCTTGGGCAGGAGGTTCTCGATCACGCCGAGCTTGTCCGACACCTTGGCACCACCCAGGACCACCACATATGGGATGGCCGGGTCTTCCACGAACCGGGTCAGGGCGGTCATCTCCTCGTCGAGTAACGGGCCGGCCACCGACTTCACCAACTCGGCGACACCGACGGTGGAGGAATGGGCCCGGTGCACAGAGCCGAAGGCGTCCTGGACGAACAGGCCGATCCCCTGCGCGAGCCGGGCGGCGAAGGCTGGGTCGTTCTTGGTCTCTCCCGGCTCGAACCTCGTGTTCTCGAGCACCGTGATCTGCCCACCCGACTCGAAACCGACCTCCTTGTCGGTGAGCGTCGCCATGTGCTCTGCCACGGGGCGCAACGAGAAGGCAGGGTCGGGTCCCTCGGGACGACCCAGATGTGAGCACACCCGCACCCGGGCCCCGGAATCGACCAGACGCTCGAGGGTGGGCAGGGCCGCCCGGATCCTGAAGTCGTCGGTGATCTTCCCGTTCTCGATCGGGACGTTCAGATCGGATCGAACCAGCACGTCGATCCCCCCGACTTCGACATCGTCGAGGGTCAAGTATCTCGGCATCGGGTCAGTCCTCGGTGATCGCCAACTTTTCGAGCACCATCCCCAGCTTCAAGGGATCATGCTCGGGCCAGTCTGCCTGCTCATCGACGACATCTGCAAAGACGACCCGCCAGCCATGTCGTGCCGCGTCCTCGGTCTCGATCTCGATTGCGTCATGTCCATCCGGGATCTGGAGCGGGCCACGATGGGCTATCACGATCCCGGGCCCGGTAATGCCGACGTGCTCGGCCAGGGCGTCGAGATGCTCGGCTCCGTTCATCCCGAGCGTCTCGCCATCCTGAGTCACCAGGTTGAGGACGAAGACCCGCTGCGCCGCGGCGCCCATGATGGCGGGGGCAAGCATGTTCACCATCAGCGCCGAGATGATCGACGTGTAGAGGCTGCCGGGACCGATCACGATCTGATCGGCCGCCGCAACCGCAGCGAGGGCACGGCGGGTCACCGCGGCGTCCCTGGGCTCGATGTGAAGCTCCGACAACCTCCCCGCCGTCTCCGAGATCGCCCGCTGCCCCACCACCTGACGCCCGTCGATGGTCGCCTCGAGACGGATCGGATGGTCGGCGACGGTGATGACCGAACCAACGGTGCCCAACATCCGCTCGGCGGTGAGGACGGCCGACTCGAAGTCGCCATAGAGGTCGGCGAGGCCGGCCAGGATCAGGTTGCCGAGGGAATGATCTGCCACGTCGGCTCCCTTGAATCGGTGGGAGAACAGCTCCGACCAGAGACTCGGCTCCGGGGTGAGGGCGAGAAGGCACCGGCGCACGTCCCCCGGCGGTGGAATCCCGAGCGCGCTCAGCCTTCCCGAGGAGCCGCCGTCGTCGGCCACCGAGACCAGAGCCGAGATCTCCCCGGCGTAGACCTGGATCGCCTCGAGAGCCGCCGCCTGGCCATGGCCTCCCCCCACCGCCACTACCACCGGCCCTTCCGGATCGAGGAGAAGGGGGGCGAGCGCTGTCTCTGTCTGCGGCTTCACCGCTCGATGTCGCGGTGACGGACTGTGGCCTTGACACCGTGCTGGGCCAACCGCCGCCCCAGCTCTTCGGCGATCACAACGGAGCGGTGATGGCCTCCGGTGCAGCCGATGCCGACCGCCAGGTAGGACTTGCCCTCGGCCTCGAATCGGGGGACGAGGAATGCGAGCAGCTCGTCGACCCGATCGACGAACTCCTTGGCGCCTTCCGCTGCCATGACGTAGTCGGCCACCCGCTCGTCGGTGCCGCGCAGATGACGCAGCTCCGGGATCCAGTGCGGGTTGGGAAGGAACCTGACATCGAACATGAAGTCGCTGTCTCTCAGCGCACCGTGCTTGTACCCGAAGGAGCGGATCGAGACCCGCATGGGCCGGGCCATGTCGTCTTCGGAGAACTGGGTCGTCAACCTCTCGCGTAGCTCGTGGACGTTGAGCTCCGAGGTGTCGATGATGACGTCCGCCTCGGCCCGGAGATCGGACAGAAGCTCACGCTCGGCCGTGATCGACTCCGAGATGGTGGAGCGGCCCAGAGGATGGGGCCGCTTGTTCTCCTCATACCGGGAGACGATGACGTCATCGTCGGCGTCGAGGAAGACCACCCGGGTCATCACCCCGGTACGGCTCAACTCGACCACCGCGTCCCTCAGCTCCTGGATGGGAAGGCCACCCCGGGAGTCGACGACCACCGCGAGGTGACGGTGCCTCTCGGGGAGGTTGTGCGATTCGGCGGCGGGGACCAGCAGCCGAGGAGGGAGGTTGTCTATGACGACGTAACCCAGGTCCTCGAGGACCTTTGCCGCCGACGAGCGTCCGGCGCCTGACATTCCAGTGACCACCAGGACGTGGGGATGATCGGTTGCTACAAGGTCCATCGAGGCCCTCGATCAGTTGTGAAGGGCAGCGTACAGATCCTCGGCGACGTTCCTCGGGACCACTTCGGCCAACGACTCGGCGTCCACCTCCCTGATTCTCTTCAGCGAGCCGAACCGCTTCAAGAGGTCTTTCTTCCGCTTCGGCCCGACTCCGGGCACCTCGTCGAGGATCGAGTCGACCATCGACTTCGAGCGAAGTTGGCGGTGATAGGTGATGGCGAATCGATGCGCCTCGTCGCGCACCTGCTGCAACAGGTAGAGCGCCTCGGCGTCCCGGGGGATGCGAACCGGCTCGGGCTCTCCGGGCAGGTACACCTCTTCCATCCGTTTGGCCAGCCCGATCACGGGGATGTCCAGCTCCAGCTCGTCGAGCACCTTCACCGCCCGGCCGAGTTGCCCCGCTCCCCCGTCGATCAGGACCAGCGACGGTGGATAGGAGAACTTGCCCTGCTCGGCGATTGGGCGTCGTCGCTCGGCGAGGAAGGCCTGGAATCGGCGCCGCACCGTCTCCTCCATCGCGGCGAAGTCGTCCTGTCCCTGGATGGTCCGGATCTTGAACCGCCGGTAGTCGGACCTCTTCGCGATGCCGTCTTCGAGCACGACCATCGACGCCACCGTGTTGGTGCCCTGGAGGGTCGAGATGTCGTAGGCCTCGATGCGTAGCGGTGGTTCGGGAAGGTCGAGAACCTCCTGGAGCGAGCGAAGCGCCTTGGCCCGGGCATTGTGGTCCTGGCTTCGCTTCAGCCGGTGCCGGGCGAAGGCCTCGGCCGCATTGGTCGCCGTGGTCTCCATGAGCCGGCGCTTCGAGCCGCGCGCCGGGACGCGAAGACCGACCCTGGTCCCCCGCCGCTCCTCGAGCCACTCGTTGAGCAGCTCCCGCTCCGACGGCTCGATCGAAACCAGGACCTCCTTGGGAGGATCATCCTCACCGTAGAGCTGCCGGATCACCCGGTTCATCAGCTCGGAGTCGGTCACCTCCTCGACCCGGTCGACCACGGTGCCCATCCGGCCCACCAGCCGGCCCCGGCGCACATGGAGGATCTGGAAGGCCGACTCCAGATCGTCACCGTGGAAGGCGATCAGGTCGAAGTCCTCCGGCCGCTCCGTCACCACCTCCTGACGGAGCATGGCCCGGCGAACGTCCTCGATGCGGTCGCGATAACGGGCCGCCATCTCGAACTCGCGGCGTTCCGAAGCGCCCCACATCCTCTCGTCGAGATCCGACACCACCTCGTCGGTGTCGCCACGGAGAAAGGCGGCCAGCCCCTCGACCATCTCGGCGTAGGCCTCGTGGGACACCTCACCGATGCAGGGGCCGGAGCATTTCTCGATGTGAAAGAGGAGACATGGCCTACCTTGTGCTCTCTGACGCTCGAAGAAGGGGTTGGAGCAGGTGCGCACCGGAAAGGTGCGGAGCAACTGGTCGAGAGTCTTGCGGATGGCGTAGGTGTGGGCGTAGGGCCCGAAGTACTCGTTGCCTTTTCGTTTCGCCCCCCGCACGACTCGGGCCCTGGGCCATTCCTCGGCCCGGGTGATGGCCAGGTAGGGATACGACTTGTCGTCGACCAGCTTGATGTTGAACCGAGGCCGGTGCTGTTTGATCAGGGAGAACTCGAGCATGATTGCCGCCACCTCGGACTCGGTGATGATCCACTCCACCGATCTGGCGTTGTCCACCATCGCTTGGGTGCGGGGGTGAAGACCAGTCCCGAAGTAGGCGGGAACCCGGGCGCGCAGGCTCTTGGCCTTGCCCACGTAGACGACCTTCCCGTGCTTGTCGCGGAACAGGTAGGCCCCCGGCTGGTCGGGTATCTCGGAGGGTTTGGGTCGCTCGAACACCGTGTTCTCAGGGTAGAAGCCGCCACCGGCAAGCCAGAAGGCGCGGGAGGCCCGCCTGATCGGCCAGGTCGTGGTGCGGCGCCTCCGCCATCTCCTCGAGTGACCACCCGGCCGCCGAGGCCGCATTGAGGAGATCCGCCATCGTGCGATGGTGGAAGACCACGCGCCCGGCCCCTGCCCGCTCCTCGGTCACTCCTGCCGAGAAGTAGGCGCCTGGCCGCCACAGCACCTCCCCGTCCAGATCGGAGATCGGGGTCGATCCCGGCGCAGTCCAATTGGGATGGTTCATCACCAGGGCAAGCACCCCTCCTGGCCTCACCACACGGGCCGTCTCACTGAAGAGCCTGACGTGATCTGCGATGTGCTCCAAGACGAGGACGCAGTAGGCGCCGTCGTAGCTGCTGTCCCTGATGAACCCGAGATCGGGCAGACGCCCCACCATCGTCGGGCCGTACCCGACGGAGCGATGAGCCAGGTCTGGGTTGATGTCGACGCCGTGGGCTCGAGCGCCAGAGGCGACCACCGCCCTCATCACCCTCCCCTCACCGCTGCCCAGGTCGAGGAGGGTCAGACCGGGCTCGGGGCGCAAGGTTCCCAGCAACAACGGGGTGACAACGGTCTCGTAGGCGCCATCAGATTCGACCTCCGACAGCCACCATTCACCGAGCTCCGACCATGACATCGCCCCATTGTGCCTGCCGTCACACCGCCCGCAGGTCTGTCCTAGTAGCCGAGGACGTCCTTGAACCAGGGCAGGGTCCGCTCCAAACCCTGGCGCAGGGGGATCTGCGCCTTCCACCCCAGGATCCGCTCCGCCTTGCTGGTGTCGGGGCGTCGCACCATCGGATCGTCGGTGGGCAGGGGGCGGTACTCGATGCCCGGATGATTGCCCACCACTTCCTGCACCGTCTCGGCCAACTCGACCATCGTCACTTCCTCCGGATTGCCGATGTTGACCGGCTCGGTCTCAGAGGAGAGCAGGAGTCTGAGGATGCCCTCGACCTCGTCGTCGACGTAACAGAGGGATCTGGTCTGCGACCCGTCCCCGAACACGGGGAGTGGGCGATTCTCCAGGGCTGCCTTGAAGAACGCCGGCACGGCACGGCCGTCGTCCGGTCTCATCCTCGGGCCATAGGTGTTGAAGATCCTCACGATCCTGGTGTCGACCCCGTGCTCCCGGTTGTAGGCCAGGGTCAAGGCCTCGGCGAACCGCTTCGCCTCGTCGTAGACCCCGCGCGGGCCGATCGGGTTGACATTGCCCCAGTAGGTCTCCGGCTGCGGATTGACCAGCGGGTCGCCGTAAACCTCGGAAGTGGAGGCGAGAAAGAAGATCGCCCCCTTGTGCAGCGCCAGCCCCAGACCCTTGTGGGTCCCGAAGGCGCCCACCTTCAGGGTGTGGATCGGCCACTTCAGGTAGTCGACCGGTGAGGCCGGCGAGGCGAAATTCATCACGTAGTCGACGTCGCCGTCGATGTGGAGGTAGTCGGTGACGTCGTAGTCGATCAGCTTGAACTTCTTGTCACCGAGGAGATGGGAGACATTGGAGGCGTGACCAGTTATCAGGTTGTCGATGCAGGTGACCCTGGCGCCGGAATAGACCAGCCAGGTGCACACGTGTGAGCCGAGGAAACCGGCACCGCCCATGACGACGGCGTGCTTGCCCTCGAGATCGTGGAAACCACCCAGCGCCGATC
>DATBIX010000003.1:0-58865 GCA_036556665.1 Acidimicrobiia bacterium
GGAGATCTGCCCCCGAGGCAGACCGGGGTACGCCTCCTGCATCGCCGTGTAGTTGTCGCGCCCCCGAAACACCTCCCCGGACTGCGGGTACCGGGCCACCATGTCGAGATGCTGTAGGTCACGGATCGCCTCGAGGTCGAAGGTCTCGATGGCTTTGAGGTAGAGGTCAACGGCCGCACGATTGTCCACGCCTGTCTCCCAACGATCTGTCGGCAACCGGTCGACTCCGAAAGATACCGCCGCGAGTGTGGCGTTGCCTCGCGGCGTGGCATCGGACGGGTCGAACACGCGCTATGGACGATGCCGGCCATCCCCAGCAGCCCGATCCCGTGCAGTTGGGCAAGCGAGGGAAGTTCCACCTCCCACACGAGCCGGGGGCATCCGTCGTTGCCGCGAAGTTGGTGACCCGCACCATCTCCTCGCCCTCGATGAAACGAACCGCGTCGACCGCCACCGGGATGAAGACCTCGTCGCTCATGGAGACAGTTCGATCTGGATCGTCCCTTCAACGCCGCTTGCCAGCGCGACCACGAGTCCCAACGTCTGCTCGGGTTCGCGAGAAACCGTGTAACCGACGAATCCCTGGCTCCTCTCCCCGGTGTTCACGCCCCAAAGGATGAATCCGAGAGAGATCCCGGCGATCGTCCACCATCTTCGATTCTCGAATCGAGGCTTGCCCTGCAGGCTCCCGATCAGAGCAGCCACATCCTGACGCCAGGTGGTGTCACGCAACTCGACCGCCTGGCGGTGGGACAGGGGGACGAGGTCCTCGGGAAGTTGGGTGGCGGAAGGAAGTGACGCCCTCCCCACCAAGAGAGGGACCACTCTGATGCCCCGCGCCAGTGCCTTCGAGATCTCGATGCGGACGTAGTCGTTCTCCTCATGGAGTCGCGGGCTCCCGCTCGGACCGGGGGACAGCCAGTTGGGGCCGATCACCACCAGGACGGCGTCGGCCTCGTCGAGGGCGGCATCGATGGCGGCTGTGAAGTCCTCGCCGGGGACGATGGCGGACACGTCTTGGAACACGTTGTCTTCACCGAACTCCTCGACAAGGGCGTCATGGAGCCGTCCGGCGTAGGCGGCGCTGTCCACACGACGATAGGTGACGAAGACGCGCATCCGGGAGAAACGACCGGTCACCCGAGGCGAGCCTACAGCACCCTGTATCCGGTCGGCTCCCCGACGCTCTTTCGGTCAATCGAGCGAGCGGAAAGACGATGCCCTACGTCCCCCGACCCAATCCATTCCTGTTGGCCCTCGTCGCCCTGGCGGTGCTGGCCGTGATCACGCTCTACCTCGGCGCCAGCCGGTTGCTCTCGATCCCGATGGTGCTGACCCCGGCGCCGATGACCGATCTGATCAGCCAGGTGGTGGGAACCTGATCCGATCCAGTCAGGGTCGGATGATGGTGAAACCACCGCCAGACTCGAGAACGACCGAGATCAGATGTTGGGTGCCACCGGGGCCGTCGCCACCTTCCCCGTCCCAGAGGAACAAGCCCTGGACCCGGCCCCCGGCCTGAAGCGCTGCCTCGAGCATGCGCAGATTGTTCGGAGTGTGCGGATCTTCGAGGCCGGCCATGTCGTGGTCGGGCCCGATGACCTCGACTCCGGGATCGGCCGTGACCTCCCGAAAGGCCTCGACCCACTCCTCACCGGCGAATCGCACCGACTCGTCGAGGAATTGCTCCACCTCTCTGGGCAGGAAGCCCTGGAGGCGACGCCCGGTCTTCAGCCACTCGGTGGCAAACAAGAGATCCCCTCCGCAGGCGAGACCGGAGACGGCCCATGCCTCGGGGTCGTCGATCAACCAGATGGCCTCGGCGATGCTCCTCCGCACCTGGAGCACCTTCTCGGGAGGAAAGCGGGGGCGGGCGCGTCCCGGGGCGTCGATCATGTGCCCGGAGAAGAGGACGACCTCCACTTATCTGCAGTGGGTGGCGAGAAGCGCCGCGGTCACACCGTCGATCCTGCCGGTCTTCTCCATCCCGAACGCCGCCTGGAATCGGCCCACCCATTCGGCCGTCTCGTCGCCGAAGTCCCCATCTGCCCCGTGCTTGGGCAGTGCCTCCGGGTTCCAGGCGATGAGACACTCCTGAAATCGTCTCACCGCCTCGTTCTCGATCCCCCTGATCAGCTCCATCTCGTCCTCCTTCGTTGCCGCCTGCACCGGCAACCGGGCAGTCGCCACTACCGTGTCGCCGTCCGGCACCGTCGACCAATCCACCGCGATGGCCTCCGGGCCCCGATCGAGCTGGAAGTGCATCCGGTCGGGTTTGGACCAATTCCCGCCCCACGACCAGATCCGCGCCCCCTGGGTGCTGCGGATGGCAAGGGCGGCGGTCACGTGTTGTCGCTGCATCCTCCCGCTGAAAGGGTCGCCCTCGGTGTACGGGTTCTGGGCAGGATCGATGTCGACTGCGATACCGGCCGAATGCAGCGACGGCTCGTCGGTCCCGGCGATCAGCCGGCAGTTGTATGCCCACACCGACCGCGGCTCGTAGCCGGCCGAGCCCAGAGCTCGTTCCAGGGCGGCATAGGCGTCGACAGCCGGTGCCGGCACCCCTCCCACCTTGCGCCCGAAGAACCTGACATCGACGAATGAGCCGCTGCCGCGGCGGCACATCCAATCCCGCCACAATCTGCGCAAGGTGGCCGAGGACGCTTCGAACACCAGATCGGGATCTTGACCCTCCGCATCGCCTTCGGGGTCGACGAACTCGGCGGGGACCGCGTCATCGCCCACTGCGCTGGTACTCCTCCCTTATCGCCTTGATGGTGATCCCCTCGTTGGCCTGATAGGTGGCCGATGGGTCGTCGAGTCGGCGCATCTTCGAGTCCCCGGCGTGATGCACAGCCATCAGCTGCCAGGCCTGATTGAACACCGGGCTTCCCGAGCTCCCCCCTTCGGTGGGTGCGGTGTAGTGCACTTTGGACTGCTCGGCGTCATAGGCGAGCAGGTCGTTGCCCCTGATCGAAAACTTGAGCCCTCCCCCGGCGGGATGCCCGATCACGTAGACGTAGGCACCCTCGCTCACCGGTTGCGGTATCTGGGCGACTTCGATCGGCTTGGCGATGGCCGCCTCGGGTCCGGCGTACTTGAGGAAGGTGACGTCACAGATCGCCGGCGGCGAGCTCCACATGCATTCGAAGCCACTCAGCACCAGAGCGTCGCCGCTCACAGACTTGGTGACGTCGAACACGGCCTGAGCCTCGGCAGGAAGGAGCTTCCCGACTCCTGGCTCGGGGCTGCACACATGGGCGTTCGTGATCAGGATCGGCGCGTTGCCGAGGTTGGGGTGGATCAGCGTCCCGGTGACCAGGAACCCGGTCCCCCACGGCTCTCCCGACCCGTCGGTGATCTTGGCCACCGACTCGGCGCATTGCAGCCCCCGAACCAGATGGTTGTAGCCGACTGGGAGGGCGGTGCCGAAGATCTTCTCCAGCTGCCGTGGCGACTCCGGCAGCTCCACGTTTGCCCCGGCACCGAGCTGCAGCTTCTGCTCGGCGATGGCGACCAGCACCGGGTGATGTCGCTCCAGCTGCCAGATGTCGAGCAGCTGGCGACGCAGGCTCTCCAACTCGAACGGGCGGACGCTTCGACTGGCGGAGAGCTGCTCGGCAGCGGCCACGGCCTCCTTCTCGGCCTCGGCCCCGCCTTTGGCAATCAAGGTCTCGATCTCGGTGGTCCGGTCCCATATCTGACGCACCTCTGGATCGTCCTCACGGACGAGGGCGAGGATCCTCTCGGCCAGGGCTGTCGTGTCGACGGAGTCGGGCACTCCGATCCCGTCGCGCAGGCCCCGGGCGGTGAGGGCGAGGAGGTTCACCCCGTGCCAGGCCGGGTCTGTGCCACCTTCGTAGCCGAATCGGTAGGCGTTGATGGCGGCGAGCAGGTCCTCGGATCTGGCCCCGGTGACGAACCTCTCCTTGTGGAGACGACCGAGGAGACCAAAGACCTCACCGCGCTCTCGTGGGTCCTCGGCCAGGTCGAGCAGCTCCTGACAGGCGAGCTCGGCGGCATGGAGCGCCCCTGTCTCGATCAGCGTCTGGCAGTACCGACGCCGGCCTGCCGGCTCGATCGAGCCCACCGCGATGGCGGCGTCACCGATGCCGATCACGTGCTGGAACTGCCGGTGTCGGAGCAGCTTGTCGAGGACTTCCCCGACCTGCTCCTTGTCGACCGCCGACGACCAGACCATCGACTCGATTTCGACTACCGCCTCGGCGATGTCGTCGGGCTTCCCGCTCTCCAGCCCCTCCTGGAGCCGCTCACCGAGCGGGGAGTCGAGAAACGACATCCCTCACAGACCCAAGCCCTGACGAACGGCTGCCTGGACCACCGGCTGCCGGAAGTACTTGCCGGATGGGTGGCGCATCACACCGCCGTTGGCGACCACTTCGTCGACGACGATGCTCTGCTTGGCCCGGCGGTAGTCGTTGGTGATGAGCGGATCGGCGGCACATACCGGGTCGAGCCTGTCGACCACGTTGACCCAGCGAGGCAGCTCCCCGGGATAGCCGTCGTCTTTCGACCATTCCGGCTTGAGCTTGTCCTGCACTTCGGACAACCCGAGAGGTGTGCCCAGAGTGATCAGCATGTCGACCTTTTTGGTATCGGCCACCCGCTTGAGACAGTCGTATGCGATCACCGACCCGAGGCTGTGCGCCACCACGACGTGCGGGCCGCCATCCACCTCGGCCAGGTCACGAACGAAACGACCCCGCACCTCGTCACGCACCTTGAAGCTGGAGCCGGGCCGGGGTGAGTGGTTGGTGTTGAAGAGATAGTGGTGCACGTCCCGGAGCAGGACCCGCATCAGTGGCCGCTTTATGAACCAAGGCAAAGGCACCGCCTCCAGGGCCGAGGCGGCAGCGATTCTCGCCTGGGCGGCCGATTCTGGCTCTTCAGAGGTGGCCTCTGGCGGGCCCTCTTCCTCGTCGGGATGGTCGAGGCCGTAGTGCTCGATCATCGACTCGATGAACGCCTTCTCCTCACCGGTAGCCACGTCGATGTACGACTCGTCGATGTTGGTGAGTGCACCCGGCTCGATCCCTTCGTACTCGATCGATTCCTGGGTGCCGCCGGCGTCGGTCGCGGCGGCGTACATGACGTCGGCCCAATAGACCATCGAAGCAGTGACGCCGTAGACGTCCAGGTCGACCCCGTCCCCTCCGTCGGCGAGATCCCGCTTCCAGCCGCTCAGCAGCCGGGGCGGTGAGGGCTGGTTCATGATCCCGTGAACGAAGGTGATGTGGCCCATCGTGTCCCCTTTCTCGATTCGAGGCTACGCCCTGACCGGTCTCAGGGCGTCTGGTAGAGAAGCGCCTCGTCGCTCTCGATCTGCTCGAAGGTCAGAGTCACGGTGGGGATCTCTGCGCACCCTCCCTGACTCTCCCCTTCACCCGTGAAATTCTCGATCACATAGGCGGCGAGAGCCGGCTCGTCCTCGGTGGGACTGCCTCCCGTGGAGCTTCGGCCCCCCGGATAGGGGTCGGAACAGTCGACCCGCAACGGGCCCGAGAGCTCGAAACCGCCCAGGTCGACCTCGATCTCGGCGCCGTCCGCCGTGCCATCCACCCGGAGCCCTTCCTCGGTGTCGAAAGCGAAGAGGAAGCTGTGGCGGGCCCCGTCGAACTCGAGACTGGTTGGGATCGGCGGCTGGAAGTACCTCCCCGACTCGGTGCCTTGCCGCTCACCTTCCCCGATCGACGAGAAGTCCTCCTGGGAGCCGCCGGGCTCGACCGGGAACCCTTCCTCGCCGCCGACCACACAGCTCGTGGATCCGCCGACCGGTATCGGCTCGTCGAGCGAGCACACGTCCTCACCTATCACCGAACCATCGAATCCGGAGATGTCGACGTCGACTACTTCGCCGAGGCTGTCCCGGTTGGCGATGTTGAACCGAACCCAATAGCTGGCGCCGGTCAGGACCGGGGTGGGGTCGGCGAAGAAACCGGCCGGCTGCCAGGGCCCGTCCTCGCCCTCGGCGACCTCAACCGTCACAGTGATGAAAGGGGTGGTACCTCCGGTGAAGGCGAAGACGGCCTGGGCAACCACCGGCGGGAGGGTGGTCTCGGTCTCCTCTTCGGTGGTATCCGACGAACCGGTCGTCGTCGTCGAGGTGAGCGGCGACGAGGTCGACGATGAGCCGGAGGTGCTCGTGGTGGAGGTCGAGGTTGTGCCGGCCACGGTGGTGGTACTCGCCTCGCTGCCTCCCGTGCAGGCTGCCACCACCAGCAGCGCCAAGGTCGTTGCGGTGGTGCGTTTCACCTCGGGTCCTTCGCCGAGTTGGCCATACCTTACGCCTGGCTAGCCCGCGGTGCACGCGATCGGATCCAGAGGCGGCACGGAATCCCCCGTCGACTGCTGCTCGTGGATCAGGGCCAATTCGGGTTGGTCGAGCTCACATCGGTACAGGTAGGCCAGGACGCGGTGGAACTCCAGTTCCCGGCCGGAGTCACGGGTCGTCTCGACCCCGGTTTCGAACTCCGCGGCGGCCGCCTCGGCGTCTCCGGTGACGATGTGATAGCTGCCCAAAGTGACGTGAGCCTCAGCTGACAGCTCGCGCAATTGGGGCACCTCGTCAACCCCGGAGATGACGTCGTCGAGGATCCGCCTCGCCTGTTCGGCTCTCTGGCTGCCGCCCAAACAGAGGAGGATCCGCGCCATCTCGACCCGGGAGCGCTCTGCCAGGAACGACTGAGGCGGGGCGACCATCCCGGTCACCGCTTCGAATTGCGAAATGGCGTCCTCCAAGCCGCCCGGATCCTGGGCACCCTCCCCGTCACATTCCACCCCCTTGGATCGCTGGTAGAGCACCTCAGCCAGCCCGAATCGGGAGCGGGCATAGTCGGGCTGGAGTTGGAGGGCCTGGGTGTAGTAGCTCTCGGCACCGTCGAGGTCTTTCTGGAGACCACGGACGTTGCCGAGGAGATGGAACACCACCTCCTGTCCGTTGGTGTCGTTGCCCGATCCCGGCCAGGCGACCGCCGCCTCCAGGAATCGGCTTTCCGCCTGGGCGTACTCGTACAGCTGGTAGTGGCTGAGCCCGACCGCCATCTGGGTGAGGGCGTTGACCTTCGGCTCGAGGAAGTCCGCCGCTGCCCGGTTGAGGGCGATTGGGTCGGAGGTGGGGAGCTCGACCGAGTCCAGGGCATATACGCCTGCGAGCTCGCTCGCCTGGGTGAGGCCACGGCCCGACAGGTAGAACTCGGTGCCGAGGTCGGAGAACCCGTCACCGACGTCTAGCGTCCCCATCACGACCACGTCGGCGTGGACCCGCTCGGCCAGCTCGGCGGCCGACTCGGCTCGGGCCTCGGCCGTGTCCCCGGCGAGCGCCCCGACCAGGTCGGGCCCGGCGACGACGACGTCGACATCGGGTGACTGCTCCAGTGCCGCCAGCCTCTCGTAGAGGGAGTCGGAGAGCCCGAGTGCGGCCGGCTGGTCGGCCTCCTCGGCGGTGAACCGGGCGATGGCGACGTTGAAGGCCCCATCGAGAGCCCCGAGCACCACCTCGATGTTGGCCGTCGCATTGGTGGACTCGCCCCGGTCGTCGGTGACGGTGAAGTCGAAGGAGTCCTTCCCGCTGTGTCCAAGCGGGCCGGTGTAGGCCACCCGGCCCCCACCCAGGTCTTCGATCGAGCCGCCCTGCTCCGACCTGGTCCTCGGGGCAACGTGCAGGCTCTCCGGTCGCTCGTCCTCGACCCAATCGAGGAGGTCGATCTCGACCGGGACCCCGCCGACTGCCGCCACCTCCTCGGTGGCGACGATGGGTGGCTCGTTGCTTCTCAGCAGGAATGCGACGGCGAGGCCTGCGACAACCAGCACCGCGCCCACGGACCAGACCCACAGCGCGAAACCGTGCCAGCGGCGCCGCCATCCCCCCAGCCCACGGATCAGGGCCTCGACGTCGTCGTCGAATCGCTCACCGGGTCGGACCTCGACTGCCTGGCGGGCGGGGAGTGCCCGGAGGTCTTCGGGGAGCTCATCGGCTGCCGGCAGCGGAGCCCCTCCCACCAGGACCGGCGTGACCACCACCCGACCCAAACCGAGGGAGGTGACTATCTCACGCCGCACCCAGTCGTCGGGGTCGTCGAGTCGTCGTCGACCATCTCTGGTTGTGGTGACCCAGTCGGGGCCGATGATGGCCAGAAGCACGTCGCTGCGCGCCAGGGCCGCATCGAGCGCCTCGGCGAAAGCCTCGCCCGGCCCGATGTCCTCATGATCGATCCAGATCGCGCGGGCCCCGTAGTAGTCGACGAGCGCGTCGTGGAGCCTGCCCGCATGTCCCCCCGCATCGCTCCGGCGATAGCTGATGAAGATCCTCGGGCTGGCCAGACCACGCTTGATCCAGGCTCTCAGTCCGATCAGTGAAATCTACCGCCGGGCATCGTCCCGGCCATGGTGGCCGCCTCCAACAGCGCTGACACCGCCTGGTCGGGGTCGTCGTCGTCGACCGCGACCACTGCCGGGCCGCCCTCTGCGCGGGCACCGAGAACCGAGTCGAGGAGGGGGCGGTCGCTGCGGCTGTCGACCAGAAACACCGTCCGGGCCAATGCCTGCTCGGTGGCGAGAAGCTCGATCTCGTCGATGCACCCCTGATTGCCGGGTCCGAATGCGCGCAGGTCCATCACCACCGCCTCGCTCCGCTCCAGGAGTTGGGTGACAGTGAGCCGCCAGGTGTCGTCGAAGCAGAAGAACTCGTCGACCCGGAATCGGGCGTCAGGATCTGGACGATCGTTCAGCGACCGAAGCCGTTCCTCCAGGGTGGCCGGGTGGTCGATGAACAGGGTCCTCAGACGACCGCTCACGAAAGTGAGAAACTCGTTGGCCTCGACGTTGGCCACGGCCAGATCGGGCCCCCCGATCATCCGTACCGGTCCCGCGTAACGCCACGCGGAGGTGATCCGATCGAGGAGACGTCGACTGTCCGGGTCGGGCGAGAAGACACGCAGCATCAACAGAGCGGCAGGGTCCTGCGGCGGCTTATGGATCAGCCGGTAGAGGATCATCGCGACCACGGCGACTCCGAGATAGATGGCGGCCCCGACCCTGACGGCATCAGCGTCGGTCGGGCTGACTCCGAGGGAGTAGTCGATGGCGAAGACCATGAAGGTCGAACCGAGGAGAAGCATCTGATCGGAGAATCCGCGTCGGGCATACCACCAGGCCAGTGCGAGAACGACCAGTACTCCGATCATGAGAGCTGCCAGAAAACCGATCACCTGCAACCCGAAGAAGATCAGGAACCCGTCGGTGATCCCGACTGCCAAGAAGAGGTCGATCCAGGCGAAGAGCAGCCTCTCTGACCCGAGCACGGTGAGGGCAAAAGCCTGGCCACCGAGGATGGCGAACATCATTGCCACCAATACCAGCGGACCAACCCCGCGGAGGGGTCGGCTCAAGAAGGCGATGATCGCCGCGGTGGGTATGAGGGTCCAGACCCACACCAGCGCGGCTTGGTCCACCGCGGACCACCCGATGAGTGTGGTGGCCAGTAGGGCGGCGAAGTACACCGCCAGCGAGCCCCACACCCAGCGGCGCGCTCCGCCGGTCACGATCCAGATCCCGATCACCGCCGGCCACGAATCGAGGACGGTGAAGAAGGCGAGGCGATAGATGGAGATCTCGATGTCGTTCCAGACGAAGAGGAGTGTGCCGAAGGCGAGGGCGATGAGGAGGCCGGCGATCAACACGACGATGAGGTTCCGTCTGAGACCGCTGCGGATGACATCGGGTTCGAGCGACACCGCTCGCTTTGCTGCGGAAGCGTCTTTGACGGCGGCCGCCGGGCCCGGTGGGCTCGTCCTAGGCGATCCTCGCTGCCCCATCAGTCTGATGACCGACTTGCGATAGCGACGGAGGAGGAGCCAGGTGACGGGGAGGGCGAGGATGGCGGCGAACAGAGCCAGAAACAAGGCCAGGCCCAACAGGTAGTCCGAGTCGCCCATGTCCCTGGGTTACTACCGACCCGCTTCACCCCTCCTCGGGGATGATGATCCAGAGAGCGATATAGATGAGGATCTGGGGCCCGGGTATGAGGAGGGACACCACGAACAGGAGCCGCATCATCCCGTGGCTGATCCCGAACCTGTCGGCCAGTCCGGCGGCGACTCCGGCGATGACCCGATCTTCCTTGGGTCGCACCAGACGCTGACTGGATGGGTCGGCCATGACCACTCGAACCCTAGGCCGCCGTCACCCGGCTGTGGGCCGGCCTCCCCTTTCCCTTTCCGGCGGAGGATGCAAGACTTCCACTGCCATGGGAGTAGCGAGCGGGCAAAGCGGGCCTGCTGCCGTGATGGTGACGCGCGAAGTGCGCTGGTTCCAGCACGGACCGATCCCGGACTCGGTGGTCGACTGGTTCATCGGTGCCGTCCTGTTCGAGATGGAGCAGCGAGTCGACCGCTACGACTTGGCCGAGACCCGCCGCGGAGTCGGCCTCAAACATCGGAACATGGGATCCGTGGACTCCAAGCACCGACTCGATTTCGATGAAGGGGTCGAATTGGCTCCCCGACTGACCGGTCGGGTCGAAGACTGGTTGAAGATCACCGCGCCGCTCCCCGACCCGGACGAGGTCTTCGGTAGCGCGGTTGTCGACGTCGCCAAGGACATCTTCACCCGGCGATATGCCCTGTCCTCGGCCAATGGCAACGATTCGGGATGCGAGGCCGAGCTGGCCATCATCTCCATCGGGTCCGTCGAGGCGTGGACCCTGTGCTTCGAGACTTTCGGGGACCCGCTCTACCGGGCCGATGCACTTCTGTGCGGCATCGACGGCTTTCTGGGGGAGACACCCCTCCCCGACGGTCTCAGTTTGGACGCCGGGTCGAGCTGCGGTTATCCCGAGTGGATCAGCTCCCGATCACTCGAATTGGTCTAGCCCTGCGAGGGTGACCTTCTGATCCAGTGCGCCGGCGATCTCGTCGGCCCACGACTCGATCGCCTTCCAATCCCGGAAGTCGCCAACAGGCAAAGCCTCACTCGCCGACCGTGACATCCGAAGGAACCGCTCCGCCATTCCAATCGCCGGCTGATTGGGATCCCAAGCGCCAAAGAAGACCCGCTCCCCACGCGGTCTGATCATCGCCTTCAGCTCTGCGAATTCCTTGGGGCGGCTGGCTTCGAAGACATCGCGGCCCTCATCGTCGACCAGGTCGGTGCCCAGCGGCCCGCTGCTGAACAGCCACACCGGTCGTTGCGAGAGCAGGACACGGTGGCGCTTCACGAAGGACGTGGCCTCCTTCAACCAGTGGTACATGTAGGCGGCGCTGCCGACCACGAAAGCGTCGTAACCCTCGATGTCGCCGATCTCGCTCACCGGTCGTGCCTCGGCGAGCACACCACGTTCACGGAGGCGTGCCGAGACTCGATCGGCGATCCTGGCTGTGGCCCCGTGGCGGCTGGCGTATGCGACCAGGACTCTCATCTCTCACTCCCGGAATCGACGTTATGGAGCCGGATCCGCTCCGACCAGGGTCGAACGGCCTTGCCTTGGCCACGGTGACCCGGGGTCACTCCCAGCTGTCTACGTCGATGATCTCGTCGGCCGGATCCACAGATCTGGCCGTGGTCGGCCAGTTGGAGGCGAACACGTTCACCCGGGCCGAGACCCTCCTCGACAGGATCCGGTAGATCAGCGCCCTGACCGCCGGCACCAGCAGGAGGAAGCCGAGGGTGTCGGTGATGAAGCCTGGGGTGATCAGAAAGGCCCCGGAGACGAGGATGGCGGCCCCGTCACTCAAGTCACGGCCTGGAAGCTCGCCTTGGTTCAGCTTCGCCCGGATCCGGCGCAGGGCCGAAAGCCCGGCACGGCGAACCAGCACGGCGCCGAGCAAGGCAGTGATCACCGCCATGCCCAGTGCCCAACCCAGCCCGATCTGCGAGCCCACCCAGAAGAAGGTGGCTACTTCGGCTAGGGCCAACAGGGCGAAACCGGCCAGGAACCGCATCGATGACAACGGTACAAGAAGCCGGAAGGAAGGATGGCGGTCGGAAAGCAAAGTGACCTTGGACCCTGTCCTCCGCCTTAGTGGCGAGATCAAAGTTCGTTCATGGCCACAACGAGAAACTCGGCGCGGGTGGCCGGGGCGACGATCCCGGTGTTCACCTCGCCACGGGGTGAGGCCGACGTCATGCGCGCCTATCAAACCGTGATGGATGCCTGGCCGGTCGAATACGACGAGCTGACGATCGCGACCAGCTTCGGTGGCACCCATGTCATCGCGTCCGGCCCCCGAAATGCCCCGCCGCTGGTTCTGATCCACGCCCTCTTCGCAACCGCCGCCGCCTGGTATCGGAACGTCGAGACGTTGAGCAGCTCCCATCGCACCTACTGCGTCGATGTAATCGGAGAGGCGAACAAGAGCCGCCCCAGCCGACCTATTGCCTCGATGGACGACTTCCTTCAGTGGTTCACCGAGCTGATCGACGGGCTGGGGATCGACACGCTGTACCTGGTCGGCAACTCCTATGGAGGGTTCACCGGCGCCTACTACGCGATGAAGCTGCCCGAACGGGTGCACAAGCTGGTGCTCATCGGGCCTGCCTCCACCATCCACTCGATGAACCCATTCATGTGGCGCATGTTCCTCCCCAAGGGCATCTACCAGACCGCGCCCTGGTTGCCCGGATTGGAGAGAACGATGCGATCCAGCGTCGATTGGATGCACGCCGGCCTCGCCCCCGATCCGGTGTGGGAGCCATTGTTCTACGAGTCGATGAAGCACGGCCGACTGATCAACCGTGTCTTCCCCCGTGTGTTCTCGAAGGACGAGCTTGCGACGATCCAAGCGCCGGTGCTCCTCGTTCTCGGGCAGAAAGAGGTCATCTACGGCGATGTTCGGTCGGCTATCGAGGCCGGCAGAGAGCTGATGCCCGATGCGAAGGTGGCCTTGATCCCGAGGGCACACCACATCACTGCCGTGGCCCAACCCGAGCTGGTCAATGAGCAGCTGATGCGCTTCTTCGCCGATGCGCCGATCGAGCACCTTTCCGTCGAGTAGCGGGTCATCCAGCCAATGGGTATGCGAGGCAGGGATTGGATGTGACTGGTTTCTGGGCCGGGTTGGAGACGAAGTATCGGCCTCCTCCCGGGGCGGTGATCCTCGAAGACCTCAAGGTCATGACGAGGTTCCCGGTGTTCAACGGTCTGTTCTCCGCCACTAACGCTGCCCTCGTCGCCACGCTCATGTTCACCCACGCCGAGACGAGCGCCGCCTGGGTGACCGTGACAACCGGAGCGGTCTACCTGGGCGCGGTAGCGCTGTTCGCCATGACAGGGAGGGCCGATCTGTACGTGCATCTCGTGCTCTGGTCGAGTCTCGTCCAGAACGTCACGACCCACATCATCCTCGGCGGCTTCACCTGGTCGGGAGGGTTCCTCATGTGGGGCATCATCGTCTCGGTAGCCGGGGCCCTGTTCCTGGGCAGGACACCGGGTCTGATCCTGAGCGGTGGCTATCTGATCGCTGCTTTGGTGCTGGGGGCGCTCGAACCGGCTCTGCAGTCGCGCCGGTCCCCTCCCGAGCCATTCCTCTCGTCGTGGCTGACACTCGACGTGTTCGCCGGCAGCATCCTCATCCTGGTCCCATTGGTGATGCTGCTCATGGGCCAGATCTCCTCGGAGCAGGCCCGCTCTCAGCGCCTCCTCCTGAACGTGCTCCCCAAGACGATCGCCGACCGCCTCAAACTGAGCCCGGGTGTCATCGCCGAGGAGTACGACAGTTGCACCGTCCTCTTCGCCGATATCGTCGGCTTCACCGATCACTCGTCGAAGGTCCCTCCAGAGCGTCTCGTCACCGAGCTGAACGTGATCTTCTCCCGCTTCGATCGGTTGGTCGACGAGTGTGGGGCGGAGAAGATCAAGACCATGGGTGACGGATATCTGGCGGTCTCCGGCGCCCCGAATCAACGCCCCGATCACGCCCTCCTCATGTGTGAGCTCGCCCTGCGCATGCAGGAGGCGATGTCGGGGATCAACGACGAGCTCGAGTCCGAGTTCCAGCTTCGGGTCGGTCTCAACACCGGCCGGCTCGTCGCAGGCGTGGTCGGGACCTCCCGTTTCTCCTACGACCTCTGGGGTGACACCGTCAACGTCGCCAGCCGAATGGAGACTCTGAGTCGCCCGGGCGCGACACGCGTCACCGAGGCGGTCGCAATGGCAGCCAATCGACACTTCGCCTTCACCTATGACGGGCTGAGTGAGGTCAAAGGCAAGGGATCGGTCCCCACCTATCTGCTCATCGACCGGATCGGCGCGCCGGCGGGAGCCGCGGCAGGCCGTTGAAGACAACGGGCGACGAGCCGGCCGCGGTCGACCGGTGAGTGTGGAACCGGACGACCCCTCCGTTCCGGCTCCCCTCCCATCCGGCCTAGATTCTGTCTGGTGGATTCTCGCCCGCCAGTGCTTCCCGTCGGGACGGTGACCTTCCTCTTCACCGACATCGAGGGGTCGACTCAGCATTGGGAGAGAGCCCCGGACGCGATGCGAGCCGCCCTGGCGGAGCACAACGAGATCCTGGCCAAGGCTGTGACGGCTCACGACGGCGTGGTCTTCAAGACGGTGGGTGATGGCTTCTACGCCGCCTTCGCCGAGCCCGTGTCAGCCCTTCGGGCGGCGGTGGCCGCCCAACGTGCCCTGATCGGAGCGACCTGGCCTACCGATGGGGAGGTCAGGGTGCGAGTCGGTATCCACACCGGGACCGCCCGCAGCGAGGACGGTGACTACACCGGTCCCACTCTCAACCGGGTGGCCCGGCTGATGTCGTCTGGCCACGGCGGTCAGATCCTGGTTTCGTCCGCCACCCAGCGGCTGGCTGTGGATGGACTCCCGGCTGATGTCGTTCTCCGCTCGCTGGGTGTCCACCATCTCAGGGACCTGGATCGTCCCGAGGAGATATTCCAGGTGATCGCGACCGGCTTGCCCGATGACTTCGCCCCGCTTCGCACGGTCGAACCAGAGTCGTCGCAGCCGGCGGCCCGGGCCCGGGCCTCGTTCCAGGCCAAGAAATGGGATGAGACCCGGGATCTCCTCCTGCAGATAGAACAGGATGGCCGGCTCACCGGCGCCCAGCACGAGATGCTGGCCAACAGCCTGTGGTGGCTTGGTCGGCACGACGAGATGCCCGCCCGCTTCGAGGCGGCATTCAACGCGTTCCTGTCCGAGGAGAACCCCCAGAATGCGGCGATGGCCGCCATCGTGCTCTCGGAGTTGTACAAGCACGCCAGGGCACCCGACGTGTCCCGGGCCTGGGAGCGGAAGGCGGAGCGTGTGCTCGAGGACGACGCCGACTCGGACTCCGTGGCCAGAGGACAGCTGCTCCGCTGGCAGACGGTACGGGCATTGGAGGAGGACAGCGATCTCGACCGGGCTCTGCAGCTCTCGGATCAAGTGATGCAGATCGCCCGGCGTCATGGCGACGGCAATCTCGAGGCTCTCGCCCTCCAGGACCATGGCCGGATCCTGGTGGCCAGCGGGGAGGTAGAAGAGGGCATGGCCCTCATGGACGAGGCGATGCTGGCTGCCATCGCCGGCGATGTCGCCCCGATGACGGTCGGACGGAGCTTCTGCAACATGCTGTCGGTCTGCGATCAGACCGGCGACATCCGTCGGGCGGGTCAGTGGAGCGAGGCGGCGGACAAGTGGTGCAGCGAGAACGAGCACGGCCCGTATCCCGGTGTGTGTCGGATCTTCAAGGCAGAGCTGTTGTGGCAGAAGGGCGATTGGCCAAGGGCGGAGTCCGAGGTGATGAGAGCTTCCACCGAGCTGGGGATGCTGACCGATGCGATCGGGGAAGCCTGGTATCAGTATGGGGAGATGCGGCTTCGCGCCGGCGATGCCGACAAGGCAGAGGCAGCCTTTCAGGAGGCTCTCGCCCGGGGTCGTGAGCCGGTCCCCGGCTACGCCCTCTTGCTGGCCGCGCGAGGTGACGCCGTGACCGGCCTCGACCTCCTGGAACGGGCGCTGCGATCGCCCGGACGCCCTCTATGGGCCCGGGCCCGGATCCTCCCGGCGTTGATCGAGCTGAGCTTGGAGACGGGCAACGTGGACAAGGCCGAGACTGCGGTCGATGAGTTGACCGAGATCGGCCGGGTCTCTCGATCGGAGCTGTTCGCGGGCCAAGCCCGGGCCGGGGAAGGGAGGATCGCCCTCGCCCATGGGGAGCCGGCCGCGGCGATCGAGGCCCTCAAGGAGGCTCTCAGGACGTTCAACGCCCTTGGCGTTCCCTATGAGGCGGCGCGGGTCCATGCCGATCTCGCCGTTGCATATCGGAACGACGGGGCGAGCACCCTGTCCGAAATGGAATTCAGGGCGGCGCAGGCGGAATTCGAGCGTCTCGGGGCCATGGTCGAGGCGGGATCGATCACCGCCCGGCCCGAGTGAGTGGAGATCAGCGAGAGGTGGGCGCTTGGGTCGGCGCCTCGATGTGCGTGTCTGAGGGTCAGTCCCTCTTCGACAATTCCCCGGCCAGGCCCTCGACCATCGCCAGGTGGTAGGGGCTGGTCATGCTGAACACCACCACGTCGACCCCACCGGCGAGCCGCTCCACCGCCGTGTCGGCGACCTGTGCGGGATCGTCCTCGGGGCCGAAGGTGACGTGGACCGAGCAGGTGATACTTGCCGGATCCCGGCCAATCTCCTCGCAGTAGCCATGGAGGATCTCGCGCAGCTCCAACCATTCCTGGTGGTCGGCCCGCAGCGCATCCCACATCTGGGCCCAACGGGCCACGGAGCGAAGCGTCCGGTTTCGTCCCGTGCCCCCGATCACTATGGGGGGATGCGGTCTCTGCACCGGCTTCGGCTCGCAGCGGGCCCCGGAGAGTTGGTAGTAGGAGCCGGTGAAAGTGGTCTCCTCGTTGCTGAGCAGGCTGACGATCACCTCGAGCCCTTCGTCGAAACGGTCCATCCGCTGCCTCAGCGTCCCCAGGTCGATGCCATTGGCCTCCGCTTCCTCTTCGAACCAGCCGGCACCGAGACCAAGGTAGGAGCGCCCCGCGGAGATGATGTCGAGACTGGCCGCCATGCTCGCCGTAATCGCCGGGTGTCGGAAGTGCATCCCGGTGACCATGCATCCGAGCCTGATCCGCTCGGTGGCCTGAGCCAGTGCAGCAAGAGTTGTCCAGGCCTCGAGTGAGGAGCCGTGCGGGTCGCCGCGAAGAGGGTAGAGATGGTCCCAGTTCCAGGCCGACTCGAAGACCTCCATCTCGTCGGCGGCCCGCCAGATGCGCAACATCTCCTCCCAGGATGTGTGCTGGGTTGGAGTCTTGATGGCGTAACGGCCCATGGTTCTCCGGACCTTAGAGGGTGGTCGTCACCCACACCCAGTCAGATCGTCTCCGTTCAGCCCGCCGGCGCCGAGCCCGAGAGCCCTCTGCGTCTCCACCTCGCCCAGAGGGAGAGGAACCAGCCGACGCAGCCAACTGCGACCGCTCCTATCGCTCCGAAAGCCCCGACACCGTATCGGTACGACGTCTCGATCCGCACCGACCGGGGAGGGACCCGGCCGTGTACCCCGTCGCCGAATTCGACCGAGCCCGTCTTCGGGTCGACACGGAAAACCCTGGCCTGCGGCCCCATGCCATCCAAGGAGTCGACCCGGGTCCAGGCCTCCCCGTCGCCATCGACGCTCACGACCCGCTTCATCAGACCCGTCCGCTCCAGGATCGGCCCCAGTGCGTTCATGAAGAAATACCCGGTGAGGAGAAAAGCGAGGAGCTCCAGCAAGCTGACTCCGGGATCCGACTGGTTTGAGTCGGTCCATTCGGGCGAATCGGCCATCTTCGGCAACCTAGTGATGCGCACCAGTCGCGGCACCATCCCGGCTTTCGTATATTGACCTGCTGATGCAGTCGTTCCTATTCACCGACATCGAAGGGAGCACACGTCTCTGGGAGGAGCACGGCCAGGACATGGCCGTCGCGCTGGCCCGTCATGACCTGATCCTCCACACCGCCATAGACGAGGCGGGAGGAAAGGTGCTGAAGACGACGGGCGACGGGTTGATCGCCCTCTTCGACTCCGTGCCGGAGACGGTCAGCGCCGCAGTTCGCACCCAAAAGGACCTGGGCGCGGAAGCCTGGAGTCTCACCGGGCCGATCCGGGTGCGGATGGGGATCCACACAGGGGACCCCGAGAGTCGGGACGGCGATTACTTCGGCCCGGCGATGAACCGGGCGGCACGAATCATGGCAGCCGGCCACGGGGGCCAGGTGCTGCTCTCGGGCGTGGCCGCCGCCGAGCTCGAAGGACGACTGCCTGACGGGATCACTCTTCGCGACCTCGGCAATCATCGGCTCAAGGACCTCACTCTCCCCGAGCATCTCTACCAGTTGCTGCACCACGACCTTCGATCGGACTTCCCGCCACCGGTGACCCTCGATGCGAGACCTCACAACCTTCCCCAACAGGCAACCGAGTTCCTCGGCCGCGGTGACGAGCTGGCAGCGATCGGAGTCATGCTCGAAGCTCCGAGCACCCGACTGCTCACCATCGCCGGGCCCGGTGGCGCAGGGAAGACCCGTCTTGGGCTCCAGGTGGCGGCCGAGTGGCTCGACCGGTTCCGGGATGGAGTGTTCTTCGTCGACCTCAGTGCCGAGCGGCAGCCCGAGGCGGTGTTCGAAGCCATCGTCCATGCCCTCGATCTCCCCATGTCCGGCACCGGGGACGCCCTGCAGACCCTGAAGGTGCGGCTCCGTGACATGGAGATGATGCTGGTCTTGGACAACCTCGAGCAGGTGACCGCCGCCGGCACCGGGATCTCCGAGCTGCTGCAGCAGGTCCCGGGTCTCAAGGTGATCGTCACCAGCCGGGAGACGCTCCGGGTCCGGGCCGAGCACGTGTTCCCGGTACCCCCGCTCTCCCTCCCCCACCCTCGGGACCCGGCGGAGAGGATCGGCGAGTCCGAGTCGGTGCAGCTCTTCGTGGAACGGGCCAAGGCGGTGCGGCCCGAATTCGCTTTCGGCGAGCAGAACGCAGGGGTGATCGCAGAGATCTGCCTCCGGCTCGACGGCCTCCCCCTTGCCATAGAGCTGGCGGCTGCCCGGCTCAACGTCTTCACCGCTGCCGACCTGCTCGACCGGCTCCGGGAACGCCTCGACGTCCTCGGCGCAGGGGGCCGGGACCTTCCGGACCGGCAACGCACCCTGTGGGGAGCGATCGGGTGGAGCTACGAGCTCCTCGACGACCCGGAGCGCGCCCTGTTCGAGTTGATGTCGGTGTTCTCCCCGACCGGGCTCGAGGCGGTGGAGGCAGTGGCAGGCACCACATTCGACCACCCCCTCGACCTCGACACCCTGGGATCGCTCGTCGACAAGAGCCTGATCCGCAGCGAGCAGAGCGGTGTCACCCAGCGGTTCTCGATGCTGCTCATGATCAACGAGTACGCGGCTGCCAAGCTGGCCGAAGACCCGAAGCGGGAGGAGACGGTGCGCCGGGCCCACGCCCTCTACTTCTCCGAGCTCGCGGCAAGGGAGCAAGAACGGATTGGAGGGCAGGAGCGGGAATCCGCCATCAGTCGGTTGGCCGGCGAGATCGACAACCTCAGGACCGCCTGGCGCTACTGGGTGGACCACGCCGACCTCGAGCGACTCCTCGTCATGATCGACGCGCTGTGGGCGCTGCACGAGTCCAGGGGGGCGTATCAGACCGCGGTCGATCTCGCCACCGACACGCTGGCCATCTTGGAGACTCGGGAGCGGACACCGGAGCTGGCGGCCGAAGAGCTGGTGCTGCGGAGCAGTCTGGCCCGGGCCTTGATGGCGGTGCGGGGCTACGGCCCTGAGGTGGAACAGGCGTTCAAGGCTGCCCTCGAGATCTCGGAGATCACGGGCACCGCGGCGCAGCGGTTTCCGGTGCTCCGGGCGCTGGCCACCTACTACATGAGCATCGCCCGCTTCGAGGAGGGGAAGGAGTATGGACGGAAGCTCCTCGAGCTCGGCGAGACGGAGGGCAACCACTCGATGCTGGTCGAGGGCCACTACGTCTACGGGGTCGGGAGCGCCTTCACCGGCGACCTCGAGACCGGGCTCCCCCACATCGACCGGGCAATCGAGCTCCACGACACTCGGGCCCAGGACCTCACCCGGTTTCGTCTCGGCCCCAACACCGGGGTGGTGGCGCGGGTGGCCTCGGGTTTGATCCTGTGGCAATGCGGAGGGTTGGAAAGAGCTATCGCTCGGGTCGGCGAGGCGCTGGAGGTTGCTCGGGAGATCGACCACCCCTACAGCATTTCCTACGCACTCCACCACAACGCTTTGCTCGCCCTGCTTCGGGGGCGGCTCGAGGACTGCATCGGGCACGCTCGGGAGCTTGCCGAGGTGTCGGAGTTGAACGACTACATGGTGTGGCGGACCCTGGCCACGGTGACCGAGGGTGTGGCCCGGAGCGGTCTCGGGGAGACCGAGGTGGGACTGGCGATGACCGAGACCGGGATCCACCTCTACCAGGGGCTCACCGCGCCGCCGGTGTTCTGGCCCAACCTGCTCGCCCTCAGAGGCCTGGTCCATGGTGCCGCCGGACGCCCGGCGGAGGGGCTGGCCCTGATCGAGGAGGCGATCGGGATCGTGGGTCCCGAAGACACGACAGCCGCCGAGTTCGAGACAAACCGCGGGGACCTGTTGCGGATGCTGCCCGAGCCGGAGCCTGACCGGGCCGAGACGGCATATCGGGCGGCAGCGCGCATTGCGGGTGCCGGAGGGCTCCACCTGGTCGAGCTCCAGGCTCTGACCCGGCTGGTCGACCTGCGTCGGGAGATGGGTAGGGCGCCCGACGGCAGCGAGGAGCTGGCTGCGGTCTACGGCGGCTTCACCGAGGGACTCGACGAGCGCGATCTGGTCGCTGCCAGGGCCTTGCTCGGGTAACCGAAGGCCGGCTCACCGTTGCCGGAAGCACTCGTCTACACACCGGCCTCAGCGACCAGGTGGTCGTAGGTGCACTCCTCCGGGGTCTTGTCCTCGCGGAACCCCTGGAACGATGGTGATCGCAACCGGCCGGCCGAGGTGAGCTGCCGGTGCTCGACCCTGGCCACCAGCGACGGGGCGACCCAGTGGGCCTGGCGCAGCTCGGGTCGGGAGCGGAGCGTGTCGGAGGGGAACGGTGGCCTCGTTTCCTCGAGAGCCTTCATTCGTTCCAGGGCATCGGCCAGCGAGTGACGATCGAACCCGGTCCCCACATTCCCGACATAACGCAGATCCTCGCCGTCGTAGACCGCCATCACCAGCGAGCCGAGGGTCCCGGCCCGGTTTCCCCCACCCTCCGTCCATCCGACGATCACCACGTCGGCGTCGAAGCTGAGCTTCACCTTGAGCCAGTCCCGGGACCGGGCCCCCGGCAGGTAGAGAGAGGCGAGCCTCTTGGCCATGATCCCTTCCAACCCTTGATCGGCAGCGGCCTGGAACAGCGCCTTGCCCGACCCCTCGGTCATCGGTGAGATCTGGATCTGCTCGGAGGGGACGATCGTCTCGACGAGGATCTGGCGGCGCTCTGCCAGGGGCTCACCCGTGAGGTCCCGGCCGTCGAGATAGAGGAGGTCGAAGACGATATAGGCCACGGGGATGCGGCGGGTCATCTCCTCCACCCGACGCTGGTCCCGGAGATGCATCCGCTGCTGGAGCCGCTGGAAGGAGGGAACCCCGTTGTCGAAGGCGACGATCTCGCCGTCGAGGATGGCATCGAGAGCCACTACCTGCTCGTGAAGCCGGTGCAGCTCGGGGTAGGCCACTGTGATGTCGCGCTCGTTGCGAGAGATGAGACGGGTCTCCTCCTCGCACACGGCCAGGGCGCGGATCCCATCCCATTTGGGCTCGAATCCCCACTCCGGGTCGTCGAAGGTCTCGGGAACGAGGGTGGCCAGCATCGGATCGAGGGGAGGACGTTCTTCGTTGGCAGGTCGCAGGTCCTGGGACAACATGGCCAGCCATTGATCCTTGCCGTCCTTGGGACCGGTGTGGACCAGATGCCAGATGCCGGCGAGACGCTCGCCATCGAGCCGGAAGGTGAGCCGTTCTTCGGTCCGGTCGACGATCTCGAACTCGCCGTGGTCGAAGATGCGCACCTCTCCCCCGCCGTATTCGTCCTGGGGGATGGTCCCGGAGAAGGTGGCGTGCTCCATCGAGTGATCCGGGGTTCTGATGGCCAGATGGCGCACGCCCCGGCGCCGGGGCAGACCTTTGGGTATCGCCCAGGAGACAAGGACCGGGCCCGCCTCGTTCATCATCTCCAATCTGAAGTCGTGGTGGAGCCGTGTGGCGTGATGCTGCTGGATCACGAATAGCTCCCCGACCGGTGCGGTCAGCGGATCGACGTCGTCGAAGACGCGGTCGACGGGATCGCCCAAGCTCACGTCTCCAGATCCAGGGCCGCCTTCTCTGCCTCCAGTGCCGCCTTGCCGGCCGCGGCGCGGGCCTGCTTCGCCCGCCGCCTCGCCTGGTCGAGGGCCTCCTTGGCGGCTTCCACCCGCTGCTCCGCGGCCGCCGCCTCGGCCTCCAGCCGCTCGGCAAGCGCCCGAGCCCGCACGACTGCCTTCACCTCAGATCTGCTCCGCGACGTCTGAGACACGACCGGTATGGCCATGTCACCCCATCCAGAACCGGACGGATCGATCTCGCGGACCAGGGTTCCCGTGGTCAGATCCGATTCGCCGGCGGAGTCGGTGGCCACCGCCAGCAAGGTCCGGGTGATCCGATCCCTGGTCTGGCCGGATCCGCGCCCTGCCTCGCTCTCGAGCTCGGCCATCGCCAGCTCGGTGAGTCTTGCCACCGCCCGATTCCGTTGGGCTGACGCCTTTTCGATGGTCTCCCTGGAGCTCGCCTGGCGAAGAAGGGTGTGGCTGGCGAGGAGCTCGGCCAATGCGTCAGGGTGGTGCCGGACGGCCTGATTCAATGCCCAGGCTGCCACCGAGGGTTTGCGCAGCCTGGCCACTGTCTTCGCCTCTTCGGTGTTGCCTTCGGAGCGGAGCGTCTCTGCCAGCTGGTCGCGAGAAGCGATGAAATCGGTGAGAGGCAGCCCAAAGAGGTCGGCTGCCTTGGTCGTCTCGTCGGATGTCATTTCCCGGAGTCTGGCGTGTGCCTTCGAGCTTGTGCACATCCGGGACTGAGATGGCGGATTGAACGCACGGACCAACGGATCGCGGCCACCTATTCAGGTGTTTGAGATGTCCGGGTGGTGGGTAGAACACCTTCCAGAAGCCCCGATGGGTCGAACTTCGGTTCTGGCCTATCGGGGCTTCATTGATGCCAGGCGCCCACCTCATCTCGCCGGTCTAGGGTGACGGTGTGGGCGCGGTCACCAGACGGGAGCTCGAGGCCGCACACTCCTGGGAGGAGACGGATCGGGTTCCCGGTCGGCCGGCCATGACCGAGTTCCGACGCACCCTTCGCTTCCACCAGGCGAGATGGCGTCAAGCCAGGGGGCACCCGATCGGCACTCAGCCGATCGTCCCGAAGCCAGATGGCGGAGAGGCTCGTCTCGTGGGGAGCCGCCTTCCGCTCGACTACGCCCGGGAGACGGGAGCGAACTTCCTCACTCCAGCCGTCCTCGAGCAGGTGCGGGCCCGAACCTCGTCCAAGGAGCCCAACCAGAGCTTCGATCACCAGCGACTGTGGGCCGATTTGCTCTGGGCCCCGTCGATGTCGTTCAACTTGTTCGGCGACCTGGCCGCCGACCTCGGGCTCGCCGACCGTGCCATCCACACCTGGTGGCCGGATGTGCCCGGGACCGTATCCGACGTGCGTTTCGCCCACTCGCCGGGCCGATTCGATGCGGACTACCTCGGCAACCTCATCGACTTCGACGCCGCTTTTGTCCTCGACTTCAACGACGGGACCAAGGGGATCGTCGCCGTCGACGTCAAGTATCACGACCTGATCAAGCGGGAGATTCCCAAACCGACTCGACTCGCCCGGTATCTGGAGGTCACCGAGAGGTCGGGGGTCTTTGGGCCGGGGTCGGTCGAGGCGGTCAACGGGACCGACCTCCTCGTGATGTGGCTCGAGCACCTGCTTCTCTTGTCGATGCTCCAGCATCCGAGCGGAACCTGGAGCTGGGGGCGATACGTCGTGGTCCATCCCACCGGCAACTCCGACTTCACCGGGGCTACCGGGAGGTATCGCGACCTCCTGGTCGAGCACTCCACCTTTGCTCCCCTGACCACGGAGGATCTGCTCGACGCCGGTGCTCTCCCCTCGTCAGCAGAGGGGGCGCTGCGCCAGCGGTACCTATCCGTCTGAGATTGCCTCCGCTGCGAGCGAGCAGACATGGCTTTCGTAGACCTGGGCGCTGGTGATGGGGCAAGGCGGTCGAGCCAAGAAGGGGATGGGCAGCGGCACTCTCGACCTGCCGAGCCTGCTCGAGTAGGTGGCTATCGTCGGGGGTCGGACATGGTGACCAAGCGAATCCGGGAGATAACGGCAGCCAACGAGACGTTGCTCTCCTTCCTCCCCATCTGGGAGGAGCACCGCCACGAGCCGGACGTGGCCAACTTCGCCTTCGGAAACCCACAAGAGATGGTGGTCGACGGATTCCCCTCCGCCCTGGCCTCGGTGACCGTCCCACGGGACAAGGATCACTACGCCTACAAGTTCTCCGAGGAGGAGTCGCGCCAAACCGTGGCCGGCCATCTCGCCGAATGGCGGGGCCAACGCTTCGACCCCGAGGACATCGCGATGACACCCGGCGCTTTCGGCGCCATCGCGGTGACGCTCGACACCCTGGTGGATGTCGGGGACGAAGTCGTCTATTCGGATCCCCCCTGGTTCTTCTACCGGTCGATGATCCTCTCGTCGGGAGCGACGCCGGTCAACGTCCCGGTGCGGAGCGACGACCACGACCTCGATCTGGATCGAATCGGAGCTGCCATCACCGAGAGGACCCGCCTCGTCATCGTCAACACCCCACACAACCCAACCGGGCGCATCTACCCGCCCTCGACGCTGAAAGGGCTGGCCGAGGTCCTCACCGGGGCATCGGAACGGTTCGGAGCACCGATCCACCTCCTGTCAGATGAGCCCTACTCCAAACTGGTCTTCAGCGACGCGTCGTTCACCAGCCCGGCGCAGTACTACCCCGCCACTCTGATCTCGTACAGCTACGGCAAGGTCCTGCTGACCCCGGGCCAGCGGATCGGATGGCTGGCCTGGACCCCGCAGATGCCCGATCGGGAAGAGCTGCGATCTGCCGTATTCATGGCCCAGGTGGCAGGCGGCTGGATGTTCCCGAGTGCGATCATGCAGTACTCGCTGGCGCAACTGGACCGGCTGTCGATCGATCTGGTCGAGCTCGAGCGCAAGCGCGACCACTTCGTGGCCGAGCTCGGAGCTGCCGGTTACGACCTTCGGTCGCCGGAGGGGACCTTCTATCTCTGGGTTCGCTCCCCCGATCCGGACGATGTGGTGTTCGTTGAGCAACTGGCCAAGGAGGGCGTCCTGGTGCTGCCCGGCACCACCTGCGCCGCTCCGGGGAATTTCCGAATCTCACTCACGGGCACGGCGGAGATGATCGAGCGCAGTCTCCCGGTCTTCCGAAAGGCCATCTCCTAGACGGACGATGATCGGTTCGGCCCATGGCCGAAGGTCACACCACCGATACCGTGACTCAGGATGGGACCCCTCCTGATCCTGCTCGGGCTGGCCGCGCTTCTCTTCGGCCTGGGCAATCTGATCCGCCCATTGGGGAGGATGAGGGTCGGCACCCGCAGACAAGCGGGGTTGGTGGTAGTCGGGTCCCTGGTGCTCATGATCGTGGGCGCGGCTTTGATACCTGACGGAAACGCCACCGAGACCGAGGCGGGTGGTGAGGCCACGACCACGGGCATCGTGTCCGTGACCTCCACGACTGTCGCCGCCACCACTTCGATCTCCATCGCGGCCACCGCCACGACAGTCTCACTTCCCTCCATTCCGGAGGCCGATGTGGTATTCGCCCCTCCAGGCCCTGGCCCCTCCGGTGATCCCGGGGCGGCACCGCCGGCTGGTGGTGAGATGGCGACCGTGACCTCGATCACCGATGGGGACACTCTCGACGTCTCCCTGGCCGGTGGCGGGCCGGACACTGTCCGGCTCATCGGGACGAACTCGCCGGAACCGGGTGAGTGCTTCGCCGACGAGTCGAGCCGGACCCTCTCCACCCTCATCCCGGTTGGGACCGAGGTGGCGATGACGGTCGACGTGTCCGATCGGGATCAGTACGACCGGCTGCTCCGATACCTGTGGCTGGGTGGGATGTCGGTCAACGAGGAGATGGTGAGAAGAGGTGCGGCGATCTCGCGCCGCTATCCACCGGATACCACCATGGCAGCCAGGCTGGATCAGGCCCAAGCCGAGGCGCAGGATCGACAGCTCGGTCTGTGGGAACCTGACGCCTGTGGCCCCGACGCCGGTGCCGAGATCGTCCTGACCATGATCGAGGCCGACGCGCCAGGCGACGACAACGAGAACCTCAACGCCGAATACGTGCAGCTCTCCAATCGAGGCGACATCGCAGTCGACATGACCGGCTGGGTGCTCAAAGACGAATCGGCCAGCCACCGTTTCGAGTTCCCGGCCGGTTTCACCCTCGGCGCCGGAGCCGGCCTGACCATCTTCACCGGGTGCGGGCCTGACTCGGCCACCTCGCTCCACTGGTGCAACGTGGGCGGGGCGGTGTGGAACAACGACGGAGACACCGCATTCCTCCTCGACCACAACGGCAACATCGTGCATTCGCTCCCCACTATGGCCCCGACCACGACGACCCCCGCAGCCGCGACCACATTGGCACCGATATCGGGCGGTGGCGGAGACGACTGCGATCCCAGTTACCCGGACGTCTGCATTCCCCCACCGCCCCCGGACCTCGATTGCGGTGACATCCAACCCCGCCGGTTTCGGGTAGTCGGTTCGGACCCGCACGGCTTCGACGGGGAGGGCGACGGCATCGGCTGTGAATCCTGAGCGGGGACGGCCCGGTTCGCTCAGGAGGAGAGCAAGTTCTTCATCTGGCGGTAGATGAGATGGGTCCTGTTCCCGCCACCAGTGACCACGACCACCTTGTCTGCCAAGTTCACGATGCCATCCGAACGACCAGGGAAGAGTCGAATGTACCTTTATCGAGGGGCGACCATTCCGGGCGGGCCCGGTCAGGATGACTCCTCGCCTAGATTCACCACGTGAGTTTCGCCGTGGCCGCCGAGGCCTACGACAGGTTCATGGGCCGATATTCTGCGCCCCTCGCCCAGCTCTTCTCCGACCTGGCCGGAGTGGAGCCGGGACAGACCGTCCTCGACGTCGGATGTGGCCCGGGGGCCCTCACCAATGAGCTGGTGAAACGGCTCGGGGCGGAGTCGGTGTCGGCAGTCGATCCGTCACGGTCGTTCGTGGCGGCCACCCGGGAGCGGTATCCAGGAGTCAGGGTGGAGCTGGCCGGAGCTGAGCAGCTCCCCTATCCCGACCGGACCTTCGACGTCACCCTGGCCCAACTCGTCGTCCATCACATGGCGGACCCGGTGGCCGGGTTGACCGAGATGGCTCGAGTGACCCGCCGTAACGGCATCGTGGCCGCCTGCGTCTGGGACCACGCCGGCGACCACGGACCCCTGCGTCTGTTCTGGACAGCTGCGCGCCAGTTGGATCCAGGAATCGACGACGAGTCGCTTCTCGCCGGCACCAGCCGCGGTCACCTCGCAGAGCTTTTCCGTTCGGTCGGGCTTGGTGCAGTCGAGGACAGCATCCTCACAATCGCGGTCGAGCACCCCAGCTTCGAGGACTGGTGGGAACCATTCACCTTCGGCGTCGGCCCGGCTGGTGGTTATCTCACCAGTCTCGACCCAGAGCGACAGAACAGGATCCGACAGCGCTGCCGTGAGATGATCCCAACCGTCCCCTTCGTCGTAGAGGCCTGGGCATGGGCCGCTCGAGGAGTGGTCTCAGCCTGAGACCTCGCCGGCACAGGGTGAGATCGCTCCGTTGACGACCGGATCCACCGCCGGTTCCAACACCGTCCCCTCACCGGCCCGAGGGTCCATCGAGCTGGGCCGACATCGTCATCGACGTGCTCATGACGACCTGGTCCCTCGGCTCGCGCCCGGGGCGCCCGTTTAGGGAGAACATGCAGCGGGTAAGCCCGCGGCGCCCAGCTGTGATGGAGGAAACCATGCGCCGCTCTCTCGTGGTCCTGGCCGCACTGACCATTGCCCTCGCCTCGTCTCTCCCCGGCTCCGCCGTCACAGGCGCCGCCGAGGCGGAGTCAGAGACCTTTGTCGTCCTCTTCGAGGAGGGGGCAAGCACCGAGGAGGGTGTCGCCGCCGTCGAAGCGGCCGGTGGCGACGTGGTCGCCGTCAACGATGCCGTCGGTCTGGCCACCGTGACTGTCGCCAATCCGGACGACTTCGTGGCCGAGGTATCCGCGGATGAGGCGATCTTCGGTGCGGCGAGCAACGAGGTCATCGGGACCACCCGTCCCGACGAGCGCAAGTTCGACGACGAGCGTCTCCAATCGGAGCGCGATGCCCGGCGGGCCGAGGGCTCCGGCTCATCAAAGCCCGACAAGGGTGTAGAGCCTCTGGCGTCCCTGCAGTGGGACATGGCGATGATCGACGCCACCGCAGACGGCAGCTACGACGAGCAGCGGGGGCGGAAGCAGGTGCTGGTCGGGATCATCGACACCGGGATCGACGGAAGCCATCCCGACATCGCCAAGAACTTCAACTGGAAGCTGAGCCGCAACTTCACCACGGACATCCCGCTCATCGACGGCGACTGTGCCCTCGAGGCCGACTCCTCGTGCGAGGACCCTCGCAACGTCGACGAGAACGGCCATGGCACCCATGTGGCGGGAACCGTGGCCGCCCCGCTCAACAAGCTCGGCACCGCTGGGGTTGCGCCGGGTGTGACCCTGGTCAACCTGAGGGCGGGACAGGACTCTGGGTTCTTCTTCCTACCGGCCGTGGTGGACGCCCTCACCTATGCCGGTGACAAGGGAATCGACGTCGTCAACATGAGCTTCTACACCGACCCGTGGTTGTACAACTGCACCATGGCGGCCGACGCCGATCCTGCGGTGACGCCCGACGACCTGCTCGAGCAGCAGACCATCATCGAGGCCCACTTCCGGGCCATGGAGTACGCACACGAACACGGGGTGACCCTGGTGGGATCGTTGGGCAACAGTCACATCGATCTGGGTGCCGCATTCAAGTTCGACAACACCAGTCCTGACTTCCCTCCCGGCGAGGAGATCGTTCGCACGGTCGACAACGACTGCATCGACCTCCCGGTGGAGGGGCCGAACGTGATCGGAGTGTCCGCGCTGGGCCCGACCACCGCAAAGGCCGACTACTCCAACTACGGAGTGGAGCAAATCACCGTGAGTGCCCCCGGCGGCTACTTCCGCGACGGATTCGGTACCCCTGCCTTCCAGACGGTGGGCAACCTGGTGCTTGCGCCCTATCCCGAGGCGGTGGGCATCGAGCTCGGCGACATCGACGCAAACGGTGAGCCGACCAACGACTTCGTGATCAAGGACTGTCGTGGCAACACCTGCGCCTACTACCAGTACCTGCAGGGAACGTCGATGGCGGCTCCGCACGTGACCGGGGTCGTGGCGCTCATCATCAGCGAGGAGGGCCGCTCAGGCCGTAACGGGTTCGGGATGGATCCCCGGCGGGTGGAGCGGATCCTGACCCGGTCGGCCACCGAGACCGGCTGCCCGGCCATCAACCCGTTCTCCTACGAGAATGTGGGACGTCCGGCCGAATACACCGCCCTGTGCCAGGGCGACGAGGACTTCAACGGGTTCTATGGAGCCGGGATCGTCAACGCCGAGGAGGCGGTGGACTGAGGCGACGATCTGGAGCGCGGCTCGAGGTCGCGACTGCTCAGCCGAACCCCATGCCCTCGGTCGAGGCGGAGGGCTTGATGTCCGGGAGCCTCATCATGCGGAACGAGTTGAACAGCCCAAGCAGGCCGGCGAGGAGTGGAACCACTAGGGCAATCTGCAGGGCCAGCGGTCTCGCCTCGGTGTTGATCCGGATGATCTCGTCCTGGACCTCTTCGGGTTGGTCGGAGAGCATCGCCTCGAGTTGAGTGTTGCTCAGCACCTGGGCATCCTCTTCGAGAGCGGTCGCGATCGCCTCCTTGTCGTCCCCGGGAATGACTGTGCTCGCTTCGGTCATGTTGGTGAAGGCAATAGACAGCGTCGCCAGCATGACCGCCCCTGCCATGGCCAACCCAAAGGACAACCCGAACGATCCGCCTGCTGAGTTCACCCCGGCCGCCTCACTGATCCGCTCCTCCGAGATGGGAGCCAGGGTGTAGTTGTTGAGTTGCGAGACCAGCAGCCCCAGACCGGACCCGGCGATGGCCAGCGGCAAGACGAGATACCAGCCGGAGTCGACCCGAGGCACCAGCGGGATCAGACCCGCCATCCCCACAGTCAGGAGGGCGAACCCCATGCGGACGATGCTGGCCGGACGACGATCTCCGGCCCTCTTCCCGGCGAGGATCGCCATGCCGAACATAGTCAAGGAAAGCGGAGCGATCGACAGACCGGTCTCCATGGCGTTGTACTCGAGGACCATCTGCAGGAAGATCGGCAGAGCGATCATGGCGCCCCCGAGGGCGATGTTCTGAAGAGTCGTCTGGCTGACGCCGATCCTGAAGTTGAGGGATCGGAACAGGTGCGGATCGAGCAGAGTCAACTTCCCTTCCCGTTTACGTCGGATGAGCCAGCGGGCGAGAAGCACCAGGGACACGGCTCCGATCACGATCAGGGCTCCGACCGACTCGGCGCCCTCTTGCCAGGCCAGGATCCCGAGGACGATCCCACCCATACCCAGTACCGAGAGTGCCGCGCCCACCAGGTCGATCCCGCGAAGTCCGGTGTAGGGCACGTCCTTGACGAGGCGCATGCCGGACAGCACCACGCCGATGATCACCACTTCGAGGAGAAAGCCGACTCGCCACGACATGTAGGTGGTGATGAACCCTCCCAGCAAAGGCCCGACGGCCGCGGCTATGCCTGCCGCCGCGCCCACCAGGGCATACGCCCTCTTCTGGGCGGCCCCTTCGAAGTTGCCATGGATGAGCGACTGCATTGCGGGGAGGAGAAGCGACGCACCCAATCCACCGAGGATCGCCCAAAAGATGAAGACCGGGGCCAGGGTGTCTGTGAGCGTCATCGTCAGCGCTCCGGCGGCGTAGCCGAGAAGGCCCAGCACGTAGGCACGCTTCCGCCCGAACATGTCGCCCAGCTTGCCGCTGACGAGGATGAAGGCGGCTGACACCAGCGCCTCCAGAGCGATCGCCGCTTGGACGCCGCTGACCGTCGCACCGAGATCCTCCACCACCGCCGAGATCGAGACGTTCATCAGCGAGGTGTCGACCACGAGCACGAACATTGCTGCAGCGAGAAGGATCGCCAGCCTCCGGCTGCCCGATTCTTCTCCGACGACGCTCGAATTCTCGTCGGCGGTCATGGGTCATCCTCCCCACGAGGGGACGGCCCGATAGGGCCAGTCATCCTCACTCAACCCCAACAGTGGTCCTAGGCGGTGCTGCTCTGTAGTTCCTCGTCGAGGGCGATGGCAATCCCCAGCGCCTCGGCAATCGCGCCGGCCGCAGCCACCACCCGTGGTGTGCCCACGATCGGGGCCACGGCGATCAGAACCGACCGGGCGTCTTCCATGGTCAGACCGCTCTCTGCGGCTGCGCCCAGGTTGAGCAGGTACGAGGCAGGCGGGGCATTGACTGCGGTCAGGGCAGCGAGGCGGACCAGCATCAGCGTGCTGTCCTCCATCGCGGCATTCTCGATCGACACCGCATTGATATCGATCACGGTCTCCAGAAGTGGAGTCTCTCCGGACATAGCGCATCCTTTCGCCGACAACGCTGCCCTGATCCTTACCAGAGTCGGCACGAGCGGTCATCGCCTCGATCGGATGATCGCGATGTCGGGGTAGTAGGGGTTCGGGACCGCCCGGCATCCGCCCACCTCGCAAGTGACGGGCATCTCGGGAAACGCATCCACCTGACTGTCGTTAACGTAGCCCGCCGGAATGGTGAGAAACTGAGCCAGGCAGACACACCCGCCGTCAAGGGGACCTTCACCATCCTGTTCACCGACCTCGAAGGCTCTACCGACCTCAGGGTCAGACTCGGAGACTCCACCGCCAACGAGCTGATCCGCGTTCATGACGACCTGGTCCGTTCCCGCCTGGAGACAGCCGGTGTGGTGGAGCTCAAGTCGCTCGGTGATGGGTTCATGGCCCTGTTCTCCTCGGCGAATCAGGCGATCGAGGCTGCGGTGTCGATCCAGCAGGCGATCGAAGAGCACAATCGATCCAACCCTGAAACGCCGGTATCGGTTCGCATCGGGCTCAACAGCGGTGATGTGACCCAGACGGCGGGGGATGCCCACGGCACTGCCGTCCATGCTGCGTCGAGGATCGCCGACAAGGCTCAGGGTGGTCAGATCCTGGTGTCGCAGATCGTCCACGATGTGGCGGGGACTCTCGGAGACGCCAGGGTCGTCGACCGGGGCCATTTCTGGCTCAAGGGCTTTCCCGAAAGATGGCGGCTCTTCGAAGTCCTCTGGCGTGACAAGGACGCTGAGGTGTCTCGCGCCACCAAGGAGATCCGTGCCGCCTCGGCTGCGGCCTTCGATCTGGACGCACCACGGGCCACGGCTCCCGTGGTGGGGAGATCGCGTGAGCTCGGCGTCATCGCAGGACAGCTGGCGACGCCCGGGTCCGGTCTCAGGGCCGTCGTGGTCGAAGGGGAGGCCGGCATCGGCAAGACCCGCATGCTCGAAGCCACCGCAGACCTGGCTTCCGGGATGGAGACCCCGTACTGGGTGCTCGACGTCAGCGCCGACGAGGAGCTGAGGGGGCCCTTCCTCTTGTTCCGATCCCTTCTCAACTCACCCCGCACCTCATCGACCGCACAGCAAGCGATGGCGCTCGAGCAGCTCGACCGCGCCCAGGAGGCCGTCGGGGGAAGAAGCTCCCGGGGCGAGGGGCTGTCCGCGCAGGAGCAGATGCTCCGGACCTTCGACGAGGTCGCTTCTGCCTTCCTCGCTTTGACCAGGGACCGCCCCCTCGCCTTGCTGTTCGACGATGTGCAATGGGCCGACGACGACAGCATCCAGTTGATCCGGTACCTGGTGAGGACACTGTCCTCCGGCCCCATCTTCATCCTGATCAGCCTCCGCCCCTACTCCGACTCCGCTTCCGGTGGTGCCGGCAAGCTGATTGCCGATCTCGACCGGATGCGAGTCACCCAGGTGTTGAGACTGCAGCGCCTGAGTCGGCACGAAACCGGTGAGCTCCTGGTCAACCTGCTCGGGGCGCCCGTCGATGAGACCGCGGTCACCAGCTTTCACGCTCGCTCCGAAGGGGTGCCGTTCTTCGTCGAGGAATTGGCCCGGGCTTATCGGGAGGCCGGGGCCCTGCAGCTGATCGACGGGACCTGGACCATGACCAAGTTGAGCGGGCAGGCGGTCCCCTCCTCGATCCAGTCTCTGATCGAGCGCAGACTGGCTCAGATGGACGAGGAGTGCCGGGCCCTGCTCGCCGACGCCGGGGTGCTGGGACGACGTTTCGGCCTCGGCGACCTGGCCCGGGTGCTGGCTCGGGTCAAGGGTGAGCCTGAGAAGCCCGAATGGCAGCTGGGCGAGGACCTGCAGAAAGCGGTCGATCTCGGTCTGATCGTCGAGGAGCCGCCCGGGTCCCGTTACGACTTCTCCTTCTCCCACGACCAGATCCGGGCATCGCTGCTCGGTTCCATCTCGAGACAGCGAAAGCGCGCCATCCACGGAGCCATCGCCGAGTCACTTGCCGCTGAAGGTGGCGCCGAGAACTTGTCGATGCTGGCCCATCACGCCCTTGAGGCCGGCGATCAGGCGATGGCGGTGGCCACCGCCCTGGAAGCCGCCCGGTCGGCATTGGCGGTCTCGGCCCCAGAGGAAGCGGTGCGTCTCATCGACGCCACCCTCCCCGCCGCCTCGGGACCCGAGGACCGGATCGAGATGCTTCGGGTGAAAGACGATGCCCTCCAGGTCCTCGACCGGGGCCTCGAACGTCTCGCCAACCTCGCCGAGATGACCGCCCTCACCGTGGCGGTGCACTCTCCAGCGCTCGACGCCGAGGTGAGGTTGAGAAAGGCATCGGCTGCCAGGGCCAACCAAGACTTCGAGCTGGCAGCAGATCTCGCCGCCGGCGTGTGTGAGGGAGCGGTGAGCTCGGGTGACCGCGCCCTGGAGCTGGCCGCTTGTCTCGAATTGGGACAGGCCAGGACCAAGGCTCCGATCGGCGAAGGATATTGGCCGCTGGACGGTGTCGACCTCGACGCCGCCGATTCGGCATACCAGCGAGCACTGGCCATTGCCCGTGACATCGGGGACCGGGCCGGCGAGGCCGACTCACTACGTGAACTGGCCGTGCTCGAGTTGGGGCGTGTCGGCCAGGCTGCGATGGCGGCGGCAGAGGAGGGAGCCTCGCGCATCGAAATCCTCATCCAGGCGCCTGCGCTGTTCGCAAAGGTGAAGGAGCTCGCCGAGGAGGCGTTCCGCATCTACGAAGAGATCGGTGACAAACGGGGATCGATGTCGGCGCTGATCTCGATGGCATACGCCCATGTCACCGATCCGACGGCGACCGGCATGGCCGGTCGCATGGAGCACATCCGGGCCCTCCATCACAGCAAGAAGGGCGAAGTCACCGAGAGCCAGCGGGCGATCGACGACGCTCTCATGCTTTACAGCATCCACACCTACGCCCGGGGCAACCTCCAGCCCGGCCTGGCCCTGGAACGAGGGCGTGAGGCGTTCGAGGCGGCCCGGGCCCTCGGTGACCGATGGCTCGAGTCGCTCGCCGCCGGTGGGATGGGGATGACCTATCTGTCGATCGGTGACGAAGTTCAATGTGGGGCGTGGCTCGATCGCGCAGCAAGCGCCGCAATCTCGGTCGCGAGCACACCGATGGCCCGCCGTCTCGAGATGTGGCGGGGAGCTCACGCCGCCGCCCGTGATGACCTGGACGGAATGGTCTCTCATTTCGAGCGAGCGGCCGAGCTGGCCGGTCAGAAGCACCTCGGTGCACGATGTGAGGCCCTCTCGACCCTGGCCTTCGAGGCGGCCCGGATCGGTGTCGTGACCGGTGACGAGTCGGCGATGAGGAGGGCGAAGGAGGCCGCAGCGGAGACCCTGCTGACGGTTCGCTCCATGAGCAGTGGGCTCCCCTGGGAAGCTGATGCCCACGCCGCCCTGGCGCTGGTGGCTGAGGCGGAGGCAGAGAGCGAGACCGCCGCCGTCGAGGCCCGGGCCGCCCTCGACTTCGACGGTGAGACGTTCTTGACCCAGTACCTCCATGTGTTGTGGGTGGCGGGGCGGGTGCTGATCGTCGGCGATGCGCCCGAAGCCGCGGCGCTGAGTGCAGAGATCCTCGCCGGGCTTGGATTCGTGAACACGTTGATCGCCGACCCTGATCTCAAGGCGAAGTGGTTTGGGCTTCCGACACACCGCGAGCTTGCCGCCATCGTGGGCTTCGATCCCTCCGAGGAGAGTCAGCCGGAGGACAGCGTCGAACTGGGCCAGGACGAGCTCGCGTTGCTCCGAGACCTGGCATCGGGAGCAGTCGGAGGCGACCGGGTTGGCGGGCCTCCTGGCTCGAGCGAGGTGGAGGAGCTGCTGGCGAAACTGGGGGTGGCATCGGAGACCGAGGCCATCGAGTACGCCATAAAGACCGGTGTCACATGGCAGTGAGAGTGATCATCGATCGGCGGCGCTGCATCGGAGCGGGCACCTGCATCGTCCTCGCCCCATCTGCCTTCCACTGGAGACAGGGGGAGTTCCAGAAACCCGATCTCCTCGATCCAACCACTGTCGATGACGACGTGCTTCGGGAGGTGGCTGCGGCCTGCCCCACGCAGGCGATCGTGCTCGAAGAGGTGGTCGAGTCAATGGAAAACGCCCACCTGCCGGGCTGACTCGCCGCGAGGTGTGGCCCTCCAGGAGCTCGGACGTAGGTCGGGCAGACATGGCCCGTCCTCGGCCCACCTCAATGGGACCATCGGCCGTACCGTGATCGTCCTGTCGGCCCGGATACTTGGGGAGTCGACCAGGATGGTTGCGTGGAGCAGATAACGGCCACACGCTCTGAGTTGCTGGCCGGGCGAGCCCGGCTCGATTTGGCCCGCCGTGGGCGCGACCTGCTCGAAGAAAAGCGAAACCAGCTGATGGAGGAATTCCGGCGGGCGGCCGAGCACGTCCTCGCCCAGAGCGACGAGCTGGACCAGGCTGCCGCCGATGCCCGACTCGCCCTGGTCCGGGCCGAGGTGGCCGACGGCCCAGAGACGATCCGCTCCGCCGCACTGGCCGGCCGCCGCACCATCACCGTGGGGGCTCGGCCGATCACTGTCACCGGGGTACGCATCGCCGAGATCGAGTACCCCCGGATCGGGCTGCCCCGCTTCGATCGGGGGTACCCACCCACCTCGGGAAGCCCCCATCTCGACCGGGCCGCCACCGCGTTCGAAGTCCAGGTGGAGCTGATGCTTCGACTAGCCGCCTTCGAGGTGCGCCTGCGTCGTCTCTCAGACGAGATCGGGACCACCACCCGACGGGTCAACGCCCTGGAAACGGTGGTGATCCCCCGGCTCCAGCAGCAGATCCGCGCCATCCACAGTCGGCTCGAGGAGACAGAGCGTCAGGACCGCTTCCGTCTGAAACGGTTCAAGGAGCGCAGGGCAGCAGAAAGCTCCGGAGAGTCGTGGTGAGCGACGCTGGAGACGCCCTCGATCGCATCCGGCACACCGAGCTCGCTGCGGCGCAGAAGGTGGAGGAGGCAAGAGGCCGGGCCGAAGAGATCCTCGGCACAGCTCGGGCCGAAGCCCGGGAGATCCGGGCCCTGGCCGAGAAGATCGGCCGGGAGCGGGCCCAGAAGCGCTTCGACTCCGTGGTAGCCGAGGCCAGCCAGGAGGCAGAGCGAATCCGCCTGGAGGGGGACGAGGAGGCCCGGCGGCTCTTCGACTCTGCTCCGCAGCACATCGAGCCGATCAGCGAGGCCATGGTGGCAGCGGTCATGGCCCCGCCCCGGGAGGAAGGGAAGTAGTCATGCAGGTGCCGATGGCCAAGGTGCATATCGTCGGGCACCGGCGTCGCCTCGCCGCCGTCCTGGAGGTGTTGCATGGCTGGCGAGGGGTCCACCTCATAGACGTCTCCGCCGACTCGACCGTCACCCTGCCCCCACTCACCGTCGACGATGAGCAACTTCACGACCTGGAGGAGCTTCGCTACCTCCGCACCCGGCTCGACGCCTTGCTCCGACTCTGCCCCACTCCGCTCCCCGAGCTACCGCCGGAGCCGGTCGACACCCAGGTCCTCCGAGCGGAGCTCGACGACGTCGGCGGCCACGTCGAGGAGATGGTGGCGCACCTCGACGACCTTCGTCAGGAGCAGGAGACACTGCCCCGCCACCTAGACAGTCTCCGCCGCCTCCTCCCGTTGGTCCCCGACCTGAGCGCCATCGCCGACCTCGATCGATACGACACCGCCGTCCTGCTCATCGATGTGCGGCACGCCGCCGTGCTCGGTGAGCTCAACGCCCATCTCACCGAGGAGCTGGGCGGCAACTTCGAGATCATCTCCGACCGGCTCGACCGTCAGACCCTTGGTGCCATCCTCATCTACCCGAAGCACGCGGCCGATAGGGTGCAAGGGGAGTTGGGACGGGAGCAGGTGTCCCGGCTCCGTCTCCCGGCTCGATACGACGACCTTTCCTTTCGGGAAGCACTTGTGGCCATGGAGCGGCGCCTGGTCGAGCTGCCCGCCGAGATCGAGTCTGCCGAGGACGTGTTGGCCGAGGTGGTGCGGGCCCACCCGCACTGGACGGCGGCCCGGGCGGGCATCGCCGCCCGTCTCGACCAACTCAACGCCATTCGCAGTCTCGGGGCGACCCCGCACACCTTCGCCCTCTCCGGCTGGGTCCCCTGTGACCGGCTTCCCGAGATGCGCGAGCGGCTGGCGTCGACGGCGGGCGAAGAGATCGTTCTGGAAGAGGTTCCGCCCCAGCCCGGGGAGAATCCCCCGGTCCTGCTACGCAATCGTGCAGTCGCCAGACCATTCGAGTCGCTGGTCCGTCTCCTCGACATCCCTCACTACGGGAGCCTCGACCCGAGCACGCTCATGCTGATCTTCCTCCCCCTCTTCTTCGGGATGATGCTGGGCGACGTGGTCTACGGGCTACTCACCATGGCCATCGCCTGGTGGGGCCGACACCGTTTCCGGGGAATGGCCCGCGACCTGTCCACCGTTCTGATCCTCGGTGGGGCTTGGGCCACGGTGTGGGGGGTGATCTACGGCGAGTATCTCGGTGACCTGGGTTATCGCCTCTTCGGGATCGAGCCACTGTGGATCAATCGTGCCGAGGCGATCGGGCCGCTGCTCCTCTTCAGCATTGCCATCGGCGGAGCCCACATGATCCTGGCACTGATGATCGGCATCTGGCAATCGGCCCGGGAGCGAAGAGCCCGCCAGGCCGGGGAGCGGATCGGTCTCCTCGTCGCCCTGGCCGGGCTGTTCGCCATCGCCGCCGTAGCCGCAGACGCCCTGCCCGCCGCGGTGCGCACCCCCGCATTGGCCGCGCTGGTGGTCGGCCTGGTCGTCCTGATCTGGGCGGGGGGCCCAATGGGGCTGCTCACCGGGCCGCTGGCGATGATCGGGGGCGTGGGCAATGTCCTCTCCTATCTCCGTATCGCCGCCATCGGAATGGCCTCTGTGTATCTCGCCCGGATCGCCAACGAGTTGGGCTATGCCGCTCCGGTCCTGCTGGGAGTGGTGGTCGCCGCCCTCTTTCACGCCCTCAACCTGGCGCTCGGCATGTTCAGCCCCACCATCCAGGCACTGCGTCTCCACTACGTGGAGTTCTTCGACAAATTCTTCGAAGGGGGAGGCGTGCGCTACCAGCCATTTGGCTCGTCATCCCCGACCAAACCCGACCAACCCACCGAGCTAAGGAGGTAAGGAATGGAACTCGGGCTCATAGCCATCGGAGCCGGGATCGCGGTCGGCCTCGGCGCCATCGCCACCGGCATCGCCCAGGCCCGCATCGGCCCCGCCGGGATAGGCGCCATCTCGGAGAATCCGGAGCTGACCGGCCGTGTGATCCTGTTGATCGCCATCCCTGAGACGCTGGTGATCCTCGGTTTCGCCGTCGCCGCCATGCTGATCATCCTGCTCCCCGGCTGATGGCGCTCGAGGACATCCTCGCCGCCATCGACAATGAAGCCGAAACGGAGGCGTCCCGGATCATCGGTGAGGCCGAGCAGCGGGCCAGAGTTCTGCTCGACCAGGTCCGGGCCGAGGCCGAGGCGGAGGCGGATCGTCTCTCCCATGGCAAAGACGAGGCTGCGGCGGTCGCGGTGCGCCGGATCACGAGCCGGGCGCATCTCGACGCGGCCCGGGCCCGCCGCGCCGCCCGGGAGTCGATCTACCGCCAGGCGAGGGACCGCGTCGCCGAGAAGCTCAAAGACCTGCGTACCCGGCCCGACTACCGGGAGGTGCTGAGGGGTCTGTTGGAAGAGGCCTTGGCCGTGGCGCCGGACGCCAAGGTTGCCCGGGTCGGTGAAGAGGATGTCGATCTGGCCCGTGACCTGCTCAACGGTATACGTGCGGAGACGCAGGTGGAGCCGGGTGATGTGACCTGGGGTGGGGTGGTGCTCATCGCCGACGGTCAGATGGTGTACAACGATCTGGGCAGCCGGCTCGATCGAGCCGATCACCACCTCCGTTTCATCGCCGCCGACATGTTTCCCGAGCTACGGGGCGGCCAGTCGTGATCGGGTTCGAGTACGGCAACACACGGCTCCGGGCCTGGTGGTCCCGTCTCCTCGACCCGGGTCGATTCCACGATCTGATCACCGCCACCAGCATCGACCACGTGCTTGCCGCCCTGGGTGACACCCCCTACGCCGAGGACGTCGAAACAGCGATCACTCTGAACCGAGGTCTGGGACGCCTCGACGAGGCGGTGCGTCGCAATCTGGGCCGAAGCCTCCGCGCCATGGCCTCGTTCTACCAGGGGCGTCCCGGCGAAATGGTCGGCCTGCTCACCGACCGCTGGGACCGGCACAACCTGCGGGTGCTGCTTCGTGTTTCCGAGGGCCCCGCCCCGCCCGACCTGCTCGACCCGCTTCTCATCCCCGCCGGCCGTCTCGACGAGGCGGCGCTGCGTGAGCTGGCCGCACTCCCCGATGTCTCCTCTCGTCTCGGCCTTCTCGTCTCTTGGGGCCTGCCCTCACCCGAGAGCGCCCATCTTCTCCTCCGCGCCTCCCGTGCGGCCTCCCCTGAGAGCGCACTCGACCAGGCCTATGCCGCCCGCATCGACGAGGTGCTCGGTGACGACCGCGAAGGCGCGGCAGCGGTACTCCGCTCCGAGATCGACAGCACCAATTTGCTCACCGCCCTCCGCATTCGCGCCGCGTCGGAGGAAGGTGAGCCGGTCCCCGACCCCGGAGAGGTGGACTTCCTTCCCGGCGGTCTGATCGACGCCGCTCGGTGGCCGACCGTGACCGTCCTCGACGAGCCGGAGCAGGTGGTTGGCGAGGTGGGGCAGCACCACACCATCCCCGGCTGGGTCGAGGCGGTGCGTCATTGGGGGGAGCACCACGATCTGGCCCTGCTCACCGACCAGGTGCGAAGGGCCACCACCCGGGCGGCGGTCGCCCGGTTCAACAGAGGCGATCCCCTCGGATTCGACATCCCGGTGGGGTACTCCTTCGCCAAGGAGGCCGAGGTGCGCAACCTCCGTCTGATCGGTCGGGGCATCGTCCACGGATTGCCCGCCGACCAGGTGGTCGACTTGTTCGAGGAGGTGGCATGAGCGGGACGGTGATCACCGTGATCCCTCCCGAGCTGGAATCAGGGTTCCGTCTCGCCGGAGTGGAGACGGAGACGGCGGGTGACGCCGGCGAAGCCGCCAAGGTGGTCGATCGGCTCCTCAAAGAGAGGAGGGAGGGGGTGGTGGCGGTCTACGAGCCGTACTTCCTCTCGTTCGACCCCGACACCGTCGAGCGGAGCCGATACTCCTTGTCGCCCGTGGTGGTCGCGCTTCCCGCCGGTCTGCGCGACGTGAGCGGGGAGACGCGGCTGGCCCGTATCACCGAACTGCTCACGCGGGCGGTCGGGTATCAGATCACGTTCGGGTCGAGGGAGCAGCCATGAGCGCTGAAATGGGTCGGGTGGTCCGGGTGGCCGGACCGGTGGTGGTAGCCGAAGGCCTCGAACGGGCCCGCCTCTACAGCCTGGTCCGGGTGGGACGTCGTGGTCTGGTCGGGGAGGTGATCCGGCTCGTAGGCGATCAGACGGTGATCCAGGTGTACGAGGAGACCTCCGGGCTCAGGGTCGGCTCCACCGTGGTCGACACCGGGGCCCCGCTCAGCGTCGAGTTGGGACCGGGGCTGATCGGAGCCATCTTCGACGGGGTGCAGCGTCCGCTCCCGGTAATGGCCGGAAAGCCTGGCGGCCCGGTCACCGAGCCTTTCGTCCGGCGTGGCATGGACCTGCCGGGCCTGCCCAGGGACCGCCGTTGGCCTCTCGCCTATCGGGTGGAGCCTGGCAACCAGGTCACGGAAGGCGACATCCTGCTCACCGTGTCCGAGACCGTTGCCGTCGAGCACCGCATCCTGGTCCCACCGGGTCGGGGCGGGAAGGTGGTTCGAGTCGGTGAGGCGGAGGCCACAGTCACGGATCCGGTGGTTTGGCTCGACGACGGGGAGGAGCCGCTGACGATGCTCACCCGTTGGCCGGTGCGTAGGCGTCGTCCGGTCGCCGGTCGCCTCGATCCCACCGAGCCCCTGGTCACCGGACAGCGGGTCGTGGACGTCCTGTTCCCAGTGGCCAAGGGAGGGAGCGCCACCATCCCCGGGGGTTTCGGCACCGGCAAGACGGTGCACGAGCAGACCCTGGCCAAATACGCCGACGCGGACATCGTCATCTTCATCGGGTGCGGGGAGCGGGGAAACGAGCTGGCCGAAGTGCTCGAGGAGTTCCCCCGGCTCACCGATCCGGCCACCGGAGCCGCACTCATCGAACGAACCGTGATCATCGCCAACACCTCGAACATGCCGGTGGCGGCGCGAGAGGCGAGCATCTACACCGGGATCACCATCGGCGAGTACTTCCGCGACCAGGGTTACGACGTGGCCCTGCTCGCCGACTCGACTAGCCGCTGGGGGGAGGCGTTGCGTGAGGTGTCCAGCCGGCTCGAGGAGATGCCCGGTGAGGAGGGCTATCCCGCTTATCTGCCCTCCCGTCTCGCCGAGTTCTACGAGCGGTCGGGGGCGGTGGTCGCCCTCGGCGCCGATGAGCGGCGGGGCTCGGTGACCGTGGTAGGAGCGGTGTCCCCGCCCGGCGGGGACTTCTCCGAGCCGGTCACCCAGTACTCCCTCCGTCTCGCCGGCACCTTCTGGGCCTTGGATGCCGAGCTGGCCCGTGGGCGCCATTTCCCCGCCATCCACTGGACCCGTAGCTACTCCCTGTACGACACCGCCGGATGGTTCGACCGACAGGTCGACCCGTCGTGGAGCGAGCACGTGGTCTGGGTTCAAGGGCTGTTGGGCCGGGCCGAGGAGTTGGAGGACATCGTCCAGTTGCTCGGCACCGATGTGCTGGCCCCCGAGGAGCGAATCACCTTTGCCGTGGCCCGTCTCGTCCACGAGGACTTTCTCCAACAGTCGGCCTACGACCCGGTCGACGCGTTCTGCCCCCTGAACAAGCAGTTGGACATGCTCCGCGTCATCCGCCGCTTCCACGACCTGGCGGTGAAGGCGGTCGCCGCCGACACCCCGGTGGAGAAGGTGATGGGTATGGGCGTGGTCGGCGAGATGGGACGCATGAGGTCGTGGCCTCACGCCGAGGCGGCGGATCGGTCCGAGGCGCTGATCGAACGGCTCGAGGCCGAGGTGGGTGCTTCGTGACCGGGCGGTATGCCCTCCGTCGTGGTCTCCACACAACCGAGTTCCAGACGATCACCTACGTCTCCGGCCCACTCCTCTTCATCGAGCGGGCGGAAGGTGTCCATTTCGGGGAGGTGGTCGAGGTCGTGGCCCCAGATGGGGAGCGGCGGGGAGGCCAGGTGCTGGAAGTGGACCGGGGCCGGGCCGTCGTCGAGGTGTTCGCCGGCACCCGAGGCCTGGACGTGGCCACAACCCGGGTCCGGCTGGGCGGGGACGCGGCCCGGCTCGGAGTCGGCATGGACCTGCTGGGGCGGATGCTCGACGGGAGTGGCGCCCCGATCGATGGAGGCCCGCCGGTGATGCCCGAGGCCTTCTGGGACGTCAATGGACTTCCCATCAATCCGGCGGCCCGTGCCTACCCTTCCGACTTCATCGAGACCGGGATCTCGGCCATCGATGGAATGAACACACTGCTGCGGGGTCAGAAGCTGCCGATCTTCTCCGGGTTCGGGCTTCCCGGCGCCGAGCTCGTCGCCGACATTGCCGCCGGAGCTCGGGTGGTTGGCGACGACGAGCGTGGGTTCGTCGTGGTGCTGGCCGCCATGGGGATCACCCATCGGGAGGCCAGCTTCTTCCGCACCCGTCTCGAGGAGTCGGGTCAGTTGGACCGGACCGTGCTGTTCCTCAACCTGGCCGACGACCCGACCATCGAGCGCCTGCTCACCCCGCGCATGGCCCTGACCACCGCCGAGTACCTGGCCTTCGCCCGGGACATGCACGTCCTGGTGATCCTCACCGACATGACCAACTACTGCGAAGCGCTGCGGGAGGTGGCCACGGCACGGGAGGAGGTGCCGGGCCGCCGCGGCTATCCGGGATACATGTACACCGATCTGGCCTCCGTCTACGAGCGGGCCGGACGTCTACGCGATCATGCCGGGTCGATCACCCAGCTGGTCATCGTCTCCATGCCCGACGACGACATCACCCACCCCATCCCCGACCTGTCCGGGTATATCACCGAAGGCCAGATCGTCCTGTCCCGGGAGCTACACCGGCGAGGGGTGAGCCCGCCCGTCGACGTGCTCCCCTCCCTGTCCCGTCTCATGAACGCTGGCATCGGCGAGGGGAAGACCCGGGGCGACCACCGCGAGGTGGCCGGCCAGCTCTACGCCTTCTATGCCCGAGGCCGTGAGCTGCGGCGTCTCGTGGCCATCATCGGCGAGGCCAGCCTCTCCGAAGAGGACAGCTCCTTCCTCGCTTTCGCCGGAGACTTCGAGCAGCATTTCGTCGCCCAGGAGGGCCGGCGGAGCGTCGAAGAGACCCTCGACGAGGCCTGGCAGCGGCTGGCCCCATTCGGCGACGAGCAACTGAAGCGGGTCAGCTCGGAGACCATCGAGCGTTACCGGCCACAGGGGCGATCTGGGGATGCATGATCCTGGATCGACCATGCCGGCGGGCCGAGGCTCTTAGGCAGCATCCGATCGAGTCGTCGAGCGAGTGATCTTCCCGACCCCTGCTCATTTCAGCCACGATCTCACTTGAGATGAGTCTCGAAGAAGGCCTCGATGGCCAGAGACATTCGAAAATGGTCTGCCTGCTTGCATGATCCCGTGGGCAGCACCCCCGAACGAGGAGCCTCCGGGCAGGCGGCCCTCCAATCTCAGCGTTCCAGCGGGCTGCTGCTGCATGTGACGTCGCTACCGGGTCGTTTCGGGATCGGCGACCTCGGGCTCGAGGCCCATGCGTTCGCGACCCAGATCGCCGAGGCCGGTCAGCGGTATTGGCAGGTCCTCCCGGTGGGACCGACCGGATTCGGCAATTCGCCTTACTCGTCGCTGTCCACCTTCGCCGGCAACCCACTGCTGATCAGCCCCCGCCTCCTCCTCGAATCGGGTCTGGTCGACGGCGCTGACCTCGACGGAATCGCGATGCGTGAAGACACTCGAATCGACTACGGCGCGGTCTACCCCAAGAAGCTCGCCTTGCTGTCGAGGGCGGCCGGAGCGTTTCAGCGGAGGATCGACCCGGCTCAGCACGAGCGGTTCACCGACTTCAAGGAGAGGGAGGGGCCGCGCTGGCTCGACGACCATTCTCTCTACACCGCCCTCAAAGACGCCCACGGCGGCCGACCGTGGAACGACTGGGAGCCCGAATTCGCCCGACGCGAGCCAGCGGCTCTGACACGAGCGGAGAGAGATCTCGATGCGGCTGTCGAGACGAATCGAGTCATCCAGTTTCTCTTCTTCGAGCAATGGCGGCTGCTGCGAGCCGCATGTCGGGAGGTCGGTGTCGAGATGGTCGGCGACCTGCCTCTCTACGTGGCGTCCGACTCGGCTGATGTCTGGGCCGAACCCGACCAGTTCCTCCTCGACGACGAGGGGAAGCCGACGCTGGTCGCCGGCGTCCCTCCCGACTACTTCTCGGAGACCGGTCAGCGATGGGGCAACCCGGTCTTCGATTGGGAGGAGATGGCCTCGCGCGACTTCTCGTGGTGGCGGGCAAGGGTGCGTCACGCCCTGTCCATGTTCGACTGGCTCCGCATCGACCACTTCAGGGGAATCGCGGGCTATTGGGCGATCCCGGCGTCCGAGCCGACCGCCGTCAACGGACGCTGGCTTCCCGGCCCGGGAGCGTCCCTGCTCGAGGCGATTCGAGACGAGGTGGGTGCGCTGCCGATCATCGCGGAGGACCTAGGAGTGATCACCGAAGATGTCATCGCCCTGAGGGACGACTTCGGTCTGCCCGGGATCAGAGTCGCCCAGTTCGGATTCGACCAGGCCCCGGATTCGGAGATCCATCATCCCGACAGCTTTCCGGAGAACGTATGGGCCTACACCGGGACCCACGACAACAACACCACCATGGGATGGTTCTGGGAAGGCAACCCTCAGCATCGGATGAAGAGCCTGGGCCGCGGTCGCAAGTCCCTCTATCGGGCAGTGAACGGCAGGATCCCGTGGGGGCTGGTGGAGATGGTCGGTCGCTCCCGGGCGAGGACATCGGTGTTCCCGGTCCAGGACATCCTCGGGCTCGGCGCCGAGGCGAGGATGAACACGCCCGGGACGACCAGCGGCAACTGGGAGTGGCGTGTTCGCACCGGCGAACTGGACGACGACTCCCTGGCGAGTCTTGCCGAGTTGTGCAGTGAGACGGGACGCCTCACCGAAAGTCGGCGTGCCGTCACCTGACATCTGGACCGATCGGAACCCACGCGTTCGCAATCGGTCGTCATCGAGACCGCTGTGCTTCTGCAGACTGGCGACACCCCGATAGGCGGTGATCGACCAATGGCGATCTAGTGACACTCAGCGCAGGTCGCCGGCAAGAAGCGAGAAGGAGAGAGCGTCGAATACCCCGTCGTCGAATCGAAGGTATGACCGAAGAAGCCCTTCTTCCGTGAAACCGCATTTGCGCAACAGGGCGCAAGAGGCGAGGTTGTGCGGCTCGACGTGGGCAGCGAGTCGATAGACCCCGGTGTCGCTCAGCACCCATCCACTCACGAGACGAATGGCCGCGGTCCCCAGACCTTGCCCGCGCGCGCTGGGGATCAGCCAATAGCCGAGTTCGCAATGTCCCTCCACGCGTCCGAGGCCGAGGTAGACCAGCCCTTTTGCCTCATCGGTATTGGGGTCTGTCACAGCCAGCGAAAGGCCCTGTCCACTCGTTTGCCTCGACCAGTTCCGTTTGATCCAAGCTCGACCTTCGTCGTCGGTGTACTGAGCTGGCACCGTCGTCCCGCGCGGGATCTCAGGATCGGTGCTGGCGGCCTCGACGCAGCCGAGGTCACCCATACTCCATTTCCTCAGATGTGCGTCGGCGGATTGAAGCTCCGGGTCGGGGTACTCGAGATTCACACAGCCGAATCATCGCGAAGCCAGGAGCCACGGCGCACAACCGACATGTGCGCTACCACCGAACGGATATCGCCCTCACGTCTCGCGTGAACTCAGCCCGGTTTGGAAGGGGTAGGGTCGCGCCGACGGGAAGGAGAAGCGTGGGGCCCGAGGGTGACACGTCTGCTCGTGGTTCGAGGCGATCAGGAGGCACAATGAGAAGAAGTCTGCGCTGGCCGCTCGCCGGCATCGTCGGTGTGATGGTCGCGGTTTCGCTGCTGGTGATCCCGGCGTTGGGCCAGGGCCCGGTCACCGGCGAGGTGGGAGTCCTCCGTCTCCACCTGAACTCGGACGGGGACAGGTTCGTCTTCGACCCTTCCACCGGCCCCGACCTGACCCAGACCCTCTCGGAGACGAACTGCAAGCTGGCGAGCTCCGGGGACTCACTGGTGTCGCTGGTCGGCTCGAGCTCCCACTCGAGCAAGATGCCTTTCCCCGGTCTCAAGGACCATCGCATCGGTGTCGGCCAGAAGTTCGAGGGAACGGGCGAGCCGTGCGCCCGAATCAACAAAGACCTGGGCCAGAAGTTGACCATCGGTGTGGCGGGAGCGATAGCCGATACGACCCTGGGCTACGCCGAGATCGACCTCGGGTTCAAGTACAACGGCAGCGCCGAGCTCGAACTACGCAGGGACGGGCTGTTTGTCGACAAGGTGACCGTCCCGTGCACCGGTGGGTCCGACTGCGGTCCGGACTCCGGAAAGAGCGACAACGAGCGTGCCATCCTCTGGTTCGACCCGAGCGACGACCCCGGCGCCGGGCACTGGCAGTCGTTCCAGATCGACGGTGTGTTCGACACCATCGTCATCAAGCCAATCTCTTCGTCGTACAAGGGCAAGAGTGCCGCAGTGTCCCTGGAAGGCGGCTTCAACGGCGCCGCTCCCGGACCGCTGGGAACCAGCCTTGGTACCAGCGACACTCTGTTCAAGGTGGTCGGGCTGTTCGATGGTGAGATCGACTGTGGCGACACGGTCAATCTGGGCGAGGGTGACGCCACCACCCAGATCACTCGGGGGAATGATGCCGTCACCGGGTGCAAGGGACCGGAGGACGGGCTGCTGTTCGACTTCGAGTCGGGAGTGGAGGAGGGCCGCCTCTTCGTCGATTTCGTGACTGCCCCGGTCGATGGATCGGCTGTCGCCCAGTTCCTCGAGGTGATCACCTGGACCTTCGACGACCCACCCGCGGTGCCCGGCGAAGATCAGTTCCGAACCCTCAGCTACGACGACCATGTCGGAGCTGGAGAGCGAGTGATGCCATGGTGCCTCATCGATCCTCGCGTTGGGGCCGCCCTGCCGGCTTCGCTCGACCCGGCAACCGTGCTGCCTCCGGCACCAGAGGGTGAGCCGGTGCACACCTCGTGTCTGATCGAGGCGACCAGCGTTGTGACCCTGTTCGGGGACTTCGTCGAGGTGAACGTCGTCTACAACATCGCCGATGGAAGACGGTGGCGCAACTGAGGCTGGACGGCCCCCAGATCGGCAAAGAGGCGATGCGCCTCCTCCAGCAGCTCCCCATCGTCGATGCCGATTTCAACCTCTAGCAGGAGGATCAGGGCCTCCTCATAGGTGAGGCCCTGATCGCGGGCGCTGACCAGCGCCGGCTCGAGATGAGCCAGCGCATCCTCGGGCCGGGCCATGGCGATCAAGGCCGCCGCCCGGAGCCGTTCCAGCGGCACCTGATAGAAGACGGCGTCCTCCCCAGCCAGCATCAGTGCTGTCTCGATGACCTCGAGAGCAGATTCGGGGTTCCCGGACCGGGTCAAGGCATCGGCCAGATACACCGAGGCATCTACGGCGAAGCGCTCCTGACCGGTCCGGTTCGCCTCGTCGATGATCCCGGTCAAGGCGAGCACCGCGGCATCGACGTCACCCCGTTCCATGGTCAGACGAGCCAGTTGGGTTTCAGCGAAGAGGGCGAACCCGATGATCTTCTGTCCCCGCAATACCCGACGCGCTTCGTGGAGCACTGTCTCCGCCCCATCGAGATTCCCGCGACTGATCAGGACCTCACCGAGATTGACCGCGGCGGCGGACTCGGCCGGAGCGTTCCCACTGCGACGGCTCACCTCCTGGGCCTTGGAGTAGAGCGCGACCGCGTCGTCCCAGTGCCCGTCGGAGTACGCCTGCACCCCGAGGTTGATGGCGAGGGTGGCCACGTTGCGGAGGTCACCGAGCTCCTCGAATATCTCCAGGGCCTTCTCCTCGTGGACCGCCTGGTCCCGTCTCCCCAATATCTGGTAGGCCTCGTCGATGTTGGTGTAGGCCCGTGCCAGCGCTCCCGGGTCACCACTCCCCTCCGCCTCCTCGACTGCCTGCAATCCCACCTTCAGCGCCATTCGGGGTCGGAGCTGATCGAGAAGGAGACCGGCGCGAACACTGCGCAATCGGGCGGCGGATCTCCGAGCCTCGACGCTCTCCTCCTCCTCGACGCTTCTCAGTCCGAGGGCGGTCTCACGCAACGCCAGCGACAGTGCACCCATCCTCTGGTACGTCCGCGCCAGGTCGAGCCGCAGGTCGGCATGGGCCACCGGGTCGTCGGGAAGAAGCCTGATCGCGGCACGCAGGGAGGCCATCGCCTTGTCGTACGACCCCGCCTCGTACTGGACCCTGGCCAGATCTGTCAGCACTCTCGCCCGATCGGATCGTCCGACCCAGTCGAGCCGTGCCGCCGACTGCAGCGCCCGCTCGTAGAAGACCTCTGCTTCGTGATTTGCGTAGATCTCCTTGGCCCGATCACCGGCCATCTGGGAGAAGAGCCAGGAGCGGCTCCATCTCGTCGCGTGGAAGTAGTGGAGCGACAAGAGCTCGGCGACATCCTCGGGCCGGCCATCACAGTCGGCGAAGATCGAATCGCCGACGCGGCCGTGCAGGTCTTGCCGGGTCCGAAACGGGAGCCCGGCGTATGCCACGTCCCGGATCAGAGCGTGGTGGAACTGGACCCAGCCCGACTGGTCGACCGACAGGAAGTCGGAAAGCCTCTTGATCGTTCTCGTTTCCCGCAGTGGGTCCTGCCCTTCGGAGCCGAGCACCGCCGCCGTGTGCTCGAGACTGAATCCTGCGCCGAGGACGGAGACCCGACGAAGGATGTTCCTGTCGGCCAGCGGCAAGGTGTCGATGCGAGCCCCGATCAGCGCCTCCACCGACTGGGGGATCTCCTCGAGGGATCCGCTGCTGCGCAGGGTCTGAAGCAGTTCGACGAGGAATAGGGGATGACCCTGCGCTTGGCGCGCCAGCTGGTCCACTTGCTGTGGGGGCAAGGGCGACGCCGCGGTAGCCCGGTGAATGAGATCCTTGGCCTGATCGACGCCCAGCGGTTGCAGCCGAATCGTGGTGACCTGGGGAGCGGCACCGGCGACGAATCCGTCGTCCCCGGGACGCCGGGTGAGGATGATCAGCCAGGGACGCTCGCCGACAGTGTCGAGAAGGCCGCCGAGCAACTCTCGTGACGGTTCGTCCATCCAGTGGGTGTCTTCGATCACGAAAACCGTCGGGACGGTGACGGTCGCCTCGAGCAAGGCATCGATGGCGGCCAGGGTGCGGGCGGGGCGGAACTCATCCTCCATCTGGGCGACCTCGACCGACTCGGGGATCTCGAGTCCCAGGGGGAGGGCGATCAGGGACAGCCACGGGTTCAGCTCGGGTCTGGCGGTCTGGACGAGATCGATCAGTCTCTTCTCAGACTCTCCGGCGCTGAGGTCGACCAACTCCCATGCTTCCCTGAGCAATGCCCGGAAAGGGAAGAAGGCTGTGGCGGCTTGATAGAGACGGCACTCCGCCGTGACCAGCTTGTCGGGGCTGGCCGTCATCAGGAACTCCTCGAGCAGCCGGCTCTTTCCCATCCCGGGCTCGGCCGAGATCTCCACCACATGCCCCCTGCCGGCCAGCACCGCCTCCCAGGCGGCGGCGATTCGGGCCAGCTCATCCTCCCGCCCGATCAAGGGAAGCCTGGTGCCTGGTTGGGCAGACCTGCTCCCCATCGGGTTGCCGACCGAGACGGCCTCAACCGGGAGCTTCTTGCCCTTGACCAGGAACGGCTCAAGGCTGGTCGTCTCGAAGGTGGTTCGTGAGCCCTCCAATACTCCCGGGGTGGCGTAGACCTCACCGGGCGGTGCCTTCGCCATCAGGCGAGCCGCCAGGTTCACCGTGTCCCCCATGACGGTGTAGGTGCGACGGTAAGGGGTGCCGATCTCACCGGCGAAGACCGACCCCCAGTTGATCCCCACCGAGACACTGATGTCCGGATCTGCAGACAGGACCTGGCGAATTGCGAGCAGCATCTGCTCTTCGTCGTTCCCGATGGTGGAAGGGACACCGGCAGTCAGGATGATCTTTCCCCCATCGGCAGCGATGTCGGTGCCGAGAAAAGTGACCCCACGTTGGTCGACGGCGCCCTGCACGTCGCGCACCAATGCGTCGAGGCGATTGGCGGCGACTTCGCATCCCTCATCTTCGATCAGGGTGTCGAACCCTTGGAAACGGAGGAATGCCACCGTCGCCGGGCGATGCTCCGGTTCGACCTCACCGCCTAGCAAGAGCTGGCAGAGAGCGATGGGGACGAACTGCGCCAGCTCCCCGGTCGGTGACGTGGCGGCCCGAAACTCCAACTGTTCCGCCTCGACCATGCCTCTGAGCAGGATTCCTGGGCCCTGGGACCGTCCCCGATTGGGTCCGGGCAGCGCCGCGGCCGTCTCGGGGCTGAGGAGGATCTGGCCGGCGTTGGCAGCGGACTCCATCTGCACGGTGCGGGTGGCTGAAGGCCCGGCAACGATCAACTCGCGGTGCGAACCACCGACCAGGAAGAAGTCGAACTCACCGCCGTGGATCCCGACCGACATCCGCAGCGTGACCTTCCCGGCCGAGGTCTCACAGACACCGACCTCGTCCATCGTCAGCTGCATTGCCAGTGCAGCGGCACAGGCTCGGAGCTGATGACCGTCCTCGGTGAAGAGGAGGAGAAGGGCATCACCACCGAACTTGAGCAGGTTGGCTCCGTAGGCGTATGCCGCAGGGAGCAAGGCTCCGAAGGTGGTGCCAATGACCTCCGTGACCTCTTCGGCGCCAACCCGGCCGCGGCGGGCGAGCCGTTCTGACATCCTGGTGAACCCGGAGACGTCGACGAGCACCATCGACCCGTTGACCGACCGGTGCAACTCACCTGGTGCGTCCTCGTCCCAATATCGAACCATGCGAGGCAGGTATGGCTGCGGGGAGACACTCACCTACCGGAGACTAGGAAGAAACGTCGGTCGTCTTTCACCCAGCACGACGACCGGCTGTGACACCTCGACGTGGCATATGCTCCGGGGTCATGAGCGAGCACGAATCCCTGGAAGACAGGACCCATCTCAACCCGCCCGGCTTCTGCGTCATCGCGGGCTGCACGGCGCCGAGTGTGGCCAGCCGCTGGATCGTGCTCGGCAGCGGCGAAGACCGGGAGATCGAGGTGTGCTGGAAACATGCGGAGGGCGAGCTCGACCCGGAGTCGATTGCCTCTTTGAACGCCTGAACCCGCCTTCCGCTGCGGGCATCCGTCCTGGGCTATCCGATTTCGTCCGCACGATTCCAGGCCCTCATGTCGGCGATGAGGACGGCGACGCAGACACCGAGAACCGCGAGCACGACCACCAGCGACCCGGGCTCCAGGACACCGATCACGAGGAGGATGGGGAGAGCGGCCACTCGGTTCATCGAGATCGCCCGGTTCAACGAGCCCTTTTGGTGAATCAGCGAGGCCAGCTGGATCAGCGCCATGGCGCTCAGGGCGACGATCACCGCCCCGACCAGGAGCCAACGATGACCTGGCTCCATCCCCCCACGGCCAACTTCGGCCACGGCATGCTCCAGCGCCACCCCCATGGCGGCCAGGGCGGCGGCAAGGGGGAAATGGGCATAGATCCAGGCGGTGGGCCGCCAGGTCCGGAGGTCGGTGTCCCGTCTCCGTACCACGCTTCCCTCGGCGTTGTCGAAATACAGCCACCACAACGTGGTCGTCAACCCGACCCCGAGAGCGACACCCAGAACCGGGGCCCACGACCAGTCGAGCTCCGCGAGCCCGGCCATCACAGCCGCCAACGACTCACCAAGGACGAGGATGGTGAACAGGCCGAATCGCTCCGGGAGGTGCGAGACGTCGAGCGGCACCTCCGCCTGCTGGCGGCGCATCAACCAGGGCGTGGCCAGGTCGATGGTGAGTGCCACCGCCCACAAGGCGAACCGTGCGGGCTCAGGGGCGAGAATCGATGCACTCCATACGGCCGCGGCGAGCCCGAATCCGACCAGGTAGCCCCCAACCAGGCGACGGGTTTCGGTGACATGGCGGTAGACCCTGACGTACATGGCGAGGAGGACCAGCCGAGCCGCGGCGTATCCCGCCGAGAATGCCACCGTGGACTCGGCCGGGCCGGCGGTGAGGGCCGCGGCGATGACCAACACTGCGAGCATCTGAGCCATGGCCAGGAGCCGGTAGACGAGGTCGTCCGTGTCGTATCTGTCGGCGTAGAAGGTGTGACTCGCCCATAGCCACCAGAGCAGGGCGAAGTAGCCGCCGAACGAGGCCAGCCCCGACCAGGAGATGTCATCGTGGAGCCGTTGCCCGAGCACCGCCACCACCACGACGAAGGCCAGGTCGTAGAACAGCTCGAGCCAGGTGGCGCTGCGCCCACGGCTCTGGTCCAGCGTCAGCAGCTTGGGCGGGGTGATCCTCGCGATCCTGGCCCGACGGGAGCCGTGTCCTGTCATGGGTCCTTTCCGAGGTTGGAAAGATAGATGGGGACGGGCGACTCCGAAGTCAAGGGCCTGCCGAGATGATCGAGCGGGGTCTCCCCCTCAGCCGCCCTAGGCCCCGTATGAGCAGGGACCGAGGGCGATCAGTACGGACGATCGGCTCTCGTGACGAGACGCTCCCAGATGTCGACGCCGGCCTCCACTTCGAGGAACCCGTGCGGATAGGTCGGGATGCCGGGTGCGCTCACCAGGTCCAGCTTCCCCATCTCCTCGGGTGACAAGTCCCAGGTGAGAGCGGCGAGGTTGTCCTCGAGTTGAAACACATTGCGACAGCCGAGCAGGACCGAGCTGACACCGGGCCGCATCCGCAGCCAGTTGAGTGCCACCTGACTCATGGTCGCTCCGCGATCGTCGGCAATCGATCGGACAGTGTCCAGGATTCGCCAAGTCCGATCGACGTTCCGAAGCGGATAGGCCTCGACACCGCGGTCGGGATCCTCGCCGAGACGAGACTCGCCTTTGGGCAGGGTGTCCCTGCCGTACTTGCCGGTCAACCAACCTCCGCCGAGTGGGGACCAAGGGAGAATGCCAATCTCCTCGTCGAGGCAGACCGGAATCAGCTCCAGCTCGATGTCACGACTGAGCAGGTTGTATTGGGGTTGCACCGCAACGATGGCCGCCCACCCTTCGCGGGCGGCGACGAGAACCGCTCTCTCCACCTGCCAGGCGAGGAAGTTGGAGACACCGATCGCCCCGATTTTTCCCGCCTCGACGAAGTCGTTGAGTGTCTCCAGAGTCTCCTCGATGGGCGTGGTCGGATCCCAGGCATGGATTTGATACAGGTCGATTCGTTCCAGGCCGAGGCGACGAAGGCTCGATTCGAGAGCCTTCTCGAGGTGGGCGCGCCCGGCACCGACGTCGTCCGCGCCATCGCCCGTTGCGAATCGGGCTTTGGTGGCGATGATGAGATCTGCAGGTCCGCCTCGGGCCCTCAACCAGCGTCCGATGATCTCCTCGGACACGCCTCGGCTGTAGACGTCGGCCGTGTCGATGAGGTTGCCCCCCGCCTCCACGTAGTGGTCGAGGAGGGCGTGGGAGGTGGGCTCGTCCGATTCGTGCCCGAAGGTCATGGTCCCCAACCCAAAGACACTCACGGCAAGGTCGGATGCGCCTAGACCACGCTGTTCCATGAGTCCACCATGACCCGAGCCAGATCCTCTAGGGCTCGGAAGTTTCGTTCTTCGTATCCTCCCTGGCCCGCCAATTGCCGACCATCCTGGTCAGCGCCCCGAGGTTGGGCGCCCAGCCGACACCGAACACCTTGCCCGAGATGATCGGGCCCTCGGGGTCCCAGTAGGTGCTCCGCACCCGTCCGATTGTCGGCATACGAAAGTCGTACGGCACGAAGTCGGCGACCTTTCCGTGCCACGTTCTCTCGTCCTTCGGCTTGCGAAGCTCTTGGATGATCGCGATGACCCCGATGAGCGCCAGTGCGAGTCTCCAGATGTCCCTGGCGGTGGGCATCTTCCGTTCTTCGTCCATAGCCCTAGACGCTACTCGCATCCTCTGGCCACCTTCCGCGGGGGACACCAACCGCTGTCGCTCTCAGTGACCCGGCACCGTCTCGGTCGAGATGTTGCCCTCCCACCAGTCGAGCACTCGGAGAGCGCGGAGAGTGTTCCAGCGACTCGGCGTTCCCACCTCGCCCTCCAGATCGAAATGAACGCGACCCGGGTGGATCCGGTCGAGCAGCCACCGGCCGTCGGGTCGGCGCTTCGACCGGACGACCTCCACAGCCTCCTCCATCCGGGGATCGGGGTGCGCGCCCGCCTTGCGAAAATAGTCGAGGGCGCGCAGAACGTCGTAGCGCCAGTAGTAGGGGAAGGCGAAGTCGAGATATGCCCGGTCGACGACCTCGCCGGAGCTCTTGCCACGGAACAGGCCTCGCTCGAGTAGGTACTCCTCACCACTGCGCCGGGCCGCGCTCACCTCGGCGGAGCCGCCAGTCGCTCGCTCGAACTCGACCAGCCCGTCGAGCACGTTGATCGTGGTGTCGAACGAGGAGCGCAGGGAACCTGTCTCAGCCTCACAGTTCCAGCCGCCATCCTCCAGTCGTTCACCAAGGAGCCTCTCGACGATGGCAGCGACATCGACGCCGAAGTACGCCCCGGTCTCAATCGTCCGGCCGTTGATGCACGGCTCGACCTCACCGTCGAAGTAGCGCTGCCCGGCATGCTCCCAGCGTCCGTTCTCCGCGACCCGAGTGATCGCCCGGCGAGCGGATTCCGACGCCGGGTCGAGCCCGAGGAGCTCCAGTGTCTGCAGCGTGTGCATCGTGGCCGTCCAGGGCTGGCCAGGTTCACCGCCGGTGTAGGACGCCGGGAAGCAGGCCCCGCCCTCCCACAACCCGTCGGGACCTTCGAGCGCCAAGAGGCGCGCGCCCCAGCCCTCATGCTCGACCCGGGCCTGTTCGGTCGCGACGTCGTCGGGCGAGGCATTCTCGAGATCGCGCAGCACCTGCCAGCGAATGGCCGGGTCGCCGTCGAGAAGCCAGTGGATCACGCTCATCGCACGCTAACCATTGTTCGGGCTGACACTTTCTGCAACAGCGACTGCCGGCCCACACGCCCGGGGCAACTGCTCGAAGCGCCGGAACGTAGGATCGGCAGGGAGAAAAGGAGCTGACCTGTGACTGACCGAATGCTCATCAGCGGCGGGATCGTCCTGACCCAGGACCCTGGGCTCGGCGAGATGCCGAAAGCCGACGTGCTGATCGAGGACGACAAGATCGCCGCCATCGGCAGCGATTTGCCGGCGGACGGCGCACGGGTCATCGATGCGACCGGTGACATCGTCATCCCCGGTTTCATCGACACCCATCGCCACACCTGGGAGACGTGCATCCGAACCTGTGCCCCAGACTTCGCCCTCATCACCTACTTCGGCGCGATCCTCGACAAGTTCGCCCCTCACTACCGGCCAGAGGATGTCCACTCGGCCACCCAGTGGGGGGCGCTCGAGTGCATCAATGCCGGCATCACCACTCTGGTCGACTGGGCTCACATCATGAACACCCCGGCGCACGCCGACGCCTCGGTGGCGGCGCTGAAAGAGACCGGCATCAGATCCGTGTTCGCATACGGCTTCCCCAACACGTCGCTCGTCGACTGGTGGTTCGGCCCCGACTACGCCGGCAGCGTGCTCACCTCGGACGGTGACGAGGCGCGGCGTCTCCGCTCGCAGTACTTCAGCTCGGACCAGGGTCGAGTCACCATGGGCCTGGCCACACGAGGACCCGGATTCTGCAAGCCCGAGGTCGTGCGTCATGACTGGGAGCTGGCCAAGGAGCTTGGCATCAATATCACGGTCCACGTCGCCATGGACCGGTTCGGATACACCAAGGGCCAGATCAGCGCGCTGCGCGAGATGGACCTCCTCTACCCCGGCACGACCTACGTCCACGCCTCGCACTTCACCGACGAGGAGTGGGGGCTCGTCCGCGATTCGGGAGGGAACGTCAGCTTTGCCCCGCAGATCGAAATCCAGATGGGGCACGGGTGGGCGCCGGCGGTCACCGCAGTCGAGTACGACATCCCGATCGGGCTTTCTTCGGACGTTGCGACCACCGCATCGGCCGACCAGTTCACCCAGATGCATGCGGTCTTCGGCTCCGAGCGCGGTCGCAAGCACCAGGCGGCCTGGGACGACGACCTCGATGGCCTGGAGGCATCGCCCGGTCTCATCACTGCGCGTGAGACGCTTTCCTGGGCCACCATCGGTGGTGCCGAGGTGGCAGGGATCGCCGATCGCACCGGGTCGCTCACACCAGGGAAGAAGGCGGATGTCGTGATAATCGACGGGTCCGCTGTGAACGTGGCACCGATCATCGACCCGGTAGGTGCGGTGGTCTGCGCCGCGGACGTCTCCAACGTGAAAACCGTCCTCGTCGACGGCGAGGTCCTCAAGGAGGACTTCAAGCTGAAGGCGTCCCTCGATGCGCCGCGCCGGGCGGTCGAGGCGTCACGTGACTACCTGCTCGACATGTTCGGCGATCCCGAGCCGGGCTGGCTGACAGCGGGGCGCTGACCGGGCTGGGGAGGTGGCCTCACCAAGCGTCTACGGGCCGGCGGGCTCCTCCGGGGTCGGCAGCGGAATCACCGGAGTCGGGCCGTCGCTCCCCAGCAGATAGACGATGGTCTTGTCGTTCAACGCCTCCACGATCCGGAGCTGGAGCAGGTCAGAGGTCAGCGACTCGGCGACGAGACGGTTCGCTTCCGCTTCCGCCCCGGCGGTGATGACCCTGGTCTCGGCATCGATCCGAGCCTGATCCTGACGAAACTGGGCGCGCTGGGCGTCCTGTTCAGCCTGCAGCTTGGCTTCGATCGACGCCTGGAGCTCGGGGGTGGCAGCGATGTCACGCAACTGGACCCCGTCGACTGCCAGACCGCGGGGCACGAAGTCCTCGAGGAGTGACTCTTCGATGCAGCGCTCCACTTCGGGCCGCTGTGTGGTCCGGGCCAGTTCGAATCGGTACTTCGAGACGCAGTCTCGAACCGCCGACCGCGACACCGGCCGCACGATCACCTCCCGGTACCCGGTGCCTATCGAGCGGTACACGTTGGACGCCTCCGCGCCGACCAGGTGCCAGAGGATGGTGATTTCCACCCGCACCGACGCATTCTCCAGGGACACGGCGGTGATCGCATCGGCGCGATCGGCCTCTTCTCCCTCTCCTACCGTGTCGGTGTAGGTCGACTCCTGGGTTCGCACCGAGAGCGCCCGCACAGATGCAAATGGATTCCTCAGGTGAAAACCCTCCTCGAGTGGTTCCTGGGCGCTGCCGAAGAGAACAGGCACTGCCACTTCACCTGGCGGGACGATCGTCACCGTCGAGATCAGGACCAGGATCACCGCGACGCCGACGCCGCCCCAACCGATCCTGTTGAAGAGGGTGTCCTGGGCCGGATCGGGCCATCTCCTGATCGCCATTATCAGCCCGATTACGGCCAGGAAGATGGCAACGAAGATCATCAGAGGTTCCTTGTTCTCGTCGGAGATGCCGTGGTCTGGGCGCGCCGGCCACAGTACGAGTTGGTCCCCATGCCGGCCGCCGGAGTGTCTCGCCCACTCAACCTGACCAACGGTAGTGGAGCCCCGCCCGTCCATTCGATGTGGACGGTGCCATCCCGTTCCACGACCCTGCTCCGTCGATGACCTAGGCGTAACCCCGCTTGAGCAGCATCACGGCCCCCTGGGCAAACCCTTCCGCCGGAGGGATATCGAACTCGAACGTGTCGGCAAGCCGTGTGTAGACATGGAA
>DATBIX010000004.1:0-41681 GCA_036556665.1 Acidimicrobiia bacterium
GGCCCGTAGTGCTCAGGTCTGGAGCCGCGCCGCTTCGAGACCGTCGAGGATCAGATCGAGACCGAACTCGAACTCGTACTGGTCGTCACACCAGCCCAAGGTCGATTCCGGGTCGTCGTGGCTTATCTCCGTCATCATCTCGACCAGGTGAGGGATGCGCGCCGCCATCTGCTCCATCATCGCCTCGGCCTCCGCATCGCCGGAGCTGGCGTCGTCGGGGTCGAACAACTCCTGAGTGAACCCGAGCGCCCTGCTCCCCAGGGCATGGAGAGCGTGATGGGCGAGGTCGTAGGAGAAGCCACCCGCCCGCATCAATCCGAGCAGCGCGTCGTAGTAGTCGAGGACGTCGGGGTTCATGGTGGTGCGGGTCTCGATGATCGCCGGCGCCCACGGGTGACGAAGCAGCACGCGCCTGGCGGTGAGGATCCGCTGACGCAGCGCTCCCTTCCAATCGGTCTCGGCGGCGGGCGATTCCAGCCGACCCACCTCCTGGTTGATCTCGTTCACGACCATCTCGACGATGCCGTCGAGAACTTCCTCCTTGTTGGCCACGTGGTAGTAGAGGGACATGGCCTCCACCCCCAACTCGGAGGCGAGATTGCGCATGGTGAGCGCTCTGATCCCGTCGTGGTCGGCCAGGGCGACGGCGGCGGCCAGCACTCGGTTCCGGTTCAGTGGAACTCTCGGCTCGGTTCTGGGCTCGGTCTTTGTTGCCATCCGTTTCATTCGTCCGTGGGACGTACAAGGTAAGTCTACCCGTTGCGCCTGACATCGGTTGACAACCTTACGCCGTACCGTTAGGGTACCTTACAGCGTACGAGAGGAGTATTGGAATGGAGATCTGGAGATGGCTTGGAATCGTCGTGGGGGGTCTCTTGGTCCTCGCCAGCGCACTCTGGGTCACCCTCATCGTGTCGATGAGAAGGAAGTACACACCGGTCCTGGGTGCGGTGCGCCGGCTCAACCGTGCTCTGTGGAACCGGCGTGCCATGAGAGTTGCCGGACAGCCCGGCGCCTACGCATCGGTGATCCGCCACGTCGGGCGCTCATCGGGAACTCACTACGAGACGCCTGTCGGCGTCGTGGCCACCGAGGGCGGCTTCGTCATCACCCTCCCGTACGGGACGACGCCCGACTGGCTGAAGAACGTGTTGGCGGCGGGGTCGGCCACCATCATCCACGAGGGGAGCACCTATGAGGTGGACGCTCCCCGGGTGGTCTCGAGCACCGAGGTCATTCATCTCTTCTCGCCGAGGGATCAGAGGATCAATCGTTGGTATGGCGTCGACGACTTCCTCGTGCTGAGGCGGAGTGGCGACGGTCAGCCCGGGGCAGAGCATCGGGACGCATTGGCCTCTCGATGATCGGGGTAAACCGAACGATGAAGGCGATCGTTCGGGACGAGTACGGACCTCCCGAAACGCTACGTCTCGAGGAGGTCGATCGACCCGTCCCGGCCGACGACCAGGTGCTGGTCAGGGTCCGAGGCACCTCACTCAACACTGCGGACCTCGACTACCTGAAGGGGTATCCCAAAGTCGTTCGGCTGATGAGCGGACTCGGCAAGCCCAGAGACCGTCTGCTCGGGCTCGACGTGGCGGGCACCATCGAGTCGATCGGTGACGATGTCAGCGAGTTCTCGTCAGGCGACCGGGTCTGGGGGGACCTCAGCGCCCATCGCTACGGAGCATTCGCCGAGTACGTGGTCGCGCCGGCGAGGGTCTTCTCGCCGATACCGGCCGGGCTCGACTTCGAGCGGGCGGCGGCCATGCCGCACTCAGCGGTGCTGGCCCTCCAGGGTCTCCTCGGGAAAGGGCCGGTGCGAGCCGGCGAGAAGGTGCTGATCGTCGGCGCCGGCGGTTGCGTTGGCCCGTTCGCCGTCCAGATCGCCAGAAATTTCGGCGCCGAGGTGACTGCCGTCGACCACACCGGGAAGGTAGACATGTTGCGATCGATCGGGGCCGATCATGTCATCGACTACACCCTCGAGGACGTCGTCCGGAACGGGGAGACATACGACCTCATCCTCGATATCGCAGCTCGCCGTTCGTTTCTCGCCTACCGGCGCTCCCTCGCTCCGAACGGCCGATATGTGCAAATCGCCCACTCCCTGACCGGGTTCTTCGCCGCCCTTGTCCTCGGCGGTCTGGTCTCGATGATGGGGTCGAAGCGACTGGGGATCTTCATGTGGAGGCCCAGCCGTCGAGAGGACCTCGAGTTCCTGGGACGACTCGTGCTCGACGGGAAGCTCGAGCCACTCATCGATCGGCGGTACCCCCTGGCCGAGGTGCCCGAGGCACTCAGCTATCAGGCTGGTGGTCGAGCCCAAGGCAAAGTGGTGATCACCGTCTGAACGCGAGCCCCGTGGACCGGTGCCTACTGGCGGGCCATGGCAATGCGGTACCGCTCATCCGGACTGATGAGATGGTCGACGTCTTCTGCGCTTTGCTCGAGGTCGATCTGGACCCATTTGACCCTCCCGGTGAAGTGACTGTCCCTGGGTCCGTAGTCATCACTCACCGGGGTCGCCGTATCGGTCCCGACGTCGGCGGTCTCATCGGCGGAGAAGACCATGGGCACGGTGTGCTCGACGCGTCCTTCACCCGTCTTCTTGCCATCGACGTAGAGGGTCACGGTGCCGCCCTTGCCCAGCCCACCACCGTCGTAGGCGAATTCCATGCGGACCTGATGGTCGCCGCCCGAAATCGCCGCATCGCCGTACACCTTGAACAGTTGCAGACCGAACCAGCTGTAGCAGTAGGCGAGACGTCCCTCGTGTACATAGAGGCTCCAGCCGGCAAACCGCCCACCCTGGGAGATGACCACCCCTCTCGCTCCTCCTTCAGGGACCGAAATGTCCGCGGTCACCGAGTGGGACTTGTTCTTCGTCACCAAGAGCGAACTCTCGGAGAGCCTGGACATGCTCCCGAACAGGACCTGCGTGTTGCCGCTCACCAGGCTGGGGCGTCCGGCCAGGTCCGGGTTGAATCGCTCGAAGCGTCTGTCGTCTAGGGGTAGCACGTTGTACTTCGCCGCCTCGATGAGGAAGAGGCGCTGCAGATCGCGCAGTCGGGCAGGCTCATCGTGAGAGACGTCGTGGGCCTGGGTCCAGTCTTCCGGCCGGTAGAGCTCCCAGACGTCGTCGTCGAAGGCAGGCATCTCAGTCGCCATCCATGGGATCGAGTGCCTGGTGACCGCGGTCCAACCCTTGTGGTAGATGCCACGGTTGACGAACATCTCGAAATACTGGGTCTCGTGGCGGTCCGGTGCCGAACCGTCGTCGAACGAGTACGCCATCGAGACCCCTTCGAGCGGAGCCTGCTGGACGCCGTTCACGAATGCCGGGTGTGGCAGGTTGGCGGCTTCCAGGATGGTGGGGGCGACGTCGATCACATGGTGGAAATGGGCCCGGACCTCGCCCTTGGCCTCGATCCCACGTGGCCAATGGACGATGGTCCCGTTGCGGGTGCCACCCCAATGGGAGGCGACCTGCTTGGTCCACTGATAAGGCGTGTCCATGGCGTGGGCCCAGCCGACTGCGTAATGGTTGTAAGCGGAAGGTGTCCCGAACTCTTCGATCTTGGAGGTCATGAATTCGGCCGTCTCGAGCCCGGCGGCGCCATTGAGGACGGCGATCTCGTTGAAACAGCCATTGGGAGTGCCCTCGGCGCTGGCCCCGTTGTCGCCGATGATGTAGTAGATCAGGGTGTCGTCCAGCACACCCAGGTCTTCCAGGGTGTCGATGAGACGACCGACATGGTGGTCGGTGTGCTCGAGGAACCCGGCGTAGACCTCCATCTGGCGGGATAGCGCCGGCTTGAGATCGTCGGGCATGTCGTCCCACGCCGGGATCTCGGGCGGGCGCGCGGTGAGCTCTGCGTCGCGAGGAACCACCACCAGCTCCTTCTGCCGGGCGAGTGTGCGCTCGCGCAGGGCATCCCACCCGTCGTCGAACGCTCCCTTGTACTTGTCCGACCACTCCTTGGGGACATGGTGGGGGGCATGGGTGGCGCCGGGAGCGAAATAGACGAAGAAGGGCTTGTCGGGCATGAGCGCCTTCTGCTGTCGCATCCAATCGATGGCGTGGTCGGTCATGTCCTCGGTGAAGTGATATCCCTCCTCCGCCGTTCGCTCAGGCTCGATCGGCACAGTGCCGTTGTAGATCGCCGGGGCGTATTGGTTCGTCTCGCCACCGATGAACCCGTAGAAATGCTCGAATCCGCTTCCGGTGGGCCAAGCATCGAAAGGCCCCATCGGGCTGGTCTGCCAGACGGGAACCTCGTGGCACTTTCCGAACTGGGCGGTCGAGTAACCGTTCAGCTTCAGGGTCTCGGCGAGCGGGGCTTTGGTGTTGGGCCGGACTGAGCTGTAACCGGGGGCCGAGGTGGCGATCTCGGTGATGCCACCCATGCCTACCGAGTGATGGTTACGACCCGTGAGGAGGGCCTGACGGGTCGGCGAGCAGAGTGCGGTGGTGTGAAACCGGTTGTATTTCAGGCCATTGGCCGCCAGTCGCTCGGCACTCGGGGTGTCGATGGGCCCTCCGAAGGCACTGGAGGCGCCAAAGCCGGTGTCATCCAGGAGGACGATCAGCACATTGGGCGCCCCGTCGGGAGGCCGAATCGGCTCGATCGCCGGAAACGATGTGTCGGGGTCTTTGGCGTCGTAGGTCGTCAACCCGACATGACCCCGATCGGGTATGGGGAGGGTCGAACGCTCGTGGGGCTCAACGGCCATCTTCTGACTTGCCTCTCTCTGGTCTTCTCGGCAAACCTAGACGCACTCATAGGCCCGGCGTGTCATCGTGATTTTTCTATTCGGCGCCTGGTGGGCATCACCCGATCAGGACGAAACGCCTCCAGCAGCATCATCCGATCGGGAGGATGCCGATGCGTAGGATCTGCGCGACCTTGTGGGTCGGACGTTCCGCCCAAACGAAAGGACGCGCATGAGTGACAACGAGATAGAGGTCGGCCCGGTCGACTACGTGATCCTGGAATGGCCGGTCGGCTCCCCTCCCACCGGTGAGGCGTTCCCGTATCTGGTCGATCTCGTCGATCGAGGCGTGATCCGGATCCTCGACCTCGCCTTCATGGAGAAGGACGAGGAGGGGAATGTGCTCGAGATACAGATCGGCGACTTCGATCTCGATGGCAACCCCGACCTGGCCGTGTTCGTCGGCGCCAGCTCGGGACTCCTCGACGAAGGGGACATCCAGGAGGCGAGCTCTGTCCTCGAGCCGGGGACGGCGGCCGCCATCCTCGTCTATGAAAACACATGGGCTGCGCCGTTCGCGACAGCACTCCGCAAGGTCGGAGCCCGGCTGATTGCTTCCGGTCGCATCCCGATCAACGCCTTGATCGCCACCCTCGACGAGCTCGAAGCCGCCGAGGCCTGAAAGAGAGGATTCGAATATGCCTGGACTCGTCCGTGGCGTGGCTCGTACCGCCGTCATCGCCGGTACCGCCACCGCAGTCTCCAACCGCGTCTCCCGCCGTCAGGCCAACCGATGGTCCGATCAGGCAGATGCCGAGGCTTATCAACAGCAGCAGGCCATGCAGCAGCAGGCGCCGGCCCCACCGCCCGCTCCGGCGGCGCCGGACACCGATGACATGTTGGCCCAGCTCAAGGAGCTGGCGTCACTGAAGGAGGCCGGAGTCCTCTCCGAGGCCGAATTCGAGGCCCAGAAGGCCAAGATCCTCGCCCAATAGGGCGTCCTTCGGAGTGGACGCGGCCATCGAGGGTGTCACTTCCGACGCCGGGGTCGCAGCGGCGGCGTGAAGAGCCTGCAGGCTCTGGCCCTGGGTGGGTTGGCCCAATCCTCTCTCTTGCTCAGTGGCCTGGTCGTCTATTGGGTACGACCCTCTCCCAAGGTGATTGGGGGTCTTGCCGGGTTCGGCGCCGGCGCATTGATCAGTGCGGTCTCGTTCGACCTGATCCCCGAGAGCGCCGATCTCGGGCAGATCGAGCTCGCCCTCTGGCTTCTCATCGGCGCGGCCATCTTCGTGGTGAGCGACTTCATCGTGGAGTCGCGATTCGGTGAGGGTGACGACGGTGGTCCACTCGGGATCGTCGTGGGGTCGGTGGTGGACGGCGTCCCCGAGTCGATCATCTTCGGGATCCAGGTGGCGTCGGGGCAGTTGATCGGAGCAGCTTTCGTTGCCGCGGTGTGGGTGTCGAATATCCCCCAGGCACTGGCGCCGTCGGCTGCCCTCGCCGAGTCGGGCTGGAGCAAGGCCAGGCTGGCCTCGATGTGGGGTCTCGTGGTGGGGGCGTGCGCGGTCACTGCCTGGCTCGGCTACCTCGCCGGGGTCCAATTCGGGGTGGAAGGGGGAAGGGCGGCTGCCCTGGCCGCGGGAGGACTGCTCGCCATGCTCACCGATTCGCTGATGCCGTACGCGGTCCAGAAGGGCGGCAATCAGGCCGGGATCTGGACGGTGGTCGGATTCGTCCTGGCTCTTGCCGCGGTATGAGGACCTGCACCCAGGGTGGGTCCCGGTTCACGGCGAGCAGGCTCGCCACCAGGAATAGAAGCCCGACCACACATACGCCGCGTCGCTAGCCCGTCGCACTCTCGGCTGAGGGGCGATGGACACGAAGTAGTGAGCCCCGGGGATGGCAAGTGTCCGAGGCGTGGGTCGATCCGCCTCAGGTTGGCTCATCCCGACCTCTTCAAGGGAAGACCCCACAACGTCACGAGCCGTGCGACGAGGGTGATGAGGAACACCTGGCCGACGAACGCCTCGACGACCACGAGGCGTTTGGCCACGTCGCTGGCGGCGGTGATGTCGCCATAGCCGACCGTGGTCAGGGTCACGAAGGAGAAGTAGACGTAATCACCGGTGGCCACCACGCCGTTGAGGAACGTCGAGCCGGAGAGGTAATCGAGGCCGTGGAACAGGGCCGCCATGGCCAATGCGATCAACGCGTAGCAGGCGATCGCCCCCATGACCGTCTGCAGGGCCACACGTTGGTGCCGCGAGATCTGATTGAGAATGGCGAGAAGGGCTGCCATCTGGGCGATCGCAAACAACAGCAACCTCATCCCGGCTGCTGCGTCCGACGACAGCCACCCGAGCGACACGGTCGAGATCAGCAGGACCAGAGTCGCGATGCCGCCCACCCTGCGGATGCGCTCGGGAACTCCGGGTGACCACAACGCCGTGAGGAGGATGGCCATCCACAATACGGCGTTGAGTATTGCGACCCATTTGTTGTTGTCTATCCCGGCCAGGAGGTATCCACCGAGTATGAGGACGAGCACAAGCCCGTAGCGCTCTCGTATCGGCACACCCGCTGAAATGAGCCCGTCTTCGCCCGTCGAGTGTTCGTCGATTGCCATACAACATCCCTCCGGCCAGTCTCCAACCCGTGTGACTTCACGTGTCGGACGACGAATTTATCGAGTGCGGGGGAGCGCCACTTTGTCAGGCCTCGATCATCCGAAGGGGGCCACCTTGGGCAGGAGGATGAGCACGGTCGCAGCGCCGAGAAAGATCACCGTGGACAGCACGATGGCGATGAGCCGGTTGCTCCAGTCTCCAAGCTTGCTGCTCACCCCGGCGAAGAAGAGGGACAAAGCCAATGCGACGGCGGTGAGGACATGGTTGTCCGAGTTCTGGTTGGCAGTGAGCGCCGCCTCGGTGTGCTCGCCGGCCTCGTCGAGGAGTCGATCGGCCTCGACGGCATCGGCCAGCACGTACGCCTCCATCTGGAAGGGGGTCTTCGGGGCTTCCGGGTTGAGCAGAGGCCTGGACTGCAGCCATGCATCGAACGCGGGCCTGAACTCGTCCCGCATCCGGTCGTAGAAGAACGCCGACAGTGTGCCTTCTACGGGCTGATATCCGGCGTCTGAATCGATCGCATTCGTGCCTTGTTCGATCTCCCGACTTACCGCCTCGAGCCAGGACAGATAGACGTCGACATCGATGGCGGCCAGTTGCCCGGCCCGGTCGTCGAGCCGGGTCGACTCGACCCTGGCCGCACTGGCCCGCGAGAACTCGATGGCCTGGATCCCGCTCCACTTGGCGCTCTGGAAGGCGGCCCAGGCGGTGAGGATGGCGGCTGCGGCCATGACCACGGTGGCAACAAGCTCGATTCGGTCGTGGGTTGATTGAGCCGGTTCTCCACCATTGGTCCCGGGCATTTCGGGAGAGTAACGAGAGCGTTCGGCCACCTGACCGCATAGAGAGCAGGCCCGGTTACATTCGCGCCCAGCGTGTCTGCCGGCCTCGACCTGTCGGCACCCGCCCCTCGAATGGCTCCGCAAAGTCAGTCACCTAACTTCGTCCGCTCACGCCCGCCTCTTCTCGCTGGCTGGTGGTGCTGATGCGCATCCTCGTCGTCGAGGACGAGACCGATCTCGCTTCAGCCATTGCCGAACGGCTGCGCAGGGACGGCTATGCCACCGATGTCGCCCCCGACGGTGCGGCCGCCCTGAGTCTGGCCGGTGTGAACAGCTACGACCTGGTGTGCCTCGACCTGAACCTGCCCGATGTCGACGGGCTGGAGGTGTGCCGTCAGGTCGTTGGCGGGCCCCGCCTCTCCTCCGAGTCGGCCCCGGCTCCAAAGGTCATAATGCTGACCGCCCGCGGCACCATCACAGATCGGATCACCGGGCTCGACCAGGGCGCCGACGACTATCTGGTCAAGCCGTTCTCGCTCGGTGAGTTGGGAGCTCGGATCCGGGCACTGCTCCGCAGGGACACCGGAGTCGGCAGCTCGCTGATCGCTGTAGCCGAGATCGAGATGGACACCGCCCGTCATGAGGTCAGCTACCGGGGCAGCCCGGTGGCGCTGAGCGCCAAGGAATTCGCCCTGCTCCGCTGGTTCCTGCTCCATCCGGACGAGGTGCACAGCGCGGAGCGGCTCCTCGAGCACGTCTGGGACGAGCATGCCGACCCGTTCACCAATACGGTGCGCATGACCCTCTCCAATCTGCGACGCAAGCTGGTTGCGGTCGGCACGGACCAGCCCATCGTGACTCTGCCGGGACGTGGCTACATGCTGCGGGGTGAGAGTTGAGATCGGGGGCGAAGTGGGAACGCCTCCGACTCTCCCTCGTGATCGCCGCGCCCGCCCTGCTGGTCATCGCAATGGTCGTCATTGCGTCACTTGTCTTCCTGGCCCAGGATTCGGGGAACAGCGATGCTGCCGCCAGGGCAGGGTTGGCCCGCGTCGGTGAAGCGCTGGCCCTGGTGATCGTCGCCAACGGGGTCGTGGCCCCTTCATCCTTCGTGACAATCTGGGGTGTGGTCGCCCCGCTCCTGGCGCTGCTGCCCACCCTTGTGATCGGCTGGGCCCTGGCCGGACGTGTTCGGCACATCGTCGACGATTCGGAGCGATCGATCGAGGCTGCCGACGAGCAGCGACGGAGACAAGTCGAAGAGGTGGTCCATGAGCTGCGCACGCCGCTGGCGGTGATGGGGACCAACCTCGAGCTGGCTGCCGACGAGGTGGAGGCCGGGACCGCCCCATCCGGGTACATCGAGGCTTCCCGCCGCGCCGTGGAGCGCATGGCACGGACCGTGGATGACCTGGCTGGGCACGGGGCCCTTGCGGTGGAGGAGGAAGCCGGGCCGGTCGACCTGGCGGCTCTGGCGCAGATGGTCGTATCCGAGCACGTTGGTCCGAGTCGTGCCCACGGGATCCATGTGGTGACCACTGGCAAGTCAGGGACGATGGTTCCTGCCGCCGACCCGGCCGCGGTGGGCACCGCGGTGGGGAACTTCCTCGCCAATGCAGTCCGACTGGCGCCGCGCGGGTCTCGGATCAGTGTCGACTGGGGGGAAGTCGGCGGTTGGGCTTGGATCGCCGTCACCGACGAAGGCCCGGGGCTGGCGCCCCACTTCCATGCCAGGGCATTCGAACGAGGCTGGCAGGGGCCACATGACCGTGATCGCGTCGGGTCGAACGGTGAGGCAGGGCTCGGTCTCACCATTGCGCGACAGCTCACCGAGGCGCAGGGCGGGGCGGTCACCCTCGAGTCCGAGGAGGGCGGCGGAGCCACCTTCACGGTGTGGTTACCCCTCCATCACGGCGCCGACCCGGACTCAGTGGTCGCCGCCGACCGGGTCCACCCGGTGATCCGACCCTGGCGCAAGGACCTCCAGCCGGCTTGACGGTCCTTTTAAACCGCGTCGCCTACCTTGCCGCGGTTTACCCAAATCGGAGGATTCCTTGACCCAGCTCGATCCGCGCCCGCCGACGACCCGATCCCGTCGTCGATCCTGGCGCGATCTTCCCGCTTCTCCCCCGGTGGCCGACGTCGTTCCGGGCCCCGGCGTCGAGGCCGCCGAGACGGTCGCCGAGCAGCCACCGCCGGTGGTGGCTCCTACCGACACCGGGCGCCGCCCTCGCCGGGCCCGCAAAGTGGTATACGGATCGGCCTTCGCCCTTCTCGCTGTGGCGGCGGCGGGGCTGTGGCTGATCCGGGGCGACGACCCGGAGGCGACCTCGACCACCCCTACGGTGGTGGCCTCGTCGGCTGAGGAGGGGAGCCCGGCCGCGGTGGCTGCCGCCCTCGGCCCTGCGGTGGTCCACATCGAGATCCTGGGCGGTTTGGAAGCCGGCGGAGGCGTCGGCTCGGGCGTGATCTACGACACGTCGGGGCTGATCCTGACCGCTCATCACGTGGTGTCCTTCTCCGACGAGGTGACCGTGAGGACTGCCGATGACCGCTCCTTCAACGGCAGGGTCGTGGGCAGGGCGCCGGAGCGCGATCTGGCAATAGTCGCCCTCGACGGCGCCACCGACCTGGTCGCCGGCACCATCGCCGAGCCGGGAACTGTCGAGGTGGGTGAGCCTGCGATCGCGCTGGGGAGCCCGTTCGGCTTCCAGCAGTCGGTCACGGCCGGCATCATCTCGGGCCTCGACCGTGAGCTGGAGACCCCGGTGGGCACCCTCACGGGATTGATCCAGACCGATGCGCCGATCAACCCGGGCAACTCAGGCGGTCCTCTGGCCGACGCCGAAGCGAAGGTCATCGGGATCAACACCGCCATCGCCTCGATGTCGGGTGGCAACGACGGCGTCGGCTTCGCCGTCCCGGTCGAAGACTTCGCCTCGCTCATGGAGGAGGTCCAGGCCAATGGCGGTGTCGAGGCCCCGACGGTCCCCGCTCCTGAAGACGGCGCCCTGGATCAGCTGGTCCCGGGCCTGGAGGACCTGCTTCCTGGGCTCGACGATCTGTTCGGCCCTGGTGGGGGTCAAGGGTTGGAAGAGCTTCCCGGGCTCGAGGAGATGCTGGAGGAGATGTTCGGCGCCGGCGACATCCCACCCGAGCTGCTCCAGCTGCTCGAAGAGCTACTGCAGACGCCGGCACCGGTGCCGGGCCAGGGTGATGGCGCATGATGACGAACCCGACACCTCCCATCGGAGAATCTCCATCCACGGGCCTGCTCGGCATCCGGCTGCGCGAGGTGATGGCCGAGCTGCAGCGGGTCATCGTTGGACAGGAGAGAGTCCTCGAACGGGTACTCGTCGCGCTCCTCGCCGGAGGCCATTGCCTGCTCGAAGGTGTTCCCGGGCTGGGCAAGACCCTCACGGTGTCCACCCTGGCCAGGACGCTCGGCGGCACCTTCGCCCGTATCCAGTTCACTCCCGACCTCCTGCCCTCCGACATCGTCGGCACCCGGATCTACCGGCCCTCGACGGAGCGGTTCGACGTCGAGCTCGGCCCGGTCTTCGCCAACTTCGTTCTCGCCGACGAGATCAACCGGGCACCGGCCAAGGTCCAGTCGGCGCTGCTCGAGGTGATGGCAGAGCGCCAGATCTCGATCGGCGGCATCACATATCCGTTGCCTCACCCCTTCCTCGTGTTGGCCACCCAGAACCCGATCGAGTCGGAGGGGGTCTACCCACTGCCCGAGGCACAGCGTGATCGATTCTTGATGCGAATCCCGGTGGACTACCCGACGGCTCGCGAGGAGCACGAGATAGTCGACCGTGCCAGTCTCCGGGCGCCCGCTTCGGCGGCGCTGCTCTCGACCGACGACGTCGCCGGCCTGCAAGCAGCGGCCGCATCCGTGTATGTGGAGCGAAGCGTGCAGGACTATGCCGTCCGGCTGGTGCTGGCCACGCGAAACCCGACCGAGCACAAGGTCGACATCGCCGGTCTCCTCGCCTACGGCGCCAGCCCTCGGGCCAGCATCGGCTTGGTCGGCGCCGGAAGGGCCCTGGCCCTGCTGCGGGGGAGGGATCACCTTCTCCCCCAGGATGTCTACGACATCGCCTACGACGTGCTCAACCACCGTCTGGTGCTGTCTTTCGACGCCGTGGCAGACGGAGTCACTGTGGACGACGTACTGGTCGAGGTGCTCACCACGGTCGTGGCGCCGAGGATCTCGTCCTCACAGCTCGTCGAGCGACGATCACCTCTGGCGGTCTGACGAGATGCTCCGCAAGTCAGGTCCGCCCAAGGGCGTAGAGGAGATTCCCCGCGTCTCGAGGCTGACTTCACCATCGCAGGTCCCTATCGAGCGGCTTCGCCTCACCGTCATGAGACGTCTCGATGGGCTGCTCGCCGGTGACCACGCCGGGCTGTTTCCCGGCCACGGCACCGAACGAGGAGAGGCTCGGCCCTACGTGGCAGGCGACGACCCGCGCCACATCGACTGGGCCGTCACCGCCCGCACACCCGAGCCGCATGTCCGCGACATGATCGCCGACCACGAGCTCGACGTCTGGCTGGTGATGGACACGTCCTCCAGCCTCGGGTTCGGCACAGCCCGTGCCACCAAGCACGAGCTGGCGTGGTCGGTTGCCGGGGCCTTCGCCCTGCTTGCCTCCGGAGGAGGCAACCGGGTTGGGGCGATTCGCTCGACGAAGGACCAGGGGAAGGCTCGACCTCGGATGTTCCCGGCCCGGGGAGGCTCGGCACACGTCGGGGCGGTACTCGCTGCTCTGTATCGGGAGCCCGTGGACGGCGACGCCGGAGACCTGGGAACCGCCATCGAGCTAGTCGCCCGAGCCGCGAGGCGACGTGGCATGGCCGTGGTCATCTCCGATTTCCTCGGATCCAACGGATGGGAGCGACCGCTGCGATCGCTGTCACACCGCCATGAGGTGATCGCGGTCGAGGTTGGAGATCCGCGTGAGTTCGACCTGCCCGATGTCGGGTTGATCGCGGTGGTCGATCCGGAGACGGGTCGGCGCCGCCTGATCGACACCGCGCGGATAGACGTCCGCCGACGATACGAGGAGCTGGCGGCGGAGCGAAGGGCAGAGCTCACATCTCGACTCAAGAGCTGTGGCGTCGACCACCTCGCTCTGCGGACCGACCGCGACTGGGTGCTCGATTTCGTGCGTTTCGTCTCGAGCCGCAAGGCCAGGCTCCTGGCGGCGGGAAGGGGTCGATGATGGGCGAATTCGGGTTCCTTGCCCCTGGCCGACTTGTCTTCCTCATCCTTCCCTTCGCCCTGCTCATCGGGTATCTCGTGCTCCAGGCGCGTCGTCGTCGCTATGCGCTCAGATTCACCACCATCGAGTTGCTCGACAAGGTTGCACCCGATCGATCGGGATGGCGCCGGCATCTGACCACGATCGGTCTCCTCGCCGCGGTGGTGGTGGCGACCCTCGGGTTTGCCCGACCGGTGGTGGCGGGGGAGAGCCGCGAATCGGTGCAACTGGTCGTTTTGGCGATCGACACTTCCATCTCCATGGAGGCCGAGGACGTGACTCCTTCCCGTGTCGATGCGGCTCGGGAATCGGCCGGGTCATTCCTCGACTCGGTGCCGGAAGGTGTCGCCGTCGGCGTGGTCGGCTTCGATGGCACCGCACGCCAGCTGATCGCCCCAACGACCCGGCTGGAGGCGGTGCGTCGCGTCATCGAGGGGTCCATCACCACCGCCGGGTTGGGAGAGGGGACAGCGATAGGCGAGGCAGTCTTCACCGGTATCGACTCGATCCAATCCTCGGCCGATGATGTCGCGGGCGAGGAGCCCGCCGAGGCGGTGGGGACGATTGTGGTCCTCTCCGACGGGGAGACGACCGTCGGTCGCAGCAACGACGAGGCGGCCGCCGCGGCCCGGCGCGCAGGGATTCCGGTGCACACCATCGCTTTCGGCACCGATTCCGGCACCGTGGTCGATCCTCTTGGCGCGGTGGTGCCGGTCCCGGTCAACGAGGCGGCGCTCGAGCGGTTGGCAAGTCAGGCCGGAGGCAGGTATCTCGCCGCCGCGTCCGCCGAGGAGCTGAGCCAGGTCTATGCGGACCTGGGCGAGTCGGTCCAGGTCGAAGCCGAGATGGTCGAGATCGCCGACTGGTTCGCGGGAGCCGCCCTGGCCTTGCTCACGATTGCTGGTCTCGGCTCGTTGGCCTGGTTCGGCCGGCTTCCCTGATCATCACCTAGGCCTGCCGGCCTCCAGATGCCGTGCCACCCATGGGCCTCGAAGAACGCGGCATACCATTGTCGGTGATCGATGAAGATGTGAGCCCGTTGTCGATACTCGCCCAAACCACCACGACCGTCCCGGCTGAGCCCGAGTTCCTCGAGCCGAGCCGCCCGATCTCCGATTATCTGATCGACGTGCTCGGCCTCGATCCGGACGGGACGATGGCCGGGTTCCTGTCCACCGTGGTCGAGCCGCTCATACAGATCACCCTGATCATCCTGGCGGCCTGGCTGGTCCTGAGATTGGTGCGACGTCTGACCCGGCGCTTCATCGCTCGGGCCAAACGGCGCGAGCCGAGCGGTGCCACCGACGAGGGGCCCGACCCCTTCTGGGCCAGCAGGCGCAACAAGCGTCTGGAGGCTCTGAGCGCCGTCCTGTACAGCATCCTCGCCTTGGTGGTGTGGTCGGCGGCATTCCTCGTCATCCTGGCCACCACTTTCGGGGTGGACCTCACCCCCTTCTTGGCCGGCGCCGGGATCATCGGGATCGCCCTGGGCTTCGGGGCCCAGGACCTGATCAAAGACTTCGTCTCCGGTGTGTTCATGCTCATCGAGGATCAGTACGGGGTGGGTGACGTCATCGATGTCGGCGATGCCGTCGGGGTGGTGGAACAGGTCAGCCTCCGGACAACGAAGCTGCGTGATGTCAACGGGACGCTCTGGCACTTCCCCAATGGCGAGCTCCGACACGTTGGGAACATGAGTCAGGATTGGTCTCGGGCCCTGGTCGACATCGGCGTGGGCTACGGATCTGACATCGACGAGGCGGCGGAGGTCATGAGATTGGCCGCCGAGGACATGGCAGGGGAGAAGGAATACCGAGGGCTCTTCCTGGCGCCACCCGAGATCTGGGGCGTGGAGAGCATGGGGCCAGATGCAGTCGTGATCCGTCTCGTGATCAAGACTGTCCCGGGTGAGCAGGCGGCGATAACGAGGGAGCTCCGCCGTCGGGTGAAGCTGGCACTCGACCGTGCCGGGATCGAGATGCCCTTCTCTCAACGCAAGATGTGGATGGGGACCGAGACCCAGGACGAGCGCGTCATCACCCCACCCCACCCCACCACCCCCTCCGAAGACAAGGCCATCCTCGAGGACGGGGACGAGGGGTAGCCGCCAAGCTGAGCTTCCACGGCCCGTATATGGGCCAAACCGTCTCAGGTTCGGGGCAGATGACCGGGAAGCGGTGAACCTGAGACAGTTACGCCCGAATGTGGGCCGCAGAAGCTCAGCTTCGCGTCTCCAAGGCTCGGGCCTACTCGAACAGGGGGCGGAGGTGGGGGTTGAGGAAGGTGCCCTGGGGGTCGAAGCGGCGCCGCAGCGCCAGGAAGTCCTCGTAGCGGGGGAAGAGACGTGCGATGCGGTCGGCGGTCATGAAGTGGATCTTCCCCCAATGCGGCCGTCCGCCATACTCGGCGAAGAGACTGTCACAGGCCCTGAGATAGGGCCAGTAATCGGTCCCCGGCTCTCCCGAGATGGAGACGACCAGGTTGTCGCGTCGGTAGTTGGGGCTGAGCCAAGCCTCGTCGCCGGCCACCACCCTGATCTCGAGCGGATACAGGCTGAGCGGGAGCCATCTCATCATGAGCTTCCGCATCTCGTCCATGATCTCCCTGGCCTGCTCGAGGGGGAGGAAGTACTCGACCTCGTGGAAATTGGGGTCATAGACCATTGGGTAGATGCGGTAGGAGCGATCGATTCGCTCGTTGGCCGGCAGACCATGGCGCGAACTGCCCAATGGGACCTCGCGGTAACGCTTCACCACGCAATCATCGGCTCCGGCGTCGTGGAGGTTGTAGAGGGCGGCAGAGGCGTCGGTGGGCATCCAGAAGAGGCCGAAATGCCGGTACTCCTCCACGTCGGACTCGAACCGCTCCATCACCTCGTCGTACCTGATGATGTCGACCCGGGCGTGGAGCTCGTAAGCGGGGACGACCCGGATGGTCACCTCTGTCATGATGCCCAGCATCCCGATCGAGGTCTGGAGGGCGGGAAGGGCATCCGGGTTCTCATCGCGGGAGACCACCACAAGGTTCCCCATCCCGTCGACGATCCTCGCTCCCGTGAGGGCGGCCGAGAAGCACTGCTGCCTCCCTCCCGATCCATGGGTGGCGGTGGCGATGGCCCCCGCAATCGCCTGGGTGTCGATGTCTCCCTGGTTGGCCAGAGCGAGGCCGTGCTCCCAGAGGGGCTCGCCGTAGTCGGCGATCGTCGTCTTGGGCCCGGCGGTGACGGTCATCTCGCGCCGGTCGACGGCAGTCACGCCTCGCAGCGAGCTCATGTCGACCAGGACGTCGGTCTCGACGATCGGGGTGAACGAATGCCCGGTGCCGGCGGTTCGGACACCCAGCCGTCGGGCAACGGCGTCCGATACAGCCCTCTGGACGTCGGACTCCGAGGAGGCGTGGGCCAGTTCCTTGGGGGCGAAGGTCTGGTTGCCGACCCAGTTGGACCAGCTGGTGTTGGAGGCAGCGGTCTGCGTCACCGCGTCGGAATGTAATCCCGGGGAGAGCTGGGCACGGCTGTTTCCTACGATGCCATTGTGACCTCGCTTCACGCCACCGAATCGCAGAGCGTGTCGTTCGTCGAGTTGTTCTTCGATCTCGTGTTCGTATTCGCAGTGACGCAAGTGACGGCCCTTCTCGCCCAGGATCTAACCGGGGGAGGGGTGGTCAAGGCGTTGATCGTGTTCTGGCTGATCTGGTGGGCCTGGACCCAGTTCACCTGGTCGCTCAACGAAGCCGACACCGGGGCGGTGGTGGTGCGTCTGCTCACCCTCGTCGCCACGGCCCTGGCCTTCCTGATGGCGGTGACGGTGCCGACCCTGGTGGGGCCTTGGGGATGGCTGTTCTCGATTTCCTATCTCGCGGTCCGCGCCCTGGGGATCGGCCTTCAGTGGCGGGTGTCGGCCGGTGACGAAGTTCGACGCTATGCGGTGAAGACCTGGCTCCTCGGGTCGAGTTTCGGGCTTGGAGTGGTGGCGGCGGCGGCTCTGGTGCCGCCCGATTGGCGCTATCCCGTCCTGGGAGTCGCCGCCCTCCTCGATGTGTGGGCTGCCCTGCGCGCCGGACGGGGCGAGTGGGGCATATACGCCGGGCACTTCGCCGAGCGCCACGGTCTGTTCATGATCATCGTGCTCGGAGAGTCGCTCATCGCCGCCGGGCTGACCGCCACCCAGCGACCCCTCTCATTTGGCCTGGTCGCGGTGACCGTCCTCGCCGTGGCCGGGACCTGTGCGCTTTGGTGGACCTACTTCGGGTGGGCGAAGGCGGCCCTCGAGTCGGGCTTGGAGGCCCAGCCGTCGGCCGGAGTGGGCCGCTTCGCCCGGGACGTGTACTCGTTCGGCCATTTCCCCATCATCTTCGGTGTGATCGGGTTCGCCGTGGCGATCGAAGAGTCCGTGGCCCACGCCACCGACCCGTTGTCGCTGCAGGGCTCCGTCGCGCTCGCTGTGGGCGTGGCCCTCATCCTCGGCGCCACGGCCCTCACCCTCCGACTTGCCGGAGCCCGCGTTCCGGCGATCCGGTGGTGGGCGACATTGACGCTGGTGGCCTCCGTGCCCTTCATCCGTCTGGTGCCGGCATGGGTTGCCCTGGCCGTGGTAGCCACAGTGACCGTCGTTGTGGCCGTTGCCGAGCCAGATGCCGGCAGGGTGGAGGCGCCGACGGAGCCCTAGCCGGTCGAGCCGACGGGTACCGCTACCGGTGCTCGGGGTTGGGGAAGTCGAAGCGAAAGCCGGCATCCCAGGCCGCCCGCTGGTTGCCATGGGCGGGAAAGCCTCCCATGTCCTTCAGCATCCGGGCTACATGCATCAAGTTCCAGCTCATGAAAGTCGTGTTTCGGTTGGTGAAGTCGTTCTGCGGGCCACCCGAGCCCGGGTCGAGATAGGAGAGCCCGGGCCCGGCTTCTCCTATCCAGCCCGCATCCGCCTGCGGTGGGATGACGTATCCAAGATGCTGCAGGGAATAGAGGATGTTCATCGAGCAATGCTTGATCCCGTCCTCGTTGCCCGTGACCAGGCACCCCGCCGCTCGCCCGTAGTAGGCATATTGGCCCTCCTCGTTGAGCTCGCTCGAGTTGCCGTAGAGCCGCTCTATGACCCGGGTACAGACCGACGACTTCTCACCCAGCCAAATGGGGGTGCCGATCACGAGGATGTCGGCTGCCATCACCCCCTCGAAGATCGAAGGCCAGTCATCCCTTTCCCATCCATGAGTGGTCATGTCGGGCCACACACCCGGAGGAATCTCGTAATCGGTGGCCCGGACCATCTCGATCCCCACACCCTGCCTTCGCATGATTTCGGCGGCGAGGTCCATCAGCCCCTGGGTGTGGGAGAGCTCGGGGCTCCGTTTCAGGGTGGTGTTGATGAAGTAGGCCGAGAGGTCGGAGAAGTCCCAGCGGGTCTGCTCCGACCATTCCTCTTGCATCGGGGTGAAGGTCATCGTCATGGGCTCCCTTTCGAAGCGAGGCCGGGCAAGCTATCGGGGAGCCAGGACCTTCGGTGGTGACCTCTCTCTACCATCGGCGAATGGCGAGCTGTCCAGGTCGGGCCGGTTGAGGCGACTCACGAGGGACCAGGCCCGGCGTGTCGCCATTGCGGCGCAGGGCCTGGCCGCGCCCCGGCCGTCGGGCGCTCCCAACATCGGCCACGTCACGCGGGCGATCCGGGCCACGGGTCTGCTTCAGATCGACTCGGTGAACGTCGTCGAGCGGGCACATCACCTCACGCTCTTCTCGCGTCTCGGCCCCTATGACACCAATCTGCTGTGGCGCGCCCTCGAGGAGCGGCGCCTCTTCGAGTATTGGGCCCGGATGGCGTCGTTCTGCCCGATCGAGGACTTTCCCCTGTTTCGACACCGGATGGAACGCCACGCTCGGCGTGACTGGAAGAGGATCGTCGAGATGGGCGATCACGCATCGGAATACGTCGAGGCGGTGTATCGGCAGGTCGCCGAGCGCGGCCCGCTCGCCGTCGCCGACCTCGACGAGCCCGGGGAGCGAAGAGGCCCGTGGTGGGGCTGGGCAGACGGGAAGGTGGCCTTGGAGTACCTGTTCTCGGCCGGTCGGGTCGGCGTCGCATTCAGGAGGAACTTCACTCGCTACTACGACATCGTGGAGCGAGTCATCCCGGCGCGGTATCTCCAAGGTGAGTCGCCGGACGCAGCGGACGCGCAGAGGCTGCTGATCCTCCAAGCGGGAAAGGCGCTGGGTGTGGGCACGGCGCGCGACCTGATCGATTACTACTGGATTCGGGTCGACGAGGGGAGACCGGCACTCGCCGACCTCGTCGCCGACGGCGCGCTGCTCGAGGTGGAGGTGGAGGGCTGGGAGACTCCGAGCTATATGCACCCGGAGGCCTCGGTCCCGCGCTCGATCGAGGCGCGAACGCTGGTCAACCCTTTCGACACTCTGATGTGGAATCGCGACCGGATCCAACGCCTGCACGACTTCCTCTATCGGATCGAGATCTACGTGCCCCAGCCCAAGCGCGTCCACGGCTACTACGTGTTCCCGTTCCTCCTCGGCGACGACCTGGTGGCTCGGGTCGACCTCAAGGCCGACCGCAAGGCAGGGGCGCTCCAGGTCCATGGTGCGTTTCTGGAGACCGGCGCTCCCGATGCCACTCATGTCGCCGCCGAGCTGGCGGTCGAGCTGGCGGAGATGGCCCGATGGCTCGGGCTCGGTGAGATCGCAGTCGGCGCCAAGGGTGATTTGTCGGGCCCTTTGCGCAAGGTGGTCTGAAAACGGATTGGAGCTTGACACAGTCGCGTTCAACCGTGATACTGAACCATATGGTTCAGTATCATGAGCTCGACCGAGCCTTCGCGGCGCTGTCGGACCCGACACGACGCGAGATCCTGCACCGGCTGGGACGGGGCCCGGCCTCGATCTCTGAGCTGGCCAGGCCATTCGGCATGACGCTGACCGGTGTCAAGAAGCACATCCACGTCCTCGAGGAGGCGCGTCTGGTGACCACCGAAAAGGTCGGGAGGACCCGGCACTGCCGGCTCGGGCCCGAGCGTCTGGAGGAGGCCGTGAACTGGATAGAGACGTACCGGAAACAGTGGGAACACCGCCTCGACGGTCTCGAGGCGTACATCGAGCAGAGGAAGGGACAAGGGAAATGAGCTACGAGCTGACGGTCGAGCGCCTCATCGACGCTTCCCCGGAGGAGGTGTTCGATGCCTACACCGACCCTGACGCACAGAGAGAGTGGTTCACCATCCTCGACGAGGGGATGATCGTCGAAATCGACGTCGATTTTCGGGTCGGCGGGAAGTGGGAGGCGGCGTGGGGTTTCAGCCCGGAGGAGATGTTCCGTGAGACGCAGACCTTCGTTGTGATCGACCGCCCCCACCGGTTGGTCACCAAGTCGACGGGGAGCTCCCCCGACGGGCAGAGCTTGGACACGGAGGTCGAGATCACCTTCCGCGACGAGAGTGGCAAGACGCTGATGACGGTGAGTCAGACCGGTTTCTCCAGCGAGGAGGAGCGTGACTTCTTTGCACGGACCGCCTGGATCGGGTTCTTCGATCGTTTCCAGGCCTACCTCGCGGCCAGGACGAGGGCCTAGCGGTTCGTCTTGGGCAGGAGACCTTCCGGGCCCCCGCCCAACTGACCGGTCACCCCTCGGGCTGGTAGACGAACTCGAACACCTTCTCCCGGCCCAGATCGTCGAAGACCGTGACCAGGAAGCCTTGACCGGGTGGTGCCTCGGGGAAGAAGACCTGAATCTCCCATTGCCCATCCTCTCCGACCGTCACCTCCCCGGAGCCGTGCTCCGATTGCACGTGGACGGTTGATCCTGGCTCGCCCTTGCCGTAGTAGACGTCGAAGGGCGGAGTCAGGGTGCAGACGCCGAAACTGGCGTTGGCCACGAACTCGGCCGGCTCATCGATCGGCTCCTCGTCCGGTTTGGTCGTGGAGGTGGTGGTCTCCTCCATCACCAGGTAGTTGACCGTGACCCTGGCTTCCGTCTCGTTGCCCGCCTCGTCACGGGCGGTGAACCCGACCCGGTTGGCACCCTTGGACAGGATGAGGACTATGGACCACGACCCGTCGGGATCGACTTCCGCCTGGTACTTGCCGGCCCACACGGTGGCGCCCGGCTCAGTCGTGCCGCGGAAGACGACCTCTGGCTGGTCGAGCTCGGCGCCATCTCTTGGTTCGATGATGTCGAGCGGGGGCGGAGTGGTGTCCGCCGCCACAGTCGTGGTGGGAGCCGACGTAGTGGTCGGAGGAATCGTCGTGGTGACCGAGTGATACGGGATCACCCCCGACAGGGTGGCCGAGTCGAGGCGAATGGTGGTCGATGTCGTCGTGGTCGGCCTCGTGGCCGGCGGCGGATCGATCTCGGCGACGAGGGCGACGGCCACGGCGGAGCTGAGTAGGAGGGCGGTGGTCACCAAGACCAACCGCAGGCTGGGTCGGCGCGGGGCAGCCGATACCACCGGGACCTCGGCACGGAGCGGGGCGGATTCGACGGCCGCACGGAGGCGCTCGGCCGCCTGGCGTGCGATCGTGTCGAGGTCACGACTCATCGGGCGCCTCCAATCCGAGTCGGGCGGCCAACGCCTGCCTCCCCCTGAACAGATGGACCTTGGCCGTGGCCGGGCTGCAGCCCAGGATCTCGGCGATCTCGAGCACCGAGCGATCCTCCAGGTAGAAGAGGGTGATTGCTTGGGTCTGGCGAGCTGGAAGCTCCCTCACCAGGGCCCAGAAGCGCTCGTCTTGTGGCTCGAGCTCGGGGAGGGCGTGGCGGGTCTGGATGGCCAAGCGCTCGATGGCGTTGCGCTCTGCCTTCTTCCTCCGGAAGGCCGATATCGCCATGTTCGCCACCACCCTCCGCACCCAGGCTCCGGGGTTCTCGTATCCACCGACGCGGTCCCATCTTTGATGGGCGGCGATGAAGGCCTCCTGAGCCAGATCCTCGGCTCCGATACGGCTTCCCGAGAGGGCGTATGCCAGAGCGACCACCTTCCTGTACTCGCGGCTGTAGAAGCTTTCGAATGCCTCCACCGCCACCTCGCCGGTGCCGGTGGGGACTGCCTGAAATCGAATCCGTGCCGTCGAGATTCAATCGAATCGGCAGCCTGAGAGGTTTACCTGAGCAGCTCGTAAACCTCGGACACCACTGATGCGTGTGACTCCCGTGGGTGGGCGGGATGCAACCGAGAGAGCCAGGGGGTTCCTAGAAATGCGTAAGTGGCTTGCACTCATCGCGGTGTGCGGAGCGTTGGTCGTGTCCGGGGTCGCCTTTGGGCTCACCGGCGCCGACACGCCTCCGACCACGACCGACGCCGAGGACGAGGTAGGAGACGATCCGGATGTCGTGGCAGTCAAGAAGGCCCACGAGGAGAACTGGGATCTTCACGAGGCGTACCGCCTCGACGAGCCGATGACGGCCGAGGAGCCGTCAGAGCCGCCGGCGGACGTGCCGGAGCCGGACACCACTCCTCCCGAGTTCCAGATACTCCATCCCGTCGACGGTCAGGTGTTCGAATCGAAAGAGGTCGTCTTCGAGGGGACCACGGAGCCGGGATCGAGGGTGTTCGCCGGCGAGTACGAGGCCGATGTCAACGACTCAGGTGGGTGGCGGATAGTGCTGTTCCTCTCACCGGGGACCAACCATGCCACCCTCCGCGCCGAGGATGAGGCCGGCAACGTCTCCGAGGACTCGGTCACGATCGTGTTCGAGCGTGTCGAGGAGCCCAAGGATCAGGATGAGCCCAGACACGAGGACGGCCCCAAGGAAGAGGAGGAGCCCAAGCACGAGGACGGGCCGAAGGAAGAAGAGGAGCCGAAGGAAGAGCAGGTCTGGGAGTTCTCCGCCAAGCAGGTTTACGGGGAGTGCTCCGAGAGTCCGCCTTACGATGTGTTCCACGGAACTGGCAAGCCCGGAAGCGTGATTCGGATCCTCTCCGAGTACGGGAGCGGCGAGGCCGTGGTCAACGAGGAGGGCGGCTGGGAATCGAAGGTCTACTTCGAAGGGGCGCCGGTGGGGAAGGGGATCTTGGTCAAGGTGGTCGATGAGTTCGACCACATGAAGACCTTCGAGTTCACCCATACCGCTTGATTCGTCTCGAAGTGCCCTCCCATCGACCACAGACGGTGGGAGGGCGCAATGCGCCGGCTCACACGAGACGCCATCGGTCTAGCGGCGCCTTCCCTCCCGACGGCGACCGTTGGCGCCGGGGCCGATGGCAGTGGCGTCGAGCCGCTCCTGGATCTCCTCCATCCGGGGCCGCTCGCCACCCTGGAACCGATCCGCCGCCTGCCGGATGGCGGCAACGTGGTCCGGAGTGGACCCGCAGCAGGCCCCGATGATCCTTGCCCCGGACCGCAGGGCAAGGTCGACGTACCCGGCCATCCCGTCGGGGCCGATGGGATAGGTGAGACCGCCCTCCGACTTGTAGAGGGGTATCCCACAGTTCGCCTTGGCGATGGTGACCGCGGCGGGCGCCACCTCCCCGATGCCATGGACGGTGGCGACGGCATCACCGGGACCTATCCCGCAGTTGGCTCCGATCGCGGTCACGTCTCGGTGGCTCAGCCACCACTCGCCGAATGCGCGGGGATGGATTCCCATCATGGTGTGGCCAGCCGTGTCGAAGCTGAGGGTGGCCGTGACCGGCAGCCCGGTGGTTGCCGCCGCCTCGGTGGCCGCCTCCAGCTCGTCGAAGGATGAAATCGTCTCGATCCAGATCACATCGGCACCTGCATCGGCCAGGGCCTGGCCCTGTTCGGTGAACACCTCGACACCGTGCTCGCGGGACAGGGCGCCGAGCGGTTGGAACAGCTCCCCGGTGGGCCCGATGCTCCCGGCCACGGCCACCGGTCGGCCGGCCAGGTCGGCGGCTCTCCGGGCGATCTCGACCGCGGCCCCATTCAACTCTCCGACTCGATCGCCGAGCCCGTGGAGGTCGAGACGGAGGCGGTTGCCGCCGAATGTGTTGGTCAGGATGACGTCGGCCCCGGCGTCGATGAAGCCGCGATGCACCTTCTCGATGAGCTCCGGCTCCTCGACGTTGAGCAGCTCGGGGCAGCCGCCGCCCTCGAGTCCCAACGAGAACAACGTGGTGCCCATGGCGCCATCGGCCACCAGGACGCCTTTGGCAGCAAGCAGGTCGGTGAATGTGGTTGGGGCGAGCTCTTGTCGCAGGGCCATCTCGTCTCCTCTTGTCGTGACGGCCCTCGACGAGAGAACCGCCGCAGCGAGTGCCGGGGCGGTTCGTTCATCCCGACGCTTTAGCCGCATTTCTTGAGCGCCCGCAAGCTGTGGTTCAAATCGGCGCTTTCGAGCAGATTAGCCGAAAGAGAGAGAGGAGGGGGCGGAGCGCCCCCTCCTCCTAGGTGTCGTGGCTGGCGACTACTGGGCGGCCAACCAGGCGGACCAGACGTCCTCGTTGTCGGCGATCCACTGGGCTGCAACGTCGGCGGCGTCCTCGCCGTCGATCTCCACCGCGGGCAGCATGCCCAGCTGGTCCTCGGTGGTGATGGTGAACGCCTCGAGGAAGGTGAGGACGTCGGGCGCCTTGTCGGCGAGCTGTGCCGAGGCGGCCTTGATGAGCACGTCTTCGGGGTAGTCGCAGTCGATGGCGGCCGGGTCCTCGTAGCACTCCGGCGTGTACTCCGGCAGGAGCACGTTGACCAGCTCGTACTTGGCGACTGCCGCAGTCGGTGTCCACCAGTACATCACGATGGGCTCGCCGGCAGCGACACGGGCGTCGAGCTCGGCCACGGTGGCCGGCTCCGAGCCCGAGAACACCACCTGGAGGGGCAACCCCAGGTTCTCGATGATCGCCTCGTCGTACTGTGAGTAGGACGGATCGGTGCCTAGGAAACGGCCCATGTCCCCGGTCTCGGCGGTGGCGAACAAGGCGGCGAGCTCGGGGTCCTGGAAGCCCTCCCAGGTGGCCAGCTCGGGATGCTCGTCGATCACGTATTGCGGGACGAACCAGCCGATCTTGCCGACCGCGCCCAGCTCCCCGATGTTGACCACGGAGCCGTCGTCGATGAACGCCTGCTCGTCCTCGGTGATCCCTGACGGCCAGATCTCGAGCACCGCATCGAGAGAGCCGTCGGAGAGGCCGGTGAACATCGTGTTCTCGTCGATGGCGACGATCTCGACGTCGTGACCCAGCTCGGACTCGATCAACTGGGCTGCGATCTCGGTGTTCAGCGCCGAGGCGGTCCAGGCGTTGGCCACCAGGTTGATCGTCTCGCCGCCCCCCGATGGGGCGGCAGTAGTACCTCCGTCCTCACCCGCTGCCGCCGTGGTACCGCTTCCCCCGCCATCGTCGCCACAGGCAGCTGCGAGCAGCGCCACGACGACGAGCAATAGCCAGATTCGCTTCTTCATGTTCTTCTCCTAGGGGCCGTTGGCCGACGCTCGCGCCCAATGGCCGCTGGTACATTACCGACGTGGCTGTCCCGAACCGGCCGTGACCGACGATGTATGTCTTTCGGTCGAACACGTCTGGAAGGTGTTCGGCGCCCGCCCTGACAAGGCAATCGACCTCGCCGCGCCCGGCGAGGCTTCCCGGGCGGAGATCCAGGAGGCGACGGGCTGCACGATAGGGGTCCGCGACGTCTCCTTCACCGTCCGCCGCGGCGAGACCTTCGTCGTCATGGGTCTCTCCGGGTCGGGCAAGTCCACCTTGATTCGCTGTGTCTCACGTCTCAACGACGTGACCCAAGGGCGGGTGCTCCTCGACGGCGAGGACCTGACCGCGATGGACGACGACCAATTGCGCCAGGTGCGCCGTCACAAGATGTCGATGGTCTTCCAGCACTTCGGGCTGTTCCCCCACCGTCGTGTGATCGACAACGCCGCCTACGGGCTCGAGGTCCAGGGCATCGAAAAGGCGGAGAGGTACGAGCGGGCGATGAGAGTGCTCGAGGTGGTAGGGCTCAAGGGTTGGGAGCAGCATTTTCCCCAGCAGCTGTCTGGTGGCATGCAGCAGCGTGTCGGGCTGGCTCGGGCCCTCGCCGTCGATCCCGAGATCCTCTTCTTCGACGAGCCCTTCTCGGCGCTGGACCCTCTCATTCGCCGGGACATGCAGGACGAGTTGATCAGGCTGCAAGAAACGCTGCAGCGAACCATCGTCTTCATCACTCACGACTTCGCCGAGGCGATCAAGCTCGGTGAGCGCATTGCCATCATGAAGGACGGGGCCTTCGATCAGGTGGGCACCGCCGTCGACCTCATCACGAGCCCGGAGACCGACTACGTACGGGAGTTCACCAAGGAGATCCCCAAGGCCAAGGTGCTGACGGCGGCCGCTGTGCTCAAGCAAGGCGTCGGAAGCCCGAATGGGCTATCCGTCCATCTCGATGACACCATCGAGCAGGTCCTGCCTGCCCTTCTCAACGACACGTCGGACGTGTCGGTCGAGGATCCCGAGGGGAGGCACGTCGGTGTGGTCGACCGGGAGGCGGTCGCTCATGCACTAGAGCCCGAACAATGACGGGCATTCTGCAGCCCTGGAAGTCCTCGGAGATGATCGTCGCCGATGGGCGTCCTGGCTGGTTTCGACTACACCGGGGGTGGATCGTCCTCATCGTCGGCGTGGTGCTGCTCCAATTCGTGGTGAGAACGGACGTGTTTCCGTCACTCTGGGACACGCTCATCTCGGATCCGATCGACCAGTTCGCCTCATGGACCCGCGCCAATCGCCAGACCCACCCCCTGTTCACCGGGTTCTTCATCCCGCTATCGACTTCGATCGAATGGGGGCTGACCACCATCGAGTCCTTCTTGCAGTGGCTCCCCTGGTACATCCTCCCATTGGTCGTGTTCCTGGTGATCGCCCGGACCGGCGACTGGAAGGCGGCCGTCGTCGCCACCGTTGCCATGCTCTACCCGGGGCTGATCGGGCTGTGGGAGACGACAATGGAGACGCTCTCGTTGATGACCATCGCGGTCATGATCAGCCTCGCCATCGGGATCCCGCTCGGGGTGTGGGCGGCGAGGTCGCAACGGGTGGAGCGGTTCATCCGACCCTGGCTCGATGCCATGCAGACCATTCCCGCCCCGGTCTACTTCATCCCGATTGTCCTCTTCTTCGGCATCCGCCGGGTTCCGGCCACCATCGCCACCGTGATCTACGCCCTTCCCCCGGCGGTGAGATTGACGACGCTCGGCATCACCGGCGTGCCCCGGACCGCGGTGGAGGCATCCACCATGTTCGGCTCGACCCGGCGTCAGACCCTGTACAAGGTGCAACTGCCCATGGCGATGCCATCGATCATGACCGGGGTCAACCAGACCATCATGATGGCCCTGGGCATCGTCGTCCTCGCCAGCCTGCTCGGTGCCGGGGGGTTGGGTCAGGAGGTGCTGGACGGCCTCACCAAGAGGTCGACCGGTCGAGCCCTGGCAGCCGGGCTGGCAATCGTCGCGGTGGCCATGGTGCTGGACCGGGTGGGGAAGTCGTTTGCATTCGCGGATCGGACCAGGCCGGTACCCCGGCGCTACGTCTGGACCGCAGTCATCGCCGTGGCTGGACTAACGCTGTTGGGACGGGTGATGGGCTGGGTCGAGTTCCCTGAGGTGTGGGATGTCTCGGCCTTCACGCCGGTCGACACCTTGGTGCTCTGGGGTCGGGACAACCTCTCGTTCATCACCCGCCCGGTCAACGACTTCATCGTCGCCGGTCTGCTCATCCCCGTTCGCGATTTCCTCATCCTCACCGTGGCCTGGCCGGTGCTGGTATTCGTCGCCGCCTATCTGTGCTGGCGGGTCAAGGGCGTCGGACTGGCGATATTCGCTGCTCTCGCCCTGCTCGGCATCGGACTGATCGGGATGTGGGAGCTGTCATTGGAGACGCTGACCCAGGTGGTGGCCGGGGTGCTCATCTCGGTGGCCATCGCCATCCCGGTCGGGATCTGGGCAGGGCGAAACCGCAAGGTGGAGGCGTTCCTATCGCCCATTCTCGACGCCCTGCAGACCATCCCCTCGTTCGTGTTCATCATCCCCGTGGTCTTGTTGTTCACGATCGGGCAGGTTCCGGCGATCATCGCCTCGGTGCTCTACGCCATAGTCCCCGGGATTCGCATAACCGCCCTCGGCATCCGCGAGGTGCCCGAGGAGAGCATCGAGGCCTCGCAGACCTTTGGCGCCACCAAGCGGCAGACCATGTTCGGAGTGAGGATCCCGCTCGCCGGGCCCACGATCATGGCGGCGGTCAATCAAGTGATCATGATGGTGCTGGCGATGGTCATCATCGCCGGGCTGGTCGGGGGCGGGGCGCTCGGGTTCGAGACGGTGCGCGCGGTGACTCGCAGCGAGACCGGTCTTGGCTTCGAAGTCGGTTTTGCCATCGTGGTGATTGCGATCATCCTCGATCGTCTCACCCAGGCCTGGGCGGCCAAGCTCCAGCCCCCGTCGACCGCCCACTGAACCGCTACGGCTACCGTCACGCCGATGAGACTGCCTGAGCAGCGGCTCTACATAGGGGGTGGTTTCACCGATGCGAACTCGGGTGAGACCTTCGTCACGGTCAACCCGGCCACGGGCGAGGAGATCTGCTCGGTCCAGCATGCCGGCCCCTCCGATGTCGACCAAGCAGTCGTCTCGGCCCGTGAGGGCTTCGAGGTCTGGAGGCAGAAACCGGGTGCCGAGCGGGGGCGGATACTCAACAAGGCCGCTGCCTTGCTCAGGGAACAGAACGAGGACATAGCCCGACTCGAGGTGCTCGACACGGGCAAGCCCCTCCAAGAGGCGATCGCCGTCGACGTCCTGTCCGGGGCTGACGCCATCGAGTACTACGCCGGGATCGCCGCCTCGATCCACGGGGAGACATTCGACCTCGGCACCGCTTGGGCCTACACCAGGCGTGAGCCGCTCGGGGTCTGCGCCGGCATCGGCGCCTGGAACTACCCGATCCAGATCGCCTGCTGGAAGTCCGCCCCGGCGCTTGCATGCGGGAACTCGATGGTGTTCAAGCCGGCGGAGCTGACCCCTCTGACCGCCCTCCGCCTGGCCGAGGTATACACCCAAGCCGGGCTCCCCGACGGAGTGTTCAACGTGGTGCAGGGGGATCACCGGACCGGGGAGGCGCTGGTCGCCCACCCGGGAGTCGCCAAGGTGTCGCTCACCGGCGAGGTAGGGACAGGCAAGATCGTGATGGCGAACGCCGCCCAGACCCTCAAGCACGTGACCCTCGAGTTGGGGGGGAAGAGCCCGCTGATCATCTTCGACGACGCCGACCTCGACAACGCCGTCTCCGCCGCGCTCATGGCCAACTTCTACACCCAGGGCGAGATTTGCTCCAACGGGACCAGGGTCTACGTCCACGAGGAGATCCACGACGAGTTCCTCGATCGTCTCGTCACCCGCACCTCGAAGATGAAGATCGGTGACCCGATGGACCCGGAGACCCACATCGGAGCCCTCATCTCACCAGAGCACATGGACAAGGTCCTGTCCTACATCGAGGCGGGCAAGTCGGCGGGGGCCCGCGTCGTGATCGGCGGCGGACGCCCGTCGGATCCTTCATTGGCCGGGGGGTACTTCGTGGAACCCACCGTTTTCGACGCCTGCAGCGACGACATGTCGATCGTGCGTGAGGAGATCTTCGGCCCGGTGATGGCGGTGCTCACTTTCCGGGACGAGGACGACGTGATCGCTCGCGCCAACGACACACCATACGGTCTCGCCGCCGGGGTCTTCACCAGGGACGTGCAGCGCGCCCACCGGGTGGTCGCCCGGCTCGAGGCCGGCACCACCTGGATCAACAACTACAACATCACCCCGATCGAGATGCCCTTCGGCGGTTACAAGCAGTCGGGGATGGGTCGGGAGAACAGCCTGGTCACCGTCAACCACTACACCCAGGTGAAGAGCGTGTACGTGGAGATGGGTGACGTCGAGGCGCCCTACTAGACGGGCGGGAGAGAGAGGAGATCGCAAATGGCCGATGGCTTCCTGGTGGGCAAAACCGCCATGGTGACCGGAGGGGCTTCCGGGATGGGACTTGCCATGGCACTGGCCCTCGCTTCAGAAGGTGCCGACATCGGCATCGGGTCACTCCTCGCCGGAGGGGGCAAGGCGGAGGGCGAGGTGGTTCACATGCCGGGACGGGAGCAGATGGACCATGCCGTCGCGGAAATCGAGGGCGAGGGTGCCGAGTGCATCGGGGTCGACCTCGACGTCACCTCCGACGATTCGGTGGACGCCTTTCATCGGACCATCGTGGAGCGATTCGGCCCGGTCGACATCCTGGTCAATGCAGCCGGCATCACCGCCGAACAGACCATCGTCGGCCATCCCGACGCCCTCTGGGACAAGGTGATCGACGTCAACCTGACCGGCACCTATCGGGCGATCAGACGCGTACTTCCCGGGATGATCGAGCGGGGCTGGGGACGGATCATCAACATCGCCTCGACTGCCGCCACCGTGGGTGCGGCTACCTCCGGGGCCTACTGCGCCTCCAAGGCAGGCGTGGTCGGGCTCACCCGCTGCGTCGCCCTGGAGGGCGCTCCGCACGGGGTCACCTGCAACGCGATCAGCCCGACCTGGGTCGACACGTCGTTCGGTCGGGAGTGGATGTCCGATATCGCCGAGAAGCAGGAGCACCGGAGCGGGGCGGAGTACGTCTCGGATGTGGAGAGGGCCAACCCCCAGGGTCGGCTGATCTCACCGACCGAGATCGGGGCGCTGGCTCTCTTCCTTTGCAGCGAGGGCGCCCGGGGCATCACCATGGAAGACCTCCGGGTCTCGGCCGGATCCTTGTGGTGACCGGGCTCAGGCCCCTTTGCGCCGCTCGACCTCGGCCACGACGGCTTCGAGGATCGGGTGGAGGTCCCCGATCACGGCATAGTCGGCCTTGGTGACCATGGGCGCCTCGGGGTCGTTGTTGATGGCCAGGACGTTCTTGGACGCCATCATCCCGACCCAGTGCTGGATCGCACCCGAGATCCCACAGGCGATATAGAGGTTGGGGGCAACCCTGGTCCCGGTCTGGCCAACCTGGTCGGAATGGGGCCGCCACCCGTTGTTGGTGACCACCCGGGAGCACCCGACCGCCCCGGAGAGCAGCCCGGCCAGCTCCTCGAGGATCCCGAACCCCTCCGGGGATCCCACCCCTCTGCCCCCGCTGACCACCACCGGGGCGGTGGTGAGGGTGATCCCCTCCGACACGGTCGTCCTCTCCACCACCCTGGTCCGGGCCAGGTCATCAGTCAGCTCCGGAACGAATGTCTCCACCGGGGCGACCGGCCCGACCGACGCGGGCGGGACGGCATGAGGGGCCACCGTGGCCAGCATCACGGGGGCGGTCAGTGTCGCCTCCTCGAGAAGGCTTCCCCCCCAACGGATCCTGGTCAGATCCCAGTGGTCATCGGTGGGCCGGATCTCGGTGACGTTGGCCGCCAAGGGAAGACCGAGGATGGCCGCGACATGGGCCATCACCTCGTTGCCTCGCTCGGTCCCGGCCGCCAGCAACGCTCTTGTCGAGCGGGACCCGATGAGCTGGCTCAGCGCCTCACCGGTGGCCTCGGGGGCGTAGTCGGTGAACAGCGGATGCTCGATCTGGACATGACCCGAGGTGCTACCCACCGAGCTCGGTCCAATCGTCACCGACCGCACCTCACCCAGTCCGGCGGCGAGGCCGAAAGCCTGCAGGGAGGTCTCCAATGGCACACCCGACTCGTGCTCGAGGAACACCAGGATTTGGCTCACAGGAGCCCCAGCTCCTCGAAGAGGTCGACCACCGCCGGGGCGGCCTCGGGGCCATTCCCGAGGATCGCGGTCGAGCTGGCCACTTCAGGAGGAGTCACCAACCTGGTCATCACCAGGCCACCGGGCAGAGTAGATGGCTCGTCGACGTCGAGCTCGGCCTTCTTGGCGGCGAGACGAGAGGGCAGCGTCGGATATCGGGGGAGATTGATCCCCTCCTTGACCGAGATCACCGCGGGGAGGCCTACCCGGTAGATCTCGACCCCGCCGTCCGCCTCGCGTCGCGCCACGGCTGTGTCATCGTCGATCTCGATACCTTTGATCCCGCTGACCACCGGCCTCCCCAAGGCGTGGGCCACCCTGATCCCCACCTGGTAGCCACCGGCGTCGGCCGACTCATTGCCGAACAGGATCAGGTCGAAGCGGCCGTCCCTTTCCTCGAGCGCGCTCACCCGATCGGCGATGGCGGCGGCGGTCGCCTCCGGGTCCCAGTCGGATCCGTCGGTTTGGAGGAGGACGGCGGTATCGGCGCCTACCGAGACCGCATAGCGGAGTTGTTCCTCGGCCTCGGCGGGGCCCAGGGTCATCACCACGACAGAGCCTCCTTGCCGCTCCTTGATGCGGACCGCCTCCTCCACCGCGCACTCCTCGTGCGGGCTCACCGTGAAAGAGAGATGACGGGCGTCGACGGCCCGCGCGTCCTCGGTGAGGACGATTCGAGCCCCCGGTGCCGGCACCCGCTTGACGCAGACCAGGACCCTCAACTCTTCATCCGGCTGTCATCGGGATCGAACAGCGGGGTGGAGCCGGCCACGGCCACCTTGACCGGGTACATCTCGTTCATGTACATGACGGCCAGATCGCCGCCCACAACGGCGTGCTCGGGTGGGAGATAGGCCATGAGCAGGTACTTACCCACCGATGGCCCTGCCCCGGCGGTGGTGACCCGTGACGGCCGTCCCCGGCCGTCGGTGATTCGGCCGCCGTCGGCAGTAGTGATCGGCTCCCCGCCGGTGGGGTATCTCTTGATCCCGTCCCGGGCCGAGAGGTGGTCCTCGATGGTCAGCGTGCAGAGGATCGCCGCCGGGTCGGACTCACGTGCGGCGAGGTAGGGCTGCTTCCCGATGAAGTCGTGGGTCTTGACCCTCGGTCTGGCCAGGCCCGCCTCCACCGGGTTGTACTCGCTCTCGAGCTCGGCTCCCATCAACCGGTATCCCTTCTCCAGCCGCCCGGTGGTGCCGTAGACACCGGCGCCCACCGCCACCGCCTCGAAGTCCCGCCCCGCCTCCCAGAGACGGTCCCACATCGGCCGGCCTTGTTCCGTGGGGACGTAGACCTCCCAGCCCAGCTCGCCGACATAGGAGATGCGGAAGAGGCGGGCATTGATCGAGCCGAAGTCGACTGCCTGGGTCGTGCCGTAGGGGAACGCCTCGTTGGAGAGATCGTGGTCCGTGATCGATTGAACCAGGTCGCGCGCCCTCGGCCCCCACACTCCGATGGTGGTGAAAGCCGAGGTGAGATCGTTGAAGCCGACGGAGCCGTCTTCGGGGAGATGGGAGCGGAACCAATGGCCGTCTCGTGGGCCGTCGAATGCCCCGGTGATGACCCGGTAGTGCTCCTCACCGAGACGAAGCATGGTCAGGTCGGCCTTGAACCCGCCTGCCTCGGTGAGGAGCGGGGTGTAGACAGAGCGCCCCACTTCGAGGTCGGCGTTGTTCACCGTCATGGTCTGGATGTAGTCGACGACGCCCGGGCCGGTGAAGTCGAAGATCACGAATGGGGCGAGATCGACCAAACCCACCCGCTCCCGCATCGCCAGGTGCTCGGCATTCTGGATCGGCGACCACCAGCGGCGATCCCACTCGTGGGGGCGGTCCTCCACCCCGTAATGCTCGACGAGGCCGGCGTTGGACTCGTACCAATGCGGGCGCTCCCAGCCCCCTGCCTCGAAGTACACGGCGCCCAGGTCTGTGGTCCGGGAGTGGACCGGGGAGAGGCGCTTGTCACGCTCGGAGGCCCACTGCTCGCGCGGATGCACGATCCCGTAGGTCTTGTTGAAGTGCTCGGCGCATCTCGCCCTGATGTGATGCTCGGTGCGGGCATACGGGTAGAAGCGGGCGATGTCGGAGGCGTGGGGGTCGAGCTCCGGGTAGCCGTGGGTCATCCACTCGGCAATCGCCCGTCCCGTACCGGGGCCCTCCTTGATCCAGATGGCGGCAGCCGACCACAGGTTCCTCACCTCGACCGTCTCGCCGATGAGAGGCATGGCATCGGGGGTGAGGGAGAGGAGCCCGTTGATGGCGTACTTGATCTCGGCACCCGAGAGGATCTCCGGCATCAGCTCGAGGGCATCCTCCAGTTGGGGATCGAAGTCGTCAGCGGTGAAGGGGAGCTCGGTGGGTGAGAGCCGGGCCTCGGAGATGGAGGGGATCTCGTCGGGGGAGTGGAAGATGGGGCGGTGGGCATAGGAGCCGACTTCCATCGAGCCCGACGTCTGGCGCTCGTACATGAAGGTGTCCATGTCCCGCACGATGGGGAAGGCCAGCTCCTTTCCTGACTCCTGGAGGATCGGGATGGGCCCCACATCGATCATCTGGTGCACGGCAGGGGTGAGCGGGATGGTCGCTCCCGCCATGCGGGCGATCTTCGGGCTCCACACCCCGCAGGCGATCACGACGTAATCGGCCTCGATCCGCCCTCGATCGGTCACCACCGCCTTGACTCGGCTGCGTTCGGTTTCGATGCCCAGGATCTCGGTGTTGGCCAGGGTGTGGAGGGCGCCCATGCCCTGGGCCCGCTCCCTGAAGATGGTCCCCGCCCTCAGTGAGTCCACCGCCGAGACGGTTGGGAAGTAACACCCGCCGATCAGGATCTCCTCGTTGATGAAAGGGACCAACTCCTTGATCTCGGCCGGGCTGACCAGATGTGCCTCCATGTCCCAGTTCTTGGCAGAGCCCATCCTCCTGCGCAGCTCCTCCATGCGCTCCTCGGTGCGAGCGACCTCGATGCCGCCGCAGGTGACGTTGACCCCCATCTCCTCGTACTGGCGCTGGCTGTCGAGGGTGAGCATCGCCATCTCTTTGTTGTGGTCGACCGGGAAGATGAAGTTGGAGGCGTGCCCGGTCGAGCCCCCCGGGTTGGGCAAAGGGCCCTTGTCGACCTGCACGATGTCCCGCCAGCCGAGGTCGGCGAGATGACCGACGACCGAGTTCCCGACTATCCCTGCGCCGATGACCACCACCGCGGCGCTGGAAGGCACCTCACTCACGCCAAAGCTCCGTTTCTCTCATCCTGCCCCATGATGGCCCGGTGTCGACTCCGATGCCGGCGCAGACTAGTGTTCCAACATATAGCACAAGCCCGCATCGTGGAACACACAGGAGTGGTCGATGACCGATGATTTCCTCGATCTGAACTCACTCGCAGACCCGGATCTCGTGACGCAGATGCACGACGATCTCTACGACGGGTTGGCCGACGAGATCGCCGAGGCCACCCGGATCCTGCTCGACCGCGGCTGGGAGCCCCAGGCGGTGCTCAACGACGGTCTGGTCGAGGGGATGCGCATCGTCGGAATCGACTTCCGTGACGGCATCCTCTTCGTGCCCGAGGTGCTTCTTGCCGCCAACGCGATGAAGGCGGGGATGGAGGTGCTACGACCCCTCCTCGCCGAGACCGGAGCGACCACCATCGGGAAGGTCGTGATCGGCACGGTCAAGGGTGACATCCACGACATCGGGAAGAACCTGGTGGCGATGATGCTGGAGGGGGCCGGGTTCGAGGTAATCAACCTTGGGATCAATACCGACGCCGATGAGTTCATCGCCGCCCTCGACGAGCACAAGCCCGACATCCTCGGCATGTCCGCTCTGCTCACCACGACCATGCCCTACATGAAGGTGGTCATAGAGGCGCTCAAGGAGAAGAACATTCGCGACGACTACATCGTCCTGGTCGGAGGGGCCCCCCTGAACGAGGACTTCGGCAAGGCCATCGGCGCCGACGCCTACTGCCGTGACGCTGCCGTGGCCGCCGAGACCGCCGAGGCCTTGGTGCTGGCACGAAGACTGACCTCGGGCGAGGAGCCATGAGCCGAGAGCGCGTCCTCGTGATCGCCTGCGGGGCCCTGGCTCGTGAGATCCTCGAGGTGGCCCGGATCAATGACCTGGACTGGGTCGACCTCGAGTGCCTCCCGGCGCGTCTTCACAACACCCCGGAGCTGATCCCGGCGGCAGTCGATGCCAGGCTCGAGGCGGCGCAGGATCGGTATCGCCGGGTGTTCGTGGGTTACGCCGATTGTGGGACCGGAGGAAGACTCGACGAAGTGCTGGCCGCCCGGGGCGTGGAGCGCTTGCCCGGGGCCCACTGCTATCAGTTCTTCGCCACCAGCGCCGTCTTCGACGAGCTCCAGGATGAGGAGACCGGCACCTTCTATCTGACCGACTTCCTGGCCAGGCACTTCGAGCGTCTGGTCTGGGTGGGTCTGGGCCTCGATCGGTGGCCCCACCTCAGAGACGACTACTTCGGCAATTACCGACGCCTCGTGTACCTATCCCAGGTCGAGTCGGCCGACACCTTCGAGCGGGCGCGGGCGGCGGCGGCGCGGCTCGGGCTCGATTTCGAGCACAGGCACGTCGGTTACGGGGCCTTGGCGTCGTCCATGATCGACATCGGGCAGAGGGTCCCGGCATGAGCCCGCGTCAGACAGGCCCGCAGCTGTGGGTGATCCGTTGGCGCGAGATCCCCGCCCAGGTCCTGGCCCGTCACGGTGAGGACAGTGTGAAGCGAGAGCTGTCGGCCAGGTTCCAGGTGGCCATCGACAGGGCTGCCATGTATGCCGGTCTGTTCGGGACCGACGAGTACCTGTCGGAGTGGGCGCGTGACACCAGGCCTTGCGGGGAGGATCTCCAGTCCGAGGCCGACGCCGAAGCCGAGCGCCTCGAGGCCGCATTCGACCCCGACACCCTCAACGACCTCGCCGCCAATGGGGGAGCGCGGTGACAGACACTCTGATCTCGTCTGCGACCAAGGAGATCGTGATCGGCTTCGAGCGACCCTTCGTACTGATCGGAGAGCGAATCAACCCGACCGGCCGGAAGCTCCTCGCCGAGGAGATGAAGAACGGGGACTTCTCTCGGGTCGAGGCCGATGCGATCGCCCAGGTCGAGGCGGGGGCGAACATGTTGGATGTCAACGCAGGGATTCCCCTCGCCGATGAGCCCGCCCTGCTGGCCAAGGCGATCGAGCTGGTGCAGGCCCTCTCCGATGTCCCATTGTCGATCGACTCCTCGATCGTCGAGGCGCTCGAAGCCGGTCTGGCCGTCTATCAGGGCAAGGCGTTGGTCAACTCCGTGACCGGTGAGGAGGATCGGCTGGAAAGAGTGCTCCCCCTGGTGGCCAGGCACGGAGCGGCAGTGGTGGCGATCTCGAACGACGAGTCGGGCATCTCCGAAGACCCTGATGTCAGGTTCGACGTCGCAAAGAAGATCGTCGATCGGGCCTCGGACTTCGGCATCCCCCGCCAGGACGTCGTGGTCGACCCGTTGGTGATGCCGATCGGAGCGATGGCCACCGCCGGGCGCCAGGTGTTCCACCTGATTCGGCGGTTGCGTGACGAGTTGGGGGTCAACACCACCTGCGGGGCCTCCAACATCAGTTTCGGGCTCCCCAACCGGGCAGGGATCAACGCCGCATTCCTGGCCATGGCGATCGGGGCGGGAATGACCTCCGCCATCACCAACCCGCTCGAGCCCGAGATCCGTCAGGCGATCCTCGCCGCCGACGTCCTGAACGGTAGGGATGCGAACTGTGTCACCTGGATTCGCACCTACCGCCAAGCTCCGGCGCCAGGGGAGGAAGGCCGACGTCGCGAGAACCGCCGCCGGCGCGGCTGAGTGACGATGGACAGACAGGTGATCTTCACCCCTTCGGGGCGAAGGGGGAGCTTTGCCCAGGGCAGCACGGTGCTCGACGCGGCCCGGGCCCTCGGCGTCGACCTCGACTCGGTCTGCGGGGGCAGGGGTATCTGCGGGCGGTGCCAGGTGGTGATGGGGAGCAGACCGGGAATCGAGGCAAGGGAGGAACGGCTCTCGCCTCCCGGGCCGACGGAGACCGACTACCAGGGGAGGCGACCCCTGGGTGAGGGCCATCGGCTCGGGTGTGCCGCCAGGATCGCGGACGACGTGGTGATCGACGTCCCACCGGAGAGCCAGGTGCATCGACAGGTGGTTCGCAAACGGGCCGGGGTGTCGGCGCTGCCGGTCGACCCGGTGGTTCGGCTCCACTACGTCGAGGTGGCCGAGCCAGACCTTGCCAGCCCGACCGGAGACCTGGAGCGGCTGCTCGCTGCCCTCGCTGCGCAGTGGGACCTCACCGGTCTCGCCGTCGATCGCCATGTGATCACAGGGCTGCAGAGGACATTGCGTCAGGGGGGCTGGGCGGTCACGGTTGCCGTCCGGGCCGGCCACGACCTCGTCGCGATCTGGCCGGGCTTTCGGGACCTCTCTCTCGGGGTCGCCTTCGATGTCGGCTCGACCACGATCGCCGGGCATCTCTGCGACCTGGCCACCGGCTCGGTCCTCGCCTCGGCCGGCCGGATGAACCCACAGATCGCCTTCGGTGAGGACCTGATGAGCCGGGTCTCCTACGTGATGATGAACGACGACGGGGCGGCTCGTCTCACCGGCGTGGTACGAGAGGAGCTCGACCAGTTGATCGGGGATCTGGTCGTCGAGGCGGGCTACCAGCGAACGGATGTCCTCGAGGTCTCCTTGGTGGGCAATCCGATCATGCATCACCTGGCGCTGGGTCTCGACCCGCGCGAGTTGGGAACCGCTCCGTTCGCCCTGGCCACGACGTCGGCGATGGACGTACCCGCCGACGCGGTCGGTCTCGCGGTGAATCAGGGGGCGAGGATGTACACCCTGCCTTGCATCGCCGGGCACGTCGGGGCTGATGCGGCCGGGATGGTGCTCTCAGAAGGCCCGCATCGGGGCGACACTGTGCAGTTGCTGGTCGACGTGGGGACCAATGCCGAATTGGTGCTGGGCAATCGAGACCGTCTCCTCGCTGCCTCGAGCCCCACCGGGCCTGCCTTCGAGGGCGCCCAGATCTCGTCGGGGCAACGAGCCGCTCCCGGGGCGATCGAGAGGGTCAGGATCGATCGCGCCACCCTCGAAGCCCGATTCGCCGTGATCGGGCAGGAGGCCTGGTCCGACGACCCGGGCTTCGACTCCACCATGGTGTCCGGCATCTGCGGATCGGGGATCATCGAGGCAATCGCAGAGTTGTTCCTGGCCGGTGTCGTCGATCGGGACGGGGTGATCCGCCCGCCCGAGACATCTTCACCCCGTCTCGTCCCCGCCGATCGCACCTACTCCTACGTTCTCTGCTTCGAGCCCAGGATCGAGGTCACCCAGAACGACGTCAGGGCGGTGCAGCTGGCCAAGGCGGCGCTGAATGCCGGTGCCAGGCTCCTGATGGACCACTACGGGATCGACCGGGTCGAAGAGATCCGCCTCGCCGGGGCATTCGGGAGCCACATCGACCCGAAGTACGCCATGGTCCTCGGGATGATCCCCGACTGTGACCTCGACAGGGTCGCCGCGGCCGGCAACGCCGCCGGGATGGGGGCGATGATGGCTCTCCTCTCCGGGGTGGCTCGTGAGGAGATCGAGCAGGTGGCGGCCCGGATCGAGAAGGTCGAGACGGCGGTGGAGCCGAGGTTCCAGGAGCACTTCGTTGCGGCCCTGGCCATTCCCCACAAGAACGACCCCTACCCGTCGCTTGCCGCCACCGTCGACTTGCCGGTGGCTCCCGAGACGGGGAGGCGACGGAGGGGTCGGAGCGCCCGGTCCGGTGCGGGGAGCGGATCAGGGGCTTCCGGTCTTGTTCCATGATGTAGTCTGGTGCCACATCATGGAACAGAGTTCGGGACGACGAGGTGGGCGAAGCGCCCGTCAGGCGGCGCGAGCCGCCCGTGCCATCGAGTCGGTGCCGTTCCTCACCAGGGCACTGGCCCCGGCCGAGGTCCTCGGCGAGGAGGGACTCTCCCTGATCGAGGCCAATGCCGAGGTGTTGCTGGAACGGGTCGGTGTGGAGGTGGTCAACTTCCCCGAGGCCGTCGACATCTTCCGCGAGGCGGGATGTGAGATAACCGAGACGAGGGTGCGTTTCCCGGCGGGCCTGGCCAGGAGCCTGATCTCGACGGCGCCGGGTCGTTTCACCCAGCACGCCCGCAACCCCGCCCACGATGTGGTCATCGGTGACCCCCACATGGTCTTCGCCCCGGCCTACGGCTCTCCCTTCGTTCGCGACCTGGAAGGGGGCAGGCGTTACGCCACCATCGCCGACTTCGAGAACTTCGCCCGACTCACCCACATGACCCCCTCTCTTCATCATGGTGGCGGGACCCTGTGCGAGCCGGTGGACCTGCCGGTCAACAAGAGGCATCTCGACATGGTGCTGGCCCACATCAGGAATCACGACAAGCCATTCATGGGATCGGTCACCGCCCCCGAGCGGGCCCAGGACACCGTGGAGATGGTCAAGATCCTCTTCGGGGACGAGGTGGAATCGGGCAAGACCGTTCTGCTCTCGCTGTGCAATGCCAACAGCCCGATGAGCTGGGACTACAACATGCTCGGCTCGGCCAAGGTCTACGCGGAGAACAACCAGGCCTGCCTGATCACCCCGTTCATACTCGCCGGGGCGATGGCCCCGGTGACCGTCACCGGAACCGCCACCCAGACACTGGCCGAGGCGATGGCCGGGATGGCCTTCTGTCAGATCGTGCGTCCCGGTGCCCCGGTCGTCTTCGGCTCGTTCGCCTCGTCGATCTCTATGCAGTCGGGCGCCCCGACGTTCGGCACACCCGAGCCGGCTCTGATGCTGTTCGTGATGGCCGCCCTCGCCCGACGTCTCGGGGTCCCTTTCCGCAGTGGCGGGAACCTCACCGCGGCCAAGACCCCAGACTTCCAGGCCGCCTACGAATCGGCGGCAACCTTCCTCCCCACCCTCCTGGCCGGAGTCAACTTCGTGTTGCACACCGCAGGCTGGCTCGAAGGCGGGCTCGCCATGGGGTACGAGAAGTTCATCCTCGATGCCGACCAGGCTTCGATGGCTGAGGCCGTCCTCGCCGGGGTGGACCTCAGCGACAACGGACAGGCGATCGATGCGCTCCTCGATAACCCGCCCGGCCAGCACTTCCTCGGGAATGCCCACACCCTGGCCAACTTCGAGAACGCCTTCTGGCGAAGCGGCACCGCCGACAACAACAGCTTCGAGCAGTGGCTGGAGGCGGGGTCCCAGGAGGCCCCGGTCCGGGCTCACGCCATCTGGAGGCGAATGCTCGATGAGTACGAAGCGCCACCGATCGACGACGCGGTCGACGAGGAGTTGACCGAGTGGGTCACCCGGCGCAAGGCATCCTTCCCCGACTCCGACGTATGAGCAAGCAGGACAAAGGGATCCGAGCGTTGCTCGCCGCGACCGACTTCGAGATCATCCCCTTCCAGGGGGCGATGGAGAAAGCGGCTGCGATTCACCCCGGTGCCACGGTGTCGGTGACCACCGCCCCGGCTCGGGGGACGAGCGCCACCATCG
>DATBIX010000005.1:0-21352 GCA_036556665.1 Acidimicrobiia bacterium
CTCGGCGCAGGGGCCTACATCTGTGGCGAGGAGACGGCGTTGATCAACAGTCTCGAGGGTCTGCGCGGGGAGCCGCGGCTCAAGCCGCCCTACTTCCCGGCGGCGCAGGGCCTCTATATGCAGCCGACCATCGTCAACAACGTAGAGACGGTGTCGAACCTGCCCCACATCCTCTCCATGGGGGCCAAGGCCTTCACCGAACTGGGCCACCCCCTCGACACCGGGACCTTCATGATCTCGGTGTCCGGGCACGTCAACAAGCCCGGCAACTACGAGCTGCCCCACGGGATCACCTGGCGCGAGCTGATCTTCGACATCGCCGGCGGGATGCGTGACGGCAAGGAGCTGAAGGCCATCATCCCGGGCGGCGCCTCGTCGCCATGGTTCGTCCCGGCCATCCACCTGGAGGACCAGATCACCAAAGACGTGTGCGCCGAGGCCGGCTCGATGCTGGGCTCGGGGGCGGTGATCATCATGGACGAAACCACCTGCATGGTGCGGGCCGCCGAGCGGGTGGTTCGGTTCTTCGCCCACGAGTCGTGCGGGCAGTGCACCCCGTGCCGTGAGGGCACCACCTGGATGGAGATGGTCCTGCGCCGCATCGAGGAGGGCCAGGGACGCAGCATCGACCTCGATCTCCTCCTCGACGTCTCGGACAACATCAGCGTCGGACTGGCATGGCCGCCCCGGATGACCACGATTTGCCCGCTCGGCCCCTCGGCAGTCTCCCCGATCCTGGCCCTGCGCGATTACTTCCGCGACGAGGTCCAGGCTCACGTCGACCTGGGGGGCTGTCCGCTCAAACTGGTCGAGGCCCATGCCTGACCAGGTCATCGTCACCATCGATGGTCAAGAGCACGAGGTGCCGGCCGGGTCGCTTCTGATCAGAGCGGCCCAGGACAACGGGACTTACATTCCTCGCTTCTGCTGGCACGAGCGAATGAAACCGGTGGGCATGTGCCGGATGTGCCTGGTGGAGGTGCAGGGCCCGAGAGGCCCGATGCTGGTCACCGCCTGTACCAACACCGTTGCCGACGGGATGGTGGTCGACACCCGCAACGACGCGGTCAAGAAGGCGCAGGAAGGGGTGCTCGAGTTCCTTCTCGCCAACCATCCTCTCGACTGCCCGGTTTGCGACAAGGGCGGGGAGTGCCCGCTCCAGGATCAGGCCTTCTCGCATGGCCCGGGCGAGAGCCGGTTCGTCGAGATCAAGCGCAACTACGAGAAGCCGATCCCGATCTCCGATCTGGTCCTCCTCGATCGGGAGCGTTGCATCCTCTGCGCCCGCTGCACCCGTTTTTCCGACGAGATAAGCGGTGACCCGCTCATCGAGTTCCAATCGCGGGGAAACCTCACCGAGGTGAACACCTTCCCCGACCTCCCCTTCTCCTCCTATTTCTCGGGTAACACGATCCAGATCTGCCCCGTCGGCGCCCTCACCTCCACCCAGTACCGGTTCCGGGCCCGCCCCTGGGACCTGCGAATGGTCGAGAGCTCGGGTATGCACGACACCGCCCATCCCCGTGTCTCGATCCACGCCAGCCAGAACCAGATCCTCCGCTTCGTCGGAGTCGACAACGACGCCACCAACCATGGCTGGATGTCTGACAAGGATCGCTTCGGCTTCGAGTACCTCGGCTCGAAGGAGAGGATCACCAGCCCTTTGATGAGGCGTGACGGTGAGTTGGTCGAGGTGAGCTGGGCCGAGGCTCTCGACGTCGTGGCCGGGAGGATCGGGCTGATCAAGGACGAGGATGGTGGTGAGGCGTTCGCAGTGATCGGTGGGGCCCACGGCACCAACGAAGACGCCTACGCCCTTTCCAAGTTCGCCCGGATCGTCCTCGGGACCAACAACGTCGATGCCAGGCTCGACGACTCGCTGGCTTCTCATTTCCTGGCCGCCACTGTCGACCGAGCCACCATCGCCGACCTGGACGACGCCGACACCATATTGGTGTGGGGGCCCGACCTGAAAGAGGAGCACCCCACCCTCTACCTCCGGGTGCGGCGGGCAGCCCAGGAACTGGGGGTGAGGCTCATCGTGGCCCATCCCCGGGCGACGGGCCTCGACGACAGGGCGAGCATCAAGCTGCACTATCGACCCGGCGGGGGATTCGCCCTTCTGGACGAGATTGCCGAGGGAAAGCATCCCGAGGTCGCCGCGGCCTTGGCGGCGCCCAAAGTCGTGGTTCTCACCGGTCAGGCGTGTCACGCCGACGGGCCCAAGCTCGCCGAGTCGGTGGCGGCCCACGTGAGGAACAAGGCGGGCGTGACCCGGATCCTCCCCCTCGCCCGACGCGGCAACCTGTTCGGCGCTCTCGACATGGGTCTCGCCCCCGACCTGCTGCCGGGCCGGGTCAACGCCGACGAGACGGGCCGGGCCAAGCTCTCCGAGACCTGGGGGCAGGTGCCGTCGGACCGGGGCAAGGACACGCGCGCCATCTTCGAGGCCCTCGATTCGGGCGGGATCAGGATGCTCTTCCTGGTCGGGGCGGATCCGATCCGGGACCTCCCCGACCCGAGGCAGGCCACTCTGGCCCTCGAGGCAGCCGAGTACGTGGTCTCGATCGACCTCTTCGTCCATGACTCGAACCGGGACGCCGACATGATCCTCCCCGCCGCCGGGTTCGGCGAGAAGGAGGGGACTGTCACCAACATCGAGGGCCGGGTGCAGAAGCTCAACGTCATCAGCCCCGCCATCGGGCAGGCCCGGCCGGACTGGTCGATCCTGGAAGACCTGGCCGAGCGGGCCGGTCACTCCCTCGGGCTCGTCTCGGCCGAGACCATCGCCAAGGAGATCTCGGCCGTCGCCGATGCCTACGGCGGCGTGACCTGGGACCTGCTCGAATGGGAGGCACGCGACGGGGCCGTGGTCCCGATCGCCGGGAACCAGAGCCTCAAGCACATCCCTGTGGCGGTGAAAGGAACCAAGGCCCCATCGGCTCCCCTCACCCTCCACGTCGCCCGCACGCTCTACGACGACGGCGTCATGATGCGGCACACGCCGACCCTCCACGCCCTGGCCCCCGGCCCGGTCGCCCATCTCAACGCGGATGACGCCAGGAAGGCGGGTGCACACGACGGCCACCCGATCCGGGTGGTCACCAAGCACGGTGAGGGGGAGTTCAGAGCCATCGTCGACGAGGGGACGCCGCCCGGTGTGGTCTATGTGCCGTTCAACCAGCCCGGGGGCTCGTCTCTCGGCACCGAGGCAGTGGTCCGGGTCACCGCGGTGGGCAAATGACCTGGCCCGAGTTCTGGATAGTCGTCCTCCGTGTGGTCCTCACCTTCGGGCTGTTGCTGGTGGTGACCGTCATCAACGTCTGGCTGGAGCGAAAGATCCTGGCCGACATGCAGAGCCGGATCGGGCCCAATCGCGCCGGCCCGTTCGGGATCCTCCAGACCGTCGCCGACGGTCTCAAGCTCTTCTTCAAGGAGTCGATCCTCCCTCGCAAGGCCGAGCTGGGGATGTACCTCCTCGCCCCGTTCCTGGCGGTAGTGCCCGCCTTTCTCATCTTCATGATGGTGCCCTGGGGGCGCCCCTTCACCATCAACGGCCACGAGGTGGCGCTCCAGGGCGCCGACCTCAACGTCGGCCTCCTCTTCATCCTGGCCATGTCGTCCCTGGCGGTGTACGCAGTCGTTCTCGCCGGCTGGTCCTCGGGGTCGAAGTACCCGCTGCTCGGCGGGGTCAGGGCCACCGCCCAGGCGATCTCCTACGAGGCGGCGATGGGGCTGGCCATGGTGGCGGTCGTTGTGTTCTCGGCAACTCAGGGTGAGGGCGGGACCCTTTCGCTGTCCGAGATAGTTGAGCGCCAGTCCGGGACCTGGGGTGATGCCATCCCGGCCCTGGAGCCGGTGCTGCAATTCGTCCCCAGGTGGAACGTGTTCCCACAGATCGTCGCCTTCATCATCTTCTTCCTCGCCATAGTGGCCGAGACCAACCGGGCTCCGTTCGACCTGGTCGAAGCGGAGCAGGAGATCGTGGGCGGGTTCCACACCGAGTACTCGGGGATGAGGTTCGCCATGTTCTTCCTGGCCGAGTACGTCAACATCTTCTCGATGTCGGCCATCGCCGCGACCCTTTTCCTCGGCGGTTGGAACGGCCCCACCTTCGACGGCTCCGTCCCTGCCTTCGTCTCCGGGATCCTCCCCACCGTGTATTTCCTCGCCAAGACCTACTTCGTGGTGTTCCTCTTCTTCTGGATCAGGGCCACAGTGCCCCGGCTTCGCTACGACCAGTTGATGCAACTCGGGTGGAAGCGACTCATCCCAGGCGCACTGGGCTGGCTCGTCCTCTCGACGCTCGTCCTCTCCTACCGTCAATTCGGCGTGCCCTGGAGCTGAACATGGGTCTCATCAAGGAACTGATCAAGGGGCTGCGCGTCACCGGCGGGACGATGGTCCGCACCATCGCCGGCGACGAGCTGGTGACGACCCAGTACCCGAAGGAGCACCGGGTCAAGCCGCAGCGCTTCCATGGGCGCCACGTCCTCAACCGCTACCCGGACGGCATGGAGAAGTGCATCGGGTGCGAGCTGTGCGCCGGGGCCTGTCCGGCCCAGTGCATATACGTGAGGGGCGCCGACAACGATCCCGCCCACCCGACTTCACCGGGTGAGCGATTCGGGTTCGTCTATGAGATCAACATGCTGCGCTGCATCTTCTGTGGGCTCTGCGTCGAGGCATGTCCCACCGAAGCGATCACCATGACCCATCTCTTCGAGATGTCGACCACCAACCGTGACGACGCCATCTACACCAGAGAGACCCTGTTGATGGATCGCAGCGGCAACGTCCCCCATATGTTCCCCGACGACGAGCTGGCCGACATGGAAGAGCTCGACACTGCCGACGGATGGTTGAGGGCAACCGCCCCTTCGGGAGTCGCTGCCTACGAGGGCGTGACGATGTGGCGCGGCACCCCCGGGCCGGCGGACTGGTCGCCGGAGCCGTCTCAAGAGGAGCGGGACCGAAGCTCGCGAGCAGCCGAGCCGTCGGATGGCTGAGCCGATCCTCTTCGTCCTGATGGCGGTGACCGCCCTGGCCGGGGCGGTGACGGTGGTCGTTGCCAGGAACCCGATTCACTCGGCGATGGGATTGCTCGGGACCCTGTTCTCGGTGGCGGTGCTCTACGTCGTCCAGCTCGCCCATCTGGTGGCGGCGGTCCAGGTGATCGTCTACGCCGGGGCGGTGATGACCCTGTTCCTCTTCGTCATCATGCTGGTCGGAGTGGACAAGGAGGAGAACCGGGACGAAACCCTCCCCATGCAGCGGGTTTGGGTGGGTGTCCTCGCCGGCGTGGTCATCGTCTTCGCGGCAGTCGTGACCCTCGTCGGGGACTTCGATTGGGTGACCGGAGGCAGAGGCCCCACCGACCCTGAAGCGACCAACGGCACGATGCAGGCGGTGGCCGAGCCGCTCTTCACCGACTGGGTCCTCGCCTTCGAGGCCACTGCGCTCCTGCTGACCATTGCTGCCGCAGGTGCGGTGGTGCTCGCCCAGTTCAGGAGGAAGCGGTCGTGATCGTCCCGGTCGGGTGGTACATGGGTCTGGCCGCCGCCTTGTTCCTGATCGGGGCGCTCGGGATGCTCTTGCGTCGCAACGCCTTGGTGATGTTCATGTGCATCGAGCTCATGCTCAACGCGGTCAACCTGACCCTGATCTCGGCGGGGCGGGCGATGAACGACATCAACGGCCAGGTGGCGGTGTTCTTCATCCTCGTGGTGGCGGCGGCAGAGGTGGTGGTGGGACTGGCCATCATCGTTGCCATCTTCCGACGAAGGGCCACGGCCTCGGTCGACGAGCTGAGCGAGCTGCGCGGATGAGGATGCATCGTCCTCGTCACGGTGAGGCGAGATGATCGACCTCATCTGGCTCGTGATCGCACTCCCCCTGGCCGGGGCGGTGCTCCTCCATTTCGTCGGTCGCTTGATCAAGGAGCCGCTCAGCGGCTGGCTGGCCTCTGCGGCGATCGGTGGCGCCTTCGTCATCGCAGTCATCGCCGCCATCCCATTCCTCGAGGGCGGGGAGCACGGCAGCTACGTGCTGCTCTGGGACTGGATGCCGGCCGTCGGTGCCAGGCTCGAGCTGCTCTGGGACCCGCTGGCAGCCCTGATGGCACTCGTCGTCACCGGGGTCGGCACCCTCATCCACGTCTTTGCCATCGGTTACATGCATGGCGACGAGCGCTTTCACCGGTTCTTCACCTATCTGAACCTCTTCGCCGCCTCGATGCTCACCCTGGTGCTGGCGGGGAACTACGCCATGCTCTTCCTGGGATGGGAGCTGGTCGGTCTCTGCTCCTATCTCCTGATCGGGTTCTGGTTCACCAGACCGTCGGCATCGGCGGCGGCCAAGAAGGCCTTCGTGGTCAATCGGATCGGGGACGTCGGGTTCATGGTCGGGCTGATGGTCGTCTTCGCCACCTTCTCGACGCTGTCGTTCAGCGGGATCTTCGAGCGGGCGGATTCCGAGCTGACCAGCGCCACTGCCACCGCCATTGGTCTCCTATTCCTGATCGGGGCAGCGGGCAAGTCGGCTCAGATCCCGCTCTACGTGTGGCTCCCAGACGCAATGGAAGGCCCGACACCGGTGTCCGCCCTGATCCATGCCGCGACAATGGTCACGGCCGGGGTGTACGTGATCGCCCGATCTGCGCCGATCTACGAGATCACGCCTTTCGCCTCGACGGTCGTGGCCACGGTCGGAGCGCTCACAGCTATCTGGGCGGCCTCGATCGCAATGGCGCAGCGGGACATCAAGCGGGTGCTGGCCTACTCGACCATCTCGCAGCTCGGCTACATGTTCCTCGCCGTTGGTGCCACCGCCTATGTGGCAGGGATCTTCCATCTGATGACCCATGCCTTCTTCAAGGCCCTCCTCTTCCTGGGCGCCGGTTCGGTCATCCATGCCATGGGCGACGAGCAGGACATGCACAAGATGGGCGGGTTGCTCCGCAAGATGCCGGTGACGGCGATGACGATGGGCATCGCCACCCTGGCCATTGCCGGGATCCCGCCTCTGGCCGGGTTCTGGTCGAAGGACGAGATCCTCGGGGCCACCTTCGCCCGGGGCGGGTGGTTCTACGTGCTCTGGATCGTCGGCCTGGTGACAGCCCTGATGACTGCCTTCTACATGACCCGTCAATGGGTCCTCGTCTTCCTGGGCGAGCCCCGTTGGGATGAAGGGGCACGCCCTCACGAGTCACCGCCGGTGATGACCACGCCTCTGATCGTCCTTGCCGGCCTCTCGATCGTCGGTGGGCTGGTCAACACCCCTCTGCGACAGACACTGGAGCGCTTCCTCGAGCCCAGCTTCGAGTTGGTCCACATCCAACACCCGCCCGAGGGGTGGCTGATGTTCGCCCTCCTCGCCGGTCTGTCCGTCCTGGCCGCTCTGGTCGGTCTCGGGATCGGCTTCATGACCTATCGGGCGCCGAGACAGCGTTGGCGCGCATTCGAGGAGGCGTTCGAGCCGCTGTGGGGGACGTGGGAGCAGGCTTATCACGTCGACGACATATACGGCCGGGTGCTGGTGGCTCCCGGCGAGAAGCTGGCCGAGGCGGCGGCATTCACCGCAGACGTCAGGGTCATCGACGGTGCCGTCAACGGGGTGGGACGGCTCGTGCGTGACATCGGCCAATGGTCCCGCCCTCTCCAGACCGGTTTCGTCCGCAACTACGGGGTGCTCTTCCTGGGAGGGGCTCTCGTCGTGGTCGTCTGGCTGGTGGCCGGGGGCTCATGATGCTGCGCCATTGCCGGCCGACTTCGCTCTTCGGAAACCAACGTCTTGGTGACGAGATCACATCACCACCCGGATGTCCGCGTGGCGCAGGGACGCCGGTCGGCCAGGGCTGCCGCTTCACGGCCAGGTGGGTGACGTGTTAACCGCTCTGATCCTCCTCCCGGCACTGGCCGCAGTCGTGGTCGCCCTGGTGCCGTCCCGCCGAAGGGAAGTCCATCTCCCGCTCGGGATCGCCCTCTCGATCATGCCGGTGGCGCTCGCCGGCTACCTGTTCTGGGCGTTTCAGCCGGCCCCCGGCTTCCAGGAGGTCGAGCGGGTGGCGTGGTACGAGCCGTGGGGGATCAGTTGGTATCTGGGCGTGGACGGTATCTCCCTGCCCATGGTGGTCCTCACCGCCCTCCTCGTCCCCATCGCTCTCGGTGCCTCGACGGCCATCACCAATCGCACCAAGGAGTTCGTGGTCTACACCCTGCTCCTGGAGGCGGGGATGATCGGGTCCTTCCTCGCCCTCGACCTCTTCCTCTTCTTCGTGTTCTTCGAGGCGATCTTGGTCCCCATGTACTTCATCATCGGGATTTGGGGAGGCGAGCGCAGGATCTACGCGGCCGTCAAGTTCTTCCTCTACACGGCATTCGGGTCGGCTCTCCTCCTCGCCGCAATCATCGCCCTCGCCTACAACCACGACGCCCAGTTCGGGTTCACCTCGTTTGCCCTCACCGACCTGATGAACCTCGACCTGACCGCCGGGGTGGAGAGATGGCTGTTCGCGGCATTCGCCATCGCTTTCGCCATCAAGGTCCCGCTGTTCCCTTTCCACACCTGGCTTCCCGATGCCCATGTGGAGGCGCCCACCGCCGGCTCGGTGCTCCTCGCCGCAGTCCTCCTGAAGCTGGGCACCTACGGCCTGCTCCGGTTCAACCTGAGCCTCTTTCCCGATACCTCGGTCGACGCCATCCCGATCATGGCGGTGCTGGCCGTGATCGGGATCATCTACGGGGCCGTGGTGGCGATCGTCCAACCCGACCTGAAGAAGCTCGTCGCCTACTCCTCGGTCAGCCACCTCGGGTTCATCGTCCTCGGCACCTTCGCTCTCACCTCGGGGGGCTTGCAGGGGGCGGTGATCCAGAACGTGAACCACGGGCTGACCACCGGCGCACTGTTCCTCCTCGTGGGCATGATCTACGACCGCCGCCACACCAAGAAGATCAGCGACTTCGGCGGGTTGCAGAAAGTGATGCCCATCTACGCCGGGTTCTTCCTGTTCATGGCCTTCGCCTCGATCGGCCTGCCCGGTCTCAACGGGTTCGTCGGCGAGTTCCTCGTCCTGATCGGCAGCTATCCCGCCCTCCCCGTATACGCCGTCGTCGCCGCCTTCGGCGTCCTCCTCGCCGCCATCTATCTGCTCTGGGCCTATGAGCGCGTCTTCACCGGGCTTCCCGACAAGCCCGAGAACGCCATCCTCAGTGACCTCTCGGCCCGCGAGATCGGCCTGCTCGCTCCCCTCGCCGCCCTGGTTGTAGTGATCGGCCTCTATCCGAACGTGATCCTGGACAAGGTCACCCCCTCGACCGAGGCGGTCCTCGATCACATCGAACAGCAGACCGACTACGTCGTCGCCGAGCCCGGGAGGCTCGAGGACGTCGTCGTCGCAGGGGACGGGGAATGATCGCCACGCCGGAGATCTCGTGGATTGCCATCGCCCCGGACCTGGTGCTGGCGGTTGGGGCGGCACTGGTGCTGCTCGTCGATGTCCAGTGGAAGCCCCCGGCACGGATCCTGGGTGGGGTCGTCGCCGCCGTCCTCCTGGTCTCGGCCGGGTTCACGGTGCTGCAATGGTTCCAGGCGAGCGACGCCGCCGGCGCCGGCGACTTCGAGAGCCTCGTCGCCTTCTCCGGGCTCATCGTCATGGACGGATTCGCCGTGTTCGCCCGCCTCGCGCTTCTCGCCATCACCGCCCTGGGCGTCGCCGCCGGCTGGCGGTTCGTGGAATCACTGGGGAGGAGGGGAGCCGAGGCTCTGGCTCTCGTCCTGCTTGCCACGACGGGGTTCTCGTTGATGATCGCCTCCAACAACCTGGTCATGCTCTTCCTCGGGCTCGAGGTGGGGTCCATCGCCCTCTACATCCTCGCCGGGCTGGCCCGCGATAGGCGGGAGTCCGACGAGGCCGCAATCAAGTACTTCCTGCTCGGCTCTTTCGCCTCGGCTGTGCTGGTCTACGGGGTTGCATTGGTCTACGCGGGAACCGGGCAATTCCAGTTGCTCGCCATCCGCGACTTCCTCGGGAGCGTCATACTCACCAGCCCTGCGGTGACCTACGTCGGGATCGGGCTGGTGGTTGCCGGCCTCGGCTTCAAGGTGTCGGCGGCACCGTTCCACGCCTGGGCGCCCGACGTCTATCAGGGCGCCCCCGCCGGCCTGGTCGGGTATATGGCGGCCGTGGCCAAGGTGGCCGGTTTCGCCGCCATCTCCAGGGTCCTCCTGACCGCATTCGGTGACCTCGACGAGACGTGGTTGCCGATCCTGGCCGGGATCTCCGTGCTGTCGATGCTGGTCGGCGCCCTGCTCGCCCTGGTCCAGGGAGACATCCGTCGGATGCTGGCCTACTCGGGAGTGGCCCACGCCGGCTTCATAATGACCGGCGTAGTTGGAGGGTCGACGGACGGGGTCCTCGTCTATCTCGCCGTGTACGCGGTCCAGCTGGTCGGCGCCTTCGCGGTCGTGGCGGTGGTCAGCGGAGCCGATGGGGGCCCTTCGAGCATCGACGAGTACCGCGGTCTCTCCCGGCGAAGCCCGTTGCTCGCCGCCTCGTTCGCGGTGCTCCTGCTCGGCATGGGCGGGCTGCCCCTGACCGCCGGTTTCGTGGCCAAATTCGGCGTCTTCTCCACCGCTTGGGCCAACGGCTTCCAATGGCTTGTGGTGGTGGCCGTGGTCACCTCGGTGATCGCCCTTGCCTTCTACATCCGTGTGATCGTCGTGATGTACATGGACGAGGCGGCCGAGCCGGCCGAGCTCTCGGTGGGGCCGGCCGGTTGGGTCCTCGGGGTGGCCGTGGCGGCGACGATCCTCTGGGGCATCTTCCCTGCGATGCTGCTCGATCTCGCAGCCGATGCGCTCCCTCTCTAGACGGGCGCTGGTCGGGTCGGTTTCACTGGCTTTCCTGCTGATGCCGGCTCTCGCCGCTGGGGCGGCGGAGACCGCCGGGTCCGAGCTGGTGATCATCCCTGCCGGCGAGACGGTCCAGGGGGATCTCTACGCCGTCGGGGTCGAGGTCGTCATAGAGGGTGTGGTCGACGGTGATTTGGTCGCCTTTGCGGCCGAAGAGGTCTCGATCAGCGGAGAGGTGACCGGCAGCGTGACTGCGGTAGCCCCAACCGTCACGGTGGACGGGACCGTGGGCGGATCGGTCAGGGCCTCGGGCACCAGGCTCGAAGTGACAGGCGCGGTGGGGAGGGATCTCGTCGCCGCCGTCCTCGAGGCGAGACTGGACGCCGGTTCACGGGTCGGTGGCGACGTGCTGGTCTGGGCCCTGAATCTCGAGTCCGCCGGTTCGATCGCCGGAGATCTCGGGGGGACGCAGCGGTCTCTGCGCATCGAGGGAGACGTTGGCGGTGACGTCGACGTCACCACCGGTCATCTCACGGTGTCCGGCCCCCTCCAGGTGGCCGGGGACCTCGGCTACCGGTCGAGCTCAGAGGCGGATGGCCTGGACCAGGTCACGGTGGGAGGGGTGGTGGTCCACGAGAGCCCGCTGCCGCCCAACATCAGGATCCGGGCTTTGAATCTGCTCGCCCGCATCCTGACCATCCTCATCTTGAGCACGGCGGCGATGCTGGTCGCCTGGGGTTGGCCGGCGGGGACGCGGAGGGCGGGGCGGGAGGCACGGAGCCACCCGGTCAAGGCGTGGGCCCGGGGGGCGCCGATCGTGTTCGCACCTCTGCTGCTGGCCGGCATCGCAGGGTTGGCTGTGGGGCTCGCCCCGACTTCGGCGACCCTTGCCCTGCTGGTGATCTTCATCCCCCTGGTCGTGGTGACGCTCGGGATCGTCCTGCTCCTGTCGCTCGTGGCCGGTGTTCCCACCGTGCTGGCCCTGGGCCAGGCGCTTCCCGGCCGACTCGAGCTGTACGGCTCGATCCTGCTCGGCTCGCTGGTCGCCGGCCTCGTCTGGCTCATCCCGTGGGTTGGGTGGCTGGTCCCGGTGCTGGTGCTGCCCATCGGGCTCGGCGCCTTCATGACGTCGTTCCGGGCCGAGCCGGAGCCGGCTCAGCCGATCTGAGCAGATTCCTCGAAGGCCTTCCTCACCGGTGCGCCGGTCGGGTCGGGCACCACGGTGACCGACCCGACCGTTGTCGCGTCGGTCGAGGAGGTGCCGACCAGGATCTCGAACTCTCCCGGCTCCACCACGTAGTCGAGGTGGCGGTCGAAGAACCCGAAGGAGCCCACCGGCAGTTGCAGGGTCACCCTCCTCGATTCCCTGGCAGGCACCTCCACCCTGGCGAAACCCTTCAACTCCATGACCGGGCGGGTCATGCTCGCCACCGGGTCCCGGATGTAGACCTGGACCACTTCGTCCCCGTCACGATCGCCGGCGTTGGCGACATCGACCTGAACGGTGACCACTCCGTTCCAGGAGACCTCACCATCAGTGAGAAGAGCCGGGGCGAGACGAAACGAGGTGTAACTGAGCCCGTGCCCGAACGGGTAGAGAGGGGCCGCCGGCCCGTCGACGTAGTCGCCGGCCCAGTGAGAGCGGCCCCCCGACACCTTGTGTCCGTAGTAGGTGGGTATCTGCCCGGCGGAGCGGGGATGGGTCATCGGGAGCTTCCCCCCCGGGTTGACCACCCCGGTGAGAACGTCGGCGAGTGCCATCGCTCCCTCCTGTCCGGGGAACCAGGCATTGACGACGGCGGCGCTGTTCTCATGGGCCCAGGCACTGCCGCATGGCCGCCCGACTATGAGGACAAGCACCACCGGAGTGCCGGTGGCGACGACGGCGTGAACGAGATCCTCCTGTACGCCGGGTAGGTCCAGGGTGCTGCGGTCTCTTCCCTCGCCGCTGGTGCAGTCTCGGGTCAGCCCGGCCTTGTCACCCATGACCATCACCGCCACGTCAGATGCGCCGGCGAGGGCCACCGCCTCGTCGAACCCTTCACGAGATGGTCCTGAGACATCGCATCCCTGGGCGAACCTGACGGCCGGCCCGAGCCGCTCGACGAGCGCCTCGCGGAGCGTTGGGACCGGCTTCATGGCACCTTCGACTCGCACCTCCCCTGCGAATGGCACCGAGAAGACGTTCTCACCCCGGCTCATCTCCACCAGCGATTCGATGTGAGCCGGGTAGGTGTAGTCACCGAAGAGGTGACGTGCGACGTTGGCGTTTGGCCCGATCACCGCGATCGAGCCCGTTGCCTCACCAAGGGGGAGGATGCCATCGTTCTTGAGCAGCACGATGCTCTTCTCGGCTATGCGCCGCGCCAGGTCGTGATGCGCCGGGGTGTCTGCTGTCGATGTGGACTCCGCCGTGTCGACGTAGGGGTTCTCGAACAGACCCAGCTCGAGTTTGGACCGCAGCACTCTCCTTACGGCCTCGTCGATGACTTCCTGGCCCACCGTCCCGGCGTGCACCGCGTCGAGAAGGGGCTGGCCATAGCAGTCGGTGCCGGGGAGCTCGACATCGATCCCCGCATCGAGGGCGATCGCCGCCGCTCCCGAGGCATCCTCGGCGAGCCGGTGGTAGCTGGCGAGCTGGCGAACCGAGAAGTAGTCGGACACGACCGTCCCATCGAACCCCCATCTCTCCCGCAACAGACCGGTCAGCAGGTCACGGTCCGCCCCACAAGGGACACCGTCGAGCTCGTGGTAGCCATTCATCACGGATTTGACCCCGGCCGCAACCACTGCGGCCTCGAAGGGGTGGAGGTAGACCTCGGCCAGCTCACGCGGCGGGATGTGGGGGGGCGCCCAGTTCAGCCCACCCTCCGAGGCGCTGTAACCGACGAAATGCTTGACGGTGGCGACCACTCCTACCACGAGATCCTCGCTTTGCAGCCCTCGCACGAAAGCCATCCCCATCCGTGCGACGAGGTGAGGGTCCTCTCCGAAGGTCTCCTCAGTTCGACCCCATCGAGGGTCGCGGGCGACATCGAGCACGGGGGAGAGACCGTGGTGGGCCCCGATCGCTCTCATCTGGTCACGCACCACGGCGGCCATCGCATGTGCGAGCCCTGGGTCCCACGTGCTGGCCACACCGATCGACTGGGGAAACACCGTTGCCTCCCTGGCCATGAGACCCGAGCAGATCTCCTCGTGGACGATTGCCGGGATGCCGAGCCGCGTCTCTTCGAGGAGAAACCTCTGGATGTCGTTGGCCAGGCGCGCCGCATCTCTCGCCCCGAGCCCGCTCGCTCCCGAGATCCGGGTCACATGCCCCAGGCCGGTGCCGAGCAGGCTCCTTGCATTGCCCTCCGAGAGCTCGTCTCCTTCGAGCAGTTGGAACACCCAGACGCTTCCCAGTTGTGCCAGCTTCTCCTCAGGCGTCATTCGCTCGATCAGGTCGTCGACACGCTCGGGTACTGCCCGCGTCGGGTCGCGGTACGCCGGCTGCTGGCCATCGACGGTGACCGCGGTCATCCCTTGACCCCCCCGGCCGTCAAGCCGCTGACGATCTGACGTTGGGCGATGAAGTAGAAGACGAGGGCGGGGATCATCGCAACGGTGGTGTAGGCGAGGATGGCGGCGGTGTCAGTCACGTATTGGGCCGAGATGTTGTTGATCCCCAGCGGGAGGGTCCATTGCTCCGGCTGGATCAAGACGAGCAGGGGGAGCAGGAAGGCGTTCCAGCTGCTGACCACGGCGAGGACGGCGATGGTGCTCAGCACCGGGCGTGACAGCGGGAGCATCACAGACCAGTAGAAGCGGAGAGGCCCGCACCCGTCGATCGCCGCCGCATCCTCCAGGTCTCGCGGGATGCCTCGGAAGAAGGGGCGGAGGATCACGATCGACAGTGGAAGGAGAAATGCGGCCTGGGGCAGGGCGATTCCCAGAGGGCTGTTGAGCAGACCGGTCTGCCGCAGCGTGATGAACAGCGGGAGGATGGCGACAGCGACCGGGAAGAGCAGACCGAGAGCGAAGAGGGTGAAGAAGAACTCACGACCGCGGAATCGGTAGCGGGCCATCACGAAGGCGGCGAGAGAGGCAGCCGGCAGGACCAACAGGGTGGTGACCAGGGCGATGAGGACGCTGTTCACTACCCAGCGATAGAAGCCGGGATCGGTGAAGGTCCTCTGGTAGTTGGTCCACACCCAAGGGTCGGGGAGGCCGACCGGGTCGGCCGCCAATTGAGCGTTGCTCCGGAACCCGCCTATCACCGAGAACGAGAGTGGCACCACGATGACCAGCAGCACCAGGATGGCGACGACGTACAGGACGACTCGACCGGGACGGATCCTTCGCGAAGTCGTTGGCGTGGAGGTGGCTGCCGTGGTCATCAGGTGGTGAGTGCTCCTTCCAGGTCACGTCGCAGGACGAATCTCTGATAGAGGAGAGCAACGACGAGCGACAGCCCGAAGATGATGACGGACACCGCGCTGGCGTAGCCAAACTGGCCGCGGCGGAACCCCCAGTCGACCAGGTAGGTAGCCATCGTGGCGGTGGCGTTGACGGGCCCGCCCTTCGTGGTGACCCAAACCAGGTCGAAGAGTTGCAGGGCACCGATTATCGAGAGGAACATCGAGACGCGGATGATGGGTCCAAGCAGGGGGAGGGTGACATAGCGGAACCCCTGCCACCAGGAGGCCCCGTCGATGGCGGCTGCCTCCTCGAGCTCGACCGGGATGGTCTGCAGCCCGGCGATGACGAGCACCATGTGAAGGCCGAAGTACTTCCAGGAGATCACGAAGAAGAGCGAGTAGAGGGCTATCTGCGGGTCGGCAAGCCATTCCCTCGTCAGGTTCTCGAGACCGACCGACGCGAGGATCATGTCGAGAAGCCCCTCCGGGCGGTAGATCTGGCGCCACACCACTCCGGTCACCACCTCGGAGAGCACGAACGGGGCGAAGTACATGGTGCGGTACAGGCCGCGCCCCTTCAGCCTGCGGCTCACCAGCACAGCCAGAGCCACTGCGAATGGGATCTGGAGGGCTAGTGAGAGCACGATGATGATGGCGTTGTGGGTCAGGGCCTCGATGAAGAGCGGATCGGCGAACGCCGTCTTGAAGTTGTCGAGTCCGACCCAATTGGTCAAAGGCTCGAGCCCGTTCCAGTCGTAGCCGCTGTAGCGGAAGCTCTGCACGATCGGATAGAGGACGAACACTCCGTAGAGGAGCAGTGCGGGGAGCAAGAAGCCCGCCACCATTGCCCACGGGGCTACGCCGGCCCGGCGGTGAGCCGGTCGTCCGGGGTGCATGACGTCGGCTGTGGGGTCGGCAGGCATCCTCTTGTCATTAGCTCGTGGAGGGCCGTCGCGACGGCGGCCCTCCACGACTCTGTTGAACATTACGGCCGCAGGGTCAGCCCGCCGCGGCAGTGATCGCCTCGGTGACTTCCTCGGGAGTCGCCGTCCCTGCGAACAGCGTTGCCACCGCGTCGTTCACCGCAGCGCCGAGCTCAGGCGAGAAGTACTGATCCAGGTAGAGCTGGACGAAGGTCGCCTGGCTCAGCCCGGCCAGAACCTGCTGCTGGAGCGGATCGGTGACAGACACCTCGGCGCCCTTGGTCACGGGCAGGGTCGTGCCGGTCTCGCCGGTGCGGATCGCCTGATCCACGCTCGTGATGTACTCGAGGAATTGCACCGCCTCCGGAGGTGCATCCTTGCCGACGGCGAAGCCGTCACCACCTCCGAACCCGTCGGTGGCCGCTCCGGCGCCACCCTCCACGGTCGGGAAGGCGAACCAGCCGAACTCAGCGGGCAAACGCTCCACGACCGGATCCTCGGGCGTGCCGATCCCGGACTGGTTGGCATATGCACCCGGGCCCCATTGCCCCATGAGGCTGATCGCTGCCTGCCCGGTGCCGATAGTCCCCGACTCACCGTCGGGGGCATCCCACGGCGCCGCCAGGAAACCGGCCTGGAAGGGCTCCATGTCGATCAGACGCTGCAGCTGATTGCCTGCCTCCACGAACTCCGGTTTGTTGAAGTCGAGGTCGGCACTCACCTGCTGCATCGCCGCCTCGCCGCCTTCGCGGATCATCAGGTAGGAGTAGTAGAAGTGGGCGGGCCACTTGTCGCCGGCGCCGACCGCAATCGGGGTGATCCCGGCGTCCTTGAGGGCCTGCACGTCCTCGAGGAACTCATCCCATGTGGTCGGGGGCGCATCGATCCCGGCCTGGGCGAACAGGTCCTTGTTGTACCAGAACCCGACCATTCCCAGGTTGAACGGGATGCCGTACTGAACGCCGTCGACGTTGTAGAGGCCGACGGCGCCTTCATTCAGGTCACCGATGAAGCCTGATGACTCCTCGGTGATGTCCCTGACCAGACCGGCCTCGACCTGCTGGCGGAGACCTCCGCCGCCCCATGACTGGAACAGGTCGGGGACGTCGCCTGCTTGGAGATTGGTCTGCAGAGCCGCCTTGAAGGCCTCGTTCTCCATGACGGTGATCTCGATGGTTACGTTCGGATGCGCCTCCATGAACTCGTTGGCCATGTCCTGCCAGACCGTCATCATCGGGTCGGTGTTCTGGATGTGCCACCAACGGATGGTGACCGGTTCGGCAGACGCAGCCGTCGTCGTGGTAGCTGCCGGAGCGGCGGTGGTGGTGGTCGCCTCTGTGCCACCGCCGGTGGTCGTCGTCGCCTCGGTTCCGCCGTCGCCGCCACAGGCGGCGACCACGAAGGCCATGACGGCAATGATCGCCAGCAGCCGTCTCTTTCCTTGCATGTGCCTCCTCCTTCCCCCGTCCTCCGCCGGGGGTCTTGCTTGGGTCGCTTTCATTCCGGTTGGAATCGTTTACAACCCTTCTCCCATTGCTCCTGCTCTTCTGGTTCCTCCTCTTGTGCTGCTCTAGGTGGTGACTGCCCGGCACGATTGCCGGACCACCAACTCGGTCGGCAAGGTCAGATGGATCGTCTCCTCGCCAGGCTCGTCGATCAGGCTCAACAGCAACTTGGCGGCCTCATAGCCCATCTGCTGAATCGATTGATCGATGGTCGTCAAAGGGGGACTGGACAGAGCGGACTCGGGAATGTTGTCGAATCCGATCACGGAGAGATCGTCGGGTACCGACAGCCCCATCGATCTGGCCACCTCCATTGTCTCGATCGCCGAGACATCGTTGGCCGCGAAGATGGCGGTGGGAGGCCTGCTCGATTCGAGCAGCTGGCGGGCAGGTGTCTCGGTCGCTTCCTTGGTGTAACCACCGACCCGGTAGAGGGCGGGGTCGAAACCGATGCCGGCGTTGTCCAGGGCACGGCGAAAGCCCGCCTCACGAAGCCGGGCCGACTCGAGATCAGGCCTTCCGGCGATGAACCCGATGCGGCGGTGCCCGAGCCCGACCAAGTAGTCGGTTGCCTTGACCGCTCCTTCGAGGTTCTCGGAGTCGACCGTGGGCAACGCCGAGGCGCCGGCGTGGGGGTCCACCGCAACTACGGGTGCTGCGCTGACCACATCGACCATGGTTGGGGTGACGAGGATGGTCCCATCGGTCAGGGTCCCGTTGAGTCGGGAGAGATAGCGCCGCTCCCACCCGACCTGGTCACCGATGTGACCGCCGCCGGAATAGACGATCAGCTCGTAACCGGTCAAATGGATCGCCCGCGCCGCCCCCTTGAGCAATTCGGCACTGAACGGCTCCAGGTCGGCCACGACGATCCCGATCACATTGGTTCGGCGGCTGCGCAGACTCCTCGCCACCAGGCTCGACTCGTAGCCGAGGTCGGAGATCACGGCCTGGACCCGCTCCTGTGTCTCCGGGGCGACCCCGTAACGCCCGTTGACCACCCTGGAGACGGTGGCGATCGAGACCCCGGCGGTGGCAGCCACGTCACCGATCGTCACTCTTTCACTCGATGGCCTCATAACGCCGCCTCGTCGGTTGAAATCGTTATCAGAGAACGATGTCGATAACGATTTCAAAGCTAGCCAACATCAGGAAGGCCATGCCATCGATTCCGGCGGTTTTTTTCGAGGGTCTCCGCTTCTCAGCCGGTGGCGAGCCTGAGCATGGACCACGACACTGGCGGGAGGAGCAATGACACCTTCCCACCGGCATGCTCCCACGGGGCTGGATGAGGCCCGCCTCGGACCGACTGATGTGCGGCTGTCGCCTCTCCTCCGTTGAGGACGACGTGCTCGACGACTCGCACCCCCGGGAGGGCTCCCAGATGGGCCTCGAGCTGGATCGGGTCGGTAGTCGAGCGATTCACAGAGAACGCCGTGAGGGCTCCGGTCGCTCTGTCCGCGGTCACCACCCCGTCGAAGACCGGGACCTCGCCATGACGGGCAGTATCCACTGTCGGGCCCAGCGTCGTGGTGTGGAGCACGTCGCCGACCGCAAAACGCGAGGTGAGGGCGAAGGGGTGGAATATGGCCTGGCGTCGCGCCGGTTCGGCCGGCTCGGCGTGGATCGGCGCGATGGTGTTGACCAGTTGTGCCTGGCAGGCGATGGCCACCAGGTCTCCGTGGCGGAGCAAGGTGATCAGCAATGACCCCACGACCACGGCATCGGTAGGCGTGTACTCGTCCTCGCACATCCTCGACGCACGCCCCCACTCGAGGGTGGGCTGCTGCGACTCATGGCGCTCCATGTACCAGACGTTCCACTCGTCGAATGAGATCCCGAGCCGCTTGGCCACCCCCTTGTCCCTTGCTACCCGATCGACGATCGCGGCCACCTGGCGAATCTGCTCGTCCATCGCTGCCGATGATGCGACGAAGCTGGCCAGATCGCCGGCGTCGGGGTCGTAATAGGCATGAGCCGAGATCAGGTCCACGGCCTCGTAGCAATGGCCCAGCACTGCTTCATCCCACGAGCCGAAAGTGGGCATCGACCTCCCCGAGCTGCCGCACACGACCAGCTCCAGAGTCGGGTCGATGGCACGCATCGCATTTGCGGTTTCGAGGGCAAGCCTTCCGTACTCCCCGGCGGACGTGTGGCCGATCTGCCAGGGCCCGTCCATCTCGTTGCCGAGACACCAGGTCCTCACCCCGTAGGGCTGGTCTCGGCCATGGCTGCGCCGAAGCTCGGAGAGCCTTGTTCCCCCGGTGACGTTGGTGTACCCCACCAGGTCCGCCGCCTGTCTGGCGCCTCGGGTCCCGAGATTCACCGTCAGCATGACTTCCGTCCCAGCCTTGGCCGACCAGCGTGCAAACTCGTCCAGGCCGAAGGTGTTCGGCTCGATGCTCCTCCACGCACGTTCGAATCGTGCCGGGCGCTGTTCTATCGGCCCCACCCCGTCCTCCCATCGATAGTTGGAGACGAAGTTGCCGCCCGGGTAGCGGACGATGGTCACTCCTAGCTCTCGCACCAGGGCCAGGACATCGGTGCGAAAACCGTCATCGTCGGCATGGGGATGATCCGGCTGGTACAGCCCTCCGTACACCCCGCGGCCCATGTGCTCCACGAAGGAGCCGAAGAGTCGACGGTTGACCGGGGCCATGACGGCATCCGGGTCGATCGTGATCGACACCCGCAACGGCCCCTCGAGCATCGTCGCAAACGGTACATCTCGGCGTCGGCCCGAGACATTTGGCGCGCCGGGATAACGTTGGTCGGAGATGACCGTCTTGAGGGACCAGTTCCGGCGCCCGGTGCACGACCTGCGGATTTCGGTGACCGACCGGTGCAACTTCCGCTGCACCTACTGCATGCCCAAGGAGCTGTTCGGCAAGGACCATCAGTTCCTGCCCCGGGACCTCCTCCTCAGCTTCGAGGAGATCACCGCCCTGGTCCGGGTCTTCGTCGAACGTGGCGTCGAGAAGGTCCGGATCACCGGTGGCGAGCCACTGCTCCGAAAGGACCTGGAGAAGCTGATCGGGATGGTCAAGGCGATCGATGGCGTCCAGGACCTCACCCTCACCACCAATGCGTCGTTGCTGGTGAGAAAGGCCCGTTCTCTGGCGGCGGCCGGGCTCGATCGGGTCACGGTGAGTCTGGATGCGCTCGACGACCCCACTTTCCAAACGATGAACGACGTCGGCTTCCCCGTGGCGGCGGTGCTGGAAGGCATCCACGCGGCGGCCGAGGCCGGTCTCGGCCCGATCAAGGTGAACGCCGTCGTGCAGCGGGGGGTCAACGAGCATGCGGTGGTGGACCTGGCCCGGCATTTCAAGGGCACCGGCCACATCGTCCGCTTCATCGAGTACATGGATGTCGGCACCACCAACGGCTGGCGTCTCGACGACGTGGTCCCGGCCGAGGAGATGATCGGATGGATCAACCGGGTCTTCCCGTTGGAGCCGGTCCCCCCCAACTACCCCGGTGAGGTGGCCAACCGGTTCCGCTATCTCGACGGTCAGGGTGAGGTGGGGATAATCGCCTCGGTGACCAAACCGTTCTGCGGCTCGTGCACCAGGGCGCGCATTTCGGCCGAAGGGGTCCTTTACACCTGCCTCTTCGCATCGAGTGGCACCAGCCTCCGGGACGTGATGCGCACCGGGGGTGATCCGGGCGC
>DATBIX010000006.1:0-51574 GCA_036556665.1 Acidimicrobiia bacterium
GTTCCAGAGCTCCACGTGGTCGTACACACCGATCACGGCGATCTCGGTCGCGGCGCCCAGGGAGGCATACCTGCGCAACTCGGGCTTGATCAGGACCCGGCCCGACTTGTCCAGGGTCTGCAGGTCGGCCCCGGAGAACACCGTGCGGGAGAAGCGTCGGCCCGCTCGATCCTGATGACGTCCCCTCACCTCGGCCGCCCTTGCCTCGAACTCTTCGGGCGGGAAGAGGAGGAGCTGCCCATCCTGTCCCTTGGCGACGACACAGCCTTGAGCGAGACGACTGCGAAAACCGGAGGGCATGACCACCCGGCCCTTCTCGTCGAGACTGTGGAAGTACTCACCGAGAAACACTTCTGCTCTGCTCCGTCCATCCTCACTGCTCTGCCCCTTCGCCTGGGGTTCCGCCACTATGGCCCACTTTCCCCCACTTGTCAACTCTTTCTCCCACTCTCCCCCATCTGGGGGCGCGGCGGATCACCCGGCCGTGAAGCGAACATGAATCGGGTGTGCAACCGGCCACCACCACCGTGGACCAACGCACACGGGAAAGGTCAGAGAAATCGGGTGTGCAACCGCCACCACCACCGTGGACCAATGCACACGGGAAAGGTCGGGGTCTTAGGCGACTTCGAGGTACGGGTGCCAGGCGGGATCGACCTGGTACCCGGTCGAAGCGTAGATCCAGGCGTAGCGACGGGGTGGGCCCGGCTTGGTGTCGAGGCGAAGGCCGGCCTCGGAGGGGAGTCGATCACCTTTGCGGATGTTGCAGGGACGGCAGCACGCCACCACGTTCTCCCAGCTGTGGTCTCCCCCCTTGGACCGCGGCAGAATGTGGTCGAGCGACTCGGCCGGCCCACCGCAGTACTGGCAACGGTGCCCGTCCCGGCCGAAGACCGCGCGGCGTGTGACCGGTGCGGCACGTCTGTACGGGACCTTGACGTAGCGGTTGAGCCGGACCACTGACGGGACGTCCACCATGGCGTACTCCGAGCTCCAGATCTCGTCCTTGCCGACGACGATGCTGGCCTTCTGGTTGAGGACGAGGATCACCGCCCGCCGTGTGGTCACCACCGAGAGCGGCTCATAGCTGGCGTTTAGTACGAGGACCCTGGCCATAGTCGCATTTTCCCAGGTCGACGTTACCAATCCCGAGGGTTCACACCCGCATCTTGGCGCCGGTCTCGAGATCGAGGACCCCGATCGCCTTGCCCACGGCCGAGGCCAGCCCGTATGTCCATCCGTAGCTCAGCTCTCCGAAGCCGGTCCGCTCGGTCTGGCCGTCCGAGGCGACAACCTTCAGCTCGCCGGACCTGCTGATCGACACCCTGGTGATCTCGAATGGGACCCGCCCGAGGACCTGACACCACGCGTCGGACAACCCCTGGGCGATGGCGGTGGGTGTCGGGGGGACCACGCGGAACGATCGCACGGCCTGGCCAATCACCTCGACTCGCGCCCCACCCTTGATCGGCGTCACCTCCACCGCCACACCGATGTCCACCCCCAACTGGCCGAACCTGGCCTGGCCTATCTGGAGGGTGGGGTGGTCGTGTGATCTGACGCCATAGGCGACGAGAAGCTCACGCACCCGTTCCAACACCTCTGCTTCGTCCGCCTCTGCCTCGAGCTTCAACTTGATGCCCGACTCGACGTCGTCGAGATCCAGGGCGACCGAAGCCACACCGGGTATGTCTTCGAGCCGTGAGATCAGTTTGTGCCTCATGAGAGCGCCCGCATCCGCCGTCGCCAACGCAGGTAAGACTCCAGATCCTCCTGTCGGGTTTCCGACATGCCGGAGCCGTAGGCGGTATGAACCCTCCAGTCGAGATACACCGAGGAGGGCAGAAACCGACCATGAGCTCGCATGGAGACACCGGCGCGCAAAGCCTCCCCCAGCAGAGCCGGGTGGCGAAGCAAGTTGAGCCAGCCCCAGCCAAGCCCCAGCCCATCGATCATCAGTCAACCACTCCCTCGGGACACTCTAGCTCCCACAATGGAGGCCCCCCGGTAGAGTCCCGCCGCAGTGACAGGACGCGGGAGATCCACTTGACCGAGGTATCGGCACAACAAATCGCCGCCTTCAGCGAACGTTTCGAGAGGATCGCCGAGAATGTCGAGAGGGTGATCCAGGGAAAACGCGACATCGTCGAATTGGTGCTACTCGCCCTGGTGGCCGAGGGTCATGTCCTGGTCGAGGACGTCCCCGGAGTCGGGAAGACGCAGCTTGCGAAGTCGGTGGCCCGTTCCATCGATAGCCTCTTCCAGCGCATCCAGTTCACACCCGATCTCCTCCCGTCCGATGTGACCGGCGTGTCGGTTTGGGACAGAAACCTCAGCGAGTTCGAGTTCAAGCCCGGCCCGATCTTCGCCAACATCGTGGTCGGCGATGAGATCAACCGGGCCAGCCCAAAGACCCAGTCCGCCCTACTCGAGGCGATGGAGGAGCGGCAGGTCACGTCCGATGGGGTCACCAGGGCCCTTCCCCTCCCCTTCATGGTCATGGCCACCCAGAACCCGCTCGAGCACGAGGGCACCTATCCCCTCCCCGAGTCGCAGCTCGACCGATTCATGATGCGTGTCGTCATCGGGTACCCGAGCCGTCAGAAGGAGCTCGAGATACTGGACACGCACGGGGTGCGCTCGACCTTCTTCGACCTGGAGCCGGTGGTGACGATCGAAGAGGTCGAGGAGATGGTGGACATCGCCCGGGCAGTGTCGGTGTCCCAGTCGGTGAAGACCTACATCGTCGACCTGGTCGAAGGGACCCGCAACCATGCCGACGTGCTGCTCGGGGCCTCCCCGAGGTCGGCGCTCTTCCTGCAGAGGCTCGCTCGGGCGCGGGCCGCCTCGCAGGGACGCGAATACGTGACACCCGACGACATCAAGGTCCTCGCTCACCCGGTGCTCGAGCACCGCATGGGCTTGCGCCCGGAAGCTCAGATGCGGGGTGAGGCGGTGCCGGACGTGATCGACGAGCTGATGACCAGGCTCAGGGTCCCCGGGACCACCTCCCGGATCGCCACCTGATGCCCACACTGCGTGGCTGGGCCCTGTCGGGTGCCGGTTTCGCATTGGTGATCCTGTGGTACGCCCTTGGCGAGGCCGAGCTCCTCCTGGTCGGGTCGTTCCTGCTCCTCGCCCAGGTGGTGGCGGTCGTCTACGTCCGCAGCCGCCGGCCGCTACTCGAGGTGAACCGTCGGCTCGGATCCTCGATCGTCCACGACGGCGACACCACGACCGTGACTCTGCTGGTCGAGAACAGGTCGAGCCACGCCATCAGCCATCTGACCATCGAGGACGACGTGAACCGGCTCGGGGTGGCGACCTTCGAGGTGGCGCATCTGAGGAAGGGGCAGTCGACCACCGCCACTTACCGCGTCACTTGCCGGCCCCGGGGCGTGTACCGGGTGGGTCCCACCAACGTGAAAGCGAGTGACCCTCTCGGGCTGGCCGAAGTGATTGCCGGCTCCGGCCCGGTCGACCGGATCGTGGTCTACCCGGCGGTCGAGGAGTTGAACGGCTTCCCGATAATCCGGGGCCAGGATCCCGCCATGCAAGCGTCACGACCGGAGCACGCCCGGAGGGGTGGGGAGGACTTCTACACCCTGCGCGAGTACCAGCGAGGCGACGACCTCCGGCGTGTCCACTGGCCCTCTTCGGCCAAGACCGACGAGCTGATGATCCGGCAACTGGAGACGCCGTGGCAATCGCGTGCCCTTGTCTTGCTCGACGTTCGCGCCTCGGGCTATGAGTCCCAGGAGGGGTTCGAGAAGGCGGTATCCGGCGCCGCCACCATCGTCACCCACCTGATCGGGTCCGGCTTCGACGCCGACCTATGGGCAGGCGATGCCGAGCCGATCGACGCCTCCCGCTATGGCCCGGCCATGGAGCGGCTGGCCCTGGTTCAGCCCGACCCGACCATCGATCTCGTGGCCGTCGCCTCCAGAATCCGCCAGAAGGGCGGAGGTGGCGCCCTCGTGATCGTCACCGGGGTGGCAGACCGATCGCTACTCAACGTGCAACAGCTCCTGGCCGGCGACTATCCGACCACGGTGCTGATGTCTGCTTCGGCCTCCACTTCTCAGACCCTGGTCGGATTCCATCGGATGGGGGTGACGACGGTCTCGGTAGCGCCGGATCAGCCATGGGCACCGGCCTGGATCACCGCGATGAGGAGCTCATGGACGGCAGCCTCGGTCGGGTAGCAGGCGTCGCCGCCTTCGCCCTCATGCTGATGAGGCTGGGAAGGCTGCTCGACTCGGGCACCGAGGCGCCGGCTTGGGAGATGATCATGATCGCCGCCGCTTTCCTCGGCGGAGTGATCTGGTGGCTGCTCAGCCAGACGGTGAGCAGCCGCCGGGTGGTCATCGCGGTGTTCGTGGTGGCCGGGCTGGCGCTGTTCCTGAGGATCTCGGTCTCGCACACCCTCGCCTTGGGCTTCTTCCCGACCGGAGAGACCCTGGGCGCCGTGGGGCGCGAGCTCAGCCAGACCCTCGACCTGGTTCGCTACGGGGTGGCGCCAGTGTTCCCGACCTCAGGCGTGGTTGCCTCTCTCGCCCTGTTGATGTGGGTAACCGGGGCGCTCTACGTCTGGGGCGCTGCCAACGGTCACACCATCGCCATGGTCGTCCCATCTCTCGGCCTCTACCTCCAGTTCGCCGTCATGGACCGGGTACCGGCCGGGCTTCCCTGGCTCCTGGCCGCGGTAGTAGTCGTCGCCATGTCCATCACCGCCGTCGCCCTGGAGAGACGTCAGGAATCGGGTCGGGTGCGGGACCTCGATGGCCGCCCCCTCGCCCGACGCGGTGGTAGCACCGCCCTGGTGGTGGCACTGCTGGTCGGGTCGATTTCGTTGTTCGCCGCCGACAACGCCTCGTCGCTGGTGCCGCCCAACGGCAACATACGATGGCGCTTCGGTGGTGGCTATGGGGCCGGGTTCGGCGGGGTCAGCTTCGACCGCCTCGCCGACCTACACCAGAGCATCATCCGCCGCACCAACGCCGTGCTCTTCCGGGCCACACTCGACCCCAACGCCCCCCCGGCGAGCGAGATCTACTGGCGCATGGAGAGTCTCGACGTGTTCGATGGCGTTGCCTGGAGGCCGTCGGCCAGCAGCACGGACTTCTACGAGCCGGGCATTGGCGGCGGCGACCCGGCGCACGCCTATGAGGGCACCGCCCGTGAGATCACCCAGAGGGTCCAAATCGCAGACTTGAGGTCGCAGGTGATCCCCACCGCCGGCATCGGGCAGTTCTTCAGGTCCGACTCGGTCAACGTGAGCGGCTTCCAGATCACGCCCGACGGGTCGGCGATCTATCAAGCCGAGCTGGACGAAGGAACCGAGTACGAGGTGCTGAGCATCCTCACCATGAGCGAGGAGGACATCGGGGCGCTGGCTACCTTGCCAGACGGGAATCTGAGCCCGCTCTTCGCCAACGCCGCGGAGGCCGGGGCCAGCTCGATCGAGCCGGCCGAGCCCCCGGGCTCGGTGACCCCACCCGGCGACATCGACCGCTTCATCGAGCTACCCGAGGACATCCCGTCGGGCATCACCGAGATCGCCCTTCGGGAGACGGCTGGAGCCTCCACGCCTTTCGAGGCGGCCTGGCTGCTCCAGGCCTGGTTCCGCGACAGCGGGGAATTCGACTACTCGACGGACGTGACCACAGGGCACGGGTTCCTCGACCTCGAGGAGTGGCTGAGCGACCCGGACAGCCTCAACTACCGGGTGGGCTACTGCGAGCAGTTCGCTGCGGCGATGGCAGTCCTGGGGCGTCGTCTCGGCATCCCCAGCCGCGTCGTGTGGGGGTTCACCCCGGGCTCGGTGGAGCAGCAGTCAGACGGCACCGACGTGATAGTGGTGCGTGACAACAACGCCCATGCCTGGGTCGAGATGTGGATGAACGGTTTCGGGTGGGTCAAGTTCGATCCCACCCCGAGGGGAGGGGGCGTCCTCCCCGAGAGCATGACCGCCGAGTTCGACCCGACCCCGTTCGTGCCGCCACCGTCCCAGGCCGTGCCTGACATCGATCGCCCCGGATTCTTCGACGAGTCCCTGAGCGACCTGGGGCCGACCGAAGGCGCCAATGGCCAGGCGGGGAGCACGGGATCCGGCTTCGACCCGGCCTGGTTCTGGCTGGCGATACCGCTTCTGGGCCTGCTCGCCGGTGTGATTCCCCTGCTCAAGTCGATGCGGCGCAAGCGGCGCATCGAGCGTCTCCGCACCGGTGACATCACCGCGGCTTGGGACGAGATCGTCGATCGGCTCGCCGATCTGGGATCCCCCGTCCCGGCTCATCAAACGCCGATCGAGTTCGCCCGCTCCACCGACCGGCAGCTGGTCCCCATCGCCACCTCCTACTCGGCCGCCGTCTACGGGGGCCGCACTGGAACGGGAGGCGAGAGCGACATGACGACGATCGAGGACTGGATCCGCCTCAACTTCGAGGGCGGGGCGAGGGCGCGGGCCGCCTTCAACCCACGCTCGCTCTTCGATCGCCGCTAGCTCAGCTGCCCGAGGCCCGTTGCTCCTCGGAGATGTCCTCTTCGACGCGTCGAAGCATCTCGAGAAACCGGCTGCGGTCCAGCTCGAACCGGGTCACGTCCTCTTCCACCTCACGCACGATCTCGTTGATGGCCACGAAGAACGCCATCTGACCCTGGCGAAGGGCGTCGAGCAGCTCACCGTCGTCCGAGCTGACCAGGAAGATCGACTGCCCGTCGGTCACCAGCTTCACCTCGGCGAGGTGGTCCTCCATCTCGCCCTCGCGTCTCAGGTAGTCCCAGGCCCGGCGGACCCTCTGCAGTGACATCCCATTGTCGAGGAGGCTGCGAACGACCTTGAGGGCCACCAGATCACGGAACGAGTACAGACGTCGGACCCCGGGTCGTCCCCCGGTCGCCTGTATCGAGGGTTTGACCAGTCCCACGCGGTCCCAGTAGCGAAGTTGATGATGTGTGCAATTCGTCAGCCGGCACGCCTGCTCGGCTGTAAATGACTGGTCCACGCGTCCCTTCCTACAACCAACGAACCGATCCAGAGTCGTGGCTCGGCTCCTCCTCCTCTAACGGCGCGACCTCCCGATTTTGCCGCTGGGGGCGGGAACGATAGCCGCTGGAAATCAGTCGCGACGGAAGGGGTCGCGCCAGCCCGGCTCGTTCCCCTCGTCGCGCGGCTCGGGCTCCGCCGACCGCCACCCGCGCGACCTGAGACCGGTGGCGAGGGCGGCCGCCGATCCGACCAGCAGGCCGAATCCGAGGAAGGCGACGACGGTGTTGGTGGCGAAGAAGGCGATCACGACAGCGAGCCCGGCGATGACTCCGATCACGGCGAGCCGGACCCCGATGCGCGACGGCTTGGCGATCTTCCGGACCGCGTGGGCCAGCTCAGGATCCTCCTCGTAGAACTGACGCTCTATCTCGGCGAGGATCTTCTGTTCGTGATCGTCGAGGGCCATCTATTCCTCGTGGGTAGTCATCGGTCAGCGCCCTATCACACATTACACCGGCGCAGCACACACTTCATCGGTCAGATTCCGGATGTCGGGGTCTTGACGCGAGCAGACGCGCCGGTTCCACCGAGTGGTCGCCGTATCGGTCCCTGACCTCGGCCACCGCCTCCGACACTCGCTCCCAGCTCTCGTCGGCCTCGAGGTCGAGCTGACCGGGCACGCCACTCTCCTCGAGCCCGGATCCCCCAAGCCCGAGCAGTCGGACGGGCCGGCTCGCGTCGACCGAGCCGAGCAGGTCGAGGGCGGTGTGGTAGAGGTCACGCGGGTTGGGTCTCGGCCCGGCCAGGGTCACGCTCCGCGTGATGGTGGAGAAGTCGTCGAAGCGCACCTTCAAGGTGATGGTGCGCGGGGCGACCCCTGATCGGCGCAGCCGCCCCCCGAGTCGCTGGGCCAACGAGAGGAGCGCCGCCTCTATCGATTCGGCGCCGACCAGGTCGCGCTCGTAAGTCTCCTCCACGGAGATCGACTTCGCCTCGATGTCGGGAGTCACGGGCCTCGGATCGATCCCATTCGCCAGCGAAATCAGATGTCGGCCGTGCGTCGGGCCCAATGCGCTGAGCACAGCCGTGTCGGGAAGCTGGGCGAGATCGCCCACCGTCACCACTCCCAGCCTGCGCAGCCCGGCGAGAGTGGCCGGTCCCACACCCCACAGGGACTCCACTGGCAGACCGTGGAGGAACTCCAACTGGGTCTCCGCCGGGACGTGAAGGAGACCATCGGGCTTGGCCGCCTCGGATGCCAGTTTGGCGAGGAACTTCGACGAGGCGACGCCCACGGAGGCAGGCAGGCGGAGGCGGGCCCGGATCTCAACCCTGATCGCCGTCGCCACCTCCACCGGGCCTGGGTGATGCCGGCGCAGGCCAGAGACGTCCAGGAAGGCCTCGTCGAGGCTCAGACCCTCTACCAGAGGGGTGAACGACCTGAAGATCTCGAAGACCTGGGCCGACGCCTCCTCGTAGAGCATGTGCGAAGGCGGGACGACGACCAGTTGTGGGCAGAGGCGCCTTGCCATCGACATGGCCTGGGCCGAGTGGACGCCGTGGCGTCGAGCCTCATAGGAGGCACTGGCGACCACCCCACGAGCCCCGGCTCCGCCCACCGCCACCGGCGACCCGACCAGGGACGGATCGCGGCGCCTCTCGACCTCGACGAAAAAGGCGTCCATGTCGACATGGAGGATCGGCTCGGTCCACACGTGTGGTCGAAGTTACCTCTCGACCGGGACCGAAACGGGCACAATGCCCCCAATGGCTGCCATGGTCCATCTCGTCCGCCATGCCGAGGTGGACAACCCAGATCATCTCGTCTACGCCGACCTCCCAGGCTTTGGCTTGTCTCCGCACGGCGTCGAACAGGCACGACGGGTCGGCCGCTACCTGGGACCACGCCCGGTGGTGGCGATCTGGTCATCTCCGTTGGAGCGCGCCCTGCGCACGGCAGAGGAGATCGCCGGCCGGACCGCCGTCCCGGTCAAGGTCGACCCGGATCTGACCGAGTGGCGAATCGTCGGGAGATGGAGCGGCCACACCTGGCGAGAGGTCCCCCAGGTGTTCCCCGGCGAGCTCGAGGCCTATCTGGAGCACCCCGGCAGGCTCCCCTTCGAGGGTGAGACCCTCGAAGACCTGGCCGAGCGCATGGCCGGGGTGGCACGGCGGCTCGAGGTGGAGCACCCACATGGCGACGTTGTCATCGTGTCGCATCAGGACCCGATTCAGGCCGGTCGTCTCCGACTCACCGGCGAGCCGCCCGACCGGCTCCATCAGGACAAGCTGGGGCACGGAGCGGTGGTGTCGCTCCGACCGGGCAGCTCCTGGCGGCTCGAGACGGTTTGGGAGCCGGGCGAATCTCCCCGATTCGGCGAGAAGGCTGGTCTCCGGGTGCTCCAGCCTGCATCCGGCCCGGATGACTCGACTTCGGCTTGAGGGTTCTCTGCTGCGACACTCGGTGAGGTGAAGATCGGTCCTGCCGCGGCCGCGCCTCTCCTCGCAGCGCTCCTCTGGGTGGCGTCGATCGTCGTCAGCCCCGGCCGGCTGACTCCGGGCTCGGTGCTGCTGGTCGGTCTCGGGCTCATCGGGACGGCCACGGTGGCAGTGATCGGGATGGTGCTCACCGGGGGACGGTGGGCGAGGTGGGCTTCAGGGGCCATGCTGGCGACCTGTCTGGTCACGGCGGCGCTGACACCCATCGACGGACTCTGGATAGTCGCCCTCGTGGCGACGGCGTCCGCCCTTGTCATCGTCCTGGCCGGTGGGTCGACCCGGGCGAGACGACAGCAACAGGCCGTCGGGCCACCGGCCGCCGCGGTCGCCCTCCCCGTCCTCCTGCTCCTCTTCCCTGCCTGGCTCGGTCTGGCTGCCGCCGAAGACACGGTGGTGGCGACGATGATCGTTGGCTTGTTGGCCCCGGTCGCCGCCCTCTGGTACACACGGGTCCTTCCCGGGGGCCTGCTCGGGGTCAGGTTGGTATGGCCCCTGCTCGCCCTCGCCTCGATTCCGGCCCAGGGCCTCGCACCCGCCATCGTCTCGGGGGCGGGGGCTGTCGCGGTCGCGGTTCTCGCCTGGCAGCCTGCGGTGAAGCACGCCTTCCACCCCCCGCGAGAGGTGGGGACCAACTATCCGATCCCACCCGAGCTCACACCTCGAGAGGTCCTGGACGCAGCGAGACTCGACGACGAGGGCAAACCTCGCTCTTGAGACGACGGCCCAACCCTTGGATCGCGTTGCCCGCACTGGCGCTCGGTGTGCTCGCCGCCGCGCTCGGCTGGATCATCACCGACGTGAGCTGTCGGGTGCCGGACGGCGCCGGCGGCTACACCACCTGCGTGGGGTGGGCTGTCGTCGTGGCGCTGCTGTCCTTCCTGGTGGTCACCATCGGCGTCGCCCTCATCCTCGTCCTGGTATACCGCAGCCTGGCGGAGTGGAGGGAGAGGAAGTCGTAGTCGGTGGTGGCTACCGCTCCTCGAACCGGCTGAAGACGAGCGAGACGTTGTGACCGCCGAAGCCGAACGAGTTCGACATGGCGTGGTCCAGGTCGGCCTCGCGCTTGACGTTGGGCACGTAATCGAGATCACACTCGGGATCGGGGGTGCGATAGTTGATGGTCGGTGGCAGAACCTGGTCGCGCAGGGCCATGATGCAGGCCACCGCCTCGACCGCGCCTGCCCCGCCCAGGAGGTGCCCGGTCATCGACTTGGTGGACGACACCGGGGTCGAATGAGCCGCCTCACCGAGAGCGATCCGAATCGCCGCCGTCTCTGTGGAGTCGTTGGCCTCGGTCGAGGTCCCATGGGCGTTGACATAGCCGATCTGGCCGGGTGACAGGCCTGCATCGGCCATGGCGTTGGCCATCGCCCTGGCCGCACCCGTGCCGCCGGGGCGGGGAAGAGTGATGTGATAGGCGTCGGCCGACATCCCGTACCCGGTCACCTCGGCGACGATCTCTGCCCCGCGCTCCTGAGCATGGTCGAGGTCCTCCATCACCAGCGCGGCACCGCCCTCGCCCATGACGAAGCCGTCGCGCTCGGCGTCGAACGGGCGCGAAGCACCGGCGGGATCGTCGTTGCGAGTGGAGAGGGCCCGCGCCTGAGCGAAGGTGGCAATCCCGAAGGTGGTTATCGAAGCCTCCGCACCTCCAGCCACGACCACGTCCGCCGCTCCCCTCCTGATCAGCTCGGCCCCGTCGCCGATGGCGTTGGCCGACGCCGAGCAGGCCGTGACCACGCATGAGACCGGGCCGAGCAGATTGTGCTCGATCGAGGCGAGACCAGCCGCCATGTTGGGTATGACCCGGGGAACGCCCGTCGGGCTGACCCGGTCCGGGCCCTTCTCGGTCAGAATCACGATCTCCTCGATGAACGAGCCCATACCCCCGAAGCCCGCGCCGACCACGACCCCTGCTCGCGCCGCCGCCGGGTCGTCCTCGGCGTATGAGAGCCCTGCCTGTTCCATGGCCTGACGCACCGCGACCAAGAAGAACTGGGCGTAGCGATCCAGCCGGCGCACCTCACGCCGGTCGAAGTGTTTCTCTGGCTCCCATCCGGGGACTTCGGCCGCGATCGTGGTTCGATAACCGGCGGTGTCGAACAGTGAGATCGTACCGACGCCCGACCTGCCGGCCAGCATGGAATCCCAGGTCGAGCCAACGTCCTCCCCGAGTGGAGTCACCGCCCCGAGCCCGGTGACGACGACGCGTCGCCGCTCGGGTGCCATCGACTCAGCCCTCCAGCTTCCCGTAGACCACGTCTATGGCCTGGCCCACGGTCATGATCGACTCGGCCTCCTCATCGGGGATCTTGACCCCGAACTCGTCCTCGAGGGCCATGAGCAGCTCGACCACGCCGAGGCTGTCGACGTCGAGATCCTCTTCGAAATGCGCTTCCTCCGAGATCTTCGACGCATCCAACCCGAGCTCGGACACCAGGACGTCGCTGAGACGTCCCGCCACTTCATTTCTATCCATCTGTTCCTCCTGAGTGAACTGCTCGATGGCGGTCGGAAACCTACAAGGAGAGCCCGCCGTCCACCGTCAATACCTGGCCCGTCACGTAGGCGGCTTCGTCCGATGCCAGGAACTCGACTGCCGCCGCCACTTCTTCGGGGACGCCGAACCGCCCCACTGAGATCGACCTCGCCGCTTCCTCCTTCACCTTGTCGCTCAAGTTCTCGGTCAGCTCGGTGGTGATGAACCCGGGTGCCACCACGTTGACCGTGATGCCCCGGGAGCCGACCTCCTTGGCGACCGATTTGGAGAAACCCACGATCCCCGCCTTGGAGGCGGCGTAGTTGGCCTGCCCGGGGTTGCCGGCCAGCCCGGCCACGGAAGCCAGCGACACCACCCGCCCCCATCGGGCCCGCAGCATCGCCCTGAGCGCGGCGCGGGTGCACAGGTAGACGGACCTCAGATTGATCGCAACCACCTCGTCGAAGTCCTCGGGTCTCATTCGAAGCAGGAGGTTGTCCCGCGTGATCCCTGCGTTGTTGACCAGCACCGCCACCTCGCCCAGCTCGGCGCTGACCTTCTCGAAGAGACTGCCGACGTCCTCGGTCAGCGACACATCGGCCGGGTAGGCAACGGCCCTGCCCCCCGCCGCCGTTATCGAGGCGACCACCTCGTCTGCGGCGGCGGCGTTCGTCGCGTAGTTGACGGCGACGGTGTGGCCGGATGCGGCGAGACGCAGCGACACCGCTCGCCCGATCCCGCGCGAGCCACCCGTGACAAGGGCAACCCGCCCCTCTCCCCGACCGCTCACGTCATCTTTTCGGGCAAACCGAAGAAATCGAAGTTCGGCTGGAGCAGATCCAATGTCGTGAGCTCGGTCGGCGGCAATTCCGCGTCGCTCTCTCCCAATGGTTCGACCCTGTCTCCCCATCGGTAGACCGCCGACCCCCAGCTGAGACCGCCACCGAAAGCAGTGAATGCGATGGTGTCACCGGGCTGGATCCGGCCTTCCTCGAGTGCTTCGGTGAGGGCCACCGGGATGGTGGCCGCGGAGGTGTTGCCGTAGGAGTGGATGTTGACGTACACCTTCCCGTCGTCGATCCCCAGCCGGCGGGCCGTCGCGTCGATGATGCGGACGTTGGCCTGGTGCGGGATGAGGAGGTCGATGTCCTCGAGCGAGAGCCCGGCGTCCTTTATGGCCCGCGCCGACGAGTCACCCATCGTCGTCACCGCCCTGCGGAACACCTCGGGGCCTTCCATCCCGATGGCGCACTCCCTGGGGTCGAGTGGGGCGCGGTCGCCCTCGGTGCCGTCGCGGGGTATGGCCAGGATGTGGCCAACCGAGCCGTCCATCCCCAGTTCCGAGGAGAGCAGCCCGATCGGCTCATCGGTGGGCTCGAGCACTACTGCCCCTGCCCCGTCGCCGAAGAGGACGCATGTGGTCCGGTCGGTGTAGTCGGTCACGAAATGCAGCTTCTCGGTCCCGATCACGAGCACGGTGTTGTTGGTCCCTCCCCTGATCATGTTGGTCCCCACCACGAGGCCATACACGAAGCCGGAACAGGCGGCGTTGATGTCGAGGGCGGCGGCATTCCAGGCCTCCATTCGCCGCTGCACCACTGAAGCGGTGGACGGGATGATCGAGTCCCCGGAGCAGGTGGCAACCAGGATCAGATCCACGTCGTTGACCGTCTTCCCCGCCGCGGCCAGAGCACGAAGCCCCGATACGGCGGCCAGCTCGGACGCCTCGACGTGGCTGATTCGCCGTTCCTTGATCCCGGTCCTGGTCGTTATCCACTCGTCGGAGGTATCGACCAGTTGCTCCAGGTCGTGGTTGGAGAGGACGTTGGGGGGCATGCACTTGCCCCAACCGGTGATCTCGGCGTTCCGCATGTTTTCCACCTCAGGCATGGCCAATCGTAACGACGGCGTCGGCAACGGACGGGATGTCTCCTGGTTCGGAGACGACATGGACCACCGCCGACGGCACCGTCTTCCGGGCCAGGCCGGCGGTGACGTCGCCTGGCCCGACGTGAATGAAGGTGTCGATCCCGGTGGCCGACATGTCGAGGAGGCTGTCGGCGAACAACACCGGCTCCACCATCTGGCGGGCCAGCAACTCGGCGATCGAGCCGGCTTCGTGCTTCCGAGCCGTGGTGTTGGACCACACCGGGAAACTCGGGGCAGCCGTTTCCGTGTCTTGGAGGGCGGCGGCGAGCTCAGACCTGGCCGGGCTCATGAGTTCGGAATGGAACGCTCCGGCCACCTTGAGCGGGATGACCCTCCTCACCCCCAGGTCCGCCGCATGGTCGGCCAGCCAAGTGAGGTCCTCCCGGGTGCCCGCCACCACCACCTGGCCGGGGGCGTTCACGTTCGCCACTTGAAGGCTCCCTCCCTCCTCACGCCGGCGGGCACTCAACTGATCGGCCTTGTCACGATCGGAGCCGAGAAGCGCCGCCATCCCCGAATCGACTGAGGCGGCCGCGCGCGCCATGGCGCGGCCGCGCAGCGCCACCAGCGACAGGCCGGTCTCGTAGTCGAATACTCCGGAGGCAGCCAGGGCGGTGTACTCGCCCAGCGAGTGTCCTGCCCCCCCGGCCGGTTCGATGTCGAGGCGGGGCGACAGTTGGTCCCACAAGGCGTATGAGACCGCGAATAGCGCGGGCTGGGCGTGCTCTGTCCGGGTGAGCTCTTCCTCTGGACCATCGAGGCACAGGGAGCGGAGAGAGAAGCCGAGGACCTCGTCGGCCCGGTCGCCGAGCAGGTCGGGTCTGGCATCGAAGATGTCGGCCCCCATCCCCACGAACTGGCTTCCCTGTCCCGGGAACAGGATTCCGACACTCACCTGTATCCGACCACCGGAGGGCTCCCCCCGTTACCGGAGGATCTCCAGGAGCCTGCCGACGTCGTCTGCGTCGACGTCACGGTGGGTCACTATCCGCCAGGCGTTGCCAAGAGGCGGGTTCACCTTGATGCCGGCCGAGCCCAGCCTCGCCGTCATCTCGCCCCAGGGGACACCCAACTCGGAATACTCGACTCGAACCATGTTGGTCTCCACCGATGCCACGTCTATCGCGGCCGGGAAGCGGTCGGCTATCCCATCGGCGAGCTGCCTGGCCAGGACGTGGTCCTCGACCAGTCGCTCCCGCTCGGCCAGCGCAACCCTGGCCGCGGCGGCGATCACTCCCGCCTGGCGCATCCCCCCGCCCAGACGCTTGCGCAGGTAACGCATCTCGGAGATCAGCCCTGAGGGACCGCAGACGATGGAGCCGATCGGGGCCCCCAGGCCCTTGGAGAAACAGAACTGGATGGTGTCGGCCACCGCTGCGTACCGGTCGGCAGGGACCCCGCTCGCGGTCACCGCGTTGAAGATGCGCGCCCCGTCGAGGTGGATGCTCAGCCCGTGGCTTCGGGCCACCTCGGAGGTCTTCTCCATCACGTCGATGGGGATCACCCTCCCGCCCGACATGTTGTGGGTGTTCTCCCACACCATCAGCCCGATGCGGGGAAAGAAACCGGCCATGGCCATCGCCTGCTCCACGTCTTCGGGTTCGATCCGGCCGCCGTCGCCAGTGATGGTGCGGAACCCAACCCCGGAGAGGGCCTGGGGGGCGCCCGCCTCGATGCTGCGCACGTGGCTCCCCTCGTGGGCCAGCACTTCCTCTCCGGGATGAGTCTGAGCCATGATGGACAACTGGTTTCCCATGGTCCCGGTGGGCACGTAGAGGGCCGCCTCTTTCCCGGTCACAGTGGCCGATTCCTCCTCGAGTGCGTTCACGGTCGGGTCGTCGGAGTAGACGTCGTCGCCGACTGGCGCGGCGGCCATCGCCTCCAGCATCCGTGGAGTGGGGCGGGTGACGGTGTCGGAGCGAAAATCGGCGATGCCGTCGGGGAAGGCCATCGCCGCAGGCTACAGATCGGACAGCGCGTCCCCGATTCGGCGCACTGCCTCCTCGATCCTCGAAACGTCCTCGACCAGGGCGAAACGGACGTGGCCCTCGCCACCGGCGCCGAACCCGGCGCCCGGGCTCACCGCCACTCCCGCCTTGTCGAGGAGGTCGATCGAGAACTGCAGTGAGTCGGCCCCGCGCCACCCGTCGGGCAACGGCGCCCAGACGAACATCGTCGCCCGGGGCAAGTCCATCTTCCAGCCGAGATCGGCGAGACCGTCGACCAGCGCGTCCCTGCGCTCCCGATACGTCTCGGAGGTCTGCTCGACGAAGGAGTCGCCCTTGTCGAGTGCAGCCGAAGCGGCCAGTTGGATCGGTTGGAAGGTCCCGTAGTCCAGGTAGCTCTTCAGCTTGGCCAGGGCGGCCACCACGGCTTGGTTCCCCACCACGAAGCCGACCCGCCATCCTGCCATCGAGTGGCCCTTGGTCAGCGAGTAGATCTCCACGGCGACCTCGTTCGCCCCGGGCACCTCCAGGATCGAGGGCGGCCGGTATCCGTCGAAGGCGATGTCCGCGTAGGCGAAGTCGTGCACGACCACGACCTCGTTCTCCCGGGCGAAGCCGACCAATCGCTCGAAGAAGCCGAGATCGACCGTATGGGCGGTGGGGTTGTGGGGAAAGCTCACGATGATGACCCGGGGCCGGGGCCACGAGTCGTGGAACATGCGGTGGACCACCTCGAAGTAGTCGGCCTCGGAGTCGATGGGGGCAGTTCGCACCTCCGCCCCGGCGATCACCGGCGCATAGATGTGGATGGGATACGACGGATCGGGGACGATTGCGGCGTCGCCCGGTTGCAGCAGCACCCACATCAGGTGCGACAGCCCTTCCTTCGACCCGATGGTCGAGATGACCTCGGTCTCCGGGTCCAGGTCGACCCCGAAACGACGCCGGTAGCGGCCGGACAGCGCCTGACGCAGATCGTCGATGCCGCGCGACACCGAGTAACGATGATTGGCCGGGTCGCCAGCCGCATCGATCAGGGTCTGTACCGCCGTCTCCGGAGAAGGGATGTCCGGGTTACCGAAACCGAGATCGATCACGTCCACCCCGGCGTGACGGGCTCGGGCCTTGCGCCGATTCACCTCGGCGAAGGCATATGGGGGAAGCGAGCCGATTCGTCTGAAGTCCATGATTGTGATGGGGTGGCGGGGAGACAGGCTAGGGCACCGATGAGGCGACGCCTAAGACCCGGCCTGCTAGCCCGAGAGACGATCGAGTGCCCGGCTGAGCCTCCTCGGCACCAGGCTGCGCGCCGCTCCCAGCACCCCGGTGATCATCCCGAGGACGTCGCCCGGGCCATCCCAGTGCTCCTCGACGATCTCCGGGCCGGCCCGCTCGATGAGCGAGTCGATGGCGAAGAGCATGAAGACCAGGTCGTCCGCCCAGCCCACGACCGGGATGAACTCTGGGACCAGATCGATGGGGCTGGCCACATAGGCGGCGGCGAGCCCGAGGGCTACCTTCGACCTCCTCGGCACACGGGGGTCTTTGAGAAGACGACCGATCAGCTTGAGCAGGTTGGGCACCATGAGGGCGGCGTCCTTGACCATCAGCCGTGTCTGAAGCGAGGTCCGGTCGGGCGGTATCACGTCATCCGGCTTGACTCGGCGTTGCTCGTCGGTCATTCGATCTCGATCCTTGTCTTCTTCGTCTCCGATTCCTCGTCATTCTTGTCGCCGATGCTTCCTACCTCTTCGATCACGGCCTCGATCGCCTTGAGGCCCTCGATGGCCGCCTGCATGAGGTGATAGACGACCCGGCGGCCCGCCCGACCGAAGGCCTGCATCGCCTCAGACTGCTCCTTCATCGCCGCTTGTCCGGGTCGGAGAAGGAGACCGTCAGGGTGCCGTGATCGAGACGGGCCCTGGTCACTTCTCGGCGGCGCAGGGCGTCGGGCAGGATGAAGGACCTCCGATAGGGCCCCACCTGGACGTAGAGCTCGTGCCCGGTCCGGTACACATCCAGATCGGACCTGTCCACGAACGGGATGTCCATCTCCATCGAGAGCCCGCCTGACTCCGATTCGACGATGCGGAAGGGGTGGGTCGCCGAGAAGTCGAAGATCGGGTCGAGATCGCCATAGAGCTCGCCCGACATGAAGCGGAGCCGGTCGACACCGACCATCTCGTCGTCGAAGAGCCTCAGGTGGAGGCGGGGGACCTCGGCAAAGGCATCCTCGACCGCATCGAGGTGGCCCTTCTGGATGGCTCGCCATCGCTCGAAATAGGGATCGGCCACCTCCTGGGGGAGCACCCGGTTGACCACCACGCCGTCGACCCCATAACCGAACAGCCCGAGATAGCTGTAGGTGCGGCGCGCCTCGTCGATCACCATCTTCTCCGGGTTGACCACGAGGCGGGCGGAGGTGGTTTCCGGATCAGACATCAGCTCCTTGACCCCCTCGACCGACTCGAACACCGACTGGGCGGCCGTGAAGACCTCGTCCTGGGGGATGGGAAGGTCGGTCAATCGGCTCAGGATCGGTCGAGCCGCCTTCATCAGCCTCCGCTCGGTGGGGAGGACTCGCTCGAAATACCAGCTCAGGACCTCGGGAAGTGAGAGGAGGCGCAGAGTCTCGGCCGTTGGAGCGCAGTCGACGATCACCACGTCGTACTGGCCCGAGCGGGCATGGCGATTCACCTCGAGTAGGGCGAACAACTCGTCCATGCCGGGGAAGACGAGGAACTCCTCCGCCTCGATGCCCCCGGCTCCGCCCCAGTCGAGGACGTCCATCAGCTGGCGCCGGATCGAGCCCCAGTACTTGTCCAGTTGCTGCTGGGTGTCGATCTGCTGGCCGTCGAGTCCGTCCACCACGGGCGACGGCTCGGATCCCAGATTCACCGCGAGGGCGTCGGCGAGGGAGTGGGCCGGGTCGGTCGAGGTGATCAGAGTCCGGTGACCGGCGTCGGCCGCGGCCAGGGCGGTGCAGGCGGCCACCGTGGTCTTCCCCACCCCACCCTTGCCGGTGACCAGGACGATTCTCATCAGGTGCCGCCGGTCGCCCTCTTGCGCAGACCGCGCAGCGCCGTCGTTACGATCTGCTTCTCGGCCTGGCGCCTCAAGAACCCCGGGACGGTGAAGTTGGGCTCGACGCTGAGCGCGTAAACGACCTCGGTGGCCCCGTCCACCGGATTGAAGGTATAGGAGCCCTCGAGGGTCTTGACGTCCTTGGAGTCGGCCTCGGCCACCCAGCTCAGCGAGTGGGGGCGGTCGTGGGTGTACCGAAGCACGTACTCGATCTCCTTGACGAAGCCTTCGACCACGAAGCGAGCCCGTTCCACCTTCCCGTCGGGCGTCGAGTCGAGCACCTCGACCTCCTTCACGCCCGTGGCCCACTCGGGATAGGAGGCAATATCGGCGGCCACGTCGTACAAGGCCTCGGCAGGAGCGTCGATCTCGAGGGTCTGGAAGGTGCCTTCGGTCATAGCGGGGTCATGCGCCTGCGCCGAGATTAGCCAGGACGCCGTCTATGCGAGCCCGGCCGAATCGAGCCGAACCGGGCGGCCCGTTGCCCGGAAATAACCCACGTTGCGGCAGCGTGTCCGGCCCACCCTCCACGTGCTCGCCTGAGGTTGATGGACATCCCCGAAGAGGTGGAGCCGGGGAGAGGCGCTCTCCAGATAGCGAAGGATCGGAACCGAGCCGCGCTCGGCCCGGCCTGTCACCACGTCCCTTCTCAGAGGGTCGAGAGCCGGGGGGACATGGGTGCAGAGTATGTCGACCGGGCCGATCTGCCCCAACAACTCCTCGAGGCCTTCCTCGGACACCTCTCCTTCCGCCTGGAGCGGCGTCGCCGCTCCACCGCCGACGAACCCGAAGCGGAGCCCGTCGATGTCGCGCACCTCTCCGTGGACGTACTCATAGCCCGCGGGAAGGGATCGACGTAGTGACCCGGGCCGATCGACGTTCCCGTGGAGAACGTATCCGTGCCCTCCCTCGAGCACTTCGGCGATCTTCTCGTACTGGGCGTCGATTGCCTCACCGATCGCCTGGCGGATCTCATCGATCCGGTCGCCCACCTTCTCCTGCCAGAGGTCGCGCATCCGGTGGAAGTTGCCTTCGCCCCGTGCCGAGGCCGACGCCCGGGAGAACTCGAGGCCGAGCACATCTGCGACCGCCCCCTCCCCCGTTCGATAGTCGGTCAGGTTGACCAGGTCGCCGAGGATGAGGAGGGTCTCCCCGGTCTCGACAACCCTTCGCAGCGGCTCGAGGGCAAAGTGGACGTCAGACAGGGCCAGCATCGGACCCCGAGCTCCGAGCGGAGGCGTATCTGGCCCACCAGGCGCCGGCGACTGCTCCAAGGAGAGCGACCAACAAGGCGGCGGGCCAGGCGAGGTCGAACGTCGAGAACTCAGCCGACAACCCGGCCATGCCGAAACCGACAAGGCCACCGATCACCGACCTGCCCGCGACCCCGATGATCCGGCCCGGGTCCTTCTCCTCGCGGCCGAGGTTCTCGGCGAAGGCACCGCCCAGGATCACCACGACCAGCCCGATCACACCGGCGACAAGGGCGATGGCGTACAACTTGACCATTCGGCAGCGAGGCTAACCCCTCCCTGCTCACTCAGCCGACGCGCCGCTCCCGGGGTACCAGACGCAGTCTCGGCACCAGACCCTCACCGGCCAGAGCCGACAGAGCGGTCATCTCGGACTCGTCCAGCTCCACCGGGCCCTCATCGAGGAGGAAGGTCACCACACAGTCGTCGCAGGCACTCGTGTCCCGCATCGCGCATTGCTCGCAGTCGATCAGCATCTCGTACCTCCACCGGCGAAGGTACGAGATGCCTGTGACAGATTCGCCCCGGCCCGAGTCTCACTCCTCGACGAAGCCGTTGGCGGCCAGCCACTCCCCGGCGAGAAGGGCCGGGTCTTCCTGGTCGAGGTCGGCCCGCTTGTTCATCTCGGTCAGGTCTTCCGTGTTCAATGCCTCCGAGTAGGAGTCGAGCAAGGCGACCAGCTCGTCCCCGTATGCGTCCGCCACCTCGGATCTGATGGCAGGCACTACGTTCTCGGCCGGGTTCAGTCCCATGTCGTCCTCGAGCGAGACCCAGCCGTTGGCGGCGATGATCCCCTGTGTGGTGAAGAGGAGGGCCACGTCGATCTCACCACCCTCCAATGCCGCGATCGTGATCGGGCCGGCGACGTCGAGCGGGACGAACTCGGCGAATTGGAGCCCGTAGACCTCCTCGAGACCTTGGAGGCAGAGGGGGCGCTCCGGGCACTCGGGCGGTCCACCGAACACCAACTCCCCCGCTACCGGCTGGAGGTCGGACACCGTGGTGAGACCGTATTGATCAGCCGTCTCCGCGGTCACGACATAGGCGTTCTTGTCTTGGGCCGGGCTGTAGGCGAGGAGGGTGACCCCCAGGTCCTCGAAGGCCGCCCTGGCCGCCTCCCACATGGTGTCGGGGTCGGCGGACTGCTCCACGCCGAGAGCGGCTCCAACCGATCCGGTGTATTCAGGCACGAGATCGATCTCGCCGGACTCGAGGGCAGGCTTGACCACTTCCCGGGCGCCGAGGTTGAGGCTGCGCTCGACCTCGTATCCATTGGCTTCGAGACCCTGGGCATAGATCTCGGCGACGATCACGGACTCGTTGAAGTTGAAAGAGCTCACCTTGATCGGGTCGCCGTCGGTTGCGCCGTCACCCGAGCCACAGGCTGCAGCCACCAAGGCCAGCCCGAGGATCGCCCCAACGGCGCGGAAGCGGAACGCTCTCCGCATGGGTATCTCCTTCTCTTGGTTGCAAAGAAGCCCCGCGACCGGGGCCGACCGTGACAACCGTTCCCGCCACTCCGGGATTCCCTCTATCTGGAGGCCCGGAGACCGGCGGGTGTCGTCGCCCGTTGGGCGGCCGAGAAGCCCAGTTCGGCGAGGATCGCCAGCAGCCCCACCAGAGTCGCTCCCACGATCAACTGGCCCATGTCCTGCTGGGCGAACCCGTCGACGATGAAACGTCCCAGCCCGCCCCACGCCACGAGGGCGCCGAGCGTGGCGGTGGCGATCACCTGGACGAAGGCGATGCGCAGCCCTTCCATGATCAAGGGCATGGAGAGTGGCATTTCCACGCTCTTGAGCACCCCGCCCTCGGTGAGGCCCATGCCCCGTGCCGACTCGAGGGTGGAAGTCTCGACCGACTGGATCCCGGCGATGGTGTTGGTGAAGATCGGTGGGGCAGCCAGTGCGATCAGGGTGATGAGGACTGCCCACGGCTCGCCTATGCCCGCCCCCATCTGCACCAGGATCAGGAAGGCAATCGCCAGGATCCCGAAGGAGGGGACCGCTCGCCCGATGTTGACCACGGCAGTAGCTATGTCCGACCCCTTTCGGACGTGGCCCAGCCAGAGGGCGAGGGGCAGTACCAGCACACAGGCGATGACCACTGCGGCCAGCGACACCAGGACGTGCTCGGCCAGCCTGGCCCAGATCGAGCCAGGCCCCGACCATGTGGTCGGCTCGGCCAGGAACTCCTCGATCGACTCCCAGACCGTCATCCCGTCCTCCGAGCCCAGGGGCTGAGCAAGCGCTGTAGCCATACGAAGCCGACGTCCAGCACGGTGGCCAGCGCCACCGAGAGGGTGACACCCACCAGGATCTGGGTCCAGAAGAACGTGTTGAGCCCCCGCAGGATGAAGTACCCGTAGCCGCCCAGGCCGAGCACTGCTGTCACCGTCACCAGACCGACCGTGGTCACGGTGGCGATGCGCAGGCCGGCGATGATCACCGGGAGGGCGAGTGGGATCTCCATCTGCCAGAACCGGGCGCGGCGGGTGTAGCCCATCCCGTCGGCCGCCTCGAGCACAGGCCCGGGGACGCCGTCGATCCCGGCGACCAGATTGCGGATCAGGATGAGCAACGTGTACGAGGTGAGTGCGATCACGGCATTGGTTGCGTTGAGCCCGACGATGGGGACCAGGAGGGCGAACAGGGCGAGAGAGGGGATCGTGTAGAGCAATCCCGTCACCCACGTGATCGGGCTGTAGGTCCATCGCCAGCGCAGAGCGACAACGGAGAGACCCAACGAGATGACGAGACCGAGGCCCACCGATACCGCGGTGAGGCTCAGGTGCTGCCAGGTGCGATCGACAATCTCCCCCATATTGCGCCCTATCCACTCCCAGTCGATCAGTGGCGTCGCCTCCTGTGCCAGCATCATTCCGTGATCTCCTCGGCGATCCCCTCCAGATCGAGCATCCCCTTGTAGATCCCGTCGTCGACGACCATCGCCACCCGGGCATGACTGGTGACCACGGCGTCGAGCGCCGACCGAAGCGACGATTCGCCGCTCAGAGTGACCAGGAAGGGCCTGGGCTCGAGTTCTGCCAACGGCGTATCGTCGACTTGCGTGCCGTCGACCCACCCGAGAAGCCGACCTTCGTCGACGAGGCCAACCCAGTCGACCTGCTCGCGGCTCATTGCCTTGCGTGCCTCTTCGGGGTCGTCCTTTACGTCGACCACCGGGCCCCATCTCATGTCGGCCTCTCCGACCGTCAGGAGCGCCAGGCGCTTGAGCCCGCGCTCGCCGCCGAGGAAGTCGTCGACGAAGGCGTTCGCCGGCTCGGCCAGGATCGCCTCCGGTCGGTCGTATTGCTCGAGGACTCCACCCACGTTGAGGATCGCCATCCGGTCGCCGAGCAGGATGGCCTCGTCGACGTCGTGGGTGACGAAGACAACGGTCTTGCCGAGCCGCTGTTGGAGAACCCGGAACTCCTGCTGGAGACGCTTACGCACTATCGGGTCGACCGCCCCGAAGGGCTCATCCATCAGCAGCACTGGAGGGTCGGCGGCCAGGGCCCGGGCGACTCCAACCCGCTGTTGTTGTCCACCCGAGAGCTCGGAGGGGTAGCGGTTGAGCATGCCCTTGGACAGGCCGACCACCTCGACCAGCTCCGTGACCCGTTCCTCGGTGCGACTCGAATCCCAACCGAGAAGCTCCGGCACCGTCGCGATGTTCTGGCCGATGGTGCGATGAGGGAACAGGCCGATCTGCTGGATCACGTAGCCGATCGACCTGCGCAGCTCGTGGGGAGCGAGGGCGAGGGCGTCACGGCCGTCGATCAGGATCGTGCCAGAGGATGGTTCGATGAGGCGGTTGATCATCTTCAACGTCGTCGTCTTGCCACATCCGGACGGGCCGACCAGGGTGACCAGCTCCCCCCGCCCGATGTCGAGATCGAGATCGGCGACTGCCGGCATCTCGGCGCCGGGGAACACCTTGCTCACCTTTTCGAGGCGAATCATCGAGTCTCGGGTCACCTGATCTCCTATGGAGTTGCGGACCCTAGGTGGGCTCAGCCGCCCTGATCCAGCCCCTGCAGGAAGCCGATCACGTCGTCGACGTACTGCTGGCGATCGACGTCGTAGGACTCGACGTGCCCCGCACCTTCCACCTCGATCAGCTCGACCAGCTCCGGAACGGCCTCCTCCAATGCCTCGCTCTCAGCGATGGGGACGGTCAGGTCATCCGTGCCGTGATGGATCAGGATCGGCCGGCGAATCGAGCGATCGGCGTCGCTGATGTAGTCGATCGCCTTCCAGTTCACCCCGATCCGCAGCGAGGTGAAGAACTTGGCGGTGGCGGCCACGGTCGATGGGACCTGAGCCGGGATCACCGGGAGGTCGCGCTGGCTGGCGGCGTAGTCGACGGTCTCCCCGAAGTCGACATTCGGGGCATCGAACAGTGAGCCGATGACTGCGTCGACAGGAGCTCGGGACAGGTAGGCCATGGAGTGGGCGGCGCCGGTGGAGAACCCACTGAGCACGATGGCCTCGGCGCCATTGGCCCGTGCGTGATCGACCGCGGCGGACACGTCCTCCCACTCGGTCACGCCGTACTGGTAATACCCCGATGGGTCCTGGGGCTGGCCCTCGTCGTTGCGATAGGTGATGGCGAACTGGTCATAGCCCGCCTGCTGGAGCGGGGCGAAGAGCGGCTCGGCCTCCGCCGGTGTCGCCCCCTTGCCGTGCACGTGGATGACCCAGGTGGTCCCCGCGCCGGGAAGGTGCCAGGCGTCCATCGCGCCGAGCGGGGTCTGGTACGTCGTCTCCTCGAGCGTGAAGTCACCCGTCACCGGGACGATCGGCTCGTGCTCCACCACGAACCCGTCCGCGATCAGCTCGTCCGAGAAATACCAGCCGCCGGCGATGTGGAAGACAATGGCGAGGGCGATCAGCACCCAGAAGGTCCCCCAGAGGAACGTCCTCAGTCTCACGTCGTGATTCTGCCCGGATTCAGGCGACGGGCAATGACAATCCCCCCACCAGGCGCTCGTCGTGATCGGTGACCGGGATCGGATCCCGTCCGAAGGTCGGCTTCAATTCCATCGCCTCGGCGATTGTCTCGTCGACCTTGGCCGACATCGCCTCCTCCATCACCGACCCGACCGCCGAGTCCCCGGCCGACTCCAGGCTCTCCCTGCGTACGAGCCCTATGAGCATTCCCTCGTCGGCCACGGCGAGCACCCGCTCCGGATGGAGGAGAAGTGTGTCTCTGGCGTTGCGCAACGGGCTCACGAAGACCGGGTCGCCCATCCAACGAAAGACCCGGTCGGGAGCGCTCTTCACCACGATCGCCCCGACCGGCGCCCTGCTCGCCAACCTGGCCCCTGGTCCGAACCGCGATCTCTGCAGCCATGAGCCACCCGGGGCCCCCAAGACCAGCAGCGTTCCCTCGTCGAGCTGCTCGACGAGCTCGGGGATGCCTTCGACGATGACGACCCTTCCAGGCATCTCCGGCAAGGCGAGACCGAGGTGCTCGAGCAGCTCCTCGGCGTCATCGAGATCGGCATCGGGAGGCACGGCGGAGATCATCTCCGCCCCGACACCGAGCCGTTGAGCGATGCTCGATGCAGTCTCGGCAGCGAGCAGCGAGTGGGGCCCACCGGCGACAGCCGAGGCCACCCTGGTCACCTTGTCTGGCACGAAGTCGAGCGGCACGGCCACGTTGACCAGGTCGAACCCGCCCGGGAGACGGCGAGAGACGAGGAGGTCGGCACGCTGGTTGATGCATTCCGCCACCAGATCCCCGGAGATCCGACCCGGGGTCCCATCGGTGAGCAAATGAGCCAACTCTGAGCAGCCGTTCCCCCTGGTCCAGACCACTCGCATCTCATCGCCCCCGGTTGGGCCCACTCGGTCACTCCCTCCGTGATCGGACGGCTCTTCCTGGCATCGCCGCGGGACACCATAAGACATGAAAGCGCCCTTGTCACCGTTCCTGGCTCATCACTCGACCGCGGGTGACATGATGGGGCGCCCATGGAGTTCGCAGAGGTGCTGCGCAAGCGGAGGATGGTCCGCAACTACTCAGGCGACCCGGTAGACCCGGCAACCCTGGACCGCCTGGTCGGTGCCGGTCTCCGCGCCCCGTCGGCGGGGTACAGCCAGGGACTGGGCTTTGTCATCGTCACCGACGACGACACCCGCATGGCCATCGCCACTCTCGCCGGAGAGGGCGACTACGTGGCGCGTGGATTCGACCCGTGGATCTCCGCCGCCCCGGCTCACATCGTGATCACCGTGAGCGAGGCCGTGTACCGGGCCCGGTACCGCGAGCCTGACAAGCTGGGCGCTGACGGGTCGGAGATCGATTGGCCGGTGCCCTATTGGTGGGTGGATGCGGGAGCCGCCCTGATGGCCATTCTCCTCGCAGCCGTCGACGAGGGCCTCGCCGCCGGCTTTCTCGGGGTCCACTCGCTCCCCGACCTGTCCGGTCTCCTCCATATCCCCGAAGACCATCTCCCCATCGGGGTGGTGACGGTGGGGCATCCGCTTCCCGATCGCAGGTCGGCCAGCCTCGATCGGGGCCCGCGCCCCCGTGACACGGTGGTGCACCTCGAACGGTGGGGAACCTCGCTCTGAACGACCCCCGGCACGTCGTCGACTTTCCGGGCACCGCTGTGCGCGACAATTGGACGTGGCACCGGACATCACCTCGCCCTCCAACCCGAGGATCAAGCGGCTCGTCGAGCTGAGGGAGCGCAGCGTCAGGGACAGCGATGGGGTGTTCGTCGTCGAGGGGCCCACTGCGATCGGTATGGCGGTACGCGGCGGTCTCCAACCGCTGGAGATCTACTTCGACCCTTCGACGTTCCCGGGAGGCTCGCCCTATCAAGCCCCCGTGGTGACGAGCGTCTCGAGGGAAGCCCTGGACCGTGCCTCATATCGAGGCCGCGGCCAGGGGGTGATCGCTGTCTTCGCGCAGTTCGACGTGACCCTCGACCCTCTCGACGTCGGCTCCGACCCCCTGGTCCTGCTCATCGAGGGCATCGAGAAGCCGGGAAACCTCGGGGCGATCCTGCGCACCGCCGATGCGGTCGGCGCTGACGCGGTGATCGCGGTGGATCCCGGGATCGACCCCTTCAATCCCAACGTGATCCGCTCATCGATCGGGGCCGTGTTCACCGTCCCCCTGGCCGTTTCGGAGCTGGAGGAGGCACTCGCCTGGCTCGAGGAGCATCGAGTTCGAGTCGTGGCAGCCGATCCTGCCGGCGGTGTGGACCTGTGGGATGCCGACCTGACCGGGCCCCTCGCCCTCCTCATCGGCTCGGAGCACAGCGGGCTCACCGCCGAGGCTTGGATGGGCGCCGATCTCATCGTGTCCATCCCGATGCGAGGCAAGGCCGACTCGCTCAACGCATCGGTGTCTGCCGCGATCCTCGCTTACGAGGCGCTGCGCCAGCGGTCGGTCGGCTCGCCCTGAGACCGAAGCGCTTGACATCGAACATATGTTCGACTTAGCCTGGATCGGGCGGTGTCCGCCCTCCTCCAGCCCAGCTTCGACGACCTGTCGACTCCCCTCTTCGAGGTCACCTTCTGTGTCCTCGACCTGGAGACCACCGGTGGCTCGCCGCTCGACTGTGCCATAACCGAGATCGGCGCCGTCAAGTACCGAGGTGGCGACCTCCTCGGGACCTTCCAAACCCTGGTCGACCCCGGTCTGGCAATCCCGCCGTCGATCACGATCTTGACCGGGATCACACAGGCGATGGTCATCGATGCTCCCCGAATCGCGGTGGCGCTGCCCTCGTTCCTCGAGTTCATCGGGGACTCCGTCATCGTCGGCCACAACGTGAGGTTCGACATGTCGTTTCTGAACGCGGCGGCGACCCGGCTCGACTACGAGCGTCTCGGCAACGACACCGTCGACACCGCCGGGCTCGCCCGGCGCCTCGTCCGGGACGAGGTGCGCAACCTCAGGCTCCGGACCCTCGCCGCCCACTTCCGCAGCCCCACCGTCCCCACCCATCGGGCGCTCGAGGATGCCCGCGCCACGGCACATGTTTTCCATGGCCTCCTGGAACGAGCCGGGACACTCGGGGTGACCAATCTCGACGACCTCCTCCAGTTGCCCAAGGCGAAAGGGTCGGCGCATTACGCCAAGATCGACCTGACCGGCAGTCTCCCCCGCCAACCAGGCGTCTACCTGTTCCGCGATCGGGACCGCCAGGTCATCTACGTCGGCAAGGCGACCAACCTGCGCTCCCGGGTTCGCCAGTACTTCTATGGGGACACCCGCCGCAGCATCGGCAACCTGATGCGCGAACTCGACTCGATCGACCACATCGTCTGCCAGACCCCCCTCGAGGCCGAGATCACCGAGCTGCGGCTGATCCACGCCCATCGCCCCCGGCACAACCGGAGGTCGCGCCCGCCCAAGTCGTCACACTGGGTCAAGCTGACCAGGGAGAAGTTCCCGAGGCTCTCGGTGGTGAGGACCCTCAAGGAGGATGCACTGGCCTATCTGGGGCCGTTCAGGGCAAAGCGGTCCGCCGACCTGGTCGTCACCGCCCTGTGGGACGCCACCACGATCCGCCGCTGCTCCTCGCGTCCTGGCCAAAGACGCTCGGGACGCTGTGCCCCGGCACAGATCGGAGTCGCCATGTGCCCCTGCGACGGCACTCTCGACCCGGCCTCATACCGTGAGGTGGTGGATCGGATCGTGGAGGCGATCGACTGGCGTCCCGAGGTCCTGCTCGATCCTCTGGCCAGGCGAATGAGCCAGCTCGCCGCAGACCAGCGTTACGAAGAGGCCGCCTGGGCACGCGACCGACACGACGCCCTCGCCCGCGCCCTGGAGGTGAGGCGATCATGGTCATCTCTCGTACGACTCGGGCTCTGCGAGCTGGAGAGCGAAAGCGGTCATCACGTGTTGCTCGATCACGGCCGGCTCGTCTCGACCTGGCGCCACGGATCGAGTCCCCCGCTGCGACCGGCCCCCGAGCCTCGTGAACCAGGTGCTAGTGGCGTCCCCGACAGCGTCGAGACGGCAGAGGAGGCGTTGGTGATCTGGAGATGGATGGCCTCGACGCCGGTACGGCTACTCGATGCGACCGGCTCCCTGAGCATGCCGAGCCGTCCCGTTCTGAGGCTGGTGCGGTCGTAGCTCCCTCTTCGGGCGCAACTTGAGTCTCCGCCCCCTGCCAATGAGACTTGAGCCCGTGGGCCCCGCCATAAGTCTCGATGACGCCGGTGTCTCGCTGGGTGGCAATGCAGTGCTACGCGGGGTCAGTCTCGAGGTGGCCTCGGGCGAGGTCATTGGCATCGCGGGGCCGAACGGCTCGGGCAAGAGCACGCTCCTCAGGCTCATGGCGGCTCTGCTGGCCCCGGACCGGGGCCACTGCACGGTGCTCGGCGCCGAGCTGGGCTCGCCCCGGTCCTACGAGGTCCGCTCCCGCATCGGTCTGATCAGCCACGTGCCGGCGGTGATCGGCGAGTTGTCCCTTCGGGAGAACCTGGTCCACGCAGTTCGGCTCACCGGGGCTGACGTGGCAAGGGTCGACACGGCGCTACGGGCAGTCGGCCTGGAGGATGCGGGAGACGTGCGTGCCGAGCACGCCTCCTTCGGGATGCTGCGCCGGACCGAGGTGGCGCGACTGCTGATCACGAGACCTGCAATTCTCCTGCTCGACGAGGCGTTCTCCGGCCTGGACGGCGACGCACAGGAGCTGATCGACGCCCTGATCGTCCGGACACAGGATTCCGCCGGCGCCGCAGTCATGGTTTCCCACGACACAGCACACGTCGGATCCCGAGCCGACCGGATCCTGGGCCTTCGTGGTGGAAGGCTCGAGGCCCTGGCGTGAGTCTCTGGGGACAGGCGGCCGAGATCGCACGGGTCGACCTGCGCATCGAGCGGCGGGTCGGTGACGTCCTGCGCATCATCATCCCCTTTGGCGTGGTGGCGCTCCTCGTGTTCCCACTCGCCCTCGGTGTCGACTTGGCCACGGTGGCCGAGATAGGGCCGGCCGTCTTCTGGGCACTGGGGATCCTGTTCGGGATGCAGGTCGCCCTTCGCCAGGCCGCAAGTGACCGCCCGGAGCGCCGGGATCTCTATGCACTGCTCGGTGTCGACCCGGCCGCCCGGTTCGTCGGCCGGACCCTCTCCGGCTCGGTGCTGATGTTGGGATTCCTGTTCGCTCTCATGATCGCGATGACGGTGCTGTACGCCCCCGACCTGCCGGAAGGGTGGCCGGCACCCATGCTGACGGCGATTCTCCTCGCCGGCATCGGTCTGACCGAACTGGGCACCCTGGCCGGAGAGATCACCGCGGGCATGCGGAATCGCACCGCTCTGGCCTCACTGATCGTCGCCCCACTCGCCTTGCCCTTGGTGATAGGAGGATCACAGACCCTGGAATCGCTAACCCGGGGCGCCGGTATCCTCCCCTGGTTGTTGCTGCTGGTCGCGACCGACCTGGCGCTCGCCGTCGCCGGCGTGGGCTTGGCCAGGCCGCTCGAGGAGGCGTCGAGATGAACCGAGTCCGCATCCTGTTGTCAACGGCCGCCCTGGCCGTGGCTGTCGGGGTATGGCTCGCTTTCACCTCCCCGGTCGACTCCCTCCAGGGCGAGTACAGCCGCATCGTCCACCTCCATGCCCCGGTGATGTGGGTGGCATTCCTGGCCTTCGGGGTCACAGCGCTGGCCTCGGTGATGTGGCTGATCCGGAGGAGCCCGCGTTGGGACCGCATCGGTGAGGCTTCCGCCGAGACAGGAGTCATCTTCACCGCGGTCGGGCTCTTCACCGGCATGGTCTGGGGGCAGGCGGTGTGGGGGCAGGCTTGGGACTGGGGTGATGCCCGACTGGCTTCGACTGCGGTGATGTTCTTCGTCTATCTCGGCTACCTCGCCCTGCGCCGGGCCACCCCCGACCCCGAGAGCCGGGCCAGACGGTCCGCCATCCTGGGTGTGGTGGCGGTGGTGCAGGTGCCGCTCGTCTACTTCTCCGTGTACATGTTCCGCACGCTCCATCAGACCCCATCGATTCGGCCCGACGGCGCGACCATGCCCGACGAGATGCTGGTCGCCCTTCTGGTCAACTTCGCCGCCATCACCTACCTGTTCGTGGCCCTCCTCGCGGCCAGGCTCGAAGTGGCGAGGGCGGAAGACGAGGCGGCGGTCGCCCCGGGTCTGGCCGGGGACTCTGTCAAGCCGCCACGTCTCTCGGAGATCGAGGATGTCTGACGAGCTGGTGGTGGTGGGGACCTTCGTGATCTCCTACGGCGCCATGTTCGGCTACGCCGCCTACCTCCATCTGCGCCGGCGCCGGGTCAAGGGCTGACCGTGGCTCACCGCCGATTCGTGTTCCTCGGAATCGGGGGGGTGATCGCTCTCGTCGTCGCCCTCACCTTGAACGGTCTCGACGACAACCTCACCTACTACCTCTACCCGAGCGAAGCCGTTGCCCAGCGGGGGGAATTCCCCGACGGGGAGCGCTTCCGCCTCGCCGGCAGCGTCATGCCCGGATCGGTGAGCGAGGACGACGACGGGACCCGGTTCCGCGTAACCGACGGCGGGGCTGAGATCGCCGTCCTGCTGACCGGCCCCACGCCATCGCTCTTCGCCGAAGACGTCCCGGTGCTCCTCGAGGGAGCCTGGCTCGGTGAGGCCTTCGAGGCCGACACCGCCTTGATCCGCCACGACGAGAACTACGAGGCTCCCGAGGAGGGCGGGGCATACCCCGACAGCTGATGCTCTCCTTTCTCGGATCGGCCGGGGTGGCAGCGGCGCTGGCCGGCGCCTCGCTCCTCGTCTGGCGAGGTGTCAAGGCAGCGCGCGGTGGGACGGCCGACCTGGGCGGCCCGAGCAAGCTGGTTCTGGCCGGCGCCATCGTCGCCATGGGGGCGATGCAGGTGGCCCTGCTCACCGACGACTTCTCCCTCTCCTACGTGGCCAACCACCATTCCTCGACCACGCCATTCCCTTTCGACGTGGCCACCGCCTGGGCGGCCCTGGAGGGATCCATCGTCCTTTGGGGGCTGGTGCTGGCCGTGTTCACCAGAATCGTGGCCGTCAGGCAGACCCGGGACCCCGACCCTCTCGGTGCGGCGGCGCTGGCGGTCATGGGTGGGGTCGGGATCTTCTTCTTCGGGTTGATGCTGACCGTCGCCAACCCGTTCGAGGTCTGTGTCGACGCCCTCGCCACCGGGTGCGCCGCCTCCAGCCCCTGGCCCTGGGCAACGGTCGACTTGCCGGTCGAGGGGCCCGGTCCCAACCCACTTCTCCAGAACCACTTCCTCATGGCCATCCACCCACCGGTCCTCTACATCGGCTACGTCGGCCTCACCGTGCCATTCGCCTTCGCCATCGGCGCGCTCGCCTTGGGGTCTCCCGGGCCGGAATGGCTGAGGCGAAGCCACCGATCCACCCTCGTCGCCTGGTCGTTTCTCGGCCTCGGCATCCTGCTCGGTGGGTGGTGGGCCTACGAGGTGCTCTCCTGGGGCGGCTACTGGGCATGGGACCCGGTCGAGAACGCCTCTCTGATGCCATGGCTCGTCGCCACCGCGTTCATCCACTCCGGTTTGGTGCAACAGCGGAGGGGGATGCTCCAGGCCTGGAACTTCGTGCTGGTGATCAGTGCCTTCGCCCTCACCATCCTCGGCACATTCCTGACCAGGTCGGGCACGATCAACTCGGTCCACTCCTTCACCCAATCGGCCATCGGCCCCGCACTTCTCGGCTTCCTGGTCCTCGTCCTGGTCGGTTCCTTCACGTTGTTCTCGATGCGATCCCAGATGGCGGCGACCTCGCCCCGAATCGAGACCTTCGTCTCGCGTGAGGGCACCTTCCTGGTGAACAACCTCCTGCTCTCCGTCTATGCGCTGATCGTCCTGATCGGCACCACCTACCCGCTCTTGCTCGAGGCCTTCACCGGGGACCAGGTAGGGGTGGGCGAGCCCTTTTTCAACCGTCTCGCCGTGCCACTCTCCTACCTGCTCCTCCTCACCATCGGGTTCGGGGCTGTCACCCCCTGGCGGGGGGCGGCGTCCGGCCTGCTCTGGCGGCGTCTGCGCGGGCCCGGTGTGATCGCCCTGGGAGCGGGGATCATCACGGCTCTCACCGTCACCCGGGTGGGCTGGGTGGTGCTCGCCGTCGCCCTGGGCACCTGGGTGGCGGCTGCGGTCGTCGGGCTCCTGGTGGAGCAGGCTCGGACCAGGGAGGCCAAGACGGGACGCCCCTTCGTCACCGAGATGCGCACCGTGATCCGCAACGATCAGCCCTTCTGGGCCGGTCAACTGAGTCACATCGGAGTCGCCCTGGTGGCGGTGGGCATCGCCTTCGCCGCCAACCTGCCCCTTCATGCCGAGGTCGACCTGCAGCCCGGCCAATCGGCGCAATTCGCAGGCTTCGATCTCGTCTACCAGTCGCCCTTCCGGCGCACCGAGCCCAACCGGATCGTGGAGGGGGCACGGGTCGACGTCTACATCGATGACAGGCTCCAAGAAACCCTCGAGCCCAGTGTGAACTTCTACGGCGAGTCGGCGGGAATCGTGACGCCGGCGGTCATGACTCGCGCCGAGGGTGACCTCTACCTGACCCTGCGCAGCATCGACAGTGACTCGGTCAGCTTCGCCCTCGACACCTCGCCGATGGTCTGGCTGCTGTGGTTGGGCGGCATCACGGTCGCGGCAGGAGGATTCTGGTCGCTGGCGGCGCGACGGGCGGTGCGCTCGGCCGCTCGGGAGCGGGAGCAGGCGATTGTCTGAGCGGGTGCGCACCGTCGCCACCGCATCGGTCATCGTCGCCATGGCCATCATCCTGCTCACCCTGGTGTCGACCCAGCCGGCCAACCTCGATCGGGTCGACGCAATAGGGGCGCGGATCAAGTGCCCGGTCTGCCAGGGGGAGTCGATCGCCAACTCGCCGTCGCAGATGGCGCGGGACATGATGGACCTCGTCGAGGATCGGGTCGCCGCCGGCGCGTCAGACCAGGCAATCATCGACGAGCTGCTCTCCTCCTACACGGGAGCCCTGCTTCTCGACCCTCCCCCGAGTGGGAACACCCTGCTCCTCTGGCTGGTCCCGGCCGCAGCGGTGGTGATCGGCATCACCGTGATCCTCTGGTGGCGGGCCCACCCCGGGAGCGAAGCATCAAAACCGGCGTTACCCGCCTCCCGGAGTCGGAGGCGCCTTCTTGCCGGCGGGCTCATCCTCGTCGTCGCCTTCGCAGTCATCGTCGTCGTCGCGAGCAACTCACTTCAGGAGAGGCCGTCCACCGCCTCCGGGGTAGCCGATCTCGAGGGTCAGGACCTGTCCGAGGTGAGCAACGAGACGATGGAGGCGGTGATCGCGGCAAACGCCGACAACCCGGAAGTGAACGGGATGCGGCTCGCTCTCGCCGAGCGCTACTTCGAGGAGGGCGACTACCGATCTGCCTTCCCCCACTACCTGGTGGTGGCGGAGGACACCAACGCCTCGCCCGCCCAGGCGATCACCGCCCTGGTGCGCCTCGGCTGGATGGCATTCGACGGCAACGGCGAGGTGGCCACTGCCACCCGTCTCGTCGACGAGGCCCTGGCCATCGACCCGGAGTCCACGGTTGCGTTGTACGTCAGGGCACGGGTGCGATGGTGTGGGGCAGGCGAAGCCGATGAGGCGGCGGCCGTGTTCCAACGCCTCCTCGACGACCCCGATCTCGCGTCGGATACGCGATCCCAGATCGAGGCCGACCTCGCCCTGGCCCTGGAGGGAGCCGGCTGCCCTTGAATGGGCGAGTCCTGCGCTGGTCGGCTTTGGCGATCGTGGGCGGCGCCATCGTGCTCGCAGTGGTCCTCGCCTCTCGATTCGGGGTCGACCCGGCGCTGGTCGACTCGCCGCTGATCGGGCATGCCGCCCCCGACTTCGACCTCGAGTATCTGGACGGGTCGGGCTCGGTTGCCCTCTCCGATCTCGAGGGTCAGATCGTTGTGATCAACTTCTTCGCCTCGTGGTGCCTCGAATGCCGCCAGGAGCACCCCGACCTGGTGGCCACCGCCGACTCCTTCGCCGATGAGGGGGTCACGTTCCTCCAGATCGGCTATCAGGAGGACCCGGCCGATTCTCTCGCCTATCTCGCCTCGGCCGGCACCTCCGACGCCACCCGGTATCTGGCCGATCCTGGGAGCCGCACCGCCATCGCCTACGGGGTGTTCGGAATACCCGAGACCTTCTTCATCGACCCGGCCGGCGTCGTGGTCGGGAAGATCATCGGAGAGGCCGACGCCCTGGTGCTCGGGGCGACCATCGACGCCATCCAACGAGGGGAACAGCCGGGCCAGCAGATAACCGGCGACACCCGGCAGCGCCCCGACTCCTGACCCCTAGGGCCGGATCACCTCGATGGAGACTTCGTCGAAGCTGGCGGTGTCGAGAGCGGCCGAACCGGTTCCCAGCAGGTAGACGTCGAAGAACCCCAACAAATAACGATCGACGATGGGGAGGATGCGCCCCGCCGGTATCGGTCCCTTCAGGCCGAACCTGTGGGCAAAAGGCGAGAGCAGTGGCGTCGCCACGAAGTCGTTGTGCCAGGCGCCCTCCACCCCGAGCCAGTACGTCGTTGCCATCGACCGCTCGGCGATGCCTCTGAGGATGGCGTCGTTCTCGTCGCCCCTCCAGTCGTCGGAGCGCATGTAGAGGGCGGGTTTGGTGGCCGACTCGGCGATGACCCGGTCGGGGATCGGCTCCACCCACGGGTCGAGGCCGAGCATGGCGTCACAGCGCTCGTCTTGCAGACAGAAGGCGAGCGCTGCACCGCCGCCGGCGGAGTGCCCGTACACGCCGAGTCGGGTGAGATCGGCGCTGCCTGCGATCGCGCCGAACGGCCCTTCCTCCCCTGTCTCGAGTGAATCGACGAGGGTGAGGAGGTCCTCTGCCAGCACCACGTTCAGGGTCTCGGTGGCCTGCTGGTAGGCCTCCGGCCCGACCTCCCCCTCTTCGGGGAGGCTGGCCGGGTCGTACTCGACCACCTCTCCGTCGGGAAACCTGGTGACGATGGCCGCGTAGGTGTGGTCCACGGCGATGACGATGAACCCGTTGCTCACCAAGGTCTCGATCTGATTGACCGCCATCGCCCTGGAGCCGGCCCAGGCATGGCTGTAGATGACCACCGGGAATGTCCCCGGCGCCACCGGTGCAGAGGGCCGGGCGTGCGACGGGGTGTACCGGGTGTGGTTGAGGAACCACGAGGGAAGACCCATCCTTCGTGAGAAGGCCGGCGCCACCACGTCCCAGTCGGCGCTCCAGACCTGGACCGGGATGTCGACGGCCGGGAGCGACGGGTACCAGACCTGAGCCATGAACCGTCTTGGCCCTCCTGGGCTCGGCCCCCAGACCTCCTCGCGCTCTGGGTCACTCAGCTCGACCGTGATCGTCCCGATCTCGGCTGGTCCTGGGGGGATGGGCAGCTCGGGAACCGGGAGCACCAGTGGGAGCACTGCAGCGAGTCCGATCCCGGCCAGCCCGAATATCGACCGTGAGACACGACGAGTCCAATCGATCCTTCGCTCGACCGCGAGCAGGTCGCCGATGGCCAGGCCGAGCGCCGCCCCATAGAGGGGGAGCATCTGCCAGCGGAGCCCCTCGGCCTGCCACTGCAGGATGAACAGCCCGAGGAGGAGGGCGGCGACGATGCCACGACGGGTGCGAACGCCGAAGATCGCCGGCCAGGCGACAGCGAAGACCTCACCGTAGGCGAGGAGCAGCTCGAATCGCCTCAAGGCTTCCCGACCTTGGCGCCGGGACGGCTAGCCCAGGCTGAGGCGGCTCGGGATCCTCGTCCCCTGATGGAAGATGACCTGCCACCGGGCGTGCTCCCGCACCCAGATCGAGCTGCGTCGGGCCTCCTTGCCCTCGCTGCCGACGGTGCGATAGGTGACCAGGGCGACTCCATCTGCCAGCTCCTTCACCGCGAAATCCCGGATCATCACCGGGGCCGGGTCTTCCCTGGTCATCATGGTGACCATCATCTCCTTGTTGTAGACCCGGCCGCCGCTTCCGTACTCCATGAACTCGGGATGCAGGAGTCGGTCGACCGAGACGAAGGAGTGCCTGACCTCTGGGTCGAGCAGGCGTCGTTCCAGTTCCAGGAGCTCGTCGCGCCATCCCGTCGGCTTTCCATCCGGATAGCTCCGGTACGTCATGAAACCCCCGTTGACCGTGGCAGCATTCGCACGCCCTGATACTAAGTCGCTATCAGCCGAGGCCCACCAAGTTCTCGAGGGCAGCCCGCAGCTCCGCCTCATCGCGCAGTCCCGACCATCTCTCGACGATGGTGCCGTCCGCCGCGATCAAGACCGTGACCGGCTGATACGGCACCTCGTAGAGGGCAAAGATCTCCTCACCTTCGTCCAGTCCCCATTTCACCTGGCCCGACCGGAACAGCTCCTGCGCCCGGTCCTCGGTCGAAGCGAAGTCAGACTTCCAGGCCGGAGCCACGAAGTCGACCCGGTCCGAGTATTCGGCAGCAAGGCCGTCGACGACGGGCAACTCCCGTCGACAGGTCGGTCACCACTCCGCCCAGAACACCAGGTAGACCGGTTTCGCACCTTGGGAGAGAGTGAAGGAGCCACCGTCCCCCAGGTCGAGAGTGAAGTCGGGCGCCACCGGCCGCCCTGACGTGACAGTGGTGTCGACCGCATCGGTCGTGGATGGGATCCCGGCAGTCGAGGTCGACGCCGCCGGGGACGTCGTGGTGACAGGACCCGAGGTGGTCGACGAGGAGGACATGGTCCCGCCGGTGCCTTCGCCGCAGGCGAGTGCGACCAAGCAGAGGATGACGGTGAGACCCAGGACCGAACGTCGCATCAAGGGACCACCCTAGGGGCCACCCGATAATGGGTCGGTTGAGGGGCATGCGCCGGAGAACGCCGCGCAGGCCATTACAATCGCCGACTCGTGACCAAGACGACGCTGTACTTCGCCTACGCCTCGTTCCTCGACCCCGATCGCATCGGCAAAGTCGCGCCGCGAGCGACGTTCCTGTTCACGGCCCATTTCCCCGAGACGCGCCTCGCCTTCGCCGACTCCGGTCACGACGCCGGGCTTCCCACCCTTGTCCCCGACCCCGGTCACACCGTGTGGGGCGGTGTGTTCGACGTCCCCGATTCGGAGGTGGCCTCCCTCACCGATGCCGAGGAGGCCGAGGGACGCGTGGCCGACTGGGACATCAAGGCAGTCGATCGTGAGGGGAACAAGTACGACTGCCTCACCTTCGTGGCCAAGGCATCGCCCAACGGCAGCTCGCGTCCGAACGCCGCCCATCTCGAGGCGATGATCAAAGGCGCCCGGCACTGGTCGCTGCCGGCGGGGTGGGTCCTGGGTCTCGAAGACCTCGGAGACGACCCGCTCTTCTCCTAGACCTGTGCCTCTTCCCGGCGCTCCTCGGCGGGGAACAGCTTGTACAACGCCCAGGCCATGATGCCACCCACCAGCGGGAACACGATGTAGACCCACAGCTGCGCGGCATCCCCCGACACCACCGCCGGCCCGAATGAGCGAGCCGGGTTCACCGAGGCGCCGGAGAACGGGATGGCTGCGAGATGCACCGCTACCAGCGTCAGGGCGATGGCGATCGGGGCATGGTTCTCCCCGCGCCTTGTCACCGTGAGGATCAGCCAGACGAAAATCGTGGTCATGGCGATCTCGACGAGGATCCCGGTGGAGAGCCTCTCGTAACGCGTCACCGTCGAGGCGACCGCCTCACGATCAGCCGCAGCCCAAACCACGAGCGAGGCGACCCCGGCTCCGGCGAATTGGGTGATCCAATAGCCGATGGCGTCGCCGAAGCTGGTGCGTCTGTCCAGGAGCATCGCCAATGTCACCGCCGGGTTGAAATGCGCCCCCGACACATGGCCGAACATCCAGATTCCGGCGAGCAGGGCGAGACCGAAGGTGAAGCCGATGGCGACGAAGGTGGCGGGACCGCCGGCAACGACACCGCCCGACACGTCGGCTGCGAGGATCCCCATGGATCCAACGAAGACGAGAACGAAGGTGCCGAAGAACTCGGCCAGGTACTTGTTGATCACCATTGGGGGGCTCCTCCTCTCGAGTCCACTCGTTCGACCCGTCCCGGGCGACGGAGGTTTCAGGTGATCAGGCTATTGGCGACCTGTGCGCCGCCGGTGGATTTGCGCAGTCCCTTTGGGCGGAAGGCCCCTCATGGGGGCCTTCCGCATGTATGAGTTCGTCTGTAAGCCGGATTCTGTCGAGGACGACCATCCATCTGGGCGCACCGTCACCGATACGCTCCTGCGGCCTACCCGGGACTCGATCGACGGGCCGTCGTCGTCCCTGCTTGGCCTTGCTCCGGGTGGGGTTTGCCGAGCCGTCACGGTCGCCCGTGGCGCTGGTGAGCTCTTACCTCACCGTTTCACCCTTGCCTGTGCCCTGAGGCCATCGGCGGTCTGCTCTCTGTTGCACTTTCCGTCGGGTCACCCCGCCTGGGTGTTACCCAGCACCTTGCCCTGTGGAGTCCGGACTTTCCTCGGTCTCGCGACCGCGGCCGTCCAACGAGCTCACATCGACATGGTAAACGATCAACCGGGACCGGATCGTCCCGCTTTTCTGCGACCGGCCAGCCAGCCGAAGAGCCCGGAGACGAAGGCAGCCAGGATGGCCAGCCAGATCACGCTCGCAGGCCCGGCAGGGCTTCCCCCCAGTCTGGCCACGACGATCATCAGCCCGGCTAGCCCCAGGCCTGTGACCGACCCGTGGAACCTCTCCGAGTGCCTGGCCAGCCGACCGGCCACCCAACCGGCCACGGCCAGGCCGAGGATGATCCCCACGATCAACCCGATGTCGCCCCCTTCGGCGACTCCGAGCAGCGTCAGGGCCCCGCCAACCGCCAACCCGGCAACGGTGGCGGCCAGAGCGCCGGCTCCGACCCCGAGGCCGACCGCGGCGAGATTGAGCGCGGCGAGCATCGTCCGATGCTGGCACCGCCGGCGGGCCTCTGGCGACTCCAGGCGTGGGTTTGGCCTTGCGGCGAGGGTGGGTAGGGTCCAAACCCAATGGACGGCGACCGCGGCGCTGGAAGTCTCGTCGTTGCTGCCCACCGTCTCCCGGTGAATTGGGACGACACGGCGCGCCGCTGGCGGACCAGCCCGGGCGGGCTCGTCTCGGCCCTGTCCCCCGTCCTTCGCGAGAGGGGCGGCGTCTGGGTGGGGTGGAACGGCGGTGCCGGGGGCAGTTCCCGATCCTTCGCAGCCGAGGGCATCCGCAACAAGCCGGTCGTTCTCGACCAGGAGGAGGTCGAGAACCACTACGACGGCTTCTGCAACGGCACCATCTGGCCGCTGTATCACGACGCCATCAGGCCCCTCGAGTTCCACCGGCACTGGTGGCGACCGCACGTCGCCGTCAACGAGCGGTTCGCCAAGACGGCGGCACGAGTCTCGGGGGCGGACAGCGTGATCTGGGTGCACGACTATCAGCTGCAGCTCGTCCCGGAGATGATCCGGCGCCGCCGTCCCGGCGCCCGGATCGGGTTCTTCCTCCACATCCCCTTCCCTCCGGTCGAGATCTTCGAGCGGCTCCCCTGGCGTTCCCATGTCCTTCGGGGGATGCTCGGCGCCGATCACCTCGGCTTCCAGACCCGGCGCGGCGCCCTCAACTTCGCCGACGCAGCGCGTGAGTTCACCGAAGCGACCGGGCCGGCATCCTCACTCCAGTTCATGGGCCGGGAGATCAGGGCCCAGACCCTTCCCATCTCCGTCGACGTCGCTCAGATCAAGTCGGCTGCTCGGGAGCCGGAGGTCCTGGCGGGTGCCGACGACCTGCGCCGCGACCTGGGTCATCCCGAGAAGGTCCTCCTCGGCGTCGACCGGCTCGACTACACCAAGGGGATCGACCTCCGGCTGAGGGCGTTCGAGGTCATGCTCGAGCGTCATCCCGAGTTGGTCGGGCAGGTCTCGATGGTCCAGATCGCCGTCCCCAGCCGTGAGGACGTGGGTGAATACCAGACGATCAGGCGTCTCGTCGAGGAGACCGTAGGGCGGATCAACGGCCGGTTCGGCCGCGCCGCCTGGACACCGGTCCATTACCTGTATCGAAATGTGCCCACTCCCTTGCTGCTCGGCGCCTATCTGGCGGCAGACGTGATGCTGGTCACCCCGCTGCGGGATGGGATGAATCTGGTGGCTCTGGAGTACGTGGCGGCGCGGAGGGACAACTCGGGGGTCCTCATCCTGAGCGAGTTCGCCGGGGCAGCCGAGCGACTGGCCGACGCCCTGGTGGTCAACCCCTATGACATCGACGGTCTGGCCCGAGCCCTCCACTCGGCAGTCGTGATGAGCCCCGAGACGCAGGCGGCGCACATGTCGAGGTTGCGACGCGCCGTGGGCCGTTGGGACGTCCACGCGTGGGCGAGGCACTGTCTCGAGGCCTTGGAACGTTGATCGAGCGGCTCGCCCTGGTCCCCCGGCTCCTCATCGCCAGCGACTTCGACGGGACGCTGGCCGAGATCGTCGAGGACCCTGACCTGGCCGTGCCGCTGGCCCGGTCCAAGGCCGCACTCGACTCGCTTGCCGGGTTGGACCGGACCACGGTGGCGGTGATCAGCGGGCGACGGCGATCCGACCTCGCCGAGCGATTCGACCATCCGGCCATGATCCTCATCGGTGAGCACGGCGCCGACGACGGCTCGCCGGTCGACCCCGAGACTCCGGGCCTGTCACAAGCCCGGCGACTGGTCGATGCCGTCGTGGCGGCCACGCCCGGCTCCCGCGCCGAGCACAAGCTGCGGTCGGTCGGGTTCCACTATCGGGCTGTGGCCGACCCTGAGCCGGCTCTCGAAACGCTGCGCCGGGAGGCGGCAACCATCGACGGGATACGGGTCCTGCAGGCCAAGAAGATCATCGAGCTGACCGACTCGCCTGTCGACAAGGGTGATGCGCTGCGCGCCTTGCGTGATTCGCTCTCCGTGGACGCGACACTGTTCCTGGGTGACGACCTCACCGACGAGACAGCCTTCGCCGTCCTCGACGGCGGCGACCTCGGCGTCCACGTCGGCGAAGGCCCGACCGGCGCCACGCTCACCGTCCCCACCCCCTCCACCCTCGCCACCCTCCTCGAGACCCTGCTCGCCCTCCGGGCGGGCCGCTGACGGCGAACCTCAGCTTCTGCGGCCCGTATACGGGCGCAACTGTCTCAGGTTGGGCGGGGTGGACCCGCGAAAGGGCCGATTGGACGAGGGTCGAGGTGTGATCTGACCCCATTTCAGCCTCGCTTCCGGGTTTGGGGCCCGAAATCACACGTCAAAGCAGGCTCCTGTGAAGCTGAGACGGTTATGCCCGTATACGGGCCGTGGAACCTCAGCTTCGAGGATGACACCCCTAGCCTGGGCCGTGTGTGCGGGCGGTTCTCGATCACGGGGGATCTGGACTTCTATGCGGAGTATTTCGGGGTAGACGAGGTGCTGGCCGAGCGGCTCGATCCGAACTGGAACGTCGCTCCCACCGACCCGGTCTACGTCGTATCCGAACACGACGGGGTGCGGACCCTCCGCTCGATGGCATGGGGCCTTGTCCCGCATTGGGCCAAGGACACCAGGGCGATCCACATCAACGCCCGCGCCGAGACGGTCGGGACCTCGTCGACGTTCAAGGAGTCGTTCCTGCGCCGACGCTGCCTGATCCCAGCCGACGGCTTCTACGAATGGGAGCCGAAAGAGACCGGACGCACCCCACATTGGGTCTATCGGGCCGACGGGCACCCGATGGTATTCGCCGGGATATGGGCCTCCCGGCTCGACCCCGACACCGACACCTGGCGCCGCACATGCTCGATCATCACCACCGAGGCCGAAGGGGTCATCCGGCCGATCCATGACCGGATGCCGGTGTCGCTCGCCCCGGAGACGTGGGACGCCTGGATCGACCGTGACCTCCGTGACCATGAGACTGTCGCCGGCCTCCTCCAACAGGTCGATGCCGAGGAGATCATGGAGCACGCCGTGTCGAGCCGGGTCAACTCGGTGAAGAACAACGGCCCGGAGCTCCGGGTGAAAGCCGAGCCCGAAACCTTGTTTTGAGCCATCCGGCCCTCAAACGCGAGATGGGCCTGGGCGGAGCGATCGTCACCGGCCTCGGGTCGATCCTGGGCACGGGGGCATTCGTGGCGATCGGGGTCGCCTCCGGGAACTGGGGCGATGCGGTGTTGCTCGCCGTGCCCCTGGCCGGGCTGGTCGCCATGTTTAACGGGCTCTCCTCCGCCCATCTCGCCGGCCGATTCCCGGTGGCAGGCGGCACCTACGAGTACGGGTATCAGGCCTTGGGGCCGTTCTGGGGGTTCACCGCCGGCTGGCTGTTCCTCCTTGCCAAGACGGCCTCGGCCGCCTCTGCCGCCCTCGGCGTCGCCCTCTATCTGGGGATCGATCTCGACCGACGATTCATCGCCATCGGATCGGTGGTGGTGGTGACCGTCCTCGTCCTCGCCGGCTTGAGACGGACCACCGTGGTGAACCTGGCATTGGTCGTGTTGACGATCACGGCACTCCTCACCTTCTCCCTCAGCGGCCTGGCGGGATCGACCATGCCGCCGATCGACCCCGGCGCCATCGATGCCGGGTCGTTCCTACCAGCCATCGCATTCCTCTTCGTCGCCTACACCGGCTACGGCAGGATCGCCACCCTGGGCGAGGAGGTCCACCGGCCGGGGCACACCATTCCCCGGGCCGTCCTGGTCACGCTGGCGGTTGCCATCGTCATCTACGGATTGGTCGAACTGGGAGGCAGATCCGCTGGCGGAAGCAACTGGGGGGCAGGCCTGATCGAGGGTGAGACGCCGGCCGACCTGGTCCCGGGGCCGTGGTCGACCATGGTCTCGATCGGGGCGGTCACCGCCATGCTGGGGGTACTCCTCAACCTGGTGCTGGGGTTGAGCCGGGTCTGGCTGGCGATGGGCCGCAGGCTCGACATGCCCCAAGGCCTCGCCCGCCTCGATGCCAGGTCGGTGCCAGTGACTGCGATCGTGACCTCGGCCGTGCCGGTGGCAGGCCTGACCCTCCTCGGTGACATCTCTCTGGCGTGGAGCTTTTCCGCCTTCTCGGTGCTCCTCTACTACGGGATCACCAACCTGGCTGCTCTCAGGCTCGACAGACGCCGGTTGACCGGGTGGCTCGGCCTGGCCTCATGCCTTTTCCTCTCGTTCTTCGTCCCGATCGAGGTGTGGCTGACCGGAGCGGGTCTGATCGCGATCGGTCTCCTCTGGAAGTCACAACACCGGGTTTAGGCGGGTCTTCCCGGTACCCTGCCTGGGCCTCTGGCGCCATGAACAACACAGTTCGCCTCGCCGTCTTCGCGCTGTTGCTCAACTCCTGCAGTACCTTGGTCGGTGAGACGCCGACCCAGACGGCCGGAGTGGCGCCCAGCACGACCACCCTTGCTCCGGGAACCACCGCGACCACGGAGCGAGGCTGCGTCCATGTCACCACCGGTGAGGGGCCCATTGCCACAGGATCGGTCTCCGGTGACGCCCTGGCCATGTCCGGCCAGCTCTTCCTCTGCGCCGACGACGTCGTCGTCGTCGCCGAATCGAACCTGAACGAGGTCGCGGTGGGCGCCCAGCTCGCCGCCGCCCTGGGCGGCCCGCTCCTACACCCGCATCCACAGCTGGCCGCCGAGTTGGGCCGGCTCAAGCCGAAGAGGGTCCACGTGATCGGAGCGTTGGATGTGACCTTTCCACCCGAGGCGGAGGTGCTCCGCCCGACCATCGCCGAGGCGGTCGACTCGGCAAGGGCGGCGCTCGGCGTGTCCGAGACCGTTCCCCTCCCGGCCACTCCCGATGCGACCTCGGTGGTCGAGACGGTGAAGGCCATTCAGACCCGGGCACACGTGGTCCTCCCCCAGACCAGCCCCGCCGTTTCCTCGACCACAGCCGCTCCCGCCATCGACAAGGCGACGGTGGTGACCGGGCTGGCCACCGCGCCTCCGTCCGGTTCCGTCTGGATGGTGGACGCCGCCCAACCGGTGCTGATGATGACCACCGCGGCCACCGGGAGGGTCGCCGGGGCCAATGTCGTCGCCTACGACGCGGCCGATATCCTCGGTCACCCCGAGGTCGGGACCGCCCTGGCCGGGCAGCCACCCGAATCGATCAGGTTCGTCGGGGCGGTGCCCGACGCTACCGAGTGGGAGATCGGCCTTCTGTCCACCGGCCTCCAGGTGCCGGGCGGAGGCTTCTACGTGTTCCCCGAGGGCCAGCCACGCCGGTATGTCGCCTTCTACGGCCACCCCGAGACCACCGGCCTCGGCGTGCTCGGGGAACAGGGCCCACAGGCAACCTTGGAGAGGATGGCCCCCTTCGTCGAGGACTACGCCGCCGACGGGCATCAGGTGATCCCCACCTTCGAGATCATCGCCAGTGTGGCCTCGGCCCAGGCCGGAGAGGACGGCGACTACAGCTCAGAGTGGCCACCGGCCTCGTTCGAGGAGTGGATCCGGGTGGCCGGCGAGAACGGGATGTACGTGATCCTCGACCTCCAGTCGGGTCGCGAGGACTTCCTGAGCCAGGCCAAGCTGTACGAGGAGTTGCTCAAGCTGCCCTTCGTCGGTCTCGCCCTCGACCCGGAATGGCGTCTTCAGGGCGATCAGGTCCACCTCAACCAGGTCGGCCAGGTCAACGCGGCCGAGGTAAACACCGTGGTCGACTGGCTGGCCGACCTGGTCAGGGACAACGGATTGCCCCAGAAGCTGCTGATCGTGCATCAGTTCCAATCACGGATGATCGTCGACCGGGAGAGCCTGAAGCAGCGCCCCGAGTTGCAGATGCTGATCCAGATGGACGGCCAGGGACCGATCGCGACCAAGGACGAGACCTACCGGTTCCTCACCGAGGGCCAGGAGGACGTGCACTGGCGTTGGGGCTGGAAGAACTTCTTCGACGAGGACTCCCCCACTCCAACGCCCGAGTACACAATGGGCAAGGACCCGGTCCCCGTCTTCGTCTCCTATCAGTAGACCTGGCAAGATCCCGGGTCTAGGAAAGGGAAGCGCTTGACCCGATTCGCCTACTTCTGCGGCCATGAGCAATGGCATCCCGAGGATCTGGTGCAGCATGCGATCCTGGCCGAAGAGGCAGGGTTCGATGCCGTCGTCGTCTCCGAGCACTTCCACCCCTGGGTCGACGATCAGTCGGCATCGGGTTTCGCCTTCTCCACCATCGGGGCGATGGCGGCGGCGACCTCGAGGGTGGAGCTCATCACCGGGGTCACCACCCCACTGTTCCGCTATCACCCTGGTGTCGTCGCCCAGGCCGCGGCCACTCTGGATCGGCTATGCAGTGGCAGGTTCACCCTCGGGGTGGGAACAGGTGAGAACATCAACGAGGGCCCGCTCGGCTTCGAGTTCCCGGCCTACGCCGAGAGGAACTCCAGGATGGCGGAGGCGATCGAGATCATGCGCCGGCTTCTCGATGGAGAGAAACTCAGCTTCGAGGGCGCCCATTACCGGACCGATCGCGCCCGCCTCTATTCACCGCCGGTGGGCCCGGTTCCAATCCTGCTGGCTGCCGGCGGCCCGAAATCGGCCGCCCTGGCCGGGGCGAGTGCGCAAGGGGTGATCGTCTCGGTCAAGAGCCCGTCCGAGGCCATCGAGAACGTCATCACCCCGCTTCGCGAGGCGGCCGCCGGCGCCGATCGCCCCTCCCCCATCGTGCTCGCCACCAGATGGTCGATCATGGCAGATGACGACGAGGAGGCATGGAGGGCCATTTACCCGTGGCGTGGCCTGCGCGCTCCGGGCAGGCTCGAGGCGGTCGACCCGGCGGACCTGAGGGCGATGGCAGACTCGATGCCACGCGAGGAGATCCTGGAGAGGTACGCCCGTGCCACCTCGGCGGCAGAAGTCGTCGACGCATACCGGCCACTGGTAGAGCAGGTCGGGGCCGATTACGTCACCTTCCAGATGGCATCCCTCGACCAACCGGAGCTGATCCGGATCCTGGGCAAGGAGGTGCTCCCTGCGCTGCGCGCGGTCGCCGAGGCACGCCGTGAGCCGCGCTAGCCGACCCTTGTGATCAGCTCCACCAATTGAAGGACCCGTTGGGAGGCATCGGGCGACAGCGACTCGTTCGAGGCCGCCACGAGGAGGGAGGGCACCACGTCCTGGAGGGCCGCCAGAACCGTCGCGGCGTCCTCACTGGAGGTTCCGAGCAGGATCTCGACCGGTGACATCATCTCCGCGGCCAACCCGGCGCCGAAAGACGCGAAGAGATCGATCCGCTGGCCGTCGCTCTCCCTGGTGACGATCGTCTGCTCGACCCCCGAGCCTGGCGTCACCCCCACCAGGAAGAACTCGATGCCGTCCTCCGTCGTGGTCCCTCGCTCGTCGATGGCGACATCACCGGCAAACGATTCCCCGGCCCCCTGGGCGAACCCCTCCCAGAAGCTGGCGGCGATGGCGGCATCGCCCTCGTCGATGGCCTGTGCCACCTCGCCGATGCTCGCCTCGTCGGCCAGCGAGGCGAGCGCTGCCTGACCCGGGATGGTCAGCGCCCCCGTGGTGGCGAATTCACCCGCCTGCAACGATGATCGGAGCTGTTGCACCGCGGCCACCGCGCTCTCCGCCCCGGCACCGGTGATGGTCGTGGTCGAGCCCCCGGCTCCGGCGCATCCGGCCAGTGCCAGGACCAGGCAAGTGAGCGCCGCCTTAAGCATTCTCCTCGATCCGATCGGGGAGACGCCCCTCCCGTACCAATCCGTCACGTCGCTCCTTGAGATTCAGCCCGGTGGCGAACCAGAGCCAGACGAGATAGGCAAGGCCAATCGCCTCGAGCACCCAGCGCCACGGGTCGGAAAGCGCCCGCTCCCAGGCGAGGGGCCAGAAAGGTGCCTCGCCCATGGGCATCTCCCAGCCGAAGAACGGCCAGAACAGGACCTCGGGCTCCGCCCACATCCCATCCAGGATGAGGTGGAACAGCCATCCCACCCCGAACGCCATGAAGGCGCGCCGACGTCTTCCCCGCCGGGTCAGCAGAAGCACCAGGACCATGTAGATCGAGGGCAGGAGGAGCGTGTGGAACCACAACTCGCCGGTCGAGAAGCGCTCGGGGAAGAGGATGGTCCCGACGAGCAGGTCGACGACGTCGGGTAGCACCGCCCCGGCGAGCAGGAACCTCACGTCGACCTTGGGGTCCTTGAAGATCCAGCGGAACAGCCACAGGGTCGCCCCCATGTGCCAGAACAACATCGCTCAGGCGACGAGGATCCGGCGGCAGTGGACGCATCGGGGGATCTCGGCGGAGAAGGCCTCGGTCTGCTCGGTGGGCGACAGGGCCATGTGACAGCCGCCGCACACTCCGTGCTCGAAGCGGCCAATGGCGACACCCTCCTTGCTGTGCCGGAGCTTCTCGTACATCTCGACCAGATCACCCGGCACCGGGATCAAAGCCTCCTTCTTGCGCTCCTCCTTGCGGGCCAGTTCGGCGTCGATCTGCTTCCACTCGTCCTTGATCGACTTCTCCAGAGCCGCCTTGACCGTGACCACCTCGTCGAGCCGCGACCGGAGATCGACGACTGCGGCGCGAGCCGGGTCGACCTGCTCCAGCATCCCGAGGACCCTCTCCTCCAAAGCCTCTCGTTGCGCCTTGAGACCCTGCACCTCGAGACGCATGTGCTCGGTCTCACGGCCACTCATCCCCCCGGCATAGAGCCTCGTCTCGTGCTCCTTCAGCTTGTGCTCGAGGATCTCGAGCTCGCCCTCCGACTTGTCGAAGCCGAGCTCGAGGGACCTCAACTCGGCCCCGGCCGTCGCCAACTCGGCATTCAACCGCTGCTCCTCCTCGTGGGCAGCCTTGTAAGAGGCGAGGTCGGGGAGAGATTGCCTCCGGTCGAGGAGGCGGTCGATCTGGAGGTCGAGATCCTGGACGTCGAGGAGGTCGGCGAGACTCGGTATGTCCATGCCGCCCGCGAGGCTAGCGGTGCCTCAACTCCATGTTTCCGGGTCGAGATCGGTCAGATCGACCACCTCGGCCGTGACCGCGTCGGCCACCAAGGCGACCAAGGCCACCATGCCGGGGCGCTCGGTGGCGATGTGCCCCGGGTCGACGATGGCTAGTCCCAGGTCGTTGGCGTGGACGGTTCGATGATGCGATACATCCCCGGTCACCAGCGCATCGGCCAGGGCGGCTGCCTCTTCTATCAGCCCGGCTCCCGAGCCGGGGACCACCGCGACCCGCTCGATGCGCCGCTGGCGATCACCCGACACTCGCAGCCCGTTGGCGCCGAAGGCATCGGCCACGCGGGCGTCGAGGGCGTCGAGCGTTCCGTGGAACGAGCCGAACCGCCCGATGGCGGGGAGACCCGCCGTCTCGTCGCCGCCGAACGGGGCGAAGTCCTGCAGGCCCAGCGTCGAGGCGAGAGCATCGGCCGTCCCGCCGGGGGCGGCGTCGAAGTCGGTGTGGGTCACCACGAGGTTGACCCCCGCGCCGAGCAGCCGGTAGGCGCGTGCGGCAGGTGACCGTCCGGCCAGGATCCGATTCACCGGCTCGAAGAGCAGCGGGTGATAGGTGACGAGGAGATCGACCGGCTCCTTCTCCATGCGGGCCACCACTTCCTCGGTGACCTCGTGACACACCCCGACCGTGCCGACCTCGGCGCCAGGGTCCCCCAGCTGCAGCCCCACCGGGTCCCAGACTGCAGCCGACTCGGGTCGGGTTCGCTCGGCCAGGGCAGCAACGGCGGCGGACACGGTGACCATGAGCCCGATGGTAGGCGGAGCGGCCCCTGCCCTATCCTCGCGATCCGTGAACCTAGACGGGCCCCTGCAATGGGCTGCGCCGGCCCACTGGAAACGGGTCGTCGCGGTGGACGCCCACACCGGGGGCGAGCCCTTCCGGGTGGTGGTGGAGGGCGGCCCGGTCATCGAGGGGGCAACCATGTTGGAGCGCCGCCGCGTCGCCGAGGAGAGGTTCGACGACCTACGCCGGGCGCTGATGTGGGAGCCGAGGGGCCACGCCGACATGTACGGTGGCCTGCTTGGCCCTCCGACCAGCCCCACCAGCCATCTCTCGGTCCTGTTCATGCACAACGACGGTTTCTCCACGATGTGCGGCCACGGCATCATCGCTCTGGCCAAGGTGGTGATCGAGACCGGAATCATCCCTGGCCTCGAACCGGAGACCACGATCCGGATCGACACCCCGGCCGGCCAGATCGAGGCGGTGGCCACTTTGGTCGATGGTTCGGTGACCGAGGTCAGGTTCCGCAACGTCCCATCCTTCGTCCTGGACCTGGACAACGAAGTCGAGGTGCCCGGGGTGGGACGGGTCCACTACGACCTCGCCTTCGGCGGTGCCTTCTACGCATTTGTGGAGGCGGCACGGCTGGGTCTCACCCTGACCCCGGAGGCCTCCCCTCATCTCATCGAGGCGGGCAGGGCGATCAAGGAGCGGGTGGCCGGGTCCCGGCCGATCGACCACCCGGTCGAGGAGGATCTCGGGTTTCTCTACGGGGTGATCTTCGTCGGGCCGGCGGAGGATCCCGTCAACCACTCGCGCCACGTCTGCGTCTTCGCCGACGGCGAGGTCGACCGCTCCCCCACCGGGACCGGCGTCAGCGGGCGTCTCGCCATCCTCCGCGCCCGGGGACAGATCGGCCTCGGCGAGAGCATCACGATCGAATCGATCGTGGGGAGCAGCTTCGGGGGCCGCGTGGTGGGCACGATCGACCTCGAAGGGATCGAGGCGGTGATCCCCGAGGTCACCGGCACGGCGCACATCGTCGGACGCAACGAGCTGCTGATCGACCCGACCGACACACTCGGGGCGGGCTTCCTGGTCCGTTGACCCGGCGTTGACCCACCATCACGCCCGACTTAGATTCTCACGACATGTTGCACGGGGGGACGGGCTGTTCCTGCGCTCTGGACGATCGCCCGATGTCTGAGGAAACGAATTGCACTTCCTGATGGGCTTCGATGGCCACTACGCCATGCCGGCGGCAGTGACACTTCGGTCTCTAGGAGGCTCTCTCCGCCCCGGCGAGAATGCCACCATCCACGTGCTGGCCGTCGAGATCGACAACGAGGATCGGGGACGGATCGAGAGGTCGTTGCCTCCGTCCCTCGACATCCGCTGGTACGACTTCGATGTCGATCACATCGCCGGACTCCCGATCTCATCGATGAGCGACGAGGTCTACATCACCAGAACGGCGTACACCCTGCTGTTCCTCGACCGCTACCTGCCCGCCGAGATCGACAGGGTGCTCTTCCTGGATGCGGACACCCTGGTACGAAGTTCACCGGCCGACCTCTTCGAGACCGATCTCGGTGGTTGCGCCCTTGGGGCGGTGCAGGACTTCGGGTGCCCCGCCATCGGCCTACCCAAGGGGGTGGCAGGGTGGCGTGAGCTGGGCCTCGACGGGAGGCTTCCCGCCTTCAATACCGGGTTCCTGCTGATCGATCGTCCCGTCTGGA
>DATBIX010000007.1:0-23139 GCA_036556665.1 Acidimicrobiia bacterium
TCGGTGATGGCGATGGCGGGCTGCCCATCGGCCGCCGCGGCCTCCACCACATCCTTGATCCGGGCCGCTCCATCGAGCATCGAGTATTCGGTGTGGAGGTGGAGGTGGGCGAATGACACGGCTGTCATTCAAGGTAGCAGACGAGTCAATCACTCACCGCGGTGGGAGCGATCATTCACGTCGCACCGTTGCAAGGCTGTGTCCCCACGGCGGACAGGGCCCAACGCCTCTGGCGATCCTGACACGTCGTCAGCGATGATGACGGGAAGGGACGAGACATGGCCAGGACGCGATTGGGTAAGTGGGCGGTCGGGTTGTTCGCCACGAGCATCGGATTATTTGCTCTGCTCATCGTTGCCTACAACACCAGCGCCCTCGAGATGTTCGGGCAACGGACCGCGGGCGGCCTGGCATTGTGGATCCTCACCGCAATCGCGGTCTTGGGGACCCTTGTGACCGGCACGATCAGTTGGCTGAGATTGAAGGATCGCTCTGCGCTGGTAGTCGCCGCCACCGTCTTCGGCATCCTGGCGACAACGCTCCTTGCGTTCGGGGCGATCCCGCAGAACTGAGACCCCGAGGTGTGAGACGTCCCGGTCGCTCAGATTAGAACCGACACCGTGGCCATGGCCGCAACCAGAAAGCCGACACCGGTGCGATACGCCTCCTGGTGAGGGCCCCGGATCCGACTCCAGACCTCCCCGATGACAAAGCCGGCGATGAGACCGCCGAGATGGGCCTGCCAGGAGATGTTCCTGAAGATCAGGGGCAGGGCCGCATTGATCAGGAGGAGGAACCCGAGCTGGGAGAGGAGGGCGCGTCCCTGCATGGTGTTCCGACGATGAAGCGCCCAGCTCAGCCAGATCCCGAACAGCCCGAAGATGGCGCCGGAGGCGCCGACACCCACATCGGTCATATCACCCAGATAGAAGGCGAACGCCCCTCCAACCCCGGCCGAGGCCAAGAAGAGGCTGACGAAGGGCCAGGTGCCGACGCCTCGCTCGATCTGGGGCCCCAGCACCCAGAGCGCCCACATGTTGAACAGGATGTGGGTGATCGAGCCGTGGAGAAGAACGACGGTGAAGATTCGCCACCACTCGCCGACGGCCACGGCGGCATTGATCTGGGCAAAGCGGCGAATCAGCTCCTCTTCCATCCCCATGGCACCGGCCAGATAGAAGATGACGGCCAGAGCGATGAAAGTCATCGTCGCCGGAGCACCCGAGCGAGCCATCGACGTCCGGCGAGGACCGGTTTGCACCACCTTTTGAACACCTTGTTCGCTCAGGCACTCGGGGCATCTCTGCCCGACTGCGGCGTCGATCGAGCAGGAGGAGCAGATCGGTCTTCCGCACCGCGAGCAGCTGAGGAGAGTGTGACGGTCTGGATGGCGGTAACAGACCGGAGCAGCGGTCGTGTGATCCTGGGTCACGAGTGAGACGGTAGAGGCAACGGGGGGATATCCGGCCGGATCTCGAGGTCGGTCAGCACCCTGGCCAGGTCCTCGGGCAGATCGGCTTCGAAGGAGACGGGGTCACCCGTCGAGGGATGTTGGAGATCGACCCTTCTTGCGTGGAGGAAGACGCGGGGGACTTCGACCGGAGTGTTGACCGTCGAATAGGTTCGGTCTCCCACCAGCGGATGGTCGATGGCCGCCATGTGAACCCTGATCTGATGGGTCCGACCGGTCTCGAGCGTGACGTCGAGCAGCGTGAGCCCGGTCTCGGGGTACTCGGCCACCACCTCGTAGCGAGTCAGCGCCGGTTTCCCTCCGGGGACCACGGCGCGTCTGGTCGGCCGGGACGGATCCCGCCCGATGGGCGCTTCGATCGCACCAGTCTGCGTGGAGAATGCCCCGTGTACCAGGGCGGTGTAGGTCCGGCCGATCGCCCGGTTGGCCAGGTCGGCGCTGAGCCGGGCATGGGCCTTCGCAGTGCGCGCCACCAACAGCACCCCGGAGGTGTCACGATCTAGTCGGTGCACGAGGCCCCATCTGCCTGGAGCCCCAACACCGCGTAACTCGGGGTATCGGTGTAGCAGTCCTGCAGCCAGCGTGCCGTGCCCGCTCCCGGCACCAGGGTGGACGACCAAGCCGGGAGGCTTGTTCACGACGATCAGGGCGGGGTCCTCGTGGATGACCTCGAAGGAGACCGGCTCCGGTTGCAGGTCGGCCGCCGCCTCCGGAGACGGCGAGGTCAGCACCGAGCCGGCGTGGACCCGGTCACTCGGCCTTGCCGGCGAGCCGTCGATGAGCACTCCCCGGTCGAGCAGGGCGCGGGCCTGAGCCCGGCTCACCTCGAACAGCGATGCCAGCACACGATCGACCCGGTCGCCATCCAGATCCTCGGGAACCTCGAACCTCAGCGTGTCCGCCACGCCTGAATCAGTAGCAGCCCCACGGCGATCGTGATCGACATGTCGGCCATGTTGAAGGTGGGTATCCACCACAGGTTCACCCAGTCGATCACGTAGCCGTCGAGAACGCCCTCCCCGCGGAAGATCCGGTCGATGAGGTTGCCCAGCGCCCCACCGATGATCAATCCGAAGGCGGCCGTCTCCAGCAACGGCCTCTCCCGGCGCAGGGACATGAGCAGCCCGGTGGTCACCGCGATGGCGGCAGCGCCGAGGAAAGGGCCCGCGTTCTGAAACAGGGAGAAGGCTGCGCCCGGGTTCTCGGTGTACGAGAGCTCGAGGAACCCCGGGATCATGACCAGTGGCTCGCTCACCAGTTCGATGGACGCCCATCGCTTGGTCAGCAGGTCGACCAGGACCACCGCCGCAGCCAACCCGACCGCGATGGCGTAACGCCTGATCAAGCCTTGCGCGCGTCGTCGACGCAGAAGGTGGTGTAGGGAAGAGCGTCGAGTCGAGCGAGGGGAATCGGCTTCCCGCACACCTCGCAACTCCCATAGGTCCCGCTGTCGATCTTCTCGAGTGCCCACTCCACCTTGCCCAACAGGTCGACCGTGTTCTGCTCGATCGAAAGCTCCTTGGCGTACTCCAACTTGGTCGAGCTCGCCTCGGCATTCCCGGGGTCCGGGCTCCGATCGGAGGAGCTCTCCGAGAGCCTGGCCTCCTCCAACTCGTGTTCGTATTCGTCGATCATCTCCTGAAGGCGGACGCGCTCGGTCTCCAGACGCATCCTGAACTTCTCGACTGTCGATTTTGCGAGTTGACGTGCCACAGGGCTCCCCTGCTAAAGGGCGGGAACCCTACCAATGGTTGCCCGATATCGGAAGGGTCTCCCTTGTCGATGTGTCAAGCTCGGGGGCGCTCCTACCATTCCCGCCTCTCATGTCTCCGAGCCGCGCCGATTCGCCCAATCGCGACAAAGGATTCACTCGGGTCGACCCCGCAGTGGACATCCCGGCCATGGAGGAGCGCGTCCTCGACCTCTGGAAAGGGTCGGACGCCTTCGCCGAGTCGGTGCGGAGGCGCCCCGCCGACAAGGAGTACATCTTCTACGACGGCCCGCCCTTTCCCACCGGTAGCCCCCACTATGGGAACCTCCTGGCCGGGGTCATCAAGGACATGGTGCCTCGCTATTGGACGATGCGGGGATACCGGGTCGAGCGGCGGTTCGGATGGGACACCCATGGTCTCCCGGTCGAGATGGAGGTCGAGAAGCGGCTGGGCATCTCCGGACCCAGGCAGATCGCCGAGTATGGGGTGGATCGCTTCAACGAGGCCGCCAGGAGCGTGGTCCAGGCCAACACCGAGAACTGGGAGGCGCTCACCGCTCGCATCGGTCGCTGGGTCGATTTCGAGAACGACTACAAGACGATGGACCCCGATTTCATGGAGACCGTCTGGTGGGTCTTCAAGGAGCTGTGGGACAAGGGTCTCGTCTACAAGGACTTCAAGGTCCTCCCCTACTCGTGGGGGGCCTCGACGCCGCTGTCGAACTTCGAGGCCAACAAGGACTACCGCGACGTGGAGGACCCCTCGATCACCGTTCGTCTCGAGGTCGAGAACGGGACCGGGCCGGTCGAGTCGGGTGACTTCCTACTCATCTGGACGACCACTCCGTGGACCCTCCCCGGCAACCTGGCGGTGGCGGTCGGCGACGACATCGAGTACGTCTGCATCGCCGAAAACGATGAGCGATATTGGATCGCTCGGGAGCGGGCGGCCACCGTGTTCGGCGATGGCCGGAACGAGGTCGAGAGCGGTCCCGGGTCGGATCTGGTCGGCACCCGGTATCTGCCTCCATTCGACTACTTCCTCACCGAGATGGACCGGGGTGCGTTCCGCGTGATCTCGTCTCCGGACGTCACCATCGACGAGGGCACCGGCTTGGTCCACATGGCGCCTGCTTACGGCGAGGTCGACTTCTACGCGCTCAAGGCTGCAGGTATCGAGGCCCTCGTCGACCCGGTCGACGCAGAGGGCAACTTCACCGACGAGGTGCCCGACGTCGCCGGTCAGAACGTCAAGGTGGCCGACGAGACCCTGATCCGGCTCCTGCGCGAGTCCGGCAAGCTGGTCCACTCCGGCCGGGTCGTGCACTCCTACCCTTTCTGTGAGCGAACCGGCACACCTCTCATCTACAAGGCGATCCCGACCTGGTTCGTCAGGGTCGAGCAGATCAAGGACCGGATGGTCGAGATCAACGACACCATCCACTGGGTCCCGGAGTACGTCGGCACCCGCCGGTTCGGCAACTGGCTGGCCAGCGCCCGCGACTGGGCGGTGAGCCGCAATCGCTACTGGGGCTCGTGCATCCCGGTGTGGGAGTGCAGCGGTTGCGAGGAGACCGTGGCGGTCGGCTCTCTGGACCAGCTCGAGGAGCTCTCCGGCCAGAGGCCCGACGATCTGCACAAGCACGTCGTCGACGCGATCCATTGGCCCTGCCCTTCGTGCGACGGGTCCATGACCAGGGTGCCCGAGGTCCTGGACGGCTGGTTCGAGTCTGGATCGATGCCCTACGGCATGCTCCATTACCCATTCGAGAACGCAGAGCGGTTCGAGGCCGCCTTCCCGGCCAAGTTCATCGCCGAAGGCCTCGACCAGACCCGGGGCTGGTTCTACACATTGATCGTCCTGTCGACCGCCCTCTTCGACAAACCGGCGTTCGAGAACTGCGTGGTCAACGGTCTGATACTGGCCGGCGATGGGCGGAAGATGTCGAAGAGCCTGAAGAACTACCCCGACCCGTCGGAGATCTTCGACGTGATGGGAGCCGACGCACTGCGTGCCTTTCTCATCAACTCGCCGGTGCTCCGCGCCGAGCCGCTCCGATTCAGCAAGGAGGGAGTCGCCGAGGTGGTGCGCACCGTCCTCCTCCCGATGTGGAACACGTACAGCTTCTTCACCACCTACGCCGAGGCCGACGGGATCACGAGCGAGGACCTGGCCGCAGCGCCTCCCCCGCAGAGGCGCCCCGAGATGGACCGCTGGATCCTCTCGGTCCTGCAGAGCCTCGTCTCCGAGGTGAATGAGCAGATGGAGGGCTACTACCTGTACAACGTCGTCCCTCCAACGCTCGGCTTCATCGATCATCTGACCAACTGGTACGTGAGACGATCGAGGCGCCGGTTCTGGCGGACGCGCGGTGAGTCCGGCGAGGGGGACAGCGACAAGCTGGCTGCTTTCGCCACCCTCTACGAGGTGCTGACCACTTTCGTCGAGGTGCTGGCACCGGTGCTCCCCTTCCTCACCGAGCACATCTATCAGGACCTGGTGGCCCGGCACGACCCTGACGCCGTTGCCAGCGTCCACCACCGCGACTTCCCCGATGCGAACGGCGCTCTGATCGACCGGGACCTGGAGGCTTCTATGGCGGTTGTCCGCGAGGTGGTGGGGCTCGGGCGCAATCTCAGGAAGAGAGAGGGGCACCGGGTGCGCCAGCCGCTGGCCCGCATCACGATTCTCACCCGCGACCCGATTGTGGCGGCGGCAGTCGACGCACACGCCGACGTGATCTCGGACGAGTTGAATGTCAAGGAGGTCGTGACGTCCTCGGATGAGGGCCAGCTCGTGCTCCTCTCGGCCAAGGCCAACTTCCGCAAGCTCGGGCCACTGCTCGGCAAAGAGATGCCTGTGATGGCCAAGGCAATCTCCGAGCTCACCCCGGAGCAGTTGGAGCAGGTCATCGCCGGCGGGAAGCTCACGGCGGCAGGTCGGGAGATCGGCGGCGACGACATGCTCATCGAACGGACTCCCCGCGAGAAGACGATCGTCGAGACAGGGCCGGACTTCGCCGTGGCCCTCGACACCGACGTGTCAGACGATCTGCTCCTCGAGGGAATCGCCCGGGAGCTGATCAGCAGGGTGCAGCGGATGAGGCGCGACGCCGGTCTCGCCGTGACCGATCGCATCGCCCTCGAGTGGTCGACGGCTGATCCCGTGATTCGCGCCGCCATCGAGACCCACGAGTCGGAGATCGCCGCCGAGGTGCTGGCCACCGTCATCGCCGAGGGCGATGGCGTCGGCGAGTCTCAACTCGACATCGACGGGAGGCCGGCGCGTCTCCAGATCAGCCGGGCCTGACCTCACTCACCCTCAGGTGGTCTCGCTCGAGCCCTCATCGGGTTCGCCATCCGAGTCCTCGACTTCCTCCATCTCGGCAGAGCCGGCGTCCTCGTCCGCCTCTTCTGACGGCTCTTCCAACCCGGCGTCCTCACCCTCCACCTCGCTGTCGGTATCGACTTCTTCGTCGCCGGCGGCATCGATCGAGGCGTCGGCGTCCTCGTCGCCCGCTGCCTCCTCGTCGACCTGGTCGTCGGCCGGCCCGCCTTGGTCTTCCACCGGCTCCCCGGTGTCGCCACTCTGGGCCCCGGCCACCGCCGCGTCCATCTCATCGAGCTTGTCGGCGACGGTGGTTGCCAGGACGGCGAGCTTGGTGCGGACCCCGGCGACCAATTGGTTCATCTCGGCCATCTCGGCCTCGACCTCGGCGCGCTTCTGCTCTCGCTCATTGGCGAATGTGTCTGCCTCGGAGCGGGCTCCCTCCAGGATCTGGTCTGCCTCGGCCTTCGACTCGCTCCGCATCCGATCGGCATCGGAGCGGGCGTCCTCCAGCAGCTTGTCGGCCGCCTGCTGGGCGGCGACCAAGGCGCGGCCCACAGCAGACTCGTCGATCCCGGGCGCAGCCGCCGCGGCCGGGGCGGCGGCATTGGGGTCCCGCTCCAGCTCGGAGATCCTGGCCCGGGCCTGGGTCAGCTCCTCCTCGAGCTCGCGAAACGCCACGACCATCTCGTCGAGGAAGTCGTCGACCTCATCCAGGTCGTAGCCACGCAGGGCGGTTGAGAACGTCTTCTTCTCGATGTCGGCTGGTGTGATTGCCATTGCTCCCTGCCTCTTGTGTGATCGTGAGATTACGGACCTGGAGGGATGGCTCCAAGGATCAGAAGATCCGAGCCACCACGCCGATCAGCAGCCTGATCCCGATGAGAAGCACGATCGGTGACAGATCGAGCATCCCTCCCCCCAGCCGCAACGGCGGGATGATCCGGCGCAGGGGCAGTATCACCGGGTAGATGATGCGGTCGAGGAACACGTTGACCCGGCCCAGCGGGTGGGTCGAGGAGGTCGGGATCCACGAGAGGATCACCCACGCCAGGACGGCGTAGAAGTAGATCTGGAGGATGAGGATCAGGATGCGACCGAGGTCCACGGGTCAATCGTCGATATCGTCGAGCTCGTAGGCCCCCAGGGAGGCAAGCCGCCTCTTCTCATCCCGGCTCAGCGTCACCCGCGGGGGGAGGACGACTACCAGACCGTCGCCGACCTTCCTCATCGAGCCGTCGAGTGCGTAGATGAGCCCAGACGAGAAGTCGACGACGCGACGCACCAGGTCGTGGTCGGCCCTTCGCATGTCGAGTACGACGGGAACACGGTCGCGCACCCGATCGGCCAGGATGCGAGCGTCACCGAACTCCTCCACGACGATGATGTCGGACTGCACCTCGACCGGCCGGACCAGACCGATGGTCTCACTGCCCTCGAGCCGTGATTGGGGGCGTGTCGCCGCCCGAGCCGTCGGAGGCGGCTCCACCCGCCGGCTCTGCGGCACAGGCTCGACGCGTTTCGGCTCGACCCGCCGGATCGGCGCCTCGATCTGCTCCGATTGGGCCCGGTCACCACCCTCGGCGTCGACCTGGTCCTCGTCCACCAGCCCCAGGTAGACGAGGGCCTTTGAGAAGAGTGATGACATCAATCGCTCCGTTGCATGCGGGGGCCAAAGATAGCCCGTCCCACACGTATTAGAGAGGCACCTTCCTCGACCGCAACCTCGAAGTCGTCGGTCATCCCCATCGACAGCTCGATGAGACCCGGATGGGTCGGGAACAGCCCGTCTCGCAGCTCCCGGAGCAGCCTGAAATGGGGCCGCTGACGCTCCGGGTCATCGGTCATGGGCGGGATAGCCATCAGACCCCGCACTTCGACCCCGGTGGCAAGCACCCGGTCGAGGGTGGCCGCGAGGTCCTCGGGCAGGACCCCGGATTTCTGCGGCTCGCGCCCGGTGTTCACCTCGATCAGGACCGGAGGGGGAAGCCCGCTTCCCTTGGCCCAGGCTGCCGCCAGCGAGTCGCGATCCATCGAATGGAGGAGGTGGGTGATGGGCCTCACCAGACGGGCCTTGTTCGACTGGAGCGCCCCTACGAAGTGCCAGCGGATGTCCCCGGGGAGGGCAGCGGCCTTCTCGGCCATCTCCTGGGCCCGGTTCTCCCCGAAGTCGCGGTGCCCCTGGTCGTAGACAGCCTGGATCTCGACGACGGACTTCTCCTTCGAGACCGCGACGATCGTCACCGACAGCGGATCACGCCCGACCCGTTCGGCCGCGGTGGCGGCGCGGGCGACGACCTCCGCATAGCTCATCGCAGCCAGGCGACGGTCGCGTGGCGCAGCAGGGTCCGGCTCTGACGATGGCTGTAGAGACCCGGATCGTGCATGGTGCACGCTCCGGAGAGCCATACCTCGAGCCCTTCAAGGCTGCGTCTGATCGCCGAAGCGAGATCGACCGAGGTCGACCCCCATGAGGTCTCGGCGACGTCGAGAGGGAAACGGCCGGACACCTCCGGGCCAACCTCGAAGCAACAGGGGCCGATGCCGGGCCCGACGGCGGCGAACCTCGGGAAGTGCCCCCGGTCGCTCATCTCCTCGCGGAGAGAGGCCACCACGCCGTCGGCCGCGCCCCGCCAGCCGGCATGGGCGACACCGACCGCCCCGTCGGCCACCAGGACCACCCCGAAGCAATCGGCCGTGAACACCGCCAGTGGCAATGTCGGGGTAGTGGTCCAGATCGCATCGGCCTCAGCGAGCTCTCCCGGGCCGGAGGCATGGATCACCCGCGTCCCGTGCACCTGTCTCACCGTCGCCCAGCGCCAGGGAAGACCGAGCCATGCAGACACGGCGGCGCGGGCGGTCAGATCGTGGCGCTGGTCACCGTCTCCTTCGTCAGTGAAGGCCACCCCGTCCCAGCCGGGGGGCCGGTTCATCCCTGGACGAAGGTCGGGATCTCGAGGGCGTCGTCTTCCTCCAGGCTCGGATAGAGCGGTCGACTGGGCCGCGCCGAGTCCCTTCGTCCCGACTGGCGACGGCGCTCGAAGCCGGCGGCGATCACGGTGACCTTCATCTCCGCAGCCAGGTCGTCGTCGACGATGGCCCCGAAAATGATGTCCGCCTCCGGATCGGCATGGTCGGCCACGACCCGCGCCGCCTCGGTGGCCTCGTGCAGCGTCATGGAAGAGGGCCCGGCCACCGAGAGCAAGACTCCCTTGGCCCCCTCCATCGACGTCTCCAGCATCGGGCTCGAGATGGCGCGTTCGGCCGCCTGCTTGGCACGATTCTCACCGGTCGCCCTCCCGATCCCCATGACTGCCGAGCCTGCGTCGGACATGATGGTGCGGACGTCGGCGAAGTCGACGTTGATCAGCCCTGGTGTGGTGATCAGGTCGGTGATCCCGGCCACTCCACTCATCAGCACCTCGTCGGCGAGCCGGAATGTCTCGGCGATCGGGGCCGACGGGTCTCCGACGTCGAGAAGGCGGTCGTTTGGGATCACGATGAGCGTGTCGACGGCATCCTTGAGCTCGTCGATGCCCTGCTCGGCGTGCACCGCCCGTCGCCTTCCCTCGAAGCCGAAGGGCCGGGTGACCACTCCCACCGTGAGCGCCCCCACCGATCTGGCGACCTCGGCGACCACGGGAGCGCCGCCGGTGCCGGTGCCGCCTCCCTCGCCGGCCGTGATGAAGATCATGTCCGAGCCCTTCAGGGCGTCCTCGAGCTCGGCCCGGTGCTCTTCCGCTGCGGCCCGTCCGATCTCGGGGTTGGCACCGGCCCCGAGACCCCGGGTCACGTCGCGCCCGATGTCCAACTTCACGTCGGCATCGCTCATGAGGAGAGCCTGGGCATCGGTGTTGAGGGCGATGAACTCGACGCCGCGGATGCCGGCCTCGACCATGCGGTTCACCGCGTTGACACCACCTCCGCCGATACCGACCACTTTGATGACGGCCAGGTAGCCGCCGCTCGAGGTGTTCACCACAGTTCCTCCAGTGGAAATCGAAAGCTGTAGTAGAGGTTTACCGTTCGGTCACTGGGAAGTAAAGCCATATCCATAAGCCTCAAGTAGACGTTCAAGGTTGCTCATCCTCGGTTTCTCCAGGGGTCACCGCCGGGTGGGTTGGGGCGATCAAGGTCAGGGTCGACCCCTCTCTGGGTCGCTTCTCGAGCAAGGCGGCGAGGCTGCGAGCCTTCTCCTCCATCTCCACCGGTCGTCCCAAACGAACCTGGTATCCACCCACCTCCGCCCATAGCTCCCCGTTCCCCTCCGCCCGGATCACCGCCCCGGGGCGCAACTCCTGGTCCAGGGCCGCTGCGAAGAGCAAGGCGCCGAGCACCTGGCCCGACTCCGAGACGTCGGCGGCAACCGCATCGGGGAAGAGCGCCCACGGCATCGAGGCGTCGCGCTCGACGTCGGTGGGGAGGGCCACACCGTCGACGGCGCGGCGATCCCAGCCGTCGGCGGTCTCGACCCAGGCCACCGGCACTCGCTCCTCGACGGTCACGATCACCCTGTCGGGCCAGTCCATCTCGACCTCGGCCTGTCGGACCCATGGGTCGCGCTCGAGGTCCGCCGCAACCTGATCGGCTCGGATCAGGATGAGGGGTGTCCCCGCCACCACTCCCTTGTCGACGAGGGTGGCATGAGCCGAGCTGGCTGCGATTCCCGAGGTGATCACCTCCTTGACGCTCAAGAACGGCGAGAGCAGCAACCAGGCACCGGCAGCCATGGCCCCGAGCACCACGAGGAGACGCACGAGACGCGACACGTTGCGCCGCGCCCGGTCCTCGGCGACCTCACGTCTTCTCTCGATCAACCGCTGGTCAATGCTCATCATCGAACCCGACGAACTGGATTTCCGGCTCCAGGATGGTGCCGGTCGCCTCGCGAACGCGGTCTTTGACCGCTTCGACCAGACCTCTGATATCGCGCGACGTGGCCCGGGGGCCGGCAACGAAGAAGTTGGCGTGCTTGGTCGAGACCGAGACATCGCCGACCCTCATCCCTTTGAGACCGATCGAATCGATGATCTCGCCGGCGGTCTGCCCGGGAGGGTTCTTGAACACGCTCCCCGCATTCAGGGTCCCGCCCGGCTGGTTGTCCCGTCGCCAGCGGGTGATCCGGCGCAACTCGGCCAGACCTGCTGTCACGTCTCCAACCTCGCCGGCGAAGGTGGCTTCGAGCACCACCTGGTTGGCCTCGAGGTTGGAGTGCCGGTAGGACATGTCGAGCCGGTCTGGGCCCCTCGTGGTGACTTGCGCGGTGCCGAGATCGAAGATCGTGCAGGTGGTCAGCCGGTCGCGGGTCTCCTGGCCGAAACATCCTGCGTTCTGACGGATGGCGCCACCCACGGATCCGGGGATCCCCACGAAAAACTCGAGACCGGTGATCCCGGCGTTGACACTGGCGCGGGCAACCTGGGCGAGCGGGGCCGAGGCCCCGCCGGTCACGGTGATCCCGTCGACCGTCACCGTGCCGAAGCGAGCGCCGAGGTGGACCACCAGGCCGGGGAACCCGGCATCGGAGACGACGAGATTCGACCCGCGCCCTATCACCAGGATGGGCAGGCCGGCAGCGATGCCGGAACCGGCCAGCCGTTGAAGGTCGGCGACGGACTCGGCCTCCATGAGAAAGCGGGCAGGCCCGCCCGACTTGTAGGTGGTCATGGGGCCGAGCGGGACGTTCTCGTCGACCAGCCCTTCTGCGACCATCTGATCCAGGACGGTCATCTGCTGCCTGCCAGCCTCTTGGCCAGCTCGGTCGGGACCAGTGTGATGTCACCCGCTCCCATCGTGAGGACGAGATCGCCGGCGGAGACGCGATCGGCCAGATAGCCGGCCAGATCGGCTCGGTGGGGCACGTAGTGGGCTCTGGCCCCGTGTCGGGCCACGGCGTCCACGACCAATTCTCCGGTGACACCGGGCACCGGCTCCTCGCGGGATCCGTAGACGTCGGTCACCACCACCTCGTCGGCCTGGCTCAGCGCCGCCCCGAACTCGTCCTGGAAGCGGGCGGTTCGGCTGTAGAGATGGGGTTGGAAGACCGCCCACACCTTGCCTGGCACCACACCGGTGGCTGCCCCCAACGTGGCTGCCACCTCGGTCGGATGATGGGCGTAGTCGTCGATCAACACGACGCCGTTGACAGTCCCACGATGCTCCCACCTTCTCGCCACCCCGCGAAACGAGGCGAGCCCCAACGCCATCGACTGCAGGTCGCGTCCCATCGTGGCGAGCAGGGCCAATGCCCCGGCCGCGTTGAGGGCAACATGGCGGCCGGGACGACCAAGACTCACCGCCACCCGGTCGGACGGCCCTTCGAGATCGAACCTGACACCCGGCCCGTCCGACCTGACGCCCGTCACCCGCCACTGGGCCGACGGGTCGGTCCCGTAGGTGATCGCACCGGCGGCCGCGCTTACCTCTCTTGCTCCCGCGTCGTCCACGCAGGCCACCACCGGCCCTTTCACCCTTCGGGCCACCTCGACGAAGCTGGCGATCAGGTCCTCTTCCGTGCCGAAATGCTCGAGATGCTCCGGCTCGACGTTGGTCACGACCAGCCCGTCGAGATGGAGGCGCTCGAAGGTGCGGAACGCCTCGTCGGCCTCGAGGACGAGCAGATCCGACTCGCCGTGGTGGCCGTTGGTGTTCCAATAGGCGAGATCGCCACCGACGATGAAACTCGGATCCTCCCCGGCCGCGCGCAAGGCGGCCACCAGCAGCGCAGTCGTGGTCGTCTTGCCGTGGGTCCCGGTTGCGCCAAGGGTCGGTACGCCGGCCGTCAACGCGTCGAGCAGGTCGGGTCGGCGCCACACCGGGATGCCAATCTCGGCGGCGGCGACGAGCTCGGGATCGCGATCCGGCACGGCCGAGGAGGCGACCACCAAGTCGGCCTTGCGCGCCACGTCGGGGCGATGGCCGGTGTAGGTCGCGATGCCGAAATCGGTGAGCCGGTCGAGTGTCGAGCCCCCCCGTTGATCCGACCCTGACACCTCGTGTCCCAGACCAGCGAGCACCTTGGCGATGGCGCTCATCCCGGCGCCCCCGGCGCCAACCAGATGGACCCGCGCATACTCGAGCTTCATCGGGCCACCTCCACCATGGTCGAGGCGATTCTCGCCGCCGCATCCGGCTTGGCGATACCCTCGGCGCCCCGTCGCATTGCCTTCAGGGCGTCGGGATCGAACAGAGTCCGGGCGACCACCGATGCAATGTCATCGATCTGCTCCTCGGGCACGAGGATGGCGGCGCCGGCGCCCCGGAGGAACTCGGCATTCGCCTTCTGATGTCCGGACGACCCGAACTCGCCCGGCACCAGGATCGACGGCGTTCCGGTTGCGGTCAGCTCGGCCACCCCACCTCCGGCTCGGGCAATCACCAGGTCGCAGATCGCATAGAACAGCTCCATTCGGTCCTCGAACTCCACCTGATGCCAGCCCACCCCGTCTGCTTCGTGTCCGTCGTCGGCGACGTTGCCGCGACCGGTGAGATGGACCAGGCACAGCGGCGGGCCGGACCAGGAGGTAGCGATCTCCACAGCCGCCCTATTCAGGATGCCGGCACCGAGGGACCCCCCCAACACGCCGAGGACCGGCTTTCCCGGGTCGATTCCATAGCGCGCCCCCGCCTCGAGGCGGAGGGCCTCCCGGTCGAAATCTGCCATCGGCCTCCTGACCGGGTTGCCCACCCACTCCCCGGAGGGCAGCCCGTCGGTCTCGGGGAAGGAAACGAAGGCATGGCTCGCCCAACGTGAGGCGATGCGGTTGGCCAATCCGGCGCCTGCGTTCTGTTCGGCGATGAAGAGAGTGGTCCCCGCACGTCGCGCCGCCATCGCGGCGGGGAGGGTGACATAGCCGCCCATGCCCAACGCCACCTTCACCCCCCTGCCCCGGATCGCGCCGCCGATGGCGTCCCGGGCCCTCCACACCATGCGGGGCAAGCCGAGGTTACGGGGCGACAACGAGCGTTTGAGACCCCGCAACTCGAGTTGGAGGAATGGGAACCCGGCATCCGGGTAGACCGACGCCTCCATCCGGTCGCCGCCCACGAACAGGACCGAGTCACGATCCACCCCCAGGTCGACCAGAGCCTCACCGACGGCCAGCCCAGGAAACACGTGCCCGCCGGTCCCGGCCGCGGCGATCAGGTAGGTCATTGCCTCGTGTGCACCCCGGCCTGGGCGATGTTCACGAGGACACCCATCGCTGCCATCGACACGATGAGAGCGGTGCTCCCGAACGAGATGAAGGGTAGGGCGATGCCCGTGATGGGCATCACACCGAGCACTCCCCCGATGTTGACGAGCGCCTGGAACGAGAGCCAGACCGTGAGTCCCGCAGCCACCATGCGGCCGAAGCGGTCCGGGGCCCTCGAGGCGACGAGCCATCCGGCCAGGGCGAGGACGATGAAGAGGCCAATCACCGTCAGGGCCCCGATGAGCCCCGTCTCCTCACCGATGATGGCGAAGATGAAGTCGGTGTGCGCATTGGGCAGATAGAACCACCGGGCGCGGCTGGCTCCCAGGCCCACCCCGAATATCCCGCCGTTGGAGAGGGCGTAGTAGCCCTGGATGAGCTGGTAGCCCTCTCCGCTGGAATTGCCCCAAGGGTCGAGGAAGCCGACTATCCGGTCGATCCGGTACTCGTCGCTGAAGGCGAGGACCACCGTCGCGATGAACACCAGCAGAGCCAAAACGAGGACGAACCGGAACGGGGTGTCGCTGGCGAGGATCACCGCCATCGCCGCCGCACCGATGATGATCGTCGTCCCCAGGTCGGGCTGCATCATCACGAGCAACCCGATGGTCCCAACTGTGAAAAAGACCGGCACCAGGAAGTGGCCGAAGTGGCCGAGCAGCTTGTGCTTACGCTCGAAGAGATAGGCGAGGGCGAAGACGACGCTCATCTTCGCCAGTTCCGAAGGTTGGAAGCTGAAGCCGGCGACGGGGAGCCATCTCCTGGCGCCACCGATCTCGGGGCCGACGGCCAGGACGGCGATCAGTGCTGCGATGGTGGCGACCAGAGAGGGCAACGCAAGCCTCCGGTAGAACCCATAGGGGATTCTGCTGGCCACGAGCAGGGCGATGGTCCCGATCCCGACACCGACCAATTGCCGCTTGAAGAAATAGAACCGATCCTCGGCCTGGTCGATGGCGACCGCCGAAGAGGCCGATTGGGTCGCGCCCAAACCGATCACAACCAGAACCACGACCAGGACGAGGAGGGTCGTGGCGGTCCGATTGTTGATCTTGAGGCTCTCGGCCCGGTCCCGGGCGGCGGCCCGAACCCGTGCGATCGAGGTCACGTCGGCTGTCATCTTCGGCCAACTCCTCTCATGGCCTCCTCGGCCAACCTCGAGAACACCTCTCCCCGCTCCGAGTAGGAGTCGAACTGGTCGAAGCTGGCGCATCCTGGCGCCAGCAGGACGGTGTCGCCTGGCTCGGCCAGGCGCGCCGCGGCCTCGACAGCTCTGTCCAACGTGCCGACCAGCCGGCCACGCTCCTCCCCCGCTGCCTCGACGAGCGCCGGGCCCGCCTCGCCGATGGCGAGCACGACCCGCACATTGGGCTCGCGCGCCAGGGGCGTGACGTCGAGCCCCTTGGCCAGCCCTCCCGCGATCAGGACCACCGACGGATGAGCCCGGATCGAAGCCAGAGCGGCATGGGGGTTGGTCGCCTTGGAATCGTCGACCCAGACCACACCATTGCTCCTCCCGACCACGGATCTCCGGTGAGCGCCGGCGGAGAAGGTCCTGGCCGCCTTCACCACTCCCTCCGGATCGGCCCCCATTCGAAGGGCGAGGGCGGATGCCGCGGCGAGGTCGACGAGGTGCGTGGGGTCGTCAGAGCAGAGATCGACGATCGGTATGGACACGTTCCCGATCACCAGCCTCCCCTCGTCGACGCCCCCGCCCCCCTGCGGCAGATGGAGGCCTGACACCGGGAAGAGCTCGCTGCGGGCCGATTCGACCAGGGAAGACGCTCCCTCGTCGTCGGCGTCATAGACGAGGAGGTCTTCTTCGGTCTGGTTGAGGAAGATCCGGGACTTCGCCGACCGGTAGGAGTGCTCCGAGCCGTGCCAGTCGAGATGGTCGACGGCGACGTTGGTGATCGCGGCGGCGACCGGGTGGAACTCCTCGCAGAAGCGAAGCTGGAAGCTGGAGACCTCGACGACGAAGGCCTCGTGGTCCTCGTCGACATGATCTGATAGCGCAGATCCGATGTTCCCTGTCGCCGGAGCGTCGATCCCGGATGCTCCCAACATCGCCGCCGCCGCCTCGGTGACAGTCGTCTTGCCGTTGGTGCCGGTGACCGCGGCCACCGGCACCTCGAGATGGCGCCAGGCGAACTCGATCTCGCTCCACACCGGCACACCCGACTCCAGAGCCTCCACAATTGGCAGCGCCCGCTCGGAGAACCCGGGGCTGGCGATCACCAAATCCACACCGTCGAGGAGGACCGGATCCCATCGCCCACTCGCCGTGGCGAAACCCTGTTGCATCAACTCGGCGGAGGGCTCGGATGCGTACACGGTGACAGCCAGTCCCGTGCTCCTGGCGAGACGGGCTGCCGCCCTCCCCGACACGCCCGCTCCGAGGACGAGGACCCGGTTCAAAGCAGGCCCTCCACGCGGAGGAAGTCGGCATAGAACAGCCCTAGGCCCAGGGCGACCCCGAGCCCGGTCAGGATCCAGAATCTGATCACGACGGTGGTCTCCGGCCAGCCCCCCAGATCGAAGTGGTAATGGATGGGCGCCATCCTGAAGATCCGCCTGCCGAACAACCTGAAGCTGGCGACCTGGAGGATCACCGACAGCGTCTCCGCCACGAAGATCGCTCCCAGCACTACCAGAAGGAGGTTCGTGTTGGTGAGCAACGCCAACGCGGCGAGGAGCCCGCCGATCCCTTGGGACCCGACGTCTCCCATGATGATCTTCGCCGGTGGGGCGTTCCACCACAGGAAGCCGAGAATGGCTCCGAACATGGCGGCAGAGACGATGGCGAGCTCGAGCGGGTCGACCGCTTCGTAGACGGGCGGAACGCGAAACGGAGCCTGGTTCCTGAACTGCCAGAAGGCGATGACCGTGTAGGAGGCGACCACCAGGGCCGACGACCCTCCGGCGAGGCCATCCATGCCGTCGGCGAGGTTCACCCCATTGGCCGCACCGGTGAGCATGAGTAGCACCCAGATGACGAAGAAGGCTCCCAGGTCGATTCCGAGCGGGCGCACGAATGAGATCTCGGTGACTACGCCCGCCTCAGTGGCCCCCCAGGCGAAGAGCGCGGCGATGGCGAGTTGACCGCCGAACTTGGCCGACTTGGACAGCCCGAGGCTTCGCTTGTTGGAGTACTTGATCCAATCGTCGAGCAGCCCCACCGTGGCCATCCCGACCAGGGCAAGGACGGCGAGGAGCCCGCCCGAGCTCAACGGCAGGAACTGAAGCGAGAAGCTCCCGGTCGGGCCCACCAGCCGGAGATGGGACAGGACGTACCCGACCACCGCCGCAGTCACGAACACCAGGCCACCCATCGTCGGTGTCCCCTGCTTGTGCCCGTGCATGCCGGCGATCTCTTCCTGGATGAACTGGCCGATCTCGCGCCGCCGGAACAGACGGATGGCGTAGGGGGTGCCGAAGATGGACACCAACAACCCGACGGTCGCCGCGATGAGAAGCGAGATCACGGCGACATGCTCCCCGAATCGAGCTCCGATCCCTGGGAACTCGCCTCGCTCTCCAGGATCTGACGAGCCACCTCGACGTCGTCGAAGGGGACCACCGAGCCTCCGATCTCCTGCCCCGTCTCGTGGCCCTTTCCCAGGATCAGCACGATGTCCCCGGGACGGGCGCCGGCGATCGCGGTCTCGATGGCGGTTCTTCGATCGATCTCGAGGATGGCGTCTGCTCCCGCCCCGGCGGCAACCTCGGCAAGGATCCGCCCCGGATCCTCCGAACGCGGGTTGTCGCTCGTGAGGATGGTGACATCCGCCTTCGCTGCGGCGCGGCCCATGAGCGGCCTCTTCTCGCGATCCCTGTCGCCCCCCGCCCCCACCACCGCGATCACCCTCGCCCCACCGCCGACCCGACGGGCCACCGAGATCACCTCCAGGATGCCGCCGGGGGTGTGGGCGTAGTCGACGATCACGTGGATCGGAGCCTCCGCGCTGACCACCTGGAAACGGCCCGGGACCGCTTCGAGCGCCCCGAGACCAGTTGCGATCTGCTCCAGGCTGGTCCCCAGGGCGAGACAGCAGGCCGATGCCACCAGGGCGTTCTCGACGTTGAACGAGCCCACCAGGGGCGAGTGCACCTCGGCGGAGCCGAACGGGGTGACCAGGTCGAATGAGGTGCCTCGCAGCGAAGGGGCCACCCGCTCGGCCCGCACCTCGCCCTTGGAGCCGACTCGTATCACCGGCATCGCCGCCCAGCTCGCGATCTCCTCCCCGACCTCGTCGTCGACGTTTATGACCGCTGTGCCAACGTCGTAGTCGCGAAACAGCCTCTCCTTGGCCTCTCGATACGAGCCCATGGTCCCGTGGAAGTCGAGATGGTCCTGGGAGAGATTGGTGAAGGCGGCGACACGGAATCTCGTGGCGCCCACCCGACCCATCTCGAGGGCGTGGGACGAGACCTCTGCCGCGATGACATCCGCCCCGTGGTCGCGCATCGTCGCCAGGAGGCGCTGGAAGTCGGTTGCCTCAGGCGTGGTCCGGGCCGAGGTGAGCAGCAGCTCGCCGACTCGAGTGTGGACCGTGCCGATCAGGCCGGCGACATGCCCGGCCCTCCCCAACACCGATTCGAGGTAGTGGGTCACCGTGGTCTTCCCGTTGGTCCCGGTGACCCCGATCACGGCCACGGACTCCGACGGATCGTTGTGCACCTCTGCCGCCATCGCGCCCATCGCCGCCCGGGTGTCGGCGACGACCAGCTGACTCACCCGGGAAGCGACGGGATGCTCCACCGCCACCGCCGGCGAGCCGGCTTCGACCGCGGCGTCGACGAAGTCGTGGCCATCGTGCCTCGACCCGCGCACGGCCACGAAGAGGGTCTCGGGCCCCGTCCCCGCCGAGTCGTGGGTGGCATCGGTCAGCCAGGTCGAGTCGTCACCGGTCACGATGCCACCGACCCGGGCAGCCACCGAGCGAAGGCTGCTACCCGTTGCCGGCATCCGGTGTCACTCCGAGACGGTGGAGAGCTTGCTCCATCACCTGGGCGAAGACCGGCGCTGCCGAGGCACCTCCGGTCCGGTACCGAAACGACGGCGAGTCGATGAGCACCGCCACCACGACCTTGGGGTCGTCCATCGGGGCCATGCCCACGAACGACGCCCTGGTCTCCTCCGTGTACCGGCCGTCCTCCCCCAGCTTGTTGGCCGTCCCCGTCTTCCCACCCACCCGGTAGCCCTCGATCTCTGCGGCTTGCCCGGTCCCCTCGTCGACGACGTTGGCGAGGAGGGTCTGCATCAACCGGGCCGTCGGCTCGGACACGACGCGCCGCGTCTCGAGACCGGTGACGTCCTGGTTGCCGTCGACGTCGGTCTTCGAGGCGACGATGTGGGGCGCGGTCCACACGCCGTCGTTGCCGACGGCGGCATAGGCGGCCGCCATCTGGAGCGGTGTGACCGCGACCGAGTAGCCGATTGCGGCCGAAGCCCAGCAGGTCTCGCATCCCGCCTCGAAGTTGAGGAACCCGGGCGCCTCCACCGAGTAATCGATCCCGGTGGGCGAGCCGAGGCCGAACTTCTCGATGTACGAGACGAGTCGGTCCTGGCCCAGCTTCTCTGCGACCAGGATGGTGCCCACGTTCGAGGATCGGGTGAAGATCTCGGCCACGCTCATGTGAGACGTCTCGTGCTCTTCGAAGTCGCGATAACACCCGTACAGGTCATCATCAGCCGAACGGCAGGCGTCGTCTCTCAGTTCCAGGACATCGGCCACGTCCGGGATCACCGTCGACGCCTGGACCTCGCCTTCTTCCAAAGCTGCTGCCACCGTGATCAGCTTCTCGGTCGACCCAGGCTCGTAGACGCCGCGCACGATGAAATTGCCGAAGGCGGAACAGGCGGGGTCCACGGCCTCATCGCATTCCTCGTCCACCGTCCGGCGGGTCTGTGGGTCGAACACCGGCGCCCCGGCCATGGCCAGGACGCCCCCGGTCTCCACGTCGAGGACCACCACCCAGCAGCTCGCCGCGTCGGTCCTGGACACGGCCGCGAGGCACGCCTGCTGAGCCTGGTACTGGAGGGGGAGATCGATGGTTGTGTTGAGGTCGGAGCCGGCGACGGCCGGCGTGATGTCACTGATCCCCTGCGGGATGATCCGCCCTTCGAGGTCCCGCTCGAACACAGCCTTGCCCGGAGTGCCGCGCAGCTCCTCGTCGTACACGTACTCGAGACCTTCCTGCCCGTTGCCGTCGATGTCGACGAAACCCGTCACATGGGCCGCGACCTCGGAGGCGGGGTAGATCCGGCTGGACTCGGGGTGGGTGTAGAGCCCCCGGATCTCGAGACCGACGATCTGGTCGGCCACCACCGGCTCGACCTGCCGCTTCACGTAGACGAAGTCGCGGTCGGAGGTGAGCCGCTCGTACAAGACGTCCGAGTCGACGTCGAGCAGACCTCCGACCTGCTGGGCGACCCAGAGCGGATCCTCGATCTGACCGGGATTGGCCCAGATGCTCTGCGCCTCGACCGTCATGGCGAGCAGCTCACCGTTCCGATCGAAGATCTTCCCTCTCTGTGGGGCGAGGTCGCGGGTGACCAGTCTCTGGCTGAGCCCCTGATCGGCCAGATCGGAAGCCTGTACCACCTGGACCTGGACCAGCCGGTAGGCCATGCCGAGCCAAGCCATGACCAGGAAGAGCCCGATGATGGCGACACGCAGTTGAACCGGCCTTGGTCTCCTGGCTGCCAGACGGGCCGCCACCGCTAGGTCTCCGGCCGTGGCTCCGGTGGTTCGAGGCAACCTGCCCCGTCCGTGAGCCCGGCTCCAGCGCGCCGTCGGGTCATCATTGGGTGGCTTCTCCATCGTCGACGGAGACCACCGCCGGCCCTCCGTCGTCCAGATCCACGAGCAGCTGCTGTGTGTTGGCCGGGATCACCAGCCCCATCTCCTCGGCCAGCGGTGCGATCCGGGCCGGGTTCTCCATGCGGGCGATCTCGAGTCGCAATTGCTCGTTGATCGCCTCCTGCTCGGCAATCGAACGGTTGAGGCGATCGAGCTCGAAGGCGGAGCGGTCCAACGAGGTGCGGGCGAAACCGAGGCCGAGGAAGGCGATGACCCCGATCACGACCATGATCGTCCACGGCGCCAGAGTCAGCCGCTTGAGACGACGGCCCTCGAGCACCCTCAGCGCCGGGTTCTCCGCGCTGCGACGAAGGGGGCGAGCTGCGGTCACGCCGCCACTTTCTCCGCCGCCCTCAGGGTCGCCGATCTGGCCCGGTTGTTTGCTTCGATTTCGCCTGCCGAGGCCCGAATCGGCTTCCTGGTCAGGATGCGCAGCTCGGCGCTGTTGCCGCACCCGCACACCGGGAGCTCCGGTGGGCAGGTGCAACCGCGCGCCCCCCGGGCAAAGCGTCGTTTGACGATCCGGTCCTCGAGAGAGTGATAGGAGATGGCCAGCACCCGGCCACCGGGCTCGATCACCTCGATGGCGCGGTCGAGACCGGAGATGATCGCCTCCAGCTCGTCGTTCACCGCGATGCGAAGCGCCTGAAAGGTGCGTCGGGCGGGATGTCCCGCCCGACGGCGGGCCGCAGGCATGGCCTCTGCGATGACGGTGGCTAGCTGGCTGGTGGTCTGGAAGGGGCGGGCGGCGACGATGGCAGCGGCGATGCGGCCTGCCAGCGGATCCTCGCCGAAACGGCGGATGACGTCGGCGAGCCTCTCCTCCGGCCACTCGTTGACCACCTCGGCGGCAGTCATCGTCGTGTCCGGGCCCATGCGCATGTCGAGCGGCCCTTCCTGGCGATATGAGAACCCGCGTCTCGCCTCGTCGAGTTGATGTGAGGAGACACCGAGGTCGAACAGGACGGCCGAGATCGGCTCGTCGACCAGACCCTCGACCAGGGTGTCCAGGTCGGCGAAATTGCCCTGGACGGCGATCACGCCGGCTCCAGCGGCGTTGGCCACCGCCTCGGGGTCTCTATCGATTCCGATGATCGTCACGTCTTCTCCGTACTCATCCAGCAATCGGCGACTGTGTCCTCCGCCGCCATAGGTCGCGTCCACCACGACCCCCGGCAGGACGGGGGCCAACAGATCGACCACCTCCTGCGCCAGAACCGGCCGGTGGTAATCCCGGTCGTCGGAGCTCCGGTCCTGGCTCATTGCCAGCCCCCCGGGCGCTGGTACCAATAGGAAGCGGGCGGAGTCAGGGGCCTTCCATTGGTTCCGGGGGGCTGGCGATGAACCAGCGACTTCTCTTGCCTCTATTCGTCCTCCTCCAGATAGCTCTGGTCGCCGGCCTCGCGATCGGTCTCGAACAGCTCCCTGTTCCAGAGCTCCACGTGGTCGTACACACCGATCACGGCGATCTCGGTCGCGGCGCCCAGGGAGGCATACCTGCGCAACTCGGGCTTGATCAGGACCCGGCCCGACTTGTCCAGGGTCTGCAGGTCGGCCCCGGAGAACAC
>DATBIX010000008.1:0-9426 GCA_036556665.1 Acidimicrobiia bacterium
GACGTCCGGGGTGTCCGAGACGCAGACGAAGACGATATCGCTTGCCCGACCGAGATCGTGCGGGTTGAGCGCCGTGTCGCAGACGAGGTCGACCGCCTTCTCCGGCGTGCGATTCCACACGGTGAGCGGGTTGCCTGCGGCCAGCAGGTTGGCCGCCATCCCATGACCCATCGTCCCCATACCGATGAAACCGAGCCGTGTCATCGGCGGGGACTCTAGAGGTGTGCTAAACCCGATCTCGATGCCCCACGACCGTCTCGATGCTCTCCTGAACGCCGAGGTAGAGGCACTGCGTGAGGCGGGCACCGACAAGGGAAGAGAGTCGGTGGTCGTCGCCATCGATCCTCCCACGGGCGGGCTCGGGCCCCGGGTCCGGCTGCAAGGCTCGTCTCGCGGCTATTTGAAGATGAACTCCAACAGCTATCTCGGTCTGTCCCGGCACCATGCGGTGCTGGCAGCCGAGGAGGCTGCCACCCGGGCCTTCGGCGCAGGGCCCGGGGCGGTGAGATTCATCTCGGGCACCTATCGTGCCCATGTCGAGCTGGAAGAGCGCCTGGCCGGCTTCCACCGGCGCGAGAAGGCCATGGTGCTGTCCTCCGCCTACGCCACGGTCGTGTCAACCCTGGTGTCACTGATCACCGAGGAGACAGTGGTCCTGAGCGACGCGCTCAACCACAATTGCATCATCAACGCCCTGCGCATGGCGAGACCGGCGGCCAGGGAGGTCTATCCCCATCTCGACTACGACGGGCTCGATTCGCGGCTGAGAGACACCGCGGGGCGTGGGACGAGGGCGATCGTGGTGAGCGACGGGGTGTTCTCGATGAGAGGAGACTTCGTCGACATCTCGAGACTCGCCGACCTGGCGCAGAGACACGACTCGGCCTTCGAGGAGGGTGTCGTCGTGGTGGTCGATGACTCCCACGGGGTGGGGGCGTTCGGGTCCTCCGGTCGAGGCACCGAGGAAGTCTCCTCGGGCCAGGCCGACATCCTGATCGGGACACTGGGCAAGGCGTTCGGGGTCAATGGCGGCTACGTGGCGGGCTCGGGAGCGGTCATCGACTTCCTCCGAGAGAAGGCTCCGATGTACATCTACTCCAACCCGATCACGGTGGGCGAGGCGGCGGCCGCGGCCGAGGCGGTGAGGGTGGCCGACTCGGAGGAGGGCCGGGGACGGCTCGCGCACCTCGCCGCGATGACGCAGAGGTTCGAATCGGGGTTGATCCAGCTGGGCTACGAGACCATCCCCGGCCCACATCCGGTGGTGCCGTTGATGGTGCGCGACACCGAACGCACGTCCGCATTGGTGGCGCATTTGTTCGACAACGGGATCCTCGCTACCGGGCTGAACTACCCGGTGGTGCCCAAAGGGGACGAGGAGATCAGATTCCAGGTCAATGCGGACCACACCGAGGCTGACATCGACCATGCGTTGGGGGTCCTGGCGTCGTTCCCAGGGTGAGCCGGCGGGTCAGACGGCCTGATCGGCCAGCCAGTCCTCCACTTTGCGTCGGGTGACCCCGGAGCGGGTGAGCACACTTGCTCCGGCGGACGCCTCGTCGCGGAGCATCCCGAGCAGGATGTGCTCGGTGCCGATCTGGCGGGCGCCATCGCGCAGCGCCTCCCGGAGGGAGAGTTGCAGCACCTTCTTCGAGTCCTGAGCGAAGGGGATATGAGACCGGCTTCTCGACCCTGAGGGGCCCAGGGCCGAGCCGGCGGCAACACGCACCTCGTCGACCGATCCGATCTCGGCGATCGCCCGTGCCGCCGTTGTCTTCGGATCGTCGATGAGGCCGAGCAGGATGTGCCCGGTCCCGATCATGTCGCTCCCTGCTTCCCGGGCATGCTCCTGCGCCGCGACGACGACCTGGCGTGCCTGGGCGCCAAAACGAGCGAATACCCCTTTGCGGCGGGGTTGCCGCCCCGTGTCGACGAAGCGCTTCTGCGCCGCCTGCTTGGTCACTCCGAGGCTCTGGCCGACATCGGCCCAGGAAGCCCCCGCCTCCCGGGCGAGATCGACGAAGTAGCCGACCAGTTGGTCGCCCATCTCGTCGAGCTGCACGGCCAGCATGACCGCCTCCGCCAGGTAGGCGAGGGGATCGCCATCGGGATGTCGCCCTTCGACGACGTCGATCAGGTCTTCCAGTTGTGGTGGGCTCGGCATGCGTCAACCCTAGGTTGACGCAGCAGGTTTGTCAACCTCAGGTTGACGCGATGGTCTCGTCAGAGATGACCACCAGCAGAGTCCCGGCCTCGACCTGGTCTCCCGGGGCGCAGTCGACCTCCACCACGATCCCATCGTGCGGAGCACGGAGGCTGTGCTCCATCTTCATCGCCTCGACCACCAGCAGCACCTGTCCCGAGGACACCCGCCGGCCCGGTTCGACCTCGACCCTGATCACCTTGCCTGGCATGGGTGCGTGCAGAGAGCCCGGAGAATCGCTTGGTCCCGTCGAGGGGAATCGCGGCAGCGCCGTCAGTCGAACCGGAGCCAGGGCCGAGTCGACATGCCGAATGTCGTGGTAACGGGCAACCTCGAACCCGACGACGATGCCGTCGATCCTCAGCTCGGCCCGATCGGCGGTGCACTCGAGGACCTCGAGGCCGCCGAGGCCAGGAACCCGATAGCCCCGGGCCGCCTCATACTCGATGACATAGGTCCCGTGCCCCCCCTCATACGTCCGCTGCTGGGTTCTCGCCGGGTTGTTGCGCCAGCCCGAAGGGAGCGAGCGAAGGACCCTGGCTCTCTCACGTTCCGCCACCTGGTCGGAGAGCGCAGCCGCTACTGCCGCGAGATGTTCGAGCTCCGGGTCGGCAAGAGGTGCGGAGAGTGTCACCGGATCGTGTCGGTCGAGGAAGTGAGTGTCGAATCGCCCTGCCAGGAACTCGGGATGTTCGAGGACCCGCACCAGGAGAGCGCGGTTGGTGACCGAGCCGTGGATGGAAGCCTGACGCAAAGCTGTGGCGACCGCCGCCGCCGCCTCCTCCCTGGTCGGGGCGTGGCCGATCACCTTGGCCAGGAGCGGGTCGTAGAAGACCGAGACTTCCGACCCCGCCTCGACCCCTGAGTCGATCCTAAGCCCCTTCCGGTCGGGAAAGGAGAACCGGTGGAACGTCCCGGTGACGGGGAGGAACCCGTTGGCGGGATCCTCGGCATAGAGCCGGGCCTCGATGGCGTGACCCGAGATCGACGGCACGAGGTCGAGTCCGGCGCCATCGGCGACTTCGATCTGAAGACGGACCAGGTCGAGCCCCGTGATCATCTCGGTGACCGGATGCTCGACCTGGAGCCTGGTGTTCATCTCGAGGAAGTAGAAGGCGCCGTCCTGGTACAAGAACTCCACTGTGCCGGCGCCCGTGTACCCGACGGCCGAAGCCACCGAAATCGCCGCTTCTCCCATCTCCAGCCGGAGCTCCGCATCGAGCGCTGGCGATGGGGCCTCCTCGATGATCTTCTGGTGACGTCGCTGGATCGAGCACTCCCGTTCGAAGAGGGAGATGACCCGACCCCCGGCATCGCCGAAGACCTGGACTTCGATGTGACGGGGCGCCTCGAGGTACCTCTCGAGGAAGACGGTGTCGTCGCCAAAGGCCGCTCCCGCCTCCCGTCTGGCCCCCTCGACCGCGGGGACGAGATCTTGGGGCGAGCGGACGATCCGCATCCCCTTTCCCCCGCCTCCTGCCGAGGCCTTCACCAGGAGCGGGAAGCCGATCGTCACGGCCGCTTCGGCGGTTGCAGTCGGCTCGAGGCCGGAGAGGTCCACCCCGTCCAGAATGGGAACCCCCACCGACTGGACGAGGCGTTTCGAGGCCAGCTTCGAACCCATCGTCTCGATCGCCTCGGGTGAGGGGCCGATCCAGGTGATGCCTTCGTCCAGGACCCTCCGGGCAAATGACGCATTCTCGGCGAGGAACCCGTATCCGGGGTGCACCGCGTCAGCTCCCGACGACTTGGTCGCTCCGATCAGCGCATCGATGTCCAGATAGGTCTCCGCCGCGGTCGCCCCCGGCAGTGCCACCGCCGAGTCGGCCTCATGGGCGTGGGGCTCGGTGGCGTCTGGTTCCGAGTAGACAGCCACCGTTTCTATCCTCATGGCGCGGCAGGTGCGGAGGATGCGGCGAGCGATCTCTCCGCGATTGGCCACCAGGATTCTTCGAATCATCCGTTGCCACGAGAGGCTAACGGCGGAAACTATTTCCCCTTCCGCGACGTCGAATCACTTGTCGTCCTTCAAGAGAACAAAGGAGAGGAGTCGCGTCCAGATGAGCGACACACAATTGCTGGAAAGAGAGACAGAAGCCGCGCAGCCACAGCAGCCGAGGAGGAGATGGGGCGTTGTCCCGCTCGCCATCGTGCTCGGGGTGGTGGCCCTGTTCGTAGTGATCGGGATGAGCATCGTCTCCGCCATCCGCGGGGTCGTGGACTCGGTCCCGACGCCGTCCGACCTGGCCGCGGTGTTCGAGCCCGAGCCGTACGAGGAGATCGGCCCTGTGGTGATCAGCTCGATTCGCGACCTGGCCAACCTGACCACCATCGAGGTGGTGGAGTACACGATCGTCGAGAAGGGAACCGACGAGGGCTGGCTGTCCTGGGCGCGGGGCGACAGCCTCCAGCTGTTCGCAGTGGCCAAGATCGGGGCCGGCGTCGACCTCGACAAGGTCACGGTGCGTGACGTCACCCTGGGCGAGGACGGGGTGGTCGAGCTCTCCGTCCCTGCCGCCGAGATCCAGTACGTGGCCGTGGACAACGAGGCGAGCCAGATCCTCGACCGGGAGACCGGGCTGTTCACAAAGGGTGACCCCCAGCTCGAAACCGAGGCCCGCCAGGTCGCCGACGAAGTGCTGGTGCAGGGGGCGCTCGACGACGGCCTGCTCGCCGACGCCGAGGCCAACGCACAGGAGGTGCTGACCGACTTCCTGCTCGGGCTCGGCTACAGAGACGTGATCGTGGAGTTCAAACCCTGACCCGCTGAGCATCGGCCCTGGTGGAACCGGGCGATCTGTTCGTCGAGGGCTCGATGGGCCGCGCCGTGTTCGAACGGGTCCGCTCCGTCGTGGAGTCCATGGGCCCGGTCGAGATCCGGACCTCGAAGAGCCAGATCGCCTTCCGACGAAGGCGGGGCTTCGCCTATCTCTGGTCACCCCGCCAGTATCTGGGCGACGCCGGCGTCGAGGTGGTCCTCGCCATCGTCCTGCACCGCCACGACGAGTCGGACCGCTTCAAGGAGGTTTCGCACCCTTCCCCGGCCCACTGGATGCACCACATCGAGGTGCTCGATGTGGCCGACGTCGACGCCGAGGTGGAGGATTGGCTGCGTGAGGCGGCCGATGGCGCCGATTGACTGAGATGGGAACGATCGAGCGTGCACTGAGCCCAAGAGCGGTAGTTGCCCTCGTGGTCGCCGCGCTGGTCATCTCCGCGTGCGAAGCCGGCCGAGGTGACGCCTGCTTCGAGCCAACGGCTGCGGAGATGGAGGCCAGGTCTCCGGTGAACATGTATGTCGAGCCCAATCCCGTGGAGGGGGGCGCCACAGCGCTGCTGACCGTGCTCGACGATGGCCTGCCGACCGGCTCGGGAACGGGTGCCGGGGCGGAATGGCAGTGCTGGGATGGGACGGCGTGGGCGGCGACCCATCAGTTGGTGCGCGGTTTCGACTCGGTCGAGGCCCGGGCCATCGAGGTCGGGCCCGGCATGACCACGTCCATTCCGGCGGTCGAGTTTCCTCTGACCAACTCGTTCCCGATCATCGTCCCCGACGTTTCACCGGGCACCTATCGCATCGCCGACCTCGTTCTCCTCCCCGACGGCGAGGAGGTCGTCGGATTCGTGCACGTCCTGGTCGACTGAGCCCGCGGTGCAAGACTGGGCACGGTGGACACCCTCGAGCTCACCATCGACACGGGTGATCGGCCGTCGGTGACCGACATCACCTCCGAGGTCTCCAGATTCGCCCACGGCCGTGGCGACGGGCTGGTCTCGGTGTTCCTGCCACATGCCACCGCCGGGCTGGCGATCATCGAAGTCGGCGCCGGGAGCGACGACGACCTGCTCGCCGCCATCGACCAGCTGTTGCCGGCAGACCGAGGGCGATGGCGTCATGAGCACGGCTCACCGGGCCATGGCAGGGACCACGTCATCCCCGCACTGGTAGGCCCTTCGCTCACCATCCCGGTCATCGACGGCCGTCCCGCCCTGGGCACCTGGCAGTCGGTGGTCTTGGTCGACACCAACGTCGACAATCACATCCGGAAGGTGCGGCTCTCCTTCGTCTCAGGCTGATCCCGTGTGCAACCGACCACGCTGATGGTGGTTCGATTCACACGCGATAGGCACCAGGCTTCCCGTGTGCACCGACGTACCTGAGAGGTGGATAGGTGCACACGAGAAGACTGATCACATCCGGAACACGCCGAAGCGGTCGGTCCCTTTCACCTCCGCCGAGTGGGTGGCGGAGAGGGCGATGCCGAGCACGTGGCGGGTGTCCCTCGGGTCGATCAGCCCGTCGTCGCGCACCCTCGCCGTGGAGAAGTAAGCCTGCTCCTCCTCCTCGATCTGGGCCTCGATCGCCTGGCGGCGCTTCTCCTCCGCCTCCTCGTCGAACGGCTCGCCCCGTGACTCCGCCGCCTGACGGGCGATGATCGACATGACGCCGGCCAGCTGGGCCGGGCCCATCACCGCCACCTTGTGATTGGGGTAACCGAAGACGAATCGGGGGTCGTAAGAGCGACCTGACATCCCGTAGTTGCCGGCCCCGTAGGAGACTCCGGCCATCAGGGCGATGTGAGGGACCTCGGAGTTGGCAACGGCATTGACCATCTTGGCGCCGTCCTTGATGATGCCTCGCTGCTCGTAGTCCTTTCCCACCATGTAGCCGGTGGTGTTGTGGATGAAGATGAGCGGGGTGTCGTACCGGTTGCAGAGCTGGATGAACTCAGTCGACTTCTGCGCCTCTTCCGAGAAGATCACCCCCTGCTGGTTGGCGACCACCCCGACCGGGAATCCGTGGATCGATCCCCAACCGGTCAAGATCGAGGTGCCGTACACGGCCTTGTACTCCTCGAACCTGGACCCGTCGAGGGTCCGGGCCAGGATCTCGCGCATGTCGAAGGGGATCCTCAGGTCGGCCGGGATGACTCCGAGGATGTCATCGACGTCGTGGACCGGAGGGTCTGGCTCCTTGGTCGGGCCATAGCCCAGCTTGCGCCAGTTGAGGTGCGACACGATGTCGCGGCCCATTCGGATCGCCTCCATCTCGTCCTGGGCGAAGTAGTCGGATAGACCGGACACCTTGGAGTGCATCTCGGCGCCACCCAGCTCCTCGTCCGTCGACTCCTCCCCGGTGGCCATCTTGACCAGAGGCGGCCCTCCCAGGAACACCTTCGCCCGGTCCTTGACCATGATCGAGTAGTCGCACATGGCGGGGAAGTAGGCGCCTCCTGCCGTGGAGCTGCCGAACACGATTGCGATGGTGGGCACGCCTTGCTTGGAGAGCCGGGTCAGGTTGCGGAACCACTTACCCCCGACGATGAAGACCTCGGCCTGATCGGGGAGGTCGGCCCCGCCCGACTCGACCAGGTTGATCAGGGGAAGTCGGTTCTCACGGGCGATGTCCATGATCCGGAGCGTCTTCGCCACCGAGTAGCGGTTCATCGAGCCGGCCTGACTGGTCGGGTCATGGGCGAGGATGGCGCATTCCACCCCCTCGACCACCCCGATCCCCGTGACCACGTTGGCGCCGAGGTTCTTGTCGGTCCCCCAGGCGGCGAGGGCCGACAGTTCCAGGAACGGAGCGTCCCGGTCGAGCAAGAGCTCGATTCTCTCCCTGGCCAGGAGCTTGCCCCGCTCCCGGTGACGCTGGATGTACTTGTCGCCCCCGCCTTGCCGGGCCTGTTCCATCAGCTTTTCGAACTCAGCCAGCTCCTCTTCCATGGCGGAGCGATTGGACCGGTACTCCTCGGAGCGTGGATCCACTCTGGTGCCGAGAACCTGCACGGGAGGCGAGGGTAGTTGCGACTCCGTATCCTCACCTCCATGAATGCAGCGGACTTGCAGCAGCTGGTCGGAACCGAGATCGGAGTGAGTGATTGGCTGGAGATCTCCCAGGATCGCGTCGACGCGTTTGCAGATGCCACCGACGACCATCAATGGATCCACATCGATCAGGAGAAGGCGGCGGCGGGGCCTTTCGGGGGGACCATCGCCCATGGCTTCCTGACGCTCTCGTTGACCGTCACGCTCAGCTCTCAGGTGGAGCTCGACGTCGGATCTCCCCGGATGGCGATCAATTATGGGCTGGAGAAGGTGCGCTTCCCGGCGCCGGTTCCGGTGGGGTCCCGCATCAGGGCCCGCGTCGGTCTGGTCTCGGTCGCTGATGTGGAGGGTGGGATCCAGGTGAACCGTCAGGTCACCATCGAGGTCGAGGGCACGGAGAAGCCGGCGATGGTCGCCGAGACGGTGAGCCGCTACTACTACTGACCGGGCCCGCCGACCGCCCTGCCCCAGGCCCCATCTAGCCTGCCCGATCCATGACTGCCCTATTCAGTGTCGATGGCGACGTCCTCGTACCGTCCGAGCTGACCCGGGGTGGGTGGTCGGACGACGCCCAGCACGGTGGGCCGCCGAGCGGGATCCTGGCCCGGGCCATCGAGAGCGCCCCGACCCTGGCTCCCATGCAGGTCGTCCGTTTCACCGTCGACCTGATCCGGCCCGTCCCGCTCGAGCCTCTGCGGATCGAGATGTCGGTGGTCCGGGAGGGAAAGCGGATCCAGCTGGTCGACGCCATCCTCCGTGCCATCGACGGCACAGATCTGGGCCGGGCGACCGCCTTGAAGATCCGAATCGGAGACCTTGCCCTGCCGGTTCCCATCACCGACACCATGCCGTTGGGGCCTGAAGGAGTCGGCGTGCTCGATTGGCGCGGGCACTTCGGCGAGAGCGACGACCTGCGACGTTTCCACTACGACGCGGTGGAGATCCGCACCCTGGACGGCTCATTCCATCGACCGGTTCCGGGGACGTCCTGGTTCAGGCTGCGGGTGCCCGTCGTCGCAGGAGAGGAGACAACTCCCTTCGTCCGGATGGCGACCATCGCCGACATGGCGAACGGAAACTCACAGGTCCTCGATCCGCGGGTCCATGCCTTCGTCAACCCGGACATCAGCCTCCATCTGCATCGTCTCCCCCGAGGCGAGTGGATCGGGATGAGATCCGTCTCGTATCCGCATCCGCACGGGATCGGGATGGCGGACAGCGCGGTATACGACCTGGAAGGTCGGATCGGCCGGATCGTCCAGTCCCAACTCATCGACTTGCGATCGTGAGCACCATCAAGACAGGCTGCGCCCGCCCCCAACCACCACAACCTCCCCGGTGATGTAGCTGGAGAGCGGGGTGAGCAGCCACCAAACTGTGTTGGCGATCTCAGT
>DATBIX010000009.1:0-26548 GCA_036556665.1 Acidimicrobiia bacterium
ATGCAGAACACCAGCGGGAACACCAGCTTCACCGGGGCGGCGAAGGCCTTTTCCTGGGCACGCTGGCGGCGCTTCACCCTCATCTCGTCGGCCTGTACCCGGAGCACCCGGGCAATGGTGACACCGAAGGCCTCGGCCTGGATCATGGCCAGGATGAAGGAGCGAAGCTCCTCGACGTCTGTCCGCTCCATCAGATGTCGCATGGCGTCACGCCGGCTGACCCCAACCCGGGTCTCCTGCAGCATCCGGAAGAACTCCTCGGAGAGCGGCCCCGGAACGGTGGAGACCACCCGGGAGAGGGCGGAGTCGAAGCCGAGGCCCGCCTCCACCGAGATGACCAGCAAGTCGAGGATGTCGGGAAGGGCGCGCAGCATGGTCTGGCGGCGCTCGTCGATCTTCCTCGTCAGCCAGGCGTCCGGCCCGAAGAAGCCGAGCACGATGGGGAGGATGAACAGGACGGTCCGCTGCAGCCCTGAGGAGCCGTAGTCGGCCAGGAAGAACCCGGCGAAGAGACCGGCGACGGTGGTCAGCAGCTTGATGACGATGAACGAGGGAGCGTCGAGGTTGGCCGGGCTCCCCGCCAGGATCAGCTGGTGCTGCTTCTTCTCGAGATATCCGACCGGGGTGAATCTCCGCAGGAAGTTGGAGACCTTGAGCACCACCGGGCCGATCGTCCGCTGGGCGAGCGGTTTGGACAGCTCGTCGTCCCGGACCACGCCGGCCCCGGTGCGACGGCCGTAGACGGCAAGCCGGTTGTTCATGTCCTCACGAGCCCTGGTCACCCCGAGCCCGACCCAGACGATGACGAAGAAGACCAGAGCCGAGACCGTGATAACGGCGAGCATCTGACCGTCGATTGCTGTGATGTTCATACTTCGATGTCCACGATCTTCCGGAGCCAGAGGATCCCGCCGGCCATCAGGACCAAACCGGCCACGATGGCGATACGACCCATTGTCTCGTCGAGCAATGGCTGTAGATATTCACGGTTGTTGAACCAGAGGAAGATGCCGAGGGCGAAGGGCAATGACCCCAGGACAACGGCAGAGATCCGACCCTCCGCCGTCAGCGCCTTGATCTCGCCTTTGAGCCGGTTTCGGGCCAGCATGGTGTCGGCCACGGTTTGCAGCACCTCTGCCAGGTTGCCACCGACCTCCCGCTGGATCTCGATGGCCATGGTTGCCCACTCGAAGTCCTTGGATTGGGTTCGGTGCACTATCCCTTCCAGGGCGTCCGGGACCGATCGTCCCAGACGTGACTCGGCAACCGCCCGGCTGAACTCTCGAGCCGTGGGATCAGGGGCCTCGGAGGCCACCGCCTCGATCGCCTGAAGCAGCGAGTAACCGGCCCGCAGTGAAGTGGAGAGGAGGGTCAGCGTGTCGGGCAACTGCTTCTCGAACCTCTTCCGCTCGCGGTTGCCCGCCCAATTGATCAGGAAGACGAACACCACGAGCAGGACAGCGAAAGTGATCAGCCCGGTCAGGGGTGAGTTGAAGATGGCGATGAACACGCCACCCACGGCGGCCAAGCCGAACATGGCAAGGATCGCCTCGCCCGGGGTCATCGGGATGTTCGCCTGCTCCAGGGCGGCATTGACACCAGAGAGCAGGCCGCGCTTGCGGACCTCCTCCTCGGCCGCCTGGCTGAACCGGTTCAGGATCGGGATGCGCTGCAGGAACGGCTTCTTCTCCTCTTCGTGAGGCTTGGCTCGGCGCCCGTATGCCTGAAGTCGCTTGGCGAAGCGCCCGCCCCCGGCGTCTTCGTCCCGACCGAAGAGGATGATGATGAAGAGGAAGGCGGTGAGGCCGATCCCGGCCGCGGCAATCAGAGCCAGGCTTCCGATCGAGAGCGGTGCGTCTCCCTCGACCACCTCACCGGTTATCGGAACGAGGGTGGTCGTCGTGGTAGGCGCCGCGGTGGTCGTGGTGGCATACCCCGAGACCGGGAACGCCACCGTCGACGAGAGCCCGCCCGGGTATGCGGCCACGAACTCGGCCTCGCCCGGAGTCGAGATCGGGGAGACGAAGCGGGCGACCAGCGTGTTGTTGATCTCACGCCCGATCTGGCCATAGAGCGCCGACAACTGGGCAGGGTCGGGGGTCGACAGGAACAAGCCACCCCCGGCTTCCGCCACCGCGGCGACCGCGTCCGGGTTGAAATCCGGTGACTCCAGCGCTACCCCGAACACACGGGCGTCGCTCCCCTCCACGGCGGCCAGGGCGTCTTCGGTGCTGGCGGTGGAGGCGGTGTCCTCACCATCGCTCATCACGATCATGTTCTGCAGGACGTTGTCGGCGAGTGTGTCGAACTGCTGGATGCCGAGGATGACGCCGTCGTTGAACGCCGTCTCGCCGTCTGCCGTAATCGAGTCGATACGGGCCTTGAGGTCGTCGGCATTGGTGGTGAAACCGGTGAGCACCGCGGCGGTGTCGGCGAACGTCACGATCGCGATCGAGTCCTCGGGTCTCTTCTGATCGACGAAGCTCGTGGCGGCGCTCTTTGCCTGCTCGATCGGCGCGCCCTCCATGGACCCCGACGTGTCGATGACGAGCACCACTCCCACCGGGACGCTCGACTCACCGAGAGGGGCGACCTCGAGGTTGGAAACGGGCTGGCCGTCCACGGTCACCGACAACTGAGCGGGATCGGGGGCCTCGGTCATGTTGCGGAACTCGACGACCATCAACGTCTGGCCGCCTTCGGCATAGCGGGCGCCGTTGATGTCGACGATCTCCATCTCCGGAGCGCTGGTCTGCGCAGCAGCAACCGTGCTCAGCCCGAGCACGATGGCAGCGACGAGGGCGAAGAGTCGTTTCAAGGCTAGCGACCCCTGGCGAACGGCTCTGGGTCGAACAGGTCGGCGGGAAGCCGGATTCCCTGGTTCTCCAGGTCCTCGGAGAAGGTCGGGCGGATCCCGGTCGCCTTGAGACGGCCTCGATACACGCCGTCTTCGTCGACGCCCATGCCGTAGTCGAACAGGAAGAGGTCCTGGAGGGTGATGATGTCGCCTTCCATGCCCTCCACCTCGGTGACATGTGTGACACGACGGGTCCCGTCCTTGAGACGAGACACGTGGATGATCAGGTCTACCGCAGCCGAGATCTGCTCGCGGATGGCCCGCACCGGCAGGTCGAATCCGGCCATGAGGACCATGGTCTCGATACGGGACAAGGTGTCTCTCGGGCTGTTGGAGTGGACTGTGGTCAGAGAGCCGTCGTGACCGGTGTTCATCGCCTGGAGCATGTCCAGCGCCTCGGCGCCACGGACCTCCCCGACCACGATGCGGTCGGGTCGCATACGCAGCGTGTTCCTGACCAGGTCACGGATGGTCACCGCTCCCTTGCCCTCGATGTTGGCCGGCCGGGACTCCAGGGTGAGAACGTGCTCCTGGTGGAGCTGGAGCTCGGCGGCATCCTCGACGGTCACGATGCGCTCGTCGCCCGGGATGTACGACGACATGACGTTGAGGGTGGTGGTCTTGCCCGAGCCGGTACCACCGGAGATGAGGATGTTGAGCCGGCCGCGGACACAGGCGCGGGCGAAGTCGGCCACCCGCTGGGTGAGGGTGCCGAAGTTGATCAGGTCGGCTTCCTGGTACGGGTCGACCGCGAACTTACGAATCGTCAGGAACGGCCCGCCGATGGCGAGCGGGTGGATCACCGCATTCACGCGGGAGCCGTCGGGGAGACGGGCATCCACCATGGGGGTGGCCTCATCGACGCGGCGGCCGATCTGGCCCACGATCTTGTCGATGATTCGGCGGAGGTGCACCTCGTCGACGAACTTGACGTCCGAGAGCACGATCTTGCCCCGCTTCTCGTAGTAGACATCGAACGGCCCGTTGGCCATGACTTCGGTCACGTCCGGGTCGTTGAGGAGCGGATCGATCGGGCCGTATCCGAGGACGTCGGAGGCGATCTCGTTGAGCAGGCCGCGACGGTCGGCGGACGTCAGCGGGAGCCCCTGCTCCTGATCGACGGCCCACTCGAGCATCTCGAGGACGCGCAGACGCAACTCGGCGTCGGACATCTGACGGTCGTACAGGGTTGGACCCAGTTCCTCGACCACCTTGAAGTGGAGACGCCCGCGGAGCTCACTGAGAGCGTCCGAACGGTTGCTGCTGATTTCTTGAGTTTCGGTCTGCCTGGCGGCTGCGACTCTCTCAGATAGCGATGGCACGAGTGTTTACCTTCCCACTATTTCCGACCGAAGAGCCCGCCCTTTGACGTGCCCTCCGGGATCTTCCCCGCAATTAACTCAGCGACGCTCTCGAATCCCTTGGCAACCTTCCCCTTGGGGTCGGTCTCGACGATTGGGCGGCCCTCGTTGACCGAGTTGGGAACTGCTGCGTCCGAGGGGATGGCGGCCGCGATCTCCATCTTCAGCGCCCCCTCGATCTCCTTGTTGTCCAGCTTCGCCTTCGAGTTGCTCCGGTTCATCACCAGCCTCACGTTGGCGGTGGAGAACTTGAGGAGACGGAGCGTCTCGAGGGCCAGCTTGGCGTTCTTCACCGAGGGCAGGTCCATGTCGACCACCATCAGCACCTGATCCGCCTTCTCGATCAGTGACAGGATCAACTCGTCGAGCATCGAAGCCGTGTCGACGACCACGTAGTCGTAGTTGTCCTGGAGGATGTCGAGCATCTGCATCAGGCCGGCGGTGGTGATGTCGTCGGCGAATGCCGGCTCCAAAGGAGCGGCAAGCACCTTCAACCCGCTGGGGTGCTCGGTGAGCAGCGAGTCGAGCATCTCACCATCGAGCTGATGGAGCTCATGGGCAGCGTTGACCATGGTGAACCGTGGCTCGAGCTGGAGGAGGAGGCACACGTCGCCGAACTGGAGGTCGGCGTCGACGAGGACGACCTTCTTGTCAGGTAGCCGGTTGAGGAGAAGGGCGACGTTGGTGGCGACCACCGTCTTCCCGCTTCCGCCTTTGGCCGAGCTGACCGTGATGATGGAGCCGCGCTCGGACCGGGCCGGAACCGCGGACGGCTTGGCGGCGCTGCGCCGCTTGAGCACGTCGTGGCCGAATTGCTCGATGGCGGCCTCGATCTTGGTCTCGTCGAGTGGAGCCTCGATCACATCGGAGACGCCGGCCCGCATCGCCCCACGAAGGAGGTCCGCCGTGACCGTCTCGGCCACCATCATCAGGACAAGGGCCGGGTCCTGGTTGTGGAGGCTCCGCACCTGCTCCATCGAGGAGTCGTTTGCGAACGATGGGCCGAGCAGCAACATCCGCAGATCACCGGATTCGATGGTCTGGCTGGCCTCCTCGAGGGAACGGGCCACGGGGAGCCTGCCCTCGAAGAGCTCTTTCGCCGATGCGACGAAGTCATCGTCCCTATCGACGACCAGCAGGTTGTGCTCAGCCATTGACATGGTCGGCCCTCAATTGCCTCGATTATCCAAAGATGTCTTCGACGAGATTGCCGCCGAACAGGTTATCGATGATGACACCGGAGGTCTCCACCTCGACGAAGTCGCCGGGAACCAGCGTCAGCCAGATCGAGCCGTTCTCGACCGCGTAGGCGATCCGCTCGGCCTGCTCAGGCGTCACCTCGAGGGTGAAAGTCGTGTCGTTACCGGTTTCCTCTTCCTCGGTGGGTGCGGCGGCCTCGCCCTCGGGCGTGGTGTCCTCGGTCACCTCGACCTGCTCCGGGGCGCCTTCCTCGGGCCGGATGTCCCGCCCTGTGGCCATCACCGGCAGACCCTGGAGCACGAACCGTGTGTAGGTGACGACGGTCTGCTCGGCCTCCTGGGCCGGCGTGCCCTCTGTGGTCGTGTCCGGGGCAACGGTTGCGCCCGAGAACTCCTCGGGAAGCAGCTCGAACCCGATGTCGACGGTGATGATCATGTTCACCCGATCACCCGGCTCGACGAATCCGTTGACTCCGCGCACGTTGTCGGTGGAGATGGTCATTGCCTGCTTCCCGGAGGGAATCTCCTCGGCGAGAGGGATGACGTTGACCGTGATCGTGGTCCACTGCGACTCGGTGAGGATCGACCCGGCCGAGATCGGGCCTGCCGCCACCTTGCCCTGGAGCACCTGATTCAGCTGCTCGGCGGAGGTTATGGCGTCGGCGGGTACGTCTTCGGCCTCGTCCTCGCCTGCGACAATCAACTCGCCCTGGCTATTGAAGTCGGAGAGGAGGATGGCCCCGTCCGTACCTTCATTGATGGTCTCGCCGGCGCGGAACACGCTGACGGCCTCTTGACCGGCGGTTATCTCGTTCTCGACGTTCTGGAGGTAGTTCCAGACCGCCCATGCGGCGAGCCCGGCCAGTATCAAGGCCACTAACAAGACGATGGCTCTCCTACCCATTGAGTCCCCTTCGTTTGTCCCCTCGGAAAGGCGCTGTCCCCTTCTCGGCGCACGCCTGCGGGCATGCTACCGACGGGTTCGCGCCATCCCTGCGTTTCAAGTCCAATTCCACAGGAATGATTCGGACCTTATGAGATGAGTCTTGAGGGTTTCCCCCGACCCTTCCATAGTTCGGTCGTCTCATATGGTTGCCCATGGGCGTAGCCGTCTCTACGACCGGTCTCGAATCGAATCAAAGTGACTAGCCCCTGACCCGATGACATCCGGACCGGGCTGTCACTTGCGACCGATGCCGCGCTCCTTGAGCTCCTGGAGGATCGCCTCGAGTGAGGCGTCGACCGGCATCGGCGGCCGCTCCTCCTCACCCGGTCCGAACTCGCGTTCGAACTCCTTCTGTGGCCGGCGCCGGCCCTTCTTCTGCTCCTCCATCTGGGCCTCTCGCTCCTTCCAATCGGGAGAGGCCTGCTTGATCGAGAGGGAGATCCGGCGACGCTCGTCTTCCTTCTCGGTGATCTTCACCTTGACCTGCTGACCGATGGACAGCTCGAGCTCGGGCGACTCGACCCGATGTATGGCGATCTCAGAGACGTGGACCAGGCCCTCGACGCCGTCGGCGACCGAGATGAACGCGCCGAACGGGACGGTCTTGGTGACCACACCGTCGATGACGTCGCCCACTTCGTGTTCGCGGGCGAACACGTCCCAGGGGTCGTCGCTCGTCTGGCGGATCGAAAGGGAGATCCGCTCCCGATCCCGGTCGACCTCGAGCACCTTGACGGTGACCTTGTCTCCTACCTTGACCAGCTCACCGGGGTGGTTGACGTGCTGCCAGGAGAGCTCGGACACGTGGACCAGGCCGTCCATCCCGCCGAGGTCGACGAAGGCGCCGAAGTTGACCACCGATGACACCACACCCTCACGGATCTCACCCTCGTGGAGACCGTCGAGGAAAGCGTTGCGCTCCTCGGCCTGCGCCTCCTCCAGATACGCCCTCCGCGAGAGAACCACGTTGTTGCGGGCACGATCGAGCTCGATGACCTTGGCGGTGATGGTGTCACCGATGAAGGGGTCGAGGTCGCGGACACGTCGCAGGTCGACGAGTGAGGCCGGGAGGAAGCCGCGAAGGCCGATGTCGACGATGAGTCCGCCCTTCACCACCTCGATGACGGTTCCCTCGACCGTGCCGCCCTCCTTGGCAACCTCCTGGATGCGGCCCCAGGCGCGCTCGTACATGGCGCGCTTCTTGGAGAGGATGAGGCGGCCCTCGTCGTCTTCCTTGTTGAGGACCACCGCCTCGACCCGGTCGCCCACAGTGACCGCGTCGTTGGGATCGACGTTGTTCCTGATCGAAAGCTCTCGGGTCGGTATCAGCCCTTCGGACTTGTAACCGATGTCGATCATCGCCCCGTCGGCGTCGACGCTGACGACGGTGCCTTCGACGATGTCGCCTTCCTTGAACTCGAGCACGGTCGCCTCTATGGCGCGCTCGAAGTCGTCGGCGATGTCGTCGGGCAGATCGCTGAGATCCGGGGCCACGAGGGCCTCCCGGCCGGAATGTTCCCCGGGAGCCGTTTCCGGCTCGTCCACCGTCGCCGCATCAGTCTGCGTTTCGGGCTCGGTGGTCTCGGGCGCCTCGGCTCCCCCTGCCTCAGGGGTGCCCGCGGGCGCGGTTTCTAACTCGTTGGTCATGTGTGGGTGGTTACCTCCGAAAGGATTTCCTGCAGACGCTCGGCCGGCAGGCCGCCGAGTGTACGCGTTAATCCTGGATACTGCCAACGGATTGGGAGCGAGCCGGAGCGGCTCAGCTCTTCACCGATGCCAGGTCGGGCCCGGTCGCCACGTCCACCACGAGCGGAACGTCGAGGCCAACCACCCCCTCCATGGTCCCGACTACCAGCTTCTCGGCGATCTCGTGCTCCTCGATCGGGCACTCCAGGATCAACTCGTCGTGGATCTGGAGGACCAGCGTCGACGCCAGCCCCTCGCGACGCAGCCCGGCATCGAGGTCGATCATCGCCTTCTTGATGATGTCGGCCGCTGTGCCCTGGACCGGGGCGTTCAAGGCCATCCGCTCCCCCATCTGCCGTATCCGGAAGTTGTCGGACTTGAGCTCGGGGAGATAGCGGCGCCGGCCGAACAGTGTCGTCGTGTAACCCTGGTTCCTCGCCAGGGTCACGACCGAGGCCATGAACTCCTTCACCTTGACGAACTGGGAGAAGTAGGCGTCCATGTGCTCCTGCGCCTCGGAGCGGGAGATGTCGAGGCGGTCGGCGAGACCGAACGCCTCCATCCCGTAGAGGAGGCCGAAGTTGATCATCTTCGCCGTCCGCCTCTGATTGGGGGTCACCTCGGCCTCGTCCAGCCCCCATACCCGGGATGCCGTGGCGGTGTGGATATCCGAACCGGCGGCGAAGGCCTCGATGAGGAACGGGTCGCCACTCATGTGGGCCAGTACCCGCAGCTCGATCTGCGAGTAATCCGCCACCAAGAACTCGGCCCCCTCACCGGCGACGAAGGCGCGCCGTATGGTCCGACCCGACTCCGATCGGACGGGGATGTTCTGCAGGTTGGGCCGGTCGGAGGAGAGGCGCCCGGTGGTGGCAGCCATCTGGTTGAAGCGGGTCCGGATCCGCCCGTCGGCCTCGACCAGGGGCAGGTAGCCGTCGACATAGGTGCCACGGAGCTTCTCGTACTCCCGGTACTCGAGCAATGCGTCGACCACCGGATGGTCGATCTTCTTCAACACCGATGCGTCGGTCGATGGCTTTCCGGTTGACGTCTTCTTGATGACCGGCAAACCCAGCTTGTCGAAGAGGATCGAGCGGAGCTGGTCGGTCGAGTTCACATTGAACGGCTCCCCGGCCAACTCCTGGATCCGGGCATCCAGCGCCGACAGCTTCTCTCTGAGGTCGGCCCCCATCTCCTCCAGGTAGGTGCGGTCGACACCGATACCCGTGTGCTCCATCCGTGCCAGGACCGGGATCAGCGGCAGCTCGAACTCCTCGAAGAGCTCGAGCTCCTCCCGCTCCGCCAGCTCGGAGCGCATCACCTCTACCAGGCGTCTCACCCCTTCGATGCGGCGCCCTTCCAGCTCGAGGTCGGGCCCCGAGTCGAAGGGCAGCATGCCCGCGCTCGCCGCCGCCTCGTCGGGGGAGACCAACTCCAGGCCGAGGAGGCGCTCGGCCAGCTCCTCGAGGGCATAAGTCCTCTGGGACGGATTGACTATGTAGGCGGCGAGGGCGGTATCCATCTCGAGTCGCGCCACATCCCGGTCGAGATCGATCAGGGTGCGGACCAGGTCCTTGACGTCGTGGCCTGCCAGGGCCGCCCTCCCGCTCTCGAGCGCGTCGAGGATGGGCCCTGCGGCATCGAAAGGGACCAGTGCGGCCTGTCCGGGAGCGGTGGAGAGGGTGAGGCCGAAGGGCTCGCCTCCATCGGTCACCAGTGCCGCGATCAGTACCTCGGGCCCCACCAGCTTCCTCACCTCGTCGGGCGAGGTGACCAGACGGGCCTCGGCCTCGACCACCTCGGAGACAGCTGCCGCCGAGGGCAGCGCTTCTTCGAGATCGTTCCACATCGTGTGGAACTCGAGACTGTCGAACAGGTCTTTGACCTGATGGCGGTCCCACTCCCGGGTGTTCAACTCGTCGAGATCGATCCCCAGCTCGAGGTCGTCGACCAGCTTCATGAGCTGACGGTTGAGAAAGACCTGCTCCCGGTTCGAGGAGAGGTTGTCCCTCAGCTTCGGTGTCTGCTCGGCGATGGCCAGATAGAGGTTGTCCAGGTTCCCGTAGTCGGCCACCAGCCGGGAAGCCGTCTTCTCTCCGACCCCGGGGACGCCGGGGAGGTTGTCCGACGTGTCCCCGCGCAGGGCGGCATAGTCGACGTACTGGTCGGGCCCGATCCCGTAGCGCTCCTCGACATAGGCGGCGTCGGCGATGACCGTGTCACTGATGCCCCGGCGGGTGTAGACCACTTTGACCGGGCCGCCGATCAGCTGGAAGGCGTCGCGATCGCCGGTCACGATGAGCACCTCCCATCCCTTGTCCACCGCTCTTCGGGTCAGAGTCGCGATGAGGTCGTCGGCCTCGTAGCCCTCCTGACGCAACTGGGTCACGTGGAGGGTCTGTAGGACCTCATCGATGAGGGGAAGCTGGCTGCGAAACTGGTCGGGCGCAGTCTGCCGTTGAGCCTTGTACTCGGGATAGGACTCGGTGCGAAAGGTGTGACGGGAAACGTCCCACGCCACGGCGATCGCCTCGGGGTGGAAGTCCTTGAGCAGCCTGATCAACATTCGGGTGAAGCCGAACACCGCGTTGGTCACCTGACCGCTCTTGGTGGCGAGGTCCTCAGGGAGGGCGAAGAAGGCCCTGTATGCGATCGAGTTGCCGTCGATCAGGGCGAGAGTCGGCACGATTTGACGGTAGCCGCGTGCATGGTCAGTCGGGCAGGTCCGCCAGGAGCCGATCCCGTTTCTCGACCAGCCTGCCGCGGCGACTGCGCAGGTCCATGATCGATCGCTCGAACCTCCGCACGTCGGACGCGGTCAGCCCGGCTTCCTCACGATCGATGTAGTTGCCCACGGCGGCATCGCGCTGGGCATCCTCGTCGATCGCACGGTGGTGGCCGAGCTCGGCCTCGACCAGTCTCATCTCCTGGTCGATCGACTCGATCTTGTCGTTGAGGCGGAACAGCCGGCGATGGAGACGGTCCACGACAGGAGGGTATCCGGTCCGGTCACTACCCTGCCCCGACCCATACAATTCAGTGGCCTGCCGGAGTGGCGAAATTGGTATACGCGATGGACTCAAAATCCATTGCCCGCAAGGGCGTGCGGGTTCGAGTCCCGCCTCCGGCACCCCACCGAGGCTGACCGACTCAGCCTGCGGGGACCGCTTCGACCAGGGCTTCCCCATCTCCGGCGGTCACCCGGTGACCCGGCTCCACGCCGCGCGCCAGGAGGGCGAGGCCGACGCCGCCCGCCGCCGAGGTGAGCACCCCGACCTGCTCCCCATCTCTCTCGATCTGGCTGCCCGGAGCCGGGGAAGGGCCGTCGAAGCGGAGGATCCTGAGACGATGATTGACCCGCCCGCCACGGCTGTCGAGCCGGGCGACCAACTCCTGACCGAGGAAGCATCCCTTGGTGAACGAGATCGAATTCGGAACCAACCCGGTCTCCTGGGGAATGGTGGAGTCGGTCACGTCGACACCCATCAGAGGCTCGCCTGCCTCGATCCTGAGTGCCGCGTATGTCTCCTCGCCGATGACGGGGAGGTCCGGCGCCGACCCGACCAACAGGTACCGGCCGTGGTTCGGCCAGGAAAGGTCGGCCGTCAGCACCCCGTCGGACTCGCTCCACCGACCCGGCCCGGGCGGGGGCTCCCCCAGCACTAGGCGCACCGGTCGCTCCTCGGCGCTGATCTCCACGTCGACCCGGATGCGGTAGCGGCTCAGCCTCGAGACGAGGTCGGCCCCACGACCGTCCTCGGTGACGAGACCGACCCGCCCCTCGCCGCGAAGAGCCCAGAGGATGAAATCGAGCCTCCCCTGCGGAGTGAGGAGGAGCGATCGCCTCACCTCACCCGGCTCGGCCGCACCCACTTCCTGGCTGATCAGGTCGTTGAGGAAGCGAGTCGCATCCGGTCCGGAAAACCAGACCACCTCCGGCCAGACAGGGGAGAGAACAGGCTCATGGGGCGCTCTCATACCGAGGCGAAGTCCTCGAGGAAGGGGAAAGACACGAACAGATCGGAGAACCAGCCCGAAATGACACCCAGGTTCCCGGTCAGCATGATGACCCCGAACCCGGCGAGGAGGACACCGGAGACCACATTGATGGTGCGCAGGTGCGGTTTCAGCCGGCCGAACACCTTGAACAACCCGAGGCCGGCGAGGAGGAAGGGGACGCCGAGCCCCAACGAGTAGGCAATCAACAGGATGATCCCCTGACCCACGGTCCCCTGCGTCGCCGCCGTGGCCAGGATGACGGTGAGCACCGGCCCGATGCACGGCGTCCAGCCAAAGGCGAATGCCGCTCCCATCACGGGCGGAGCCCACTCCCCCAGCCGGGACGGCCGCACCTCGAGCCGTCGCTCCTGGCTGAGCGGAGCGAGCAACCCGCGGTTCGAGACCGCCATCGCCACCATCAAGACCCCGAAGACGACGATCACCAGACCCGCCATCCGGGTCAAAGCGCCCAGGTTGCGGGCGAGGAACTGGCCAAACGCGGTGGCCGCAGCGCCGAGCGCGGCGAAAACCAAGGTGAAACCTCCGATGAAGAGGAGGATCACGCGCAACATCCGGGTGTTCGAGACCTCACCCGACTCCAGCTGGCTGGCCGAGTAACCCGACATCATCGAGAGATACCCGGGGAGGAGCGGCAAGACGCACGGGGAGACGAACGAGATGACCCCGGCACCGAAGGCGATGACGACCTGGACGAGGAAGGCTGCGGAGTCGACGTTCTCGAACACTTCTGTTTCTCGGCGAACTGGCCGAAGTGTGGTGATGATCGCACGCGCACCGCTCTACCCTCGCCTGGTGCCCTCCTGGATGCGACGTGTGCTCGACCCGTTGCTCCCGGTGGATCGATTCAGCCGGGCGGACCGAAAGGTCGTCTTCGTCATCTGGACCGCCGGTGTCATCCAGGGTTTCGCCCAGTCGCAGGCTTCGGCCACCCTCCCTTTCACTCGCGCCGGGCTGGGGCTCAGCGAGGGTGAGATGAGCCTCCTCCTCGGGATCGCCCGTCTCGCCGCCTTCGCCGCGCTCCCCCTGGGATGGATCGGGGATCGACGGGGGAGGCGGCGTCCCTTCCTCTGGGCGGTATGCCTCGTGATCACGGGTGGGATGGTGGCCGGGCTGGCGCTCGAGGCCTGGCAGTACGGGACCGCTCAGGCTGTGCTCAGAACCGGGACGGCAGCGATGGGGGGCCTGGCGATCGTCCTCCTCGCCGAGCAGGTATCGCCCACCATCCGGGCATATGCCATCGCCTTCTACGGCGCTGCAGTGTCGTTCGGCGGCGGCCTCGCCCTGCTCACCCTGCCCCTGGCCGACGGCGGTGGCGAGAGCTGGCGCATCCCGCACCTATTGATAGGTGTCGCCCTCCTCTTGCTGCCGTTCCTGATCAGGAACGTGCCGGAGAGCCACATATTCATCGAGGCGCACACCGAGCGACATTGGCGCGAGTTGGCAGACGGGGCCTGGGCCCGGCGATTCTGGCTGGTCGCCGTGATCAGCCTCCTCGTTTCGGCGTATTCCGCCGTCGCCCTGGCCTTCTCCACGACGAGGATGATCGAGCACCTTGGCCTGTCGACGGGCGCCACGGTGCTCATCGGGCTGCTCGGCGGCACTCTCGGCGGCCTCGGTTTCTTCGTCGGCGGTCATCTCGCCGATGCCTGGGGCCGGCGCCGGACCACGGTCGTCAGCCTCCTGCTCGCCCTCACCGGCGGGCTGGTCATCTACTGGTCGGAGTCGGTCCCGGTGATCGTCCTGGCTGTGATGGTCTCCTCGTTTGGCACCTTCGCCTTCGTCCCCGCCGGGGGAGCCCATCGCGCCGAGCTCTTCCCGACAGGGCTCAGGGCGAGTGCCAATACCGCGGTCACCAACTTCGGCCTCGCCGGCTCCGCAGCGGGGCTCATCCTCGGCATCTTCACGATCGACCAATTCGGTCTGTCCCAGACGATCACCGTGTTGGGTGTCGGAATGGCCGGGGCAGCCATCCTGACCCTTCTCCTCCCGGAGACCCGGGGTCAGGACCTGACCGCCGAGTCCACTGCCCGGCGATAGCGGAAGACGAAGACCAGGCAGCGGGCCACCAGCATCGCCCCGATGGCCCACCAGATCCCGTCGAGGGAATCTCCCAGGGAGGTGACAGAGATCAAGAAGACGAGAGTGACCGCACCGGCTGCGGTCGAGGCGATCACCGTCCCCAGGGCGAGGAGCCCGAAGAAGATGCCGTCGGCGACGAACAGGGGTGCGGCCACCGGCATCATCCAACCCGCCACCCGGGCGGCCGACGTGGTCAGGGCGGCCACGGCGGGATCGTCCACCAGGTGCTCGAGCAGCCCTCCCCCCAGCAGGAATACGCCCAACAGGGCCAGACCGGTCCCCGCCCCCCACAGGAGCAGACGCACCGCCAGCCCGTTCAATGCGGCCTCGTCACGCCCTCCGACCGACTCCCCCACCATGGCCTGTGCCGCGATCGCAAACGAGTCGGCCACCATTGCGGCCAGGAGCCACACCTGCATCACCACCTGATGCGCCGCGATCTCGGCGGCACCGAGCCGGGTCGCAGTGGAGGCGGCGAAGGTGAGAGCGGCGAGCAGGAAGGCGGTCCTGATCGAGACCAGGATCCCGTTTCTCCCCAAGGCGAGCACCGAAGGAAGGGCGGCGCGAATCCCCTCGGGACGATCCGCCATCCTGCGTCCGATGATGAGCCGGAGAAACCACACGGCTCCGACGTATTGGGCGATCACCGTGGCGATGGCTGCTCCTTCCACTCCCCAACCTGCAGCGAAGATCAGGATCGGGGCGAGGGCGATGTTGAGGGCGTTGACTCCCAGTGCGACGACCAGCGGGGTGCGGGTGTCCTGATAGCCGCGGAACGCGCCATGCCCGGCGGTCACTATCAGCACGGCAGGGGTGGCCAGGGCGCGGATCCGGAGATACGAGACCGCCGGGCCGGCGACGTCGGCCTGGGCCCCCATGAGGTCGACGAACCAAGGGGCCAGGACCTCCAGCAGCACCGACACCAGCAACCCGATCACCACCGCAAGAAGGAGGGCATCGCCGACCCAACGGCGTGCCAGCGCGCGGTCTCCCCCACCGAGCGCCTGGGCCACGAGAGGAGTGGTCACGTAGGCGAGGAAGTTGAACCCGAAGAAGGCAAGTCCGAGGATTGCTGCATCCACTCCCAACGCCGCAAGTGGCTCGACGCCGAGCCTGGCCACGAAGGCGGTGTCGGTGAGTGTGAGGAGAGGGTCGATGGCGAGAGCCCCCAGGGCGGGGACGGCCAGACGGAGGATTGCCCTGTTGTCGAGGCGGGCGGACGTCATCCTCTGGGCGGTTTACCGGCGAAGACATAGCGATCGGGCCATTCACAGAGGCCGAACAGCTCGCACTGGCCGCACAGTGGCCGGCGAGCGTCACAGACGTCGCGACCGAACTGGATCACGCGCATCGACAGCCCCGACCAGACCGACTCGGGGAACAGGGCCATCAAGTCCTTTTCGATCTTGACCGGATCGCTCTCACCGGTCAGGCCGAGTCGGCGGGTGACACGGCGCACGTGTGTGTCGACGGCGATGGCGGGGACAGCCCACACCTCGGCCAACACGACGCTGGCCGTCTTTCGCCCGACCCCGGGCAGCTTCACCAGTTCGTCGATGTCGGTGGGGACCACGCCACCGAAAATCTCCTCGATACCCTGGGAGAGCTTGATGATCGACTTGGTCTTCTGCCGGTAGAAACCTGTCGAGTAGACGATCTCCTCCACCTCTTCGGGATTCGCCTCGGCCAGGTCGGAAGGCGTCGGAAAGCGAGAAAAGAGGATCGGGGCCACACGATTCACGTTCTCGTCCGTGGTCTGAGCGGAGAGCACGGTGACGACCAGCAGATGCCACGGGGACTCGTAGTCGAGGGCGGTCCCGATCGTCGGATACCGGCGGAGCAGCCGATTGAAGATGGCGCGCGCCTTGCCCTTGTCGGCGCGGGCTGGAACCGATCCATCGGCTCTGCTCAGGGGCATGAGGCCGGTGACTGTAGGGCCTGCCATCACCTGCGACCGACCAGGTTCCCGGAGGCCCGTCCCCCCACCCCTAACCTGCCCCTCCGATGCGTGTGACCGATCGGAGCCGGGCGATTGGCGCCCTGCTCGTCGCCTCGTTCGTGTTCGGGGCGACCTTCGTCGTGGTCAAGACCGCCGTGGCCCGGATCCCTCCCATCTCCTTCGTGGCCTGGAGGTTCCTGCTCGGCGCCCTGGTCTTGCTCGTGTTCGCGGTGCCGAGGGGGACGAAGTTGTGGCTCCACGGGGCGATCGCCGGTCTGGCCCTGTTCGCAGGGTATGCCCTCCAGACCGCCGGTCTCGCCCAGACGAGCGCCAGCAACTCCGCTCTGATCACCGGGCTCTACGTGGTGATAACGCCTTTGCTGGCCGCTCTCTTCGCTCGCCGGCCACCCAGCTGGTGGAGCATCGGGGCAGCCGCCCTCGCCTTCGTGGGCCTCGTCCTCCTCACCGACACCGACGGCTTCCGGCTGGAGCAAGGCGACCTCCTCACCCTGGGTTGTGCCCTCTCCTTCGCGACGCACATCACACTCCTCTCCCGCCTGGCCCGGCACCATCCGGTGGTCCCCTTCACCATGGTCCAGCTCGCCACCACCTCGGTCCTCGCATTCGGACTGTCGACGTTCCTCGAGGTGCCAACGGTCCCCGACCCGTCGGTGTGGGCGGCGCTCCTCGTCACCGGGCTCGGGGCCAGCGCCGGCTGCTATGTGCTCCAGATCTGGGCCCAGACCGTGGTGGGAGCCGAGACGACCGCGGTGATCCTCGCCGCGGAGCCTGCATTCGCAATTGCAACGGCTTGGGCGGTGTTGGGTGAGCGCCTGACCTTGGCTGGTTGGGTGGGGGCAGCCCTGATCCTGGTGGCCATCTTCGTAGTGGTGACGCGACAGACCGACCACGCATCAATTGAGGCGGAGGCGGTCTCCCCGGCTCACTGACTCACCTGGTAGTCATCGGAACGGAGCCGGCGGGCCAGCCGCATCAGCAGCCTGATCCCCAACACCGAGAGGAATAGCCCCAGGGTGAGCAGGATCGCGATCTCGGCACCGGTGGTGTAGGGGTTGTGGCATGCCTCGATCCCATTTGGGCACAGGCCCCATCCAGTGCCCCCGTCGAGAAGATCGATCAGGACCAGGATCGGAACCAGGGCGATGCCGATCGCCGTCACCGACAGAAGGACAACTCCCAGACGTATGAGGAACACCGCCACAACAGGTAAAACGGTAACCGGGAACACCTCCGTTCCCGGCATACAATCGCTGCCCCGTGTTCGCCTACCATCAAGAGGAGTTCACCCCGGAGGAGCAGTCGGTCCTCGGCCGGTTCTTCACCAACCTGGACCTTCCGGTATTCGGCCTCATCAACCTCCCCGAGGTGGTCAAGGGAGCACTGTTCGCCCGTTACTCCCGAACTTCGAAGTCGCTGCGACGACTCTTTCTCGACGAGTTCGTCGCCGACCCGGAGTCGGGCATCGAGGCTCTCGCCGGTGCCGCCGGAGAAGACCCTTTGATCGCCACACGGAAAGCGGAGGAGCTGTACCGGCGGATCTTCTTCGATTACGGGGACGACTCGGTGGCCCAACTCGGTGGCGCCCACCTCGCTTGTGAGCAGGCGTCGAACCTGCTGACCAAGGTGCTGGAGTGGGGGCGCCTCGCCGCCTATCTCGAGCAGTCCACCCGCTACATCCGCTACGACTCCAGGCTCGGGGACCGATACCGCTACTACGTCCCCCCGGAGATCGCCGCCTCGACGCATGCGGTTCGCTACGTCGAGCACATGGACCGAGTGTTCTCCACCTATTCCGAGATGGTCTCGCACATGGTGACTCTCTACGAGGGGCTGTTCCCACGTACCGAGGACGACTCGAAGATGGTGTGGGCCGCCACGATCCGGGCCAAGGCGTGTGACACGGTGCGAGGGCTGCTCCCGGTTTCGACCCTGTCCAACGTCGGGATCTTCGGCACCGGCCAGGCATACGAGATGTCCTTGGTCCGGATGCAGGCCAGCCCACTCGAGGAAGTACGTGGGTATGCGGGGATGATGCTCCAGGAGCTGCGCAAGATCATCCCATCGTTTCTGAGCAGGGTGGACCTGGACGACCGGGGAGTCCGCTGGTCGAAGTACCTCGCCGACGTCCGAGACGACCTCGATTCGCAGGCCGCGGGCCTCGGCGCCCCGGGCGACAGTGGGCCATCGGTGACTCTCACCGACTGGGACCCGGAGGCCGAGGTCAAAATCGCGGCGGCGGCGCTCTACGCCGTGTCCGAGCTGCCCGACAGAGACCTGCTCGACCTGGCTCGGGCAATGACACCTCAGAGACGCGCCGAGCTGATCGGATCCCTGGTGGGTGACCGGGCCAACCGCCGTCACAAGCCGGGAAGGGCCATGGAGCGCACCACCTATCGATTCGACGTCGTCTGCGACATCGGCGCTTTTCGCGATCTGCAACGACACCGCCTCATGACCCTCGAGTGGCAGCGCTACTCCACCCACCTCGGCTATGACCTGCCCGAAGAGGTGGCGGCGGAGGGTCTGGCGGGCCCGTGGCAGTCGGTGATGGACGAGTCGGGGGCGTTCTTCGAGGACCTCTTCGCAGACCTCGGGGCCGATGTCGCCCAGTATGTGGTGCCCTTCGCCCACAACGTCCGCTTCGTCATGGAGATGAATCCACGCCAGGCTTTCCATCTCATCGAGCTGAGAAGCCAGGCGGCCGGTCACCCCGCCTATCGCCGTGTCGCCCACGATATGCACCGTGCCATCGCCGAGGTCGCCGGGCACCGCCTGCTCGCCGATGCGATGACCTACGTCGACTACACAGAAGTCGACCTGGAGCGCCTGGAGGGTGAGCGCCGGGCCGAGCAAAAACGGGCGACGCGTTAGCGTTCCGGTATGGCCCAATTCGATGTCGACGCCATGCTGCGGAGATTTCAGGAGCGCGCCTCCGCCGTGAAGGAACGCCCTCTGCCTCCTGTCGCCGGGGAAGATCGCATCAGGTTCGTCGAGCAAGCCCAAATCGACTACACGGACTTCGCACTCATCGGGTCGGCGGCCTGGGGCGTGGAGGACGGCAGCCTGGTCCTCCGCATCCCCCTGGGCGGGTCCGGCTAGCGGATCTCGGGTGCTCGACAAGCGACTCCTACTCGTCTCGGGAAAGGGCGGTGTCGGCAAGTCCGCAGTCGCTGCCGGGCTCTCGCTGCTGGCCCAGAGAACGGGCCTGCGCGTCCTGGCGATGGAGATGGCCTCACCCGGCGGTCTTTCCGCCCACTTCGGCACCGGCCCCCTCGCCTTCGAGCCACGAGAGGTGCGGCCAGGACTCCATGCCATGCAGATGGTCCGCTCGGACGCGCTCCTCGAGTACCTCGCCCTACAGGTGGGGATACGGGGGATGACACGGCTCGGCCCGCTGGCCCGCGCCTTCGACGCTCTCGCCACGGCCGCCCCAGGCATCCGCGAGATAATCACCATCGGCAAGGCCCTCTGGGAGGTCAGAGAGGACCGCTGGGACGTGGTCATAGCCGACGCTCCCCCCACCGGTCAGATCGGCTCCTACCTTCGAGCACCGCTCACCATCTCGGAGTTGGTTCCGACAGGGCGCATCCGCTCACAGACCGACTACATGAGCGCAACGCTGGCCGACCCGGAGATGACCCAGTTGATCTTGCTCTACCTGGCAGAGGAGCTGCCGGTGACCGAGACGGAGGAGACCATGCGCTGGCTCTCCAAAGAGCATCTGGTCACCCCGCCGACCCTCGTCGCCAATCGCGTCCTCGAAGAGCTCAGCGACCCTGACACGCCTCCCGGCCCAGTCGGCGAGGCGGCACAGCTCCATCGCTCGTTGTGGGCCGAGCAGCAGGAATGGCTGGATCGGCTCCGGCCCGACCACGTCCTTCCCTATTACCACGGGATGTTCACCCCTGGTGAAGTGGCCGCACACCTGGCCGACCAACTCGAGGCGATCGCTTGACACGGACCCTCTTGATCACGGGTGCCGGCGGAGTCGGGAAGACCACTGTCGCCGCCGCGATCGCGGTCCGTGCCGCCCGGCACGGCATGCGGACCCTGGTGGTGACCGTGGATCCGGCCCGACGGCTGGCCTCGGCTCTCGGCGTCCAGGATCTGGGCAACGAGCCCCAGCCCCACGCCGAGGAAGACAACCTGTGGGCGGCGATGCTCGACGCCGGCGCCTCCTGGCGTGCCGTGGCGATGAGACATGCCGAGCCCGAGGTCGCCTCACGTCTCGCCGACAACGAGTTCTTCCGTGCAGCATCCGAGCATTTCCCGGCGTCCCAGTCCTATGCCGCCGCCGATCAGGCGGCCACATTCGTACAGGCCCAGGCATGGGACCTGGTGGTGGTGGACACCCCGCCGGCAGGTGGCGGGATCGACTTCTTCACCGCGCCTGCTCAGATGGCCGACTTGGTCGGGGGACGGCTGCTGCGATGGATCACCGGGGGGCCGCTCCCGGGCAGGCGCGCCTTCTTCAACCTCGCCGCGCGTCCGGTGCTGCGCATGGCAGACGCCATCCTCGGCTCGGACCTGCTGGAGCGGGTGGCCGAGTTCCTCCTCGACCTCCGCACCACCTACGACGGGGTTTCCCAACGCGGGAGGGAGATCGAGCGAGTACTGAGGTCATCGGCGATCTTCGTCGTGACCACTTCAGATCCGGCGCCGGTGCGGGAGGCGATCAGGTTCTATCGCGAATTGCCCGGCCTGGCCACGAGCCCCGCCGCAGTGATCTTCAACCGGATCCTCCCCGAGCACTGGGCCGAGGCCACGGCCCCCTCGGGCACCTCCCCGGCCCTCGAGCAGAACCTGGCCAGGTGGAGTGCCGAGACGGTGAGGCAGAGGGACACACGTGAGGAGTTCTCTTCCCGCTACGGCGCCCACGTCGCCACGATCCCGTGGTCGACCTCCCCGCCCACCGACCTCGACGGACTGGCCGCCCTTCTCGACGAGGCCCGGGAGTTGCCTTGGCAGGAGGTCGGCATATCCTGAGGGCATGGCGAACTCCGCCGCCTTCTTCGATCTCGACCGGACCCTGATCTCCGGCGCCTCCGCCTTTCCCTTCGCCGTTGAGGCGTGGCGCCAGGGCCTGGCCAGCAACTCCAACATGTGGCGATGGGCGGTTGCCGCCATCAGCTTCAAGCTGCTCGGCGACAAGGGGGACGCCACCGAGGACGTCAAGGGCGATTTCCTGGCCAGCATCGCTGGAGCATCTGTGACCAGCCTGGAGATGGTGGGGACCGCGGTGCTGCCAAGGTTGGTGGCGCGGGTCAGGCCGGAAGCGCGCAAGCTGATCAAGATGCATCACGACGCCGGTCGCGACACCTGGATCGTCTCGGCGTCACCACAGGAGATCGTCGAGCCGCTGGCCCGCTCACTGGGGATGACCGGGGCCATCGGCACCAAGGGCCGCGTCGTCGCCGGCCACTACACGGGTGAGCTGGACGGGCCCTTCATCTACGGGGCGGGCAAGGTCGACGCCATCGAGAAGCTCGGCGCCGACCGCGGTTATGACCCCGAGCGCAGCTACGCCTACTCCGACTCGGTCTCGGATCTACCCATGATGGAGTCGGTCGGCCACCCGGTCGCCGTCAACCCGGACTCCGAGCTCGATGCCATCGCCCACGAGCGTGGCTGGCCGGTCGTCATATTTGCCCGCAAGACGAAGCGGGTCGTCGCGGCAAGTGGGGCCGGAACCGTTGCCGCCTCGGCCGTCGTCATCGCCTATGCGCTGGGCCGCCGCCATGGGCGTGCCAGTGCCATCGCCCAGATGGCGCAGCGCCGCATCCGCCGCTGACCGGCCGTTATCAGAGGATGGCGTTGGGGCCGAGCAATTCCTTCAGCTCGGCGAAGAGAGCAGAGCGAGGCTCGACCCGATGGGCGTCGCTCAGTTTGAGGACCTTGATCCCCTGATCGCTGGTCATGTTCAAGTAGACCGGTGCGGTGCCCGGGTGATTGGAGAGGGTTGCCTTCAGTCGCGATACCAGGTCGGGGGTCAGCGTCGAGGCCGGGGCCTTGAGACGGACCATGGTGTCGTCGCGGACCTCGAGCTCCTTGATCTCCCTCGCCATCACCTTCACGTCGTCACCACGGTGATCGAGGTGACCGGTGACCACGACCACCGCGTCCTCGACCACCGCCTGCCCGTACTCGTGGACGGTGCGGGGGAAGGCGACCACCTCAACCGCCCCTTCCAGGTCTTCGAGCTGGAAGAAGATCATCGGCTCCCCATTGCGCGTCCAGCGTCGGGTGATCGAGGCGACCAGTCCCCCGACCACGAGATTGGCCCGGTCGGTCAGCTCCTCCAGCTGCCCGACGGTTGTCGTGGTGGCCACAGCCAATGACGGGCCCACGGCGAGCAAAGGATGGTCCGACACGTAGAGGCCGAGCATCTCCTTTTCGAAGGCGAGTCTGATCTTCTGGGGCCAGACCAGGTCGGGAATCTCGATCCGCCCATTGGAGACTGCCTCGGCGTCGCCGGCGAAGAGACTGAACTGGCCCATGTCCTCGTTGCGCCGGCGTTCCACAGTGGCGTCGAGGACCTGTTCGTACACCACCGTCAGGCCCTTCCTCGGGTGGCCGGTGGCGTCGAAGGCGCCGGCCTTGATCAAGGATTCGACCGTCCTCTTGTTCAGGGCGGAGATGTCGACCCGGTCGACGAAATCCTGGAACGACTGATATGGGCCCTCGGCCCGCCCTTCGACGATCTTCTCGACGACGGCTTCCCCGACGTTGCGCACCGCCGAGAGCCCAAAGCGGATACGACCCTCCCTCACGGTGAAGTCTGAGTCGGACTCGTTGATGTCGGGCACCAGCACCTTGATCCCCATCTGACGGCATTCGTTGAGATAGAGCGCGGTCCGGTCCTTGTCGCGCTTCGTTGCGGTGAGCAAGGCCGCCAGGTACTCGGCCGGATAGTGAGCCTTGAGATAGGCGGTCTGATAGGCAACCAGCCCGTAGCCGGCGGAGTGCGACCGGTTGAACCCGTACCCCGAGAAGTGCTCGATGAGTCCGAAGATCTCCCGCCCCACCTCCTCGGTGTGGCCCTGTGCCACGCACCCGGCGACGAACTTCTCCTCCTCGGCCAGCATCACCGACTTGATCTTCTTCCCCATCGCCCGGCGCAGGTTGTCTGCGTCGATCATCGAGTAGCCGGCCATCTCCTGGGCCACGGACATGACCTGCTCCTGGTACACCATGATCTGATAGGTGTCCGCCAGCTTGTCGGTCAGGGCCGGATGCAGCTCTTCGATGGCGGCGCGGCCATTCTTTCGATCGGCGTACAGGGTGTGCATGTTGGCGCCCATCGGGCCGGGCCGATACAGGGCCACCAGGGCGATCACATCGTTGAACGAGTCCGGTCTCAGGGAGCGGATCAGGGACCGCATTGCATTGCCCTCCAACTGGAACACGCCGATGGTGTTGCCCGACTGGAGCAGCTCGAACGTCTTCTGGTCGTCGAGCGGTACGGCATCGATGTCGACCTTCTCCCCGGTGCCCTGCTCGACCAGCTCGAGACAGCGCTCGATGATGGAGAGATTGCGCAACCCCAGGAAGTCCATCTTCAGCAGCCCGAGCGCCTCGACCCCGTACATCTCGTATTGGGTGACGACCTCGGCGCCTTCACCTTTTTGCTGGATGGGAACGATGTTGATCAGCGGCTCCGGAGCAATCACCACCGCAGCGGCGTGGATCGAATCCTGCCGACGGAGCCCTTCCAGACCGCGCGCTGCGTCCACGGTCTCACGGGTCGCAGGGTCGTTCTCGTAGAGCTCGCGCAGACCCTGCCCGTTGGCGTACCAGTCCTTGATCGTCGAATCCGCCTCTGGAGCCGGTGGGGTGAGCACCTGCTCGAGGGTCGCCTCCCTACCCAGGATCGAAGGCGGCATGGCCTTGGCCACCCGGTCGCCAACCCCGTAAGGATGTCCCAAGACCCGGGCGGCGTCGCGCAGGGCCTGCTTCCCTTTGATGGTGGAGAAGGTCACGATCTGGGCCACCCGATCGGGCCCGTACTTCTGGGCGGCGTAGCGAATCATCTCGGAGCGATAGCGCTCGTCGAAGTCCATGTCGATATCCGGCATCTGACGACGACCCGGGTTGAGGAAGCGCTCGAAGATGAGCCCGTAGGCGAGGGGGTCGAGGTCGGTGATTCGGAGGCAGTAGGACACGATCGAACCAGCCGCCGACCCGCGTCCCGGGCCGACCCTTATCCCGTTCTCTCTGGCGTGACGGATCAGGTCCCATACGATGAGGAAGTAGGCGGGGAAGCCCATCTCCTCGATGATCTTGAGCTCGTGCTCAACCCGGTCCCACACCTCCCCGCTCGGGTCGGTGCCGTACCTCTCCCTCGCTCCGACGTCGACCAGACGGCGCAGATAGCTGACCTCTGTCTCGCCCGAGGGGACGGGGAAACTGGGGAGGAGGATCTTGCCGAACTCGAGGTCGACTTCGGAGCGCTCGGCGATGGCAAGTGTGTTGTCGCAAGCGGCCGGAAACGTGTCAGCCGGGAAGAGTCGGCGCATCTCCTCTGCCGTCTTCAAGTAGTGCTCGCTGCCCTCGAAACGGAGACGACCCGGCTCGGTGCGCAGCGAGCCGGTCTGGATGCAGAGCAGGACGTCGTGGGCGTCGTGCTCGGTGCGATGGGTGTAGTGGGCATCGTTGGTGGCGAGCAACGGGGCCCCGATCCGACGGGAGATCTCGAGCAGGTCGGGCATGATCGCCTTCTGTGCGGCGAGACCATGGTCCTGCACCTCGATGTAGTAGTTGTCCTTGCCGAAGACGTCCTGGAACCGGGCTGCGGCGGCCATTGCTGCGTCGAAATCCCTGACCTGTCCCTTGTTGCCCTCCTCGCTCACCGCATCGGGGGCGAGCAACTGGGCGACCATGCCGCCGAGACAACCCGAGGTGGCGACGATTCCCTCGGAGTGTTCGGCGAGCAGATCGAAATCCATCCGCGGTTTGTAGTAGTAGCCCTCTAGGAAGGCCCGTGACGACAGTTGGAGCAGGTTGCGGTACCCGGTCTGGCTGGTGGCGAGCAGGTTCATGTGGAACAGCTTCTTGGCGCTCCCCACCGGTCGGTCGAAGCGGGAGCCGTCGGTGAAGTAGGCCTCGATCCCGATTATCGGCTTGATCCCGAACGTCTTCGCCGTCTTGACGAAGTCGACCACGCCATAGAGCACACCGTGGTCGGTGATGGCGATGGCGGGCTGCCCATCGGCCGCCGCGGCCTCCACCACGTCCTCGATCCTCGCCGCACCGTCGAGCATCGAGTATTCGGTGTGAAGGTGGAGGTGGGCGAATGACACTGCTGTCATTTATACCAGACGAGTCAACGACCCGCCGCGGCCTCGAAGTTACGGCGTCGACTCCTCTGGACCGGCGACACGCCCCGCTATCCGGCGAGGCTGGGCGGATCACGACCTTCGCCTTGGTGGGTGAGGCTGTGGTGGTAGCGGCAGATGAGGGTGAGGTTGTCTGGGCTGGTTGGCCCGCCGTTGGCCCAGTGTCTCATGTGGTGGATGTCGCACCAGCGGGGGCTCCGGTCACAGCCGGTCCAGGTGCAATGCCGGTCCCGGGCGATGATCCCTCGACGGAGAGCTGCGGGGATGATCCTGGTCTTTCGTCCCACGTCGATTATCTCCCCATCGGGGCCGAGGAGGATCCGGCTGAGGGAACAGTCACAGGTGAGAGATCCGAGCTGGCTGATGGTGAGGAGTTGTCCGTTCTCGGTCTCATGGAGCCCACCGGCTATGCCTTGTAGGGCGGGAAGGTCACAGACCACACTGACATGAGGTTTCTCCCCACCCACTACCGCGGTCTGATCTGAGTCCAGGTAGGAGCGGGCCAGATCCTCTAATGCGTCGTGGCGACGTTGGCGGGGAGTCCGCTCCTCTCCTCGCCCCGGTGGTGGCATGAGTGCATCCAGGGCGGTGAGCAGGGCTTCCCCGGCGACCGGGGTCATCCACCCGTCCAATCTGACCATCCCGTTCAAACTCCGGGAGGCAGAAACACCCCGCAAGCCCTGCTGTTCCACCTCATCGAGGAGGATGCCGGGACCGTCCACGGTGTGACGCCAGTAGGCGAGAACCCGTCGCGTATCAGAAACCCCGAGATCCTCGACGATATCGACCAGTGACTCCTCGGCTGGTGAGAACAGGTCGGGCACCGCGGTGGCCCCGTCGAGCAGGGCCGAAACCTGATCAGCGGAGAGCCGGCCGGCGGTCCATGCTTCCATCGTGGCTGGAGCCATCCGGATGATCCGGGAATAGCCGACGAGACGATGCGCCCGCCCCGATCCCACCCGACACCAATCCTTCAAGAACGCGGTCGATGACGGGTAGCCGAACCGGCCCGGACCGTTCATCGATTCGAAACTGGCGATACGACGGAGTCTCTCCGCCTCCAACAGGCCAATGACCAGCTCCAACTCGGCCAGATCATCGGCCA
>DATBIX010000010.1:0-4850 GCA_036556665.1 Acidimicrobiia bacterium
GGTCGGTGGCGCCACAGTTCTCCAGGTCGATGATCCCGGTGAGCTCGGTCATCGAGCTTCCGCTCCCGGTGAACTCGGTGACGGTGCCCTGCACCCGCACCAGGTCGCCGACGGCTACATCGGCCGCACCAGGGGCGAAGACGAAGATGCCTTCCGAGGTCGCCGGGTCGGCGTCGGTTTCGGCGTCCTGTTCCTGGAGGTGGAACCCGTTGAGCTCACCATCGTCACTCTCGCCGTTGTTCTGGAAGTCGCCGACCACTACCGCCTCGACGATCACGATGGAGTCCTCCACTGTGGAGGCGGCACCGTTCCCCTGGATGTCGTGGATCAGATCGGCCGGGTCACCACACACCCCGAACGGGGGCGGCGGCTCGGGGCAGTCGTTGGAGGCGCCCGGGGTGGTGGGGCGTAGGGCGAAGTCGGTGTCGTTGGCGTCGCCATCGAAGCCGTCGGGGCATCGGGACAGCGACTCGGCTGGGTTCGCCGTATCGGTGGTCGCCCCGGACGTGCCCTCGGTGAATCCCGGTGTCGCCCCTTCATACGAGACGGTGTCGACGACCACTCCATTCAGGAGCAGGGCAACGGCATCGGGCGCCCCGTTCTGGATCAGATCAGAGTCGGGGCTCACGTCCATTTCGCAGTTGGGGGTGCTGGCTGCGTTGCCGCACACTACGAAGTAGTCGCCGGTGGGCAGGTCCACGTTGGGAAGAGCAAAGAGGCGGTACTGGGCCGCTCCGCTGGCACCGTTGATCATCTGGACTGCATACCCGTCGAGCGAGATGGCATCGCCGGACACGTTCTTGATCTCGACGTACTCGGCGGTGTCGGTAGATGGCTGGTCGTAGTCGATCTCGTTGAGGACGAGAGTGGTCGATGCCGCTGCGGCCGGTGTGGCCCAAACCAAGGCGGGCAGAAGTGAGAACAGCAGGGACAGGACAGTCCCGAGCGTGGCGAGGCGGGCGGGGGAGGATGGCTGAGACATGACTTCACCGTAAGTCGACGACTTTTCCGCGACGGGACCGAGGGGTGAACCGATCCTGTCGGCTTCACGAATACCCGGCAACGAGCCGGTTCAATCAGGACCGGTCGCCGATAGTGTCGAGCTCGTGGCCGCCTTTCCACCCACGATGCAGGCAGCTGTCCTCCATGCCGCCCGAGACCTCCGACTGGAAGAGGTGAATGTCCCCCGGCCCGGGCCCGGGGAGCTGTTGCTGGAAGTGGAGACAGTCGGGGTGTGCGGGACCGACGCCTCCGAGTACGACCACGGGCCGATTCTGTTCCCGCTGGAGCGACGACACCCGGTGACCGGTCATGCCGGCCCGCTCATCCCGGGACACGAGCTCAGCGGGCGGGTGGTGCGCATGGGCCCTGGCGTCGAAGGCTTCACCGAGGGCGACCTGGTGGCGAGCGCAGGGTCCGCTTCCTGCGGGGAATGCCGGTTCTGCGTCACCGGCCGCTCCTCTCGCTGCGACCGCTACTGGGCGGTTGGTCTCCACCGTGACGGGGCCTTGGCCGGTTATTGCACAGTCCCCGCTGCGGCCTGCGTCTCAGTTGGCCCTCTCGGGATCACCTCAGACGCCGCCGCCCTGGCCCAGCCGATGGCGATTGCCGTCCATGCCCTCAGACGAGGTGGCATCACCGGCGCCGAGGAAGTCCTCGTGATCGGAGCGGGCGGAATCGGATCATTCGTCACCTATGCGGCCGCTGCCGCCGGCTGCGCGGTCACCACCGTCGACCTAGATCCGGACCGGCTCGTCACCGCCGCCGCCCTCGGCGCCACCACGACGACCCTGGTCGACCCTGACGCGGCTGTGGATGGGCTCGAGGCCGAAGTGGTCTTCGAGATCACCGGATCGGTCGCCGGGCTCCGCACCGGTCTGGGGGCGCTCGTCCCATGTGGCCGTCTGGTGGCGGTCGGCTTTCAGCGGACGTCGATCGAGCTCGATCTGGCCGCTCTCACCACCAACGAGCTGGAGTGGGTCGGCAGCAACGGGATCGACACAGCGATCGATCTGCCCGAGGCGGCACGGCTCTTGGCAGGGCGGGCCACACCCTGGACCGACGTCGCTCCGACCGTGCTACCGCTCGGAGAGGTCGAGATGGCGTTGAAGAGGATGACGGCCGGAGCGAAGGGGCCGATCAAGACGCTGATCTCACCCAGGGTGCAACGGAGCAGACCCGCCCTGATGTGAAGCAGTCGTTCAGGCCACGGCGAACAGCTCCCATGGCTCGGGCACACCCTTGAGCTCGTGGACACCGCGAGAGATGAACTGGATTCCGGAGCCGGCCACTAGATCCTTAACGGTTCGGGACACGAACACCTCGCCCGGCTTGGCGAGAGCCGCCACCCTCGCCCCGATGTGCACGGCCAGCCCGGCCACGTTGCCGTCGACGATCTCGATCTCCCCCGTGTGGACTCCGCATCGCACCTCGATCCCGATTGAGGCCATCCGCTGCTGGATCGCCGTGGCGCAACTGATCGCCCGCACCGGCCCGTCGAATCGGGCCAGGAAACCGTCACCCGTCGTCCCGATCTCGATGCCGTGCCAACGGGTCAGTTCGCTTCGCACCATGTCGTTGTGGCGGCCGAGGAGGGCGCGCCAATCCCGATCCCCGAGGTCGGAGGCGAGCTGGGTGGATCCGACGATGTCAGTGAACAGGACCGTGGCCAGCACCCTCTCCGGCGGCATCGTCGTCCTCTGCCCGGTGACGAACTCTTCTATCTCCCCGAGCATGGTCTCGCTCTCGCCCGCCCAGAAGTAGTGATCCGCGCCAGGCAGTTCGACCAACTTCGCACCGGGGATCTTGGATGCGATGTAGCGGCCCTCCTCCACCTTGACGTCTTGGTCTTCGACTCGGTAGAGCAGCAGGGTCGGCAACAGGATCGTGGGGAGAATCGAGGTGACGTCGATCTGGGAGTTCATGCGCATCAGGGCGCTGGCTGCCTGTGGGCTCGCCGACAAACGGGAGTAACGCTGGAACCAGGCTCGGAAGGCGGGGTCGTCGGCGCGGCTGGGGGCGTAAAAATCGACGAGGCTCTCATCTCCCCAGTTCCTCTCGACCTCGACGATGTGATCGAGCCGCTCCTCCCAGGTGGGGGCCCAGGGATAGTCGTCACTGCGGATTCGTTTCACATATGAGCCGGTGAGGATCAGACCCTGGACTCGGTTGGGGAAGGTGGCGGTGTAGAGGACGCACATGTTCCCACCCTCTGAGTGGCCGAACAGGAAAGCGCTCTCCGACTCGACCGAATCGACGACCGCGCGCAGGTCGTCCATTCTCACCTCGAGGGTGGGGAGCCGGTCGATGGAGACCGGGTCGGAGAGACCGGTCCCCCGTTTGTCGAAGATGATCAATCGGGAGAACGAGGCGATGCGTTCGAGGAATCGGGTAAGACCCGGGTCCTCCCACATCACCTCGATGTTGGAGACGAATCCGGGCACGTAGACGACGTCCGTCGGCCCGTCGCCGACCACCTGGTATGCGATGTTGACATCACCGCTCTTGGCGTAGTGGGTGGGCGGCACAGGGCGAGTGTACGAAACCGGGTCTGAAGAGATCTGCTCGGATCGGCCCCATCTGCCGGGTTCTGCCTCGACCTCTAGGCTCCGGTTTCGCAGTGGGACATCCCGGTTTGGGCCGGGACCCGGCAATTAGCGAGGCGAGGACGATGAGACTGAGCGCCGATCAACTCGACCAGATCGATGCCGCCCAGGAGGTGTTGATCGAGACCCGGGCCGGACAACGTCGATTTCGAGCGATCATCTGGGTGGTGGTCGATGAAGGCGAAGTCTTCGTCCGGTCGTACCTCGGGCAATCCGGACGCTGGTACCAGCGAGCCCTGGCCGATCCCGAGGTGAGTCTCATAGTCGGGAGCGATCGGCACCGATTCCGGGCCGAGCCCGCCACCGATCCCGAGTCGGTGGAGCGAACCTCGAACGGTTTCCGCCGGAAGTACCGGCCGGGCCGATCCCTCGACGCGATGATCAGACCAGAGGTGCTGGAAACCACGATCCGGTTGGATCCGATCGGTTGAGGCTCACGCCTCCAAGTTGGCGGGGATCTGCTGCACCGACCATGCGTTCCCGTCCGGATCGGCGAAGAAGACGAACCGACCCCAGGGAAAGTCGTTGATCTCGCTGACCTCCACGCCGCGGCCCACCAGCTCGGCTCGGGCCACCTCGATGTCGTCCACCACCAACTGGACACCCTTCACCGATCCGGGAGCAGCCTCGCTGATCCCTCGTCCCAGGGCGATGGAACAGGCCGAACCGGGTGGGGTCAGTTGAACGAATCGAATCTCGTCGCCGACCTCGTGGTCGTGGTCGAGCACGAAGCCGGCCTGCTCCGTGTAGAAGGTCTTGGCCCGATCGACGTCGGACACCGGTATCGCCACCAGTTCCAGCTTCCAATCCATGAACCGATTATGCCCTGCGCACCGCGATCGTTTCTTGCCGGTCTCGCCGTGCTCAGTCTGTGAAGGGCCGCCGCCATTCCGGGGCTTCGAATGGTGCCGCGAAGTACCACGTCTCCTCGATCACCTTGCCAGCCTGGAGTCGGAGGATCATCACGATGTTGTAGATATCCCCATTGGGATAGGTGACGATCCCCTCGACGACGAAGTTGTCCCCGCCGAAGACGGTGACCCTGGGGTGACCGAAGGGCATGAACGAAGGCAGCACGACCATGTTGGACTCACCTGTGACCGTGGAGATCTGCCCCCGAGGCAGACCGGGGTACGCCTCCTGCATCGCCGTGTAGTTGTCGCGCCCCCGAAACACCTCCCCGGACTGCGGGTACCGGGCCACCATGTCGAGATGCTGTAGGTCACGGATCGCCTCGAGGTCGAA
>DATBIX010000011.1:0-86404 GCA_036556665.1 Acidimicrobiia bacterium
TAGGTGTGCCCATCCTCCCCAGGGGGATCGCCTCGATCATCTTCTCCCGGATCTCCTCGGGGATGCCCATGCTCATCTCAGATGAGATCAAGCCGGGTGCGACCGCATTGACCCTGATGCCGGGCGCCAGGGACAGGGCCAGGGCGCGGGTCAGGCCCACCAGCCCGCCCTTCGACATCGAGTAGTTGAACTGGCCGAAGTTCCCGAGATAGGAGCGGGAGGCGATGTTGACGATGGCCGAGCCTTCCCCCATCACCGGCGCCAGCTCCATGGAGAGGCGGTAGGCGGCGCCCAGGTTCACCTCGACCACGGCTGCGAAGTCCTCGTCGGTCATGTTGACCAGACGGGAGTCCCTGGTGATTCCGGCGTTGTTGACCAGGCCGAGGAGAGGAAGACCGGCGTGTTCGACCGCGTCGGCGACCGTGGCCGGCCCGTCGTGCGCAGTGAGGTCGACCTGAACCGGGGTGACCTGCTCGGAGAGGGCAAGCTCGGGGGCGACGTCCACCCCGATCACCGTGAACGGCCCGGCCCCAGCCAACCTCTCCCCGATCGCCCTCCCGATCCCGCGCGCCGCCCCGGTGACGACGATGGTGCCCTTCATGGGAGGGCCTTTCCCAGGTGGCCGGGGCCGACACGGATCAGCTCGCCGGTGACACCTCCCGGTTGGAGCAGGCGCTCGGCCCATTCGGCCACCAGGCTTCGGTCGACGTCCTGGTCATAGGCGATGACGTTGACGCTCCATCCCTTGTGGGCTCCCTCCAATGCTGCGGTTCGAGCAGCCGAGAGAATGCCGCCGGCAACCATCGCCCTCCCCGGACCGCGTCGGCCGAGAAGGTCGTCTTGTCCGACCACGAAGACAACCGACTCCTCCTCCTTTGCTGCCCTTCGACTTAGCTGGAAGACAATGGTCAGCTCGGCGACGACCTCGTCCCACGCGTCGCCGACATCGGCAGCCCAATGGATCACTCGATCAGGATACGACCGCGGTGCCCGTCTGGATCATGCGCTCGATCGTCTCGGGGTCCACGCCCAGTTCCCGCAGCAGCGGTCTCGTGTGCCGGCCGAGAGTGGCAGGCGCCGTGCTCGCTCGTGCCGGGGCTCGATCCACCTGGATTGGTGACCCGGTGGTCTCGACCTTGCCAGCCACGGGATGGTCCCACTCGACGATCATCTGGTTGTGACGGGCCTGGGGATCGTGCAACGACTCCAGAAGGGTGAGGACGTGGCCGACCGGCAGACCAGCCTCGCCGAGCATCCCGACCCAATGGTCGGCTGTCTCGGTCTTGAACACCCGGGCAAGCTTGCGGGCGAGGCTCTCCCGATGCTCCATCCGCCTCTCGTTGGTCGGGTAGTCACGGCTCAGATCGGGCCGTCCCAGCGACGATGCCAGGATCTCGAAGTGCCGGTCGGAGACTATGGCCAGGGTGAACGGGCCGTCGGCGGCTTGGAAGACTTGGTTCGGGGCGAGGTAGGGGCTGGCCGTGCCGGTTCGCTCCGGCTGGGCGTCTCCCGCCAGGGCCAGGGCGTTCCACCCGGATTGCACCGCCATCACGCCGTCGCGCAGCGACACGTCGACCCGCCGGCCCCTTCTCGGGCTCTCGGCGAGGGCGGCGGCGATCGCCATGGCGGCGTTGGTGCCGGCCACGTAGTCGGCGATCGTGGTGGCCGTCTTCCTCGGGCCGTCGCCGGCGGCCCCGGTGATCGAGATCATCCCCGATTCGCCCTGGAAGACGATGTCGATCCCGGCACGCTCCGCATAGGGCCCGGTCGCCCCGAAGGCAGAGATGGCGGCATAGACGATCGTGGGGTTGAGCTCGCGGGCTCGTTCCTCTCCGAATCCGAGCCGGTCGATGGCGCCGTGCCTCAGGTTGTGGATCAGGACGTCGGCCTTGCGGACCAGGTGGTCGAGCACCCGCTTCGACACCCAGTCGTCGGGGTCGAGCGCCAGACTCTCCTTTCCCCGGTTCACCGTCATGAAGAAGGTCGACTCGCCGTTCAGGAACGGCCCGAAACCGCGTCCCAGGTCGCCGGTGGTGGGCTCCACCTTGACGACCCTGGCCCCCAGGTCGGCGAGAAGCATCGCCGCGTAAGGCGCTGCGATCAGATTGCCGAATTCGACGATGAGGTTGCCGTGAAGTGGCCCGGGTGGGTCAGACACGCTCCACGACCGTGCTGATCCCCTGCCCCACTCCGATGCACATCGTGGCCAGCCCGCAGCGCGACCCACGCCTCCCCATCTCGTGCACGAGTGTGGTGAGGATGCGAGCTCCTGAGGCCCCGAGAGGGTGCCCGATCGCTATCGCCCCGCCGTTGACGTTGACCCGGTCGGGGTCGAGGCCCAGGAGCCTGATGCATGCCACGGCTTGTGCGGCGAATGCCTCGTTGATCTCCACGAGGTCGACATCGTCGATACCGAGCCCCGCCCTGGCCAGCGCCTTCTCGGATGCAGGTACCGGACCGATCCCCATGACGTCCGGGTGGACCCCGGAGGCAGCCGAGGACACGATGCGGGCGATCGGCTGGAGCCCGTGGGTTTCGAGCCCCTTCTCGGTGGCGAGGAGAAGCGCGGCGGCCCCGTCGTTCATGGGTGACGAGTTGCCCGCAGTGACCGTCCCGTCTTCCTTGAACACGGGGGAAAGCCCGGCAAGGGCCTCGAGTGAGGTGTCGGCCCGGGGGCCCTCGTCCTGGTCCACCGTGACCAGGCTCCTCCCCCGGGCATCGGACGGCGCCTCGAGCGGGACGATCTCGTCCTCGAACTTGCCGGCGGCAATCGCGGCGATAGCCAGCTGATGGCTACGGAGGGCAAAGACGTCCTGGTCCTCCCGACTGATGTCGTACTTCTCGGCCACCACCTCAGCGGTCATCCCCAGGGTCAGCGGCGGATAGAGCTCCTTCATGCGAGGGTTCACCAATCGCCAGCCCAGCACGGTGTCGGCGGACTCCGGAAAGCCCGTGGCGTAGGCCCGGTCGCCCTTCATGATCACGTATGGGGAACGAGTCATCGACTCCGAGCCTCCCGCGATCATCACTTCTCCCCACCCCGCCCCGAGCGCATGACTGGCGGAGATCACGGCCTGCATGCCAGAACCGCACAGCCGGTTCACCGTGGCGCCCGGGATCTCGATTGGCAGCCCGGCGAGGAGGGCGGCCATCCGAGCAACGTTGCGATTGTCCTCACCCGCCTGGTTGGCCGCTCCCCAGTACACGTCCTCGATGGCCATAGGGTCGAGCAATGGCTGCCGCGCCAGAAGGCGCGACATGGCATGGGCGGCGAGATCGTCGGGGCGCACGTGGGCGAGCCGGCCCCCGAGCTTCCCCATCGGGGCCCGGCACGCATCGACGATGTAGATGTCGTTGGCCATTCTCGATCGGTTTCCAATCCGGACAGGTTGTCGGGGTCGAATAGGGGACAACCCCCATTTCTCCTGCAACCAATCGCCCGTACGGTGACGTCCAAGGAACGATAGATATGAACGAGCCCCACCGAGACCTCACGTCGCTGGCCGCCTACACCCCCGCCGGGCTGCTCATTCTCTACGCCCTGATCCGCCTCATCTTCTGACACGGCGCCGCAGCTAGGTTGGCCGGATGGACCGACCGCAGTCACTCCCCTTCACCGAATCTGACGAGGCCAACCGCCTGCTCGCCAACGACGGCTTCGCTCTCCTCCTCGGGATGCTCCTCGACCAGCAGTTTCCGATGGAGCGCGCCTTCTACGGTCCACAACTGCTCAAAGAGAGGCTCGGCGGCGAGCTCGACCCGCGCCTCGTGATCGACACCGACCAGGCCAGGCTCGAGGAGATCTTCCGAGGCCCGCCGGCGATCCATCGTTACCCGGCTTCGATGGCGAATCGGGCCCGCGACCTCGCTGCCGTCATAGTCGACGAGTACGAAGGTCGGGCCGAGGCGCTGTGGGAGACGGCAGAGGACGGTGATGAGCTGCTGCGCAGGCTCAGGGCCCTTCCCGGTTTCGGGGCCGAGAAGTCCCGCATCTTCGTCGGTCTTCTCGGGAAGCGACTGGGTGTGCGGCCGGCGGGATGGGAGGACAAGGCGGCCGACTGGCCGTCGATCGCCGATGTGGCCGACTACGCCGACGTGCTCGTGTTGCGTGAGCGGAAGAAGGCCATGAAAGCGGCAAAAAAGGCCTGAAGGAGCCTCAACCACACCCCGATCCGTGCCGATAGTTGCTGGTCAAGGGTCACGGAAGGAACCGATGCATCTCTCGGGCGAGCTATCTGACTGGAGCATCAACGACTTGCTCCAGATCATGCAGGTCACCAAGAAGACGGGGTCACTCGACATCGAGGGTCAGCGCCGTGGCCGTGTCCATTTCCGCGAGGGACGGGTGACCGGCGCAGAGCTGAGCGGCTCGCGCGGCACCCACAGCGGCACCGACCGGGCCGGGGTCGCCGACATCCTCTACGTCCTCTCCACGGTGGAAGAAGGCTCGTTCTCGGTTGGCGCCGCCGATGGCCCCGACGCCAAGGGATGGACCGTCGAAGAAGTGCTACTCGACGTCGAGGCCCTCCAGTCGCTCGAGGGTGAGGTGATCGACGCCGGTCTCTTCGAGGCTGCCGGGGTCTCGCTGGTGCGGGAGATCCAGGAGGCCCGATCGATCGAGCCCGAGGATTGGCACGTGTTCGTCAACCTGGTGCCCTCCTTCAACTTCGACAACCTCGAGCAGACCTACGGCCGCGGCACCGCAGTCCGCATGTTCCACACGCTGCACCGTCTCGGCCTGGCCGAGGTGGTGACGGCTCAAGAGGGCGAAACCGACTGGCTCGACCGACTCGCCGAGGGTGTTGCTGCGACGGCTCCTGAGCCGTCCTGGGAAGGCGGAGAGCCCGCCGCCGATGAGCCGGTGGAGCAGGTCGAAGCCGAGCCCGACCCCGAGGCCGAGTTGGAGCCCGAACCGGTGGCGGTGGCCTCCAAGCCGGAGCGGGTGCCCGCAGACCTCAAGGGCGTCGCCGCCCCAGCCTCGACCACCCTCACCGACGGCGTCTACGACGAGATCCGCAGGCTGCGCAGCAGAGTCGGCGACAAGTAACGTCGCCGGGCGATGCCCGAGGCCAGCCCCTGGAAGGCGGATCACCCCCTGTTCATTGGCATCGCGGGCGGATCCGGCTCGGGCAAGACCACGATCGCCGAGACAGTGGTCGGGACACTCGAAGGCAGGGTTGCCCTGGTCCAGCACGACGCCTATTACCGGCACATGCCCCATCTCTCGTTTGAGGAGCGGACCAAGGTCAACTACGACCACCCGGCCTCTCTCGAAACCGAGCTGCTGGTCAAGCACCTCGTCGCCCTGAGGTCGGGAGAGCCGATCGAGAAGCCCGTCTACGACTTCGCCAATCACCTCAGGTCGGATCGGACGGTCACGGTCGCGCCTACCCAGGTGATCATCGTCGAGGGCATCCTCGTCCTGGCCGAGCCCGAGCTGCGCTCGGAGCTCGACCTCAAGATCTTCGTCGACACCGACCCCGACCTGCGACTCGCCCGTCGTCTCGAACGTGACATCGAGGAGCGGGGGCGGACGGTCGGCTCGGTCATCGAGCAGTACTTCACGACGGTGCGGCCGATGCACATCGAGTTCGTCGAGACGTCGAAACGCCATGCCGACCTGATCATCCCGGAGGGGTACAACCCGAGGGCCGTGGCCACCGTCGTGGAGCTGATCCGCTCCCGCTTGGGCTGAGGCGGCGCCGACCTTTTTATAATCCGGGCATGGCAGAGCATTCGTCGGTTGCGATCCTGGGAGTCGGCGCCATGGGGGAGGCCCTGTTCACCGGGCTGAAGCGGGCCGGTTGGGCAGCGGCGGACCTTTCACTGTGTGTCCGTCGCGAAGAGCGGGCCGCCGAGCTGGCCAAGAGATCGCGATCGTTGATAACGCTCGATCCGATCGAGGCGATCGAGAATCGCGACGTGGTGGTCGTGGCGGTCAAACCGCGTGACGTCCCCACCGTGCTCGGTCAGCTCAAGATGCGTGTCGGCAAGCATCAGATGGTGCTGTCCCTCGCCGCGGGCATCACGACTGCGACTTATGAGAACCAACTCGGAGCGGTGGCCGTGGTGCGGGCCATGCCCAACACCCCGGCATTGGTGGGGGAAGGTGTGACCGGGATCGCCCGCGGCTCCTACGCCCGCGAGGAGCACACCGACCGAGCCAAAGAGGTCCTCGGAGCGGTGGGACCGGTGCGGGTGCTGGACGAGTCTCTCCTCGACGCGGTGACGGCGGTGTCGGGCACCGGCCCGGCATACGTGTTCCTCATGGCCGAGGCCTTGACCGAGGCGGCGGTGCGGGAAGGTCTGCCCCGCGATGTGGCCGAGGCTTTCGTGCATCAGACGATCCGGGGAGCCGGGCATCTGCTGACCGACACGGATACAGGCCCGGCGGAGCTGAGATCGCAGGTCACGTCACCGGGAGGGACGACGGCAGCGGCGATCCACGTGTTGGAAGAACGCGGGTTCAGGGCATTGTTGGAGGATGCAGTGAGAGCGGCGGCCAGGCGGGCCGCCGAGCTCGGCGAGCAGGCTTGAGCGTCTTCTCCCGGCTGGTGGCAGCCACCACCCGGGCCGGACCGGTCGAGAAGGCGATCACCGGGACCAAGCCGGGAAAGGCCGTGGCCAGGCGCTACGTCGCCGGCGACACCCTCGATGAGGCAGTTGCGGTTGCGCGCAGACTCAACGACGAGGGCTTCCAAGTCTCTCTCGACCTCCTTGGAGAGGAGTGCCGCGATCGCGTCACGGCCTTGGCGGCACGCGACGAGTACCTCGAGGGGCTCAAGATCATCGCCGATGAGGGCCTCGACTCGAACGTCTCGATCAAGCTGACCCAGCTCGGGCTCGCCATCGACGAAGAGGTCACCCGTGAGCTTCTCGACGGCATGGCGCACAGCGCCGCCGAGGCAGGGACAACCATCACCATCGACATGGAAGATTCCAGGTACACCGATGCCACCGTCCGCCTCTACGAGGAGGCACAAGCCGGTCACGGCAACCTCGGCCTGGCACTTCAGGCCTGTCTACATCGCACCCCTGCCGACCTGGATCGGCTCATGCGCCTTGGGGGTCACATCCGGCTGTGCAAGGGCGCCTACGTCGAGGGCCACGACGTCGCCCTGACCTCGAAACGCGAGGTGGATCGCGCTTTTGCCGCTCAGCTGGCGACCTTGATGGGCAACCACCTGGTCCGGCCTGCCATCGCCACTCATGACCCGGACCTGGTGAGGCTCACCCGGGAGCTGGCGGCGCAACGGGCCGCCCCCTTCGAGTTCCAGATGCTCCATGGGGTGGCCGGCACATTGCAGAGAGAGCTGATCGCCGACGGGTTCCCGGTTCGCATCTACCTGCCATACGGGTCGCAGTGGTATCCCTACCTCACCCGGCGCCTCGCCGAGCGCCCCGCCAACGCCTGGTTCTTCCTGCGCTCGCTCTTCGACTGAGGGAAGAGGTCAGGCGGCCTCGCGCAGCCCGCTCGGGTCTTCGGCCTGCCTGGCCAGACGCTCGCCGACCGCGATCAGGCGCTGGCCCACGGCGGCGCGGAGAGTGTGGCCTCCCTCGCTCTTGTTCGCTTCCCTGCGCAGCCGCCAGATGTAGGCGCGGCCTCGGGCCGCCTCCAGTCGATCGGTCGCAATCGGTTCATAGAGCATCGGTGTCATGGCATGCCCTTCATTCACTCGAGGCGGCTCGCCGCTCGGTCTTGATGTAGGTGTCGAGGAACGCCCCGGCGTCGCCAAGCGCCTGCGTCCTCAAGGCATAGGTCTTGGATTCCTTGTGGTCGCTGTCCTGGATGCGGACCCGGACCAGGCCGGCCGCCCGGAGGACTCCCATGTGGTGGTGCACCGTGGACTTGGAGAGCCCGAGGAGATCGGTCAGCTCGTCGAGGGTGGTCTCGCCCTCGGAGAGCCGGCGCAGGATGCGCAGCCGCCGCTCGTCGCTCAGTGCCTTGTAGGTCTTCACGAGCCAGGACGGCGGAGCTTCCGGGTCCGAGTCGATGAACTCGTCGGCCATGCCGTAGAAGACGAGCAGCGTGTCGCGATGCTGGTCGATGAGCGATAGGGGTCGCAGCACGACCGATGGGACCAGGATGACCCGGCAGACGCCGATCGGGACCTCATAGTCGAGCCCGTTGGTCACCTCCTCGATCACCGCCTTGGCGCCATCCCGGGATGACGTGGCCCGCTGGGCCGCAGCCGCCCGGCCGATGGCGGCCGAGAACACCGGCTCGTGCTCGGCGAAGACCTCGGTCCGGAACCGGGTGATCGTCTCGATCATCCGATCACGCAGGGATTCGCTCGGGATCTGGAGAATCGACACGACCTCATCGACCATCTCGGGGTCTTTGCCCTCACCACGACCCTCGACCACGATGCGACGGACGGCTTCGGGATCGCCCTCGACCGCCTGCTCGATGAGGGCAGGGTCGGCGTGCTGCCCCACGTAGCCGAGCATCCAACGCTGGAACCGGTCCGGGTCGACAGTGGCCAGCCATTTGAGCACTCGCTCTGCGTCATGAGGATGCGGCGCCGCCGCGACCGGCCCGAGCACGCCCAGCCAGAGCGAGCAGAAAGGCCCTCCCAAAGCCCGGATCTCCTCGGCCAGGTCGGGGGGCGTGGCCTCCTGGATCGAGGTTATCCACTCCGGCCCCAGGTCGAAGGCCGAGTTGCTCTCCTCCGGGTTGAAAGCGGTCCACATGGCCAGGATCACCTCGTAGGTGCCGGCGCCGTCTACTTCGATTGGGATCCGTCGCGACGGGACGGTCAGGTCACGGATCTTGGATACGCTGCTAGTTGATTCGATCATTGTTCTGTATGTCGGGTTTGTTCGATCAGTGTCGAATGAATCATATCTTGTACAACTCTCGAATGTCAAGGCAGGATTCGATGAATATCGAATGACATGGCGGACGGTCGAATATCGACCGAGACGGTGGCAGCGACCATGGTTCCTACACTGCGCCGCCATGTCCATGACCGAGGAACGGCAGGAGCAGGAGGAGCGGGTGAGCCGGCGACCGACGACGGCTCAGATCCTCGAGGGGCTCGGCCTCATCTCGGCATTGGGGACCGTCGCACTCGGGCTCCTCGGGACTCTGCCCGAGCATCCTCCTGTCGAGATCGGGCGCGAGGTGTTCGGCAACGTGCCCGCCCCCCTCCAGGTGGTGTTCTACCTGACAGTGGCCGGGTTCCTCTGGTTGATGTTCCATCTGTTCGCCCTTCGCTCCCGGGCCTGGGCGCTGGGAGGCGCAGACCGTCGCACCGGGAGGTGGGGACGCCGGATCGGAGACCTCGCCTCCGGACTGCACATGAAGACGGTGATGCGCGACCGCTCGGCCGGGTTGATGCACACGGCCATGTACTACGGCTTCGTCGTGCTCTTCCTCGGAACCGTCACCCTCGAGATCGACCACCTCCTCCCCGCCAACCTCAAGTTCCTCCACGGCGGCGTCTACCAGGGGTATTCGGCCATCCTCGACCTGGCGTCACTTGCCTACCTGGGAGGCCTGGCCCTGCTGGTGGCCAACCGGTACCTGCTGCGCCCGTGGCGGATCCGCACCAAGACCAAGCCCGATGACGCGGTCGTCCTCTCCCTCCTCATCCTGATCGGGGTCACCGGTGTCCTCACCGAGGCCAGCCGGATCTCGCTGGTGGGCCGCCCCGACTTCGAGGTCTGGTCCTTCGTGGGATACCCGCTCTCGGCCCTGATCCCGGCGTCAGCGGCGGCCGATCTGCATTTGGTGCTCTGGATCATCCATGTCGCCTCGTTCGTCGCTCTCCTGGTGGTCATCCCGGTCACCAAGCTCCGGCACATGTTCACCTCCCCGGCCGATCTCTTCCTCTCGGCGCGCACGAGGCCCAAGGGAGCGATGCGCGAGATGCCCAATCTCCTCGAGATCGAAGACATCGAGACCATCGGCGCCTCGGTGGTGACCGACCTGACCTGGAAGCAGATCTTCGACACCGATTCGTGCACGATCTGTGGCCGATGCACCTCGGTGTGCCCCGCCAACATCACCGGCAAGCCTCTCGATCCACGGGAGATCGTGCTGAAGACCGGTGAGGTGGCGGCCTCCGTGGCCGGGGTGTCGCCCCCGGTGTCGTCGCTGGCCGTCCTCGACGGTGAAGGGGGCCTTTTCGATCGAGTGCGCGGGGAGGAGGTGTTCGCTTGCGTCACCTGCCGGGCATGCGACGAGATCTGTCCCGTCAACATCGAGATCGTCGATCGGATCCTCGACATGCGCCGCTACCTGACCCTGATGGAGTCTGAGTTCCCGGGTGAGCTGGGCAAGGCATTCGTCGCCATGGAGAACCAGGCCAACCCGTGGGGGGTGAGCCAGCAGAGCCGGGCCGACTGGACCAGTGAGCTCGACTTCGAGGTGCCGGTGCTGGGCAGGGACGGCAAGACCTCCGCCGACTACCTCTGGTTCGTCGGTTGTGCCGGCTCGTTCGACGATCGCAACACCGCCGTGTCGGTCGCCCTCGCCCGCCTGCTCCATCGGGCCGGGATCGACTTCGCCATCCTGGGCACCCGCGAGGTGTGCACGGGTGACCCGGCTCGCCGCGCCGGCAACGAGTTCGTTTTCCAACAACTTGCCCTCCAGAACATCGCCAACTTCGAGGAGGCGGGGGTGCAGCGGGTGATCACCCAGTGCGCCCACTGCTTCAACGCCATCAGCAACGAATACCCCCAGTTCGGGGGCAACTACGAAGTGGTGCACCACAGCCAGCTCCTGGCCGACCTTCTCACCAGCGGCGCCCTCCCCTCACCACCTCGGGGCGGCGCGGCTGCCCGAAAGGTCGTCTATCACGACCCCTGCTATCTCGGTCGCTACAACGACGTCTACCTCGCCCCCAGGTCGGTCCTGGCCACCGCCGGCCCGACGGAGTTGGTCGAGATGCCTCGTCACGGGACCAGGGCGCTGTGCTGTGGGGCGGGGGGTGCTCGCTTCTGGATGGAGGAGCAGACCGGCAAGAAGATCAACATCGAGCGCGCCGAGGAGGCTCTCGCCACCGAGGCCGACGAGATCGCCGTGGCTTGCCCGTTCTGCTTCGTGATGCTCGACGACGGGGTCAAGGAGCTGGGCCGGGACGACGTGAGGGTCAGAGATCTCGCCATGATCCTCGCCGATGGGTTGGAGGAGTCAGGCGCCGGGACAGCCGAGCCCGGAGAGGCGTGATCCTCGGCCGGTCGACCGTCATTGTGGTGGTGGTGCTCCTGGCCGCCGCCTGCAATTCGGACGCCAATCAGCCGTCGGCGACCGGCGCGCCCCAGACGACGACCACCGTGGCGCCGACGACGACCACCACGGCTACCTCATCCGAGGCGATCGCAGCCTTCCGCGAATGCATGGCGGGCAACGGGTTCGAGATCGAGGAGATTCCGATCGACGCCACCGGGCGGCCCCGACTCGACCTGGTCATGGCCACGCTCGACTTCGGCGATGCCGAGGTCGCCGAAGCGGTGTCGCGCTGCACCGGCCACCTCGAGACCGGCGCCCTGGACCTCGGGGGCGAAGACCAGCTGCGCGAGGCCGTCCTGGAGCAGCTGCGGGAGTTCAGCGACTGCATGGTCGACCTGGGAGTGGAGGACTTCCCCGACCCGGTCCCCGGCTACATGGGGGTCGGCTCCCCATTCCCGGTTGCCGAGATCCCCTATGCCGATCCCGACTTCGCCTCGGCGGCGCAAGTCTGCCGGGAGGGCCTGCTCGAGTCGCTGCCCGGCAGCTGACGAGTGCGGGACGAGGTCAGCGAGGGCGACCTGGGCCGACCGGCCTACGATTCGACCAGGTGACGATCAGTCCCACTCCGGTCAAGCGCCCCGAGACGGGGGAGGGCGTCGACATCGACCGCCCCTGGCAGGTGGTCGTATGGAACGACCCGGTGAACACGATGTCGTACGTCGTGTACGTGTTCCGCAAGTTGTTCGGCTACGACGAGGCGAAAGCCACCGAGCTGATGCTCCAGGTCCACCACGAGGGGCGGGCGACCGTCTCCGACGGTCCTCGGGAGAAAGCCGAGGTCGACTGCTACCTGCTCCACGGCCACGGTTTGTGGGCCACGATGGAGCAGTGATGGGCCGCAGGTTCAGGGCGACGCGGGGAGAGGTGGAGGTGAACCTGGCGGCCGAGGAGAAGGTGTTCCTCACCGGTCTCCTCGAGGTGCTGGCCACCGTCTCCCAGGGAGGCAATGATCGGGCGGCACAACGGCTCCACGTCCCCGTGTACCTCGATGATCCCGAGGCGAACGAGGAGTGGTGGAGGCTGATGGGGGAAGAGCTGAGTGCAGCGCGTCGGGCGGACCGCCATGTCTTCGAGCGCGTCATGACCGAGCAGGGCCGGGTCCGGCTCAGCGCCCAGGATGCGGGCTCGCTGCTCAAGGTGCTCAATGAGGGAAGGCTCGCCCTCGGCGCTCGCTTCGGGGTCGAGGTCGAGGCGGATCACGAGGACCTGCCCGAGGAGCAGAGAGAGGTCATGGATTACCTGGCGTGGCTGCTCGATGACTTGACCACTGAGCTGACCAGGCTGCTGTGACGCGCCACGGAGCCGGTGAGTAGCTTGCCGGTTCAGCGATCACGGGCGCCCACCTACGGCGGGGACCGGGAAAGCGGGAGGTGACTGTTGCTAGCCGATCCAATAGCCGGGATGAGAAGCCCCTCCGGTTCACTCATCTCGGTCTATGTGGACCGGCCAAGCCCCGGCGGGATGACCGCCCTTCTCACCGACCTGCTCAAGCCGGTCAAGGAGGGGGCCGAGATCCGCGGTCGCTCCGTCCAGAAGAGCGTCCGGGCCGATGCCGAGAGGATCCATCGGCAGGCGGATCAGTTGGAAGCAGAGGCCGCCCCGGGTTATGCCATCTTTGCCTCATCTGTCGATGACATCTTTCTGGTCGAGTCGCTCACCCATCCCGTCTCGAGCATCTCGTCTCTGGGTCCTCGTCCCTACCTGAGGCCCCTGCGTGCCGCACCTCGGGCGTGGCGAGCCGGTGTGCTGGTAGCCGACAAGACGCGCGCTCGGGTCTTCGTCGTCAGCGGCGACCTGGTCGAGGAGATCGACCGGCCGCTGGCAGCGGACATCGGCAAGCCCAACTACGGGGGTTTTGCCGGCTATGACGAGCATGTGGTTCGCTCCCGCGCCGACGATGCGTCGCTGAAGATGTGGCGAGAGGCGGGGGCTCTCCTCTTGGAAAGGCATCTGGAGCGGCCATTCGACTTCCTCTCCATCGGAGGGCACGAAGAGACGATCGAGGAGGTCGGGCGCACCCTTCATCCCTATCTCGATCGTCTCCACCGGTCGTCGTTCGTGGCCAACCCGCAGAGCACCTCGACCTCGTCGATTCGGGTCACGCTCCGTGAGCAGGCCGAGCAGATGCGGCGGGAGCGGCACACTGCCGTGGCCGGCCGCGTCTGCGACACGGCTTGGAGTGACGGTCTCGCCGTCCTCGGCCTCTCTCCGGCCCTGGCCGCCTGTAACGCCCAGGCTGTCGACACGCTGGTGGTGGCCGGCGAGTTCACCCTGCCCGGGGCCATCTGCAACGAGTGTGGGTTCCTTGCTCGTTCCGGCGAGACGTGCCCCGTGTGCGCTTCGGCCATGTTCGAAGTGGAGGACATCGTGGCGGCGGCAATGGAGTCCGTGGTCGCCACCGGAGGAAAGGTCTACCAACTGATCGTCCCCTCGCCGTTGGACTCACATGGCGTCGGCGCGCTGATCCGGTTCCCGATCCCGCTCTGACCGCCACCGGTACTCTTGCGGCACATGAGAGAGACTCTGGCCCAGCGCCAAGACTGGGTGGATCGTGGCAAGCGTGTGGCCAAGGCGACCGTGGTCAAGGCTTACGGCTCCGCCCCACGTGGACCCGGCTCCATGATGCTGATCTCGTCGGACGGTGAGATGCAGGGCTCCGTCTCAGGAGGCTGTGTGGAGAACGATGTGGTCGTCCGCGCCCTGTCGGTGTTGGATTCGGGAGAGCCGGAGCTGGTCACCTACGGCATCGCCGATGACGAGGCCTTTGCCGTCGGTCTGGCCTGTGGGGGGACCATCCAGGTCTACATCGAGCCATGGTGACGTCGTCGGTCCTCGACGCCACCCGCCGGCTGATCGAAGACGACGCTCTCGGGGCGGTAATGACCGTCATCGCCGGGACCGGGCAAGGTTCCAAAGCGGTGCTCGATCACGACGGCCGGCTGCTGGCCGGTGAGATCCCCGAAGGCATCGCCCCGAGCGCCATACCCGATGGCCTCCAGCTGATGGCTCGAGAACAGAGTGCGACCCTCGGTTACGAGGACCATGAGATCTTCTTCGAGGTGATCGCCCCGAGGCCCCGACTCTTCGTCTTCGGAGCGGTCCACATCGCCCAGGAGCTGGTCGAGCACGCCGCAATGCTCGGATTCCACACGGTGGTGGCCGATCCCCGCCCCGCGTTCGCGACCGAGGAGCGATTCCCCGGGGCCGATGAGCTGCGGATCGGCTGGCCCGGCGATGTGGTCGACGCCTCGTCCTTCGATCACAGGACGTTCGTGGTCGTGCTCACCCACGACCGCCGGTTCGAAGACCCTCTGTGGCCTCTCCTCCTCCCGACCGAGGTGCGGTATGTCGGGGCGATGGGCTCGGCCAAGACGACCGCTGCACGGCGTCAGAGACTCGTCGCCCAGGGCTTCACTCCGGAGCAGGTCGATCGCATCCACGGGCCGGTCGGCCTCGACATCGGCGCACGAACCGCCGGGGAGACGGCGATCGCCATCCTCGCCGAGATGATCTCGGTGCGATACCGGCACGACCTCGGCCTCGAGCTCACCGGGCGACCGCTCCGGGCGTGAGAGAGGGCGGGACCACTTGACCACCGCCGCAATCGTCCTCGCTGCAGGCTCATCGCGGCGTCTGGGAAGGCCCAAGCAACTTGAGCCTTGGGGCGACTCGAACCTGCTCAGCAATGTGGTTGCCCGGACCCATGAGTTCCCCGTCGAGGAGGTCTGGGTGGTGCTCGGCCACGATTTCGAGCGCATCCTGGCCGAGAGCGAGCTGGGCGACGCCGGCGTCATCGAGAACCCGGAGTGGGAGGAGGGGATCGCCTCCTCGATTCGGGTCGCCATCGACGCCCTGACCCGGCTGAGCAGGAGCGACCGCGCCCTCATCGTGCTCGGCGATCAGCCGGCTGTTCCCGTCGAGGTGGTCGAAGAGCTGATGGCGTCTCATGTCAAGTCCGGAGACCCTGTCTCGGTGCCCAAGTACCGCTACAGCTGGGGCAATCCGGTCCTTGTCGACCGCTCGTTGTGGCCCAGACTCCTGTCGCTCGAGGGCGATGAGGGAGCGCAACGCCTCTGGCAGGCACACCCGGAGTGGGTCAACGAGGTGTGGTTTTCCGACCTTGCCCCACGCGACGTCGACACCGAGACCGACGTGGTCGACTTGCGCCCCAAGCACCCTGGTCTCGCGTGAGCAATTCGGTATAGAGTCGAAGCGCTGTTTCGCTCGCTGATCAGAAAAGGCTCATGGCTCGGATCGACCAGGTGGCAGGCATCGGACACAGAGACGCCACCAAGCTGCGCAAGGCAGGCGTGCGCACCAGCACGGGGCTCATCGACGCCGCGGCGAGCCGCAAGGATCGGGCCGATCTGGCCAGTGCCACCGGCATCGACCCTCGTGACCTGCAGCAGTGGATCAACCACTCCGACCTGCTTCGGGTGAGAGGGGTAGGAGCCGAGTACGCCGAGTTACTCGTCGTCGCCGGAGTGGACACCCTCAAGGACCTGCGGCGCCGCAACCCGACCGCTCTGCTGGCGAAGATCATCGGGCTGAATGGTGACTCGAAGGTGGTCCGACGGCTTCCCACCGAGTCGATGGTCGAGGCCTGGATAGAGGCAGCAAGGGATCTGGAGCCCACCATCTGATCGGTCGGTCTGGAAAAACGCAGAGGGGCCCTCGAGGGGCCCCTCTGCGGTGTGAGGAGGAGTGAGCTCTAGGAAGCCTTCTCGGCGGGAGCCGAGGCGGGCTTCTCAGTGCTCGTCTTCGCTGCGGTCGACTTGGCAGTCTTCGCAGCAGAAGCCTTGGTGGTGGTCTTCTTGGCGGCAGGCTTGCGGGCGGCGGGCTTCCTGGCAGGGGCCTTGGTTTCGACCTCTACCTTCTCGCCCACCTTCTCCGGGCGGAACGAGCTGCGCCAGGTGGCCAGCATGTCCTCGAGTTGGTCACGCAGCTTGCTGACCTGCTCCTTGGCCTGATCGAGATCGACCTTCGAGGTGATCTCGTCGACGACCTTGCCCTCGCTGATGCGACCGACGACCTTCTCGCCTTCGACGGCCCAGGTGTCGATCGTCTTTCCGGCAGCCTTGGTGTAGTCGGTGGCGCCCTCGCTCAGCTTGGTGCGAAGGCTCTGGACCTTCTCGCTCACCTTGCGTCCGGCAACGACCGGCGCTCCTACGGCTGCGTAGAGAACGTTCTTGGTCTCCATTGTCACTCCTTTTCGCTGTGGACGGACCCGTTCGATTGGATCAACGCCCGGTACATGTCGAGCAGCACCTTCTTCTGACTCGAGCTCAGCCGCTCATCGGCGTCGATGGCCTCGACGATCGTCGGCGACCGCACGTCCTCGTCGAGGAGCCCGGCCATCGAGTACAGCGAGTTGGCCGAGACCTCGAGGGCACGTGACAACCGGCTCAAGATCTCTGCCGACGGCTTGCGGATCCCTCGCTCTATCTGAGACAGATAGGGGTTGGAGATCCCCGCCGAGTCGGCCAACCGGCGGAGCGAGAGGTTGGCCCTCTCCCTCTGCTGGCGGATGAAAGACCCGAGGTCAGTGTGCTTGCTCTCGTTCACTACTGATTAGTATACAGCAAGCTGCTAACAATTGCAAGCAGTTTGGATGTCGGCCGCTAGCAAGATCTCAGGTCATTGCGGTGCCAACCGCGCTGCCGATCCACCAGGCGGCCAACCCGCCCACTCCTGCGATGACCAGATTCTCCAACCCCGACCTCAACCAGTGGTGCCTGGCCACGCGGGCCTTGACCACGCCCACTATGAACAGGCCTGCCATCGCGAGGATGGTTGCCCAGGTCAATGCGGTGGTGGTCGAGTCGAAGACGATGAAGGGAATGATCGAGGGCAGCGAGCCCACCAGAAACAGCCCTCCCGAGGCGACCATGGCTCGATACGGCGAGCGCCGCTCGGAGTCGGGATGCCCGAATTCCAACGCCTTCATCGCGTTGAGCATGGCCAGGTCCGAGCGATCGAACGCTGCGACCACGTCGTCGATGTCGGCATCCAGGATCCCCATGTCGCCGAACATCTCGCGCAACTGGGCCAACTCCTTGTCGCGGTGGTCACGGATGTGCACCTTCTCCAGCTCGAGCTCGGCCTCGAGGACCTCGTCCTGGGACTTGGTGGCCAGATACTCGCCGGCCGCCATCGACACCGCCCCTGCCACTGCCCCCGCCAGACCGGTGAGGAGGACCTGGTCGGCGGACAAACCACCACCGGCGACTCCGACGACGAGCAGGAAGATCGAGACCAACCCGTCGTTGACGCCGAGGATGATGTCACGCCAGTACTGGCGGGTCTCGCCGATGTGCGGCTGATAGGGCGGGACGGGCTCGGTGGTCATCGGCCGCTGATCGTAACCAGAGGCACCTACCTGGTCGATCAGAGTCTTTCGACCATTCCGAGGACGGCGGCCACACCTGCCCTGACTCCGAACCCGATGGCGGCTTCGTCGAGTACGAAGCCGGGAGAGTGGAGATCGATGCCCCGCCCGGTCGAGCCGAGCCGCAACAGGGCACCCGGGGTGATGGTCAGGTAGTTGGCGAAGTCCTCGCCTCCCATCGAAGGCTCTGCCGGCACCACCGTCTCGGGCCCAAGGACCGCGGAAATCCCCGCGGTGGCCGCCTCGACCACGGCTCCGTCGTTCACAACGGGGGGAATCGCCTGGGTGTAGTCGAGGGTGTAGTCCGCTCCGGACAGGGCGAGCAGGCTTCCTATCGCCTTGTCGACGAGACCGGGGAGAACCTCCCATAGCTGCCGGTCGAGCGTGCGCGCGGTCCCACGAAGCTCGATCCGGGTCGGTATCACATTCCCCGCCTCGCCGCCATGGATGGAGCCGAACGCCAGAGTGAGCGGGCTCCTGGCGTCGATGGTGCGCCGGAGGACACCGGGCAGCTCATGCACCAAGCGGGCGGCGTCGGCCACCAGGTCGACTGTGTGGTGGGGGCGGGCGGTGTGACCGCCGGGGCCTTCGAGGACGATGGTGAGGCTGTCGGCGCTGGCGGTGATGGCCCCGACCCGGCTCCCTACCTGACCGGTGAGGAGGGACGGGTCGACGTGAAACGCCAGCAGTGCCTTGAGCTGATCGACCAGCCCCTCGGCGACCAACTCCATCGCCCCGCCCGGCCACGCTTCCTCTGCCGGCTGAAACAGCACCCTGATCCCCACCGGCAGCTCGGCTTGACGAAGGGCAACTGTCACGCCGAAGGCGATGGCGGCATGGGCGTCGTGCCCGCAGGCATGCATCCATCCCTCGACTTGGGACCGAGGCACTGCCCCTTCCGGCTCATCGATGGGTAGGGCGTCGAGATCGGCGCGAAAGCCGATGACTGGCCGATCCCCGAGATCGACCCAGAGGCCGGTCTTGGGATGCCTCGTCTCGGCGCTGATGCCGTTCTCGGCGAGTGACGCCACGATCAGGGCAGTGGTCTGGTGCTCTTGGTGCGCGGGCTCGGGATGCCGATGGAGGAGGCGTCGCAGCTCCACGGCCTGGGGGATGACCCCTTCGACCAGACTCTCCAGCTGCGCCCGGCTGATCATCGGTAGAGGCTAACCCGGTGTGGTTTCCAGGAGCCCGCCCCCGCACCGGCAGCCCGGTCACTCGTAGAAGTGCCGCTCGAACACCTGGCGGCTCCGACGGGTGACACGGCGATACTCGTCGCGTAGGGCTGATGGCCGGTCGAATCCGAGAAAGGAGGCAAGGCTGCGCAGCGCGTCGGGATCGGTCGGTAGGGAATCCACCGCCCGCCCAACCTGGAGGTGAAGTCGGAGGCGCGCCGTGGTGCAGAAACGGTAGGCCTCCTCGAGAACCGAGACATCTTCTGCCGGGAGGACCTCGTGCTCTCTCAGGCGATCGAGTGCATGCAACGTGCCAGGGACCCTGAGGTTCGCTATGCGACCTCCATGGCGGAGCTGGAGAAGCTGGGTGAGGAACTCGACGTCGCTGATGCTGCCCCGGCCCAGCTTCAGGTGGTAGTCAGGGTCTTCCCCGGTGGGAATACGCTCCTTTTCGACCCGGGCCTTGATCGCCCGGATGGAGCGGAGGAATTCGACCGGCAGCTCTTGCCGCCAGACGGAATCTCCTATGGCTCCCGTGAACGAGGAGCCCAGCTTCGGGTCGCCGGCTGCCGGTCGGGCCTTGATCAAAGCGAGCAGCTCCCATGGCTCGGCCCACTCCTGGTAGTAGCGCCGGTAACCCTCGATCGACCGGGCCAGTGGCCCCTTGCGGCCCTCGGGCCTGAGATCGGCATCGAGCGTGTACGCCTTGCCATGGCGGCTCGGCTCCGAGAGGACGCGACTGAGCTCGGTCGCGATCCGCTGAGCATCCTCGCGTCTCGAGTCGTCGTCGAACACGTACATGAGGTCGAGGTCTGACCCATAGGACAGCTCGCCTCCTCCCCATTTGCCCATGGCGATCACACCGAATCCGGCCGGGTCGCCTTCGGAGGCGATGATGAGCCCCCCGGTCACGGCAGCGTCGGCGGTGTCCGTGAGTGCGGCGAGAGTGGCAACGGTGTCCACCTCCCCCAGGATGTCGCGAGCCGCGATCCGCAGCTTGCGGCGCCTGGCGAAGCGCCGCACCGTGCCCACCCGGGCGTCGTGGTCCGGTCTGGCCTCGAGCAGGCCGAGCAGCCTCTGGATCTCCGCATCCCGTTCCCTGATGTCCCCGAGAAGGCGGTCGTCGGCGAGTCGGGGGATGAACTCGGGAATTCGATCGATCAGGTCCCCGATCAGGCGGCTGCTTCCCAGGAGCCGGCACAGTCTCTCGCCGGCGAGCGGATTGACCTGCAGCAGGGTCACCAGTGCGGCGTGATCGGGAGTGTTGGCAAGCACGATGCGGAGTTGGGCCAGGCCAAGGTCGGGGTCGGGCGTCAAGGAGAGCCAGTCGAGCATCAGAGGTAGCACCTGGTGCATCGCTCGTGAGCGCCGGCTGAGCCCCGAGGTCAGGTCGGCGAGGGCTCGCTGCGCTGCGACAACGTCCTTGAACCCGAGTGCCTCGAGCCGGATCCCGGCCTGCTCCACTCCGAGGCGCGCGCTCGGCGAGCCGACCAACGCGTCCAAGATCGGTCTGAAGTAGAGACGCTCGTGGACGTCGCGCACGATCGATCTGACATCGGCCAGCCGCTGGTCCAGCTCGGCGGCCGGGTCGGTCGTCAGCCCCATCGAACGCCCGATCTGGTTGCGCCGATCCCGGTCTTGGGGGAGGTCGTGGGTCTGGCGCAGGTCCCACAGCTGGATGCGATGCTCGAGATCGCGGAGGAAGCGGTAGGCAGCGCCGAGTCGGACGTGGTCCTCGGTCTCCAGGAAGCCGAGCTCGGCGAGGGCATCCAGAGCGGCGAGGGTCCCTCGTTGCCTCAGCTCCGGATCGAGTCTGCCGTGCACCAGCTGGAGCAGCTGGACCGAGAACTCGATGTCCCTGATCCCGCCCCGCGACCGTTTGATGTCCGCCGGCCTCGCCTCCTGCTCCGAGCGCTCCTTGAGCCGGCGAATGCTGCGCAGCGCATCGACGTCGAGTCCGACCTCCCATACCGCAGCGGCGGCGACGGCAGCGAATCTGTCCCCTAGCTCGGGATCACCCAGGGCCGGTCTCGCCTTGAGCAGGGCCTGGAGCTCCCAGGCCTCCCCCCACTGGGCGTAGTAGCGGGTGTAACCGTCGATGCTCCTCGAAAGGGGGCCCATCGACCCCTCGGGGCGAAGGGCTGCGTCCACGGCGAGACCGGGCCCGTCGGAGGTGGCGGTCGACAGGATCGAGAGGAGACGGGACGCAAGGGCGAGGGCGGCGGCTCGACTTGCGTTATCGTCGTCGCCGACCACGTCGTGGACGAAGATGAGGTCGATGTCAGAGGCGTAATTGAGCTCCTGCGCCCCCCACTTCCCCATCGCCACCACTGAGAACGGGAGATCGGTCGCCTCCGGATGCCTGGCAGCCACCTCTACCCGCGCCATCTCGAGGGCTCCTTCGACGATGCGGTCGATAGCGTCTGAGAAATGGGCGGTCGCCGTCGGCATGTCGGTGACCCCTGCCATATCGTCGGCTGCGATCGAAGCCAGCGCCGCCTGCACCTGCAGCGGGATCGTCGTGCCTGGGGCGATCCCGGCGAGGAGAGACGGATGGCGAGCAACCGCCTGGCTCAGGGGGCGGGACGCGCCGGCGAGGGCGCACGCTCGCCTGAGCAGCGTCGGATCCCGGGCCACCCCCAAGTCGGCCTCGAGTATCGGGATCAGACGCTCCCAGGCTCCTTCCGGATCGGGCCCGGACTCCATCAGAGTTGCGATGTCCGAGCGCGTGGCCTCGTCGGTGATCAGCCGCTCCAGCCTCGGCCGCACCTGCGCCGGGATGGTGGGGGTGGATGCGCGTTCGGTCACGGGCGACAGGCTATGACGGGGCGTATCGTGAGGGGATGCCGCTTCGGGTTGCAGGCGCCCAGCTCAATCTGTGTGTCGGAGATCTGTCCGGCAACGAGGCACGGATCCTCGACGCGATGCAGTGGGCGGAGGGGGAGCGAGCCGACGTGCTCCTCCTCCCGGAACTGGCGATCAACGGGTACCCACCTGAGGACCTGGTGCTGCGCTCCGACTTCGTCTCTGCCGGCCTCGAGACCCTGGACCGGCTCGCCTCGCGCTCCGGCTCGACCGCGGTGGTAGTCGGCTTCGTCGACAGGTCGTCTGGGCCTGCACGAGGCTCGGTGGATGCCAACGACCGGAAGGTGGCCAATGCGGCTGCCGTCCTCCAGCGCGGTGAGCTGCTCGGCACCTATCACAAGGTCCACCTGCCCAACTACGGCGTCTTCGACGAGGACCGCTATTTCGCGGTGGGCGAAGAGCCGGCGAAGACGTGGCACATCGACGGAGTGGTGTGCGGAGTGTCGATCTGCGAGGACATCTGGCTCCCCGACGGCCCGCCGGCAAAACAGGCTGCGGCCGGCGCCCGGGCGCTGCTCAATGTGAACGCCTCGCCCTTTCACAGGGGGAAGGCCGGGGAAAGAGAGCAGATGATCTCGGAGCGGGCGCGCCAGACCGGCGTCCCCGTGGTCTACCTGAACCTCGTCGGAGGCCAGGACGAGCTCGTGTTCGACGGATGCTCGCTGGTCGTCGCCCCCGACGGGACGATCGTCCACCGTTCACCGCAGTTCGACGAGGACCTCTTCATCGCAGACGTCCCATTGCCGGGCGAGACGTTCGACCCGGGCTCGGTGACCCCGTTGCTCGACCCGGTAGAGGAGGTATACCGCGCCCTGGTCACCGGTCTGCGCGACTACGTGGCCAAGAATGGCTTCGACCAGGTCGTGATCGGCCTCTCCGGTGGGATCGACTCGGCGCTGACGGCTGCCATTGCCGCAGACGCCTTGGGTGCCGAGGCGGTCTGGGGTGTCTCCATGCCGTCCCGGTTCTCCTCACGACATTCGATCGACGACGCCCGAGCCGTCGCCTCCAACCTGGGCATCAGATTCGACCTCCTCCCGATGGACCAGGTCTTCGAGTCCTTCCTCCAATCCCTCGCCCCTGTGTTCGGTGACACAGGGTTCGGCGTGGCCGAGGAGAACCTCCAGGCACGGTCCAGGGGGGCGATGCTCATGGGGATCTCGAACAAGCACGGCCCGATGGTGATCGCCACCGGCAACAAGTCGGAGATGGCGGCCGGGTACGCCACCCTCTATGGCGACATGGTGGGGGGATACGCGGTGCTGAAGGACGTGCTCAAGACGATGGTGTACGACCTGGCTCGCTGGCGGAACAAGGACTCCGAGGTCATCCCCCAGAGCACCATCGACAAGCCGCCCTCGGCCGAGCTGCGGCCCAACCAGAAGGACTCGGACTCACTGCCGCCCTATGAGTTGCTCGATGCCATCCTCGAGCTCTACGTGGAAGCCGACATGGGCGTGACCGAGATCGCCGGCCGCGGCTTCGATCCTGGGGTGGTGTCGTCGGTGGCACGCATGGTCGACCGCAACGAGTACAAGCGGCGACAGGCCGCCCCAGGCGTCAAGATCACCGTCAAGGCCTTCGGGAAGGACCGCAGGCTCCCGATCACGAACAAATACCGGGCGCCCGGGCCATGACCACGACAGTCCTGATCAACGGGGTCGAGTCGGAGGGGACGATCTCGGTCACCGACTCGGCGGTGCTGCGAGGCGACGGGTGCTTCGAGGTCCTCAAGTCTCGTTCGGGACGGGTATTCGGCCTCAACCTCCATCTCGACCGTCTCTTCCGCAGCGCCAAGATCTGTGACATCACCCTCCCAGCACGCTCTGACATCGAGGATTGGGTCGAGCGCGTTGCGGCTGAGGGCGAGGACTGTGCGGTGCGGGTGGTGGTCACCAGGGGATCAGCCCTCCCCGGAGTGGAGGCGGTGACCCAGGTGGTCGTCTTCGGGCATCCCTGGTCTCGGGAGCCCGGGCCCACCACCTTGCTCCCGATGGTGGCCCCGTGGCACGCGGCGGGAGTGCCCTGGGAGCTGGCCGGTGCCAAGCTGCTCTCCTATGCCCCCAACATGGCCGCCAGCCGCAGGGCGGTGGCGGGGGGTTTCGGCGACGCCCTGTTGACGAGCATCGAAGACGTGATGCTGGAAGGTCCCACTTTCTCGGTGGCCTGGGTCATCGGTGGGGTGGTGGAGACGCCGGGGCTGAGCCTGGGGATCCTCGACTCGATCACCCGGAGGGTCATGCTCGAGCTGGCGGACGGGTTGGGCATCGAGACCCGCGAGGGCGAGTGGACCTTGGACCGGCTCGATCTGGCCGACGAGGTGATGGCGTTGTCCACGATCCGGGACATCCAGCCGGTCTCGGCGGTGGGGCGGCGGGCGTTCGTCGAGGGCGCAGTCACCGCCCGCCTCTCCCGAGAGTTCGCTCAGCTCACGCGCTGACCGGGGAGGAGGCAAGGCTCCGGGTTCACCCCGTCCACCCAAGAGACCAATAGAAGAAGTGTCTCCTGCCGGCTCAGCAGCCTCTCGTCGTCGAGCGGGATGTTGCATTCCTCGATGACCCCGTCCTGGCGGAGCCGCTCCTCGGCCGCTTCCGAACTGGGGAGGGGGACCGAGGGGAATCCCTCGAGGACCTGCTCGTGGGGGAGGGAGGCGGTATAGGCGGCATCGAGGGCCACCCAGGCAGCCACCCGGGCCAACTCGGTCTCAGGGATGCCGAAGTCGAGGCAGTCCTCGATCGGGGCGCAGCCCATGGCCTCCTCGAGGACCGGTGCCGCGACGAGATCAGGGTCGAAGGGGGAGGGGAGGGCTTGGTATCGCCCTTCCACGGGTGGAGGAGTCCTCCCGATGAGTCGGCTGACTATCTGAATCGCCAGATCGGGGGCGGCGACCTCGTCGGGGCAGAAATCGACCATGGTCTCTCCGCAGGGCAGATAGAGCCCTTCGGTCAGCATGGTTGCCGCCAGTGTCTCGGCCGGGAGGCCGTCGTCGTCGGCATAGGGCCAGAAGGGCTGCGGGTCGAGCAGATCGGCCCGGCGTCTGGCCGCATTCAGGCTGGGGCGGGGATCGACTGCCTCTCCCGACGGCGTCCGCAGTTCGAAGTGGAGATGGTCGATCGTCTCCTCGGCGTTGCCGGAGTCACCGACCCAACCCAGTACCTCGCCGGCGGCGACCTCGGAGCCCTCCACGAGGTCGGGCCGGACACCGTAGCCCATCCCGTCGTCCGTTCCCCAACGATCGTTGTTGAGGTGCACGTAGTAGGACTGCCAGCCGTCGTCGTGACGAAGCGCCAGCCAGCAGCAGTTCTCGGTCCCGACCTCTTGAGTGACGCTCATCACCACCCCGTCGGCCACCGCCACCACCGGAGTGAGTCTGGGGGCGGCGATGTCGTTGCCCTTGTGATGCCTGGCACCGCCGTCGCGGTCGGCGCCGAAGCCGGACACGTTCTGTCCCTCGCCGGCCAGAGGCCATCTCATGGTGTAGACGAACGGCGCGCACTTGGGTTTGGGCTTTGGCTGCGGAGCAGGCGTGGTGCCAGGCACGGTCGAGCTCCCCGGGTCGCCACCCGGCTCGGTTGTCACCGTCGTCTCCTCGGGGACGGTGGTGGTCGACGTCTCGGTTGACGTGGTGGTCGTCGTGGTGACCACTGTGGTCGTCGTGGTGGGCCCGTCCGGTTGGACGATGGTGGTCGTCGTGCCGGGCGAGGGATCGGGCGATGGCCGCGACGGCTCGGGGAACAAGTCGTCCAGGGTCACCGGCGGGCACATGCGGGCAGCCTCGGCCTCGGGTGGCGCGGCTCCCAACACCACCAGGGCCGCCACCAACGTGATCGTGACCACGAAAGCAGCCCCGAGTCTGCCTTGCATGGCGGGCAGGCTACCGCTGGAATCTCAGGTTGGGAACCCGGGCCCATCCGGGTACGTTGGTCTGGGATGAAGTCGTCGCACCTGCCCCGTTACCTCTTCCTGACCGGTTTGCTCGTCCTCACGACCGCCGCCTGCGACGGTGACGACCCGGCTGACCTGAGCACCACGACCTCGGTCATCTCAGGTGGCACATCGTCGGGTGACGCCTCCACGACCAGCACGGTGTCCGCCGGTGAGGGATCTGCCCCTTCGACGACATTGGTCGGCCAGACGGTGGACAGCTACGAGATCGTGGCCCGCGAGTCGGATTCGGCCGGGGAGACGATCTACGTCGTCGTCCCACCCGGCGACTACACCGACGTCGACATGGAGAACTTCGTGCTCGACCTGGTGGAGTCGGGGACGGCCACTTTCGGGGCGGAGGTCTTCGACGATGGCGCCGCGGTAGAGGCTTACCGCAAGCCGGAGGCCGAGCGGACCCCGGAGGAGACGGAGTCGATCGGGCTCCATCATTTCGTCAGCCTGCAGAATGGGACGACCCTTGTCTTCAGAGGCCCGTTCGAGAGCTCGGGTGAGATGGTGATCGGCAGCTGAGCCGGCTGTCGCGCCGCTAGAGCAGGGCCGTCGCCACCAAGAGGAAGCCACCGAACCCGAGGGCGTCGGTGAAGACGGTGAGCAGTATCGAGGACGCCAGCGCCGGGTCGAGCCCCAGTCTGCGCAGGATCAGGGGTATGGCGACTCCGAGGAGTGTGGCCACCAGGAGGTTGACCAGGCAGGCGAGGGCTATCACCAGCGCCACCTCGCCTGGGGGATTGTCACTGGCAAAGACGCCCGAGTACACCAGGGCGTAGGTCAGCGCCGCCGCGGCCACGGCCAACGTCACCCCGTTGAGGAGCCCGACCCCCGATTGCCTGAGGAATATCGAGGGCACCTGGGCGCTGGGGACGTCGTCGGTGGCGAGCGATCGAATCATGACGGCCAGGCTCTGGTTGCCGCTATTGCCGCCCAATGAGGCAACGATCGGCATGAGCGCGGCGAGAACCGGTTCCCGACTGATGATCCCGGTCTGACGCTCGATCACCCAGGCGACGATCAGGGCGAGGAGCAGGTTGAGCACCAGCCACGGCGCCCGCGAGCGGTAGGACTTGGCGACGTCGGTGTAGACGGTCTCCCCGACCCCCGCCCCGACTGCCGCCGCGAAGTCCTCGGTCGCCTCGTCCTGGACCGCCTCGATGACGGCGTCGGTGGTCACCATTCCCAGCAGCCGTCCTTCGGAGTCGACGACGGGGACTCCGAACAGGTGATATCGCTGGGTCAGCTCGGCTACTTCCTCCCGGTCGGCTCCGACGTCGACGGCGGCCGGGTCGTACACCATCACCTCGTCGAGGCTCGCCCCCGGGCGGGCAAAGACAAGATCCCGGAACGAGACCACGCCTCTCAGCCCGCCTTCGTCATCCACCACGTAGACGTAGGAGAGGTCCTCGTATTCCTCGTGGAGCTGGCGGATCCGCTCGATCGCCTCCCCTGCGGTCAGACCGATGGGCAGCACCGCGATCTCGACCGTCATCAACCCGCCGGCGGTGTCGGGCGGGTAGACGAGCAAACGCCGGATCTCCTTCTCGGACTCGTCGTCCATGAGGGCAAGGACGCTCTCGGTCACCTCGTCGTCGAGCTCGAACAGCAGGTCGGCGGCGGACTCGCCGCTCATTGCGCTGACCGCAGCACTCAGATCCTCGATGGGCAGGTCCTCGACCAGCTCGGCGGCGAGCTCTGGGGCGATCCTCTCCAGGATGTCGGCTGCCTCGCCCGGATCCAGCTCGGTCAAGAGCTCTGCGGCGTCCTCCTCGTCCAGCTGCTCCAGGACGTCGGCCGCATCGCCGGGGGCGGCCTCGGCCAGAGCCTCCCACTCTTCACCGTGGGTCTCGAGATAGTCCGCGACCTCGTCGGGCGCGCGCCGCGCGGCGGCAACCAGATCTCTGGCGAGTTGACGGGGACGTCTCAGTCGGAGTCGCACCGGTAGCCCTTGGACGGCGAACCGTCAGGCTACCGGCGGTCACCCCTCGTAAGGGCGCACCGCCAGCACCGACACCGAGAAGCTGCCGGCAGGGGCCTGATATGAGACTTCGTCGCCCACCGAGGCACCGAGCAGGGCTGCCCCGAGCGGGCTGGTGGGCGAAGCAAGCAGGAGGCCTGGGACTTTGTTCTCCTGTGAGGCGACGAAGTACTCGAGCTCGTCGCCGTCGGTGTCCACAACCGTCACGACGCTCCCGACCTCGACCCTCCCGGTGTCCTCGACTTCTCGCACCACAGCGGTGTTGAGCAGGTGCTCCAACTTGCGTATGCGTGCCTCCATGAGCCCCTGGTCGTTCTTGGCGGCGTCGTAGTCGGCGTTCTCCCGAAGGTCGCCGTGCGACCGAGCCTCGGCGATTCGAGCTTCGATCTCCTCCCGACCGCGGGTCTTGAGCTGCTCGAGCTCATGCCGCTTCTGTTCGAAGGCGGCAGGGGTGAGGAATGTCTGGTGCTCGGACATGGGCCGCCAAAGGCTAATTCCATGCGGGTCGCTAGCGGCAGCAGCCGGGCCGCCCGTCCTGGTTCCGGGCCCCCGCAGCTATCTTCGGGCCGTGTCGTCGGTCCGACTCACCGAGTTCTCCCACGGAGCCGGTTGTGCCTGCAAGCTCGGTCCCGAGGAGCTGTCCCAGGTATTGGAGCCGGTGAGGGGCCACAGTGCCTCCACCCACCCCGATCTGCTCGTCGGAGTGTCCACCTCCGATGACGCCGGGGTGTTCTCGTTGGGCAATGGCACGGCCCTGGTCCAGACCATGGACATCTTCACCCCGGTGGTCGACGGGCCGGCCGACTGGGGTCGAATCGCCGCGGCCAACGCCTTGAGCGACGTGTACGCCATGGGAGGGTCGCCGATCACGGCCCTCCAGTACCTCGCCTGGCCTCGGGGCACCCTCGACTTCGAGATAGCCGGACAGGTGATCGAGGGTGGTCTCGAAGTCATGGCGAAGGCGGGATGCACCGTCGTCGGCGGGCACTCGATCGACAGCCCGGAGCCCACCTATGGGTTCGCCATCACCGGAACCGTGCCGTCGGATCGCTATGTCAGCAACGCCGGGGCCGGCCCGGGCGACCGTCTGGTCCTCACCAAGCCTCTGGGGGTCGGGATCATCACCACCGCGATCAAGCGTGGCACGTGCCCACCCGACGTCGCGGCGAGGGCCATCGAGTCGATGACGACGCTCAACGAACTCGCCGGAGCGGCCCTCGTGACCCACGGCGCATCGGGTGCCACCGATGTGACCGGCTTCGGCCTGCTCGGTCACCTTCGGGAGCTCTGTCTGGGATCGGGCGTGGCGGCGACCGTCGAGATGGGCCGCGTTCCGGTCCTCCCCGGAGCCCGCGCCTTGCTCGAGGCCGGGATGTGGGCCGGGGGATCGCAACGCAACCTCGAGTCGGTCTCCACTTTCGTCCGATCCTCGGTTGCCGAGAGCGAGCTGAAGCTGCTCGCCGACGCACAGACCTCGGGTGGGATCATGGCCGCCCTTCCCGTCGACCGGGTCGAGGACTACCTCGCCGCGGTCCCCGGCGCCGTCACGATTGGCCATTTCTCGCCCGGCGCGGGGATCATCGTCACAACGTGAGCCCGGAAGAGCGTCTCGTCGCCATCGCGGAGGCCCTATCGATACCGAGGGCGAAGCATCACATCTTCCTCTGCGCCGACCAGACCACGCCAAAGTGCGCCCCGCGCGAGGTCACCAGTGAGCTATGGCGACATCTCAAGTCCCGGCTCAAGGAGCTGGGGCTGACCTCGGCGCCGCCGTCGTGGTCGGGCGACCCGGAGCGGGAGGCGTCTGAGACCGGCCCGGGCGCCGGATCGGTGCTGCGCAGCAAGGTCGACTGTCTCCGCATCTGTGAGCAAGGGGCGATCTGCGTCGTCTACCCGGAGGCGACCTGGTATGCCAACGTCGATCTCGAAGCCCTCGATCGGATCATCGACGAGCACCTGACAGGCGGGCGTCCCGTCGACGACCTGGTGTTCGCGGTGGGGGAGATGGGTTGATGAGGTGGCTTCGGCGTCTCGCGGCCGGCATCCTGCTGTGGCGGGCGTTCGCACCCGTGATCAGCCCCCGGTTCCCACCGCCCCAGGAGCATCCATGGCGAAGCCCGGGGCGGACGGTCTTCGTCGGTGATCAGGAGTTCCTGGTCAGGGAGCTGGGGCCCGACGGCTCGACACCGGTCCTCCTCATTCACGGGCTGGCCGGGTCTTCACTGGCGGAGTGGTATCGAATAGGGCCAGCCCTCTCCGAGAAGTACCGGGTGATCATGGTCGACTATCGAAGCCATGGCCTGGCCCCCCTGGCCCGTGACCGGTTCGACATCGACGACCTGGCAGACGACATGGCCGGTGTGCTCGATCAGCTCGGCCTCGACGGTGTGTCGGTGGTCGGCTACTCGATGGGGGGGACGGTGGCCCAGGCGCTGGCCCACCGCCACCCGGGGCGGGTGAAGCGGCTCGTGCTACTCGCCACCATGTCCCACCACCCCCAGCCGATCCGAGCGCTGCGGGCCATCGGGGCCATTCTCGCCCGGGGTTGGGAGCGGCTCACCGGGCTGGGGACCCCTGAGGTGAGGGCGTTCTACCTCCTTCAGACCGGTGCCGTCGAGGAGCGCCATGCTCGCTGGCTCTGGGAGGAGACTCACCGTCGCGACGTCGACGCCGGAGCCCAGGCCACGCTTGCCCTGCTCAGATTCGACTCACGACCATGGATCGGGGGGCTCGAGGCCGAGACCCTCGTGATCATCCCGACCCGGGACCAGTTGGTCCCGCCGGCCTGGCAGTACCAACTGGTCGGCGCCATCGGCGACGCCAGGGTCGTGGAGCTGGTCGGGGCCAGGCACGAGGCGCCCTGGACCCACCCCGACCGTGTGGTCGAAGAGATCTCCGCCTTCATAGGCTGATCCTCCGGGTCCGTTCCATGACCACACCACTCACCGACAGCCGACTGTCGAACCTCGGTGCCAACCGGATCCTGGATGGATTCGACGAGTTCATCTCCCGGTTCCGGACGATCAACCGCCGCGCCCCGCGGCGTTTCGAGGAGCGCGACTGGCGCGGGATGCAGAGCGACGCCGTGGAGCGCCTCCGCCTCTACACAGTCGTGGTGGATCGGGTGATCGACTCGATCAACCAGATGCTCGGCCCCCGCACCGGCGACCCTCTGGTGTGGGTGGCGATCAAGGCCGTCTACTCGAGCTTGATCTCCGACCGCCAGGACTGGGAGCTGGCCGAGACCTTCTACAACTCCGTGACCAGGAGGGTCTTCGACACGGTCGGCGTCGCCGAGCACATCGAATTCGTCGACACCGACTTCGACACACCCCCCATCGCCCCGCCCGACGCCGTCTACCAGACCTTCGACCGCCGCGAGTCGACCGCCAGGCTGGTAGCCGAGATCCTCCTCACCCATTCCCATTCGGTGCCCTACGCCCGGCTCGAGGCCGACGCCCATGCAGTGGCAGAGCGCATCGACCGCCACCTGGGTCGACCCGGGTCATCGGCAGTGATCGGCAAGGCCGAGGTGGTGCAATCGGTCTTCTACCGGGGTCAGTCGGCCTACATCGTCGGCCTGCTCTATGCCGGGCCGGTGCGGCTGCCCCTGATATTGGCCCTGTCCAACGAGGAAGAGGGGATCCTGGTCGACGCCGTCCTCCTCACCGAAGACGAGGCGTCGATCGTCTTCAGCTTCACCAGGTCCTACTTCCACGTCGACGTGCCCCGACCCTACGACCTGGTCCAGTTCCTGCGCAGGCTCATGCCGAGGAAGAGGGTTGCCGAGATCTACATCGCGCTCGGGCACAACAAGCACGGGAAGACCGAGCTCTATCGCGATCTGCTGCGGCACCTCAGGTCCTCCGACGAGAGATTCGAGCCGGCCCCGGGCACGAAAGGCTTGGTGATGATCGTGTTCACCATGCCAGGCTACGACGACGTGTTCAAGGTGATCCGGGACACGTTTCCCCCGCCCAAGCACACCACCCGGCGGTCGGTCATGGACAAGTACCGCCTGGTCTTCCAACACGACCGCGCCGGCCGTTTGATGGACGTCCAGGATTTCCAGCATCTCGAGTTCCACCGCTCTCGCTTCTCCCAGGAGGTGCTCGACGAGCTGCTATCGGAGGCGGCCGACACCGTCCAGCTGGAAGGAGATTCGGTGGTCATCAGCCACGTCTACGTCGAGCGCAGGGTCGTGCCCCTCGACCTCTACGTCAGGGAGTCCTCGGTGGCTGCCGCCTCCGGCGCCGTGGTCGACTTCGGCCAATCGATCAAGGACCTCGCCTCGACCAACATCTTCCCCGGCGACCTCCTACCCAAGAACTTCGGGGTGACCCGCCATGGTCGGGTGGTCTTCTACGACTACGACGAGCTCAGCGCCCTCACCGACATCAACTTTCGGGAGATGCCGATCGCGCGCGACGAGACCGAGGCGATGCTGGCAGACCCCTGGTTCTCGGTGGGCGACCACGACGTCTTCCCCGAGGAGCACGAGCGGTTCCTCGGGCTGGCCCCGGCGCTTCGAGAGGTGTTCCTCGGACATCACGCCGATCTGTTCCGGGTCGAGCCCTGGAAGGCGATCCAGGAGAGAATCCGAGCCGGAGAGCTGATCGAGGTGGTCCCATATCGTCAGGAGGCCCGGCTCCCCGACACCTCTTCGAAACGGGGCTGGTAGGCCCTCACCAACTCGGCCCGCCCTGAGACGGCGGCTACCGTTCCGGCATGACGGTCGAAACCGTGCTCGGCACCTGTCATCACGATTGCCCCGATTCGTGCGGATGGGTGGTGACAGTGGAGGATGGCCGGGCGGTCAAGCTGCGCGGCAACCCAGATCACCCGTATTCACGCGGCGAGCTGTGCCCCAAGGTCAACCGCTTCCTGGAGCGGGTCTATCACCCCGATCGAGTGCTCCACCCGTTGATCAGGACAGGGACAAAGGGGCGGGGTGAGTTCCGCCGGGCCTCGTGGGACGAGGCCCTCCAGCTCGTGGTGGACCGCCTTGGCGCGGTGATCGCCGAGCATGGAGGTGAGGCGATCCTCCCGTGGGGAGACGCCGGGACGCAGGGCCTGCTCCAAATGAGCTACCTCGATCGATTCTTCTTCGATGGCGTCGGAGCTTCGCGCCAGGTCGACTCACTGTGCGGGGCCACGGCCGGCGCAGGGCTGGCCGCGACCTATGGGGACCGACACGGGGCCGATCCGATGGACATCCGGTTCGCCGAGCTGATCATCCTGTGGGGCACCAACACCCGGCTCACCAACCGGCACCTGTGGGCATTCGTCGAGGAGGCGCGCGCCAACGGCGCCAGGGTGGTGGTGATCGACCCGATCAGGACCATCACTGCCCAGTCGGCCGACTGGTTCGTCCAACCCCTGCCCGCCACCGATGTCGCTCTCATGCTCGGGATGATCCACGTCCTCATCCGGGACGACATGATCGATCACGAATACGTGCGGTCCCATGCCCGCGGATTCGACGAGTTGGCTGCCCGTGCCGCCGATTGGGAGCCGGCACGGGCCGGCGTCGTGTGTGGAGTCGACCCCGACGAGATCGAGGAGCTGGCGAAGGCGTATGGGACCACGGCGAGGTCGTTCATACGGACCCTGATCGGGGCCGAGCACCACGAGCATGGGGCAATGTTCTTCCGCACTCTGGGGTGTCTTCCGATCCTCACCGGTGCATGGCGGCACCGCGGCGGTGGTCTGGCGCGGTCGGTCGGGGTCTGGTCCGAGGAGGCCGTCGACTGGTCGACCCTCGAAGAGGAGCGGCCCACACGCGAAGTGAGCATGAACCGTCTCGGAGAAGCGCTGACCTCGGATGACATCGGGATCCACGCGCTGTTCGTGTGGAACGGGAACCCGTTGGTCTCGGCTCCCAATGCCGGCGCAGTGCGCCGGGGCCTCGAGAGAGAGGATCTGTTCACCGTCGTGAGCGAGCAGTTTCTCACCGACACCGCTCAGTACGCCGACGTCGTATTCCCGGCAACGACACAGATCGAGCAGGTCGACATGGTGCCTGCATGGGGCCACCTCTATCTCGGCTGGAACCACGCGGCGATCCGGCCTCAGGGAGAGGCTGTCCCCAACTCCGAGCTGTGGCGTCGCCTTGCCCGGGCCATGGGCCTGAGCCATCCGGTGTTCGACCTCGACGACGAGTCGTTGCTCCGGCGAAGCCTTCCCGGAGTCGACGTCGACCTGATGCAGAAGCAGGGGCACGTTCGACTCGATTTGCCCGAGGAGCTGCTGCCTTATCGCGACGGCGGGTTTGCCACAGCCGATGGCAAGGCGCACCTCTACTCGACCACCCTCGCCGAGGCCGGGCACGACCCGCTCCCGGCCTACCATCCGCCCACCGAGGGGGTGGGTAGCGAGTTGAGCCGTGAGTATCCACTGGTGCTGCTCTCTCCCAAGAACCACACACGATTCCTCAACACCTCATACTCGAAGCATCACGCCGATCGGGAGAAAGGGCCCTACTTCGAGATCGATCCCAGCGACGCGGCTGCACGCGGCATCGGCGAGGGCGACATGGTGAGGGTGTTCAACCGGCGTGCCGAGCTGCACCTGCCGGCCAGGGTGAGCGAACGGCTCCGGCCGGGGTTGGCGGCCATCCCGTGGGGATGGTGGGGCCCCGAGGCCAACGCCAACGCCCTGACCAACGACACTCCCAGCGACTGGGGTGGGGGTGTTGCCTTCTATGACACCCTGGTGGAGGCGGAGCGAGCCTGACGCCGACGCGGCTCCCCGGCAGTGAGTCTCAACCGGACGGGATCAGGGTGAGAACCTCGGCGCCCTCGGAGGTGATCTGCTCCCGGGTCCACCGCATCGGGCGGTGATCGCCATCGGCCCAGTCGTCGAGCTGGTCCTCGTAGTGGGGGTGGAAGGCGTGGCCGGACTGGCCGGTGCTGTTCACCGCGGTCGAGGCGCCGAGGTCGGATAGGTCTATCACCATCCTCATCGAAGGGATCCAGTCGACCACATAGCCGTCCGGCGGGTAGAAGCCGACGGCGTTCACGATGTCGGACCCACCGCCGAGCCGGTGCGGGGCGCCTCGATTGAACAGCCATTCGATCGGTGCGATGCCCGACTGGCCCAGGGTCTGGTTCTCGAATGATGCAGTGTGGAGCTGGCTCCACTGCCATTCCGATGGGTCGGGCCCGAGCAGGGAGGTCAACTCGGCGTGGGCGTCCGCCATCGCCTGCTCCAGCGTGGCGTCGCGATCCTCGACCAGATCCGTGGCCACGTCGTCCCACCACGGGTCGTCCGGCGTCTCGAGGAGGGCTCGAACGACCTCGAACCACCGGCTCCCGCCCTCGGGCCACGACTCCTCGGGCAAATCGTCGTGAAAGGTCAGGGCGAGGAGGTGGGCCCAGCTCGCCTGGTAGGCGGCCGCTCCCGGAGAGGCCGGGGCCGAGTGGAAGGCGTCGGGGCCGGTGGCCCATCGCTCCAGCACCTCCTGCATCTCCTCGACTTCCTCGAGCCCGGACTGGACCTCGAGGAGGCGGGGGACCAGATTGGGCGCGCCCCCGTCGCGGTCGTCCATTTGCATCTCGCGGGCCGTTGCGGCCGTGTATTCGGCGGGTGCCGCTTCGATCAGCTCCTCGATTCTTGCCGCCCGATAGCCCAGGTCGACGTCGACCGAGAAGAAGGGGTCGCTGCCTTGATCGATCACAGGGTTGTTGGCCGACGCCACGTAGTCGCGCCGGGGGTTGAAGAGCCGGGGCAGCTCCTCGAACGGCACCACCCCGACCCACTCGTGCTCCCCGGTCCAGCCGGGAACCGGCCAGGCGCCATCCCCCGTCGCCCTGATCGGGACCTCCCCGGTGGACTGGTAGGCGATGTTCCCATCGACGTCGGCATACACAACGTTCTGTGCGGCGATGTCCCATTTCGACGTGGCGCTGCGGAACTCCTCGTAGTCCCGGGCGCGGTTGAGCCCGATGATCGCCTCGACAAGCGTCGAGGGCTGCAGAGTCTGCCACGACAGCGCCACGACGTATGGCTCCGGCAGGTCCAGGGCCGAGCTGTCGAACTGATCCTCCTCCAGGTAGGTGTCCGAGATCACCGGCCCGTGACGGGTGGTCATGACGTCGAAGGTCACGTCGTCACCGCCTGCAACCACGATCGTCTCGCTGCGTCGCTCCATGTCCACCCACTCTCCCTGGAACTCGTACTGGGAAGGGTCGTCCGGGTTGACCTTCTCGATGAACAGGTCCTGGGTGTCGACCGACTGGTTGGTCACGCCCCAGGCGATCCTCTCGTTGTGCCCGATGATGACCCCCGGGGTGCCGGCGAAAGAGAAACCGACGAGCTGATAGGGGCAATCCACGGTGGTCTCCTGGCAATGAAGGCCGTTCTCGTACCAGATCGAGGGCATTTGGATGGCGAGATGCGGGTCATTGGCCAGCACCGGGAGACCCGATGCCGTGCGGGAGCCCCCGACCACCCAGTTGTTGGAACCGATGCCCCGGAAACCGCCACCTGTCAGGGCCCACACCTCACGGGCCCGATCTCGGGTGGCTGTCAGCGGGCCTTCCGCCCCTGGGGGAAGGGAGGCGAGCCCGCCGCTACTTGCCCCCGCCTGATCGGAGGGGACCACGACAGGGTGCTCGCCTGGATAGCCGGGGTAGAGCTGGGCGATGCGCTCCATGGGGAGGTCGATGCTCAGCATGGCGCGATCGATCTCTTGGAGCAGATTCCAGCTCAGGTCCCACGACATGACCTTCGCCCAGGTCAGGGTGTGGGTAGGTGCCCAGGGCTCGATCTCGTAGCCCGAATTCTGCAAGGGGAGTATGGAATACTCGAGGCTCACCTGAGAGGGCGTGTGGGCCTCGAGATAGGCGTTGACCCCCTCCGAATAGGCGTCCAGGATCTCCCGGTTTTCGGGAGGCATCGCCTCCAGCTCCTGCTCGGCGATCTCGGTGAACCCGAGGGAGCGGAGGAACAGGTCCGACTCCACCTGCCCGTCGCCGAACATCTCGGCGAGACGGCCCGCTCCGATGTGGCGCCAAAAGTCCATCTGCCAGAAGCGATCCTGGGCATGGACGTATCCCTGGGCGAAGAAGAGGTCGTGCGGGGTCTCGGCGTAGAGGTGAGGGATCCCGTCGACGTCCCTGACTATCTCGACCCGGCCCTCCAGTCCTGCCACCACCAACTCCCCTCGAGTCTGGGGGAAGGCGCGCCGAACCAGAAAGAAACCCAAACCGGCCACCGCCACCCCGAGCACCAGGAGTACCACGAGTATGCGCTTCAGCCACCGCACGAAGGTTGAGCCTAAGCCGGCGACTGCCTCCGACTGCGCCGGTTTGGATTGCCGCCTGTGGTCTCTACCGTCAAGCCGATGAAAACGAGGCTCGCGGTGGCGCTGGCCCTGTTGCTCCTCGTCGCCGCGTGCGGGGGCGGTGACGGGGGAGCCACGACCACCATCACACCCCCAGCCACCACCGCGGCTCCGCTGCCCACCACCACCACCTTGGCGACGACGACCAGCTCGTTGAGCCTGGTCACCACCACCCCGCCGTCGACCACGGCTCCCGGGCCCGAGATCGACGTATACGTCGACGCCGGCCAGGTGGTGGGTCCGGAGAGCTTCAGCTTCTCGGTGGGAGATGAGGTGTCGATCTGGGTTCTGTCGGACGTCGACGAAGAGGTCCACGTCCACGGGTACGACGTCACCTTCAACGCCAAAGCAGGGGTCCCTCTCGAGATCAGCCTGATTGCAGACGTTCCCGGAGTGTTCGAGGTGGAGCTGGAGGGCTCGCACCTCCTGCTCTTCGAGCTCGTGGTCAGCTGATGGGCCCCTCCCGACCATCGTCTGCTCGAGGCATCTTCCCTCAGTGACCCCAGGCTCCCGGGAGGCGTTGCGGCGACTGGGAGCGGCTGTGGTCGCCTCGCTGGGGCTGGTCCTCAGCTTCCCCATGGTCGCCTCGGCCCACGGGATCGGGGGGAGACTCGACCTGCCGGTGCCGGTCAGCTACTTCATAATCGGGGCCGGGATCGTCCTGGTGGCGAGCTTCGTAGCTCTCGCCCTGCTCTGGCCGGAGCCACGACTGCAGGATGGTCCCCGTCACGAGCCGGCTCGCCTCGTGGTGCGCAAGGGCTGGGCTCTCCCCGCTCTCGGGCTGGTCGGGCTCCTTCTTGTCATCGGTCAACTGATCCCGCCGTTCCTGGGTCTCGAAGTCCAAGCGGGCCGTCCCACCATCGCCCCGGTCCTGGTCTGGGTGGTGTTCTGGCTGATAGTCCCCTTCGCCGGGACCGTGATCGGGGACTGGTACACCGACTTGAATCCCTGGCGCACTCTGGGGCGGACGCTCCGAATCGGCGGCGCCGAGCGGACCTCCGTCCTGGGCCGTCTCGGTTCGTGGCCGGCGGGCTTGATGCTCCTCGGCTTCACCTGGCTCGAGCTGGTGCATCCCGAGTCGGGGGCGCCGGTCACCCTGGCCATAGCCGCCTTGGGGTACACCCTCGCCACCCTGGCGGTGATGGCCTATGCGGGCCGCGAGACGGGTCTGGCCGTATTCGATGCGTTCACGCCGTACAACCGCCTGCTCTCGGCTATCTCCCCTCTCGGCCGTCGCTCCGACGGGCGACTGGTATGGCGAGGCTGGCTGCGCGCGTTGACGGTCCTGCCCGATTGGCAGGGCGGTCTCGCCTTCGTGGTGGTCGTGGCCATCGGAACCGTCACCTACGACGGCGCCTCGGCGACGACCTGGTTCCGGAGTGTGTTCGGAGAGATCGGAGCGTCAGTGGGCGGGCAGACCGTCCTTCTCTTGGCAACCGTCTGCGTGATCGCTCTCGCCTATTGGCTGGCCTCGGCGGCTGCGGCCGGCTTGGTGGGTAGCGGCTGGACGGCGCGCCAGGTCTCCTCTCGATTCGCCCACACACTGGTCCCGATTGCCCTCGCCTACGCGGTGGCTCACTACCTGACACTGATCGTGTTCGAGGGCCAGCAGTTGATCGCCGCGGTCTCAGATCCACTTGCCCTCGGATGGGACCTGTTCGGGACTGCCGACCGAAAGGTCGACTTCTTCATCACCGTAAGCGAGCCGGTCTGGTACGCACAGGTGGCGGTGATCGTCACCGGTCACGTGCTGGGTGTGATACTGGCCCACGACAGGGCTCTGGCGGACTTCGGCCGGGAGGCGATCCGGTCTCAGTACGCGATGCTTCTGCTTATGGTGACGCTGACGACGCTCGGGCTCTTGGTCCTCTCCGGCTGATGGCGATCTTTGCTCACTACTGGGGTATCGACGAGGTCGGGGTCTTCGTGATCCCGGCGCTACTCGCCGTGCTCGCCCTGAGATGGGCCGAGCGCAAGGCGAGGCGGGCAGCCGAGAAGCAGGAGTCGGAGCAGCACGAGGAGAAGACCGATGTCGAGTGAGCGAGGGGAGGTGTTCGCTCCCATCGTCTCCGATCCCCTGGCGTCAACGGGCTCGCGGTCGCCGGCGGGTGCCTACCTCGCACTCACCAAGCCGCGCATCATCGAGCTTCTGCTCATCACGACCGTGCCCGCGATGGTCCTTGCCGCCGGACGCTGGCCCAGCACCTCGCTCGTGCTCGCCACCCTGATCGGCGGCAGCCTCTCGGCGGGAGGGGCCAATGCTCTCAACAACTTCGTCGACCGCGACATCGACGAGGTGATGAGGCGAACCAGGGCCCGGCCCCTCGCACGACACGAGGTGTCTCCTCGCAACGCGCTGGTCTTCGGATGCCTCCTCGGCCTCGCCGGGTTTGCCTGGCTCTGGGCCACGGTCAACCTGATGGCGGCTGCGATCGCCACAGCGGCACTGCTCTTCTACGTCTTCGTGTACACCATCCGGCTGAAGCGATCGACGAGCATGAACATCGTGATCGGCGGGGCGGCGGGCGCCGCCCCGGTTCTGGTGGGGTGGGCTGCCGTCACCGGGACGGTTGCCCTCCCGGCCTGGGTCCTGTTCCTGGTCGTGTTCTACTGGACCCCACCCCATTTCTGGGCCCTTGCCATCCGTTACCGGGACGACTACGAGAGGGCCGGCGTCCCCATGCTGCCGGTGGTCGCCGGTGTCGAGGCCACGACCAGAAAGATGCTGCTCTACACCGGTCTCATGGTGGCGATAAGCCTGCTGCTGGTGCCGGTTGCGGGGATGCGTTGGGTGTATCTCATCTCCGCCCTGGGGCTGGGCGCCTGGTTCCTCGGGGACACCTGGCGGGTCTATCGCCGGCCGGAGGAGGCGATGAGGCTGTTCACCACCTCGACCGTCTATCTGTCGGCCCTGTTCGCCGCAGTCATGCTCGACGTCCTGGTCCGATGAGACGCCTCCTCGCCATCGGCCTCCTGGCCGGGCTGGCAGTCTCGTGCGCTTCGGAGCAGGTTTCCCCCTTCCTCGTCGTTGCCTCGAGCAACGGCAGCATCGGCCTCGGGCCGCAGCGCGCCATGTTCGCCCTGGTCGACCCCGAGACCAACGAGTTCCTCGCCTCTCCCGACCGCGAGGCCACCCTGACCCTCCGTGACGAGAACGGCTCTCCACTCGCCACCTACCCGATGGAGTTCGTCTGGGCGGTGGAGGACACCCGGGGCCTGTACGTCGCACGTCCAGAGATTCCGGCGGCCGGCACCTACCAGGTGACGGTCGATGCCGAGGGGTTCGCCACCGCCGGGCCGGCAGGGCTCGTCGCCTTTGCCGACTCGCCTCTCGTCCAGCCCGGCGAGGCGGCACCGCGCTCGGAGACGAGGACCTCGGACCAGTTCCCCGACCTGTCGATCATCACCTCCGACCCGGAGCCCGACCCGGCGCTCTACGAGAAGAGCGTGGCCGAAGTCGTTGCCGACGGGGGACCGTCGGTGATCGTCTTCGCCACCCCCGCCTTCTGCACCTCCCAGACCTGCGGGCCGCTGCTCGATCAGGTCAAGGAGTTGCGCCCCTCGTACCCAGGAGTCGATTTCGTCCACGTCGAGGTCTACGAGGATCTCCAGGTGCAGTCCTTCGAGGACCTCACCAAGGTGCCGGCTGTGGACGAGTGGGGTCTCCCCTCGGAGCCGTGGCTCTTCGTGGTCGATAGCTCCGGCCTGGTCTCTGCGGCGTTCGAGGGGGCGGTGTCCGACGCCGAATTCGCCGCCGCGATCGAGGCCGTGGCCCCCTGATGCCGCCTTCATGGGTGAAGTTGTTCGGCGGTTTGGAGAGTCCGTATGATGCCGAGCCGATGCCCCGATCCCGCCAACGCGTGGCCCGGCTGGGCGCCCTGATCGGCGCCGCCGTCCTGCTCGGTGCCTGCTCCTTCATCGGGATCGAGGATGCTCCCCTCACTACCTTCGAGCCCGCCGGGCCCTTTGCCGAGAAGATCGACAACCTGTTCTGGCCGGTGTTCTGGATCGCGACCGGAGTCTTCGTGCTGGTGGAGGGGGCGATCCTGGTCGCCGTTTTCCTGTTCCGCGATCGTGGTCGCGACGGCGAGGCGAAGCAGCTACATGGCAGCCCCAAGCTCGAGGTCCTCTGGACGGTGATCCCCGCACTCATCCTGGCCGGGATCGCGGTGCCCACCACCGCTGCGGTCTTCGACCTGACCGAGTGCGGCTCCGATGCGATCGAGATCCAGGTGACCGGTCATCAATGGTGGTTCGAGTACCACTACCCCGAGGCCGGGTTCGACACGGCCAACGTCATGGTCATCCCGGCAGGTGAGGAGGTGTGTGCCCGCATGACCTCCGACGACGTGATCCACAACTTCTGGATCCCTGCTCTGAACGGCAAGCGATACCTGATCCCCGGGCAGACGACGGAGCTCAGGCTCCAGGCGGATGAGCCAGGCGAGTACTGGGGTCATTGCGCCGAGTTCTGCGGGCTGTCTCACTCCCTCATGCGGGCTCGGGTGCTCGCGGTGACTCCGGCCGAGTACGAGGCTTGGCTCTCCGCCCAGCAGGGAGGGGCGCCTGTCCCTGTGGAGGGGACACCGGAGTGGGACGGCTTCCAGGTGTTCCAGGCCAAGGGTTGCACCCAATGCCATACGGTGCGACTCGAAGACGAGTCGATGTCGCTGGTGGTGGCCGAGGATGCGTTCAACGGCCCCGAGCTGACCCACTTCGCCTCACGCAGCGTGTTCGCCGGCGCCATCCTCCCCGAGGAGGGTCAGAGCAGGGTCGATGCCCTCCGCCAGTGGCTGTCCGATCCGCCCAACACCAAGCCCGGGAGCTTCATGCCCAATCTCGCCCTGACCCAGCAGGAGATCGACAGCTTGATCGTATGGTTGGATAGCAACGAATGACAGCCACCGCCGAGCGCCCGACCACGACCATATTCCGTCGGCCTTCGTCGACAACGGGGATCTGGTCGTGGCTCACCACCGTCGACCACAAGCGCATCGGGATCATGTACGGGTACGCCGCCTTCTTCTTCTTCCTGATCGGCGGGATCGAGGCGTTGCTGCTCCGGATCCAGCTTGCCCAGGCCAACTCGGAGTTTCTGACTGCGGGGGCCTACAACGCCCTATTCACGATGCACGGGACCACGATGATCTTCCTCTTCGTGATGCCCGCATCGGCGGCCTTCATGAACTACCTGCTCCCCCTGCTCATCGGAGCCCGGGACGTGGCCTTTCCCCGCCTCAATGCCCTCTCGTGGTGGATCTTCTTCTTCGGCGCCATCTTCCTCTATTCGACCTTCTTCTTCGGCACTTCGGCGGCGCCGGTGGGAGTCGACGGCGTGGGTGGCATCGACGGGAACCTGGCAGCTGGAGGCGGGCCGGGGAGCTTCAACTTCCTGGCCGATTCTCCCGACGGCGGCTGGTTCGGATATCAGCCAAACGCGGGGCCGCTCTACTCGTCCGGCACGGCCATGGACTATTGGGCCCTAGGCCTGCAGATCATCGGATTGGCGTCACTCGTCTCCTCGGTGAACTTCGTGGTCACCGTGCTCAACTTGAGGGCGAAGGGGATGCGGCTGCTCCGAATGCCGGTGTTCGCCTGGATGACGACCGTCACCTCCTTCCTCCTTCTCTTTTCCCTCCCGATCATCGCCGTGGCCTTGTTCATGGTCACCTTCGACCGCCAGTTCGGCTCCTTGTTCTTCGCGGCCAGCAACGGTGGAGACCCGATCCTGTGGCAGCACCTGTTCTGGCTGTTCGGCCACCCGGAGGTCTACATCCTGATCCTGCCCGCCATGGGAATCGTCTCGGAGATCCTCCCGACCTTCTCACGAAAGCCCCTGTTCGGCTATTCGGCGGTGGTGTTCGCCGGCGCCGCCATCGCCTTCCTCGGCTTTGGGGTCTGGGCCCATCACATGTTCGCCTCCGGGATCACCCCGGTGGCGCAGGCCGCCTTCGGGCTGGCGACGATGACGATCGCCATCCCCACCGGGATCAAGATCTTCAACTGGCTGGGCACCATGTGGATGGGGCGCATCCACCTTGACACCCCCATGCTCTTCGCCATCGGCTTCGTGGCGATGTTCACCATCGGAGGGCTGTCCGGGGTGACCCACGCCGTCGTCCCCTCCGACTGGCAGCAGACCGACACCTACTACATCGTCGCCCACTTCCACTACGTCCTCTTCGGAGGGGCGATATTCGGGTTGTTCGGCGGGCTCTACTACTGGTTCCCCAAGATCAGCGGCCGGACGATGAACGAGACGCTGGGCAAAGTCCATTTCTGGCTGATGATGCTCGGGTTCAACCTCACCTTCGCCCCGATGCACTGGCTCGGGCTGCAGGGCATGGTGCGACGCACCTGGAAGTACGCCCCGGAGACGGGTCTCGAGCCGTGGAACGTGGCCGTGACGATCGGGGCGTTCATCATCGCCCTATCGGTCCTCATCTTCATGTTCAACTGGTTCACCAGCCGTCGCCGCGGCCGGCCGTCGGGGCTCGATCCCTGGGACGCTCGCACCGTGGAGTGGATGACCCCCAACCCCACCCCGGAGTACAACTTCGCGGTGCCACCCGTCGTGACCAGGCTGGATCATTTCTGGCATCTGAAGTACGACCAGGACGCGGAGGGGAGAGCGGCGCGCAAGGCCGATGCGGATGAGATCATTGCCCGGATCGAGCACGAGCAGCTCAATCCGGCCGCGCCGATCCACCTCCCCAACCCGTCCTACTTCCCGCTGGTGGCGGCGCTTGGCCTGCCGACCATGTTCTACGGGATCATCTACCACGACGCGCTCTGGGCCAAGGCCCTGATCGGTGTGGGCGCGATCATCACACTGGCGGCCCTGATCGGCTGGGGGATGGAGCCCCTGGAGGAGCCTCACGAGGGCCATGAAGACCACGAGTTGGACGAGGAGCTCGAGCTCGCCCCTGGAGACGGCCACGATGGCTGATCTCGCCCACGAGCAGACGATGGACCTCGGTCACCCAGAGCACGAGTCGACCGGGGTCGACAACCGGAAGCTTGGGATGTGGGCGTTTCTCAGCTCCGAGTTCCTCTTCTTCGGCGCCCTCATCTCCAACTACCTGCTCTACTCCAACCGCCCCGGCTTCGCCGGCGTCTACCCGTCTGAGATCTACGACATCCCGTTCACGTCGGTGAGCTCGTTCGTCTTGCTGATGAGCTCGTTGACGATGGTGCTCGCCCACAACGCCCTGAGCCGGAACGATCAGGGTGGGACCAGGACATGGCTGTTTGCCACTGCCGCCCTCGGATCCGTGTTCCTGGGTGGCCAGGTCTTCGAGTTCACCGAGTTCATCACGCTCCACGACATGAAGCTGACCACCAACCCGGCTGCGTCCGCCTTCTACCTGCTCACCGGGTTCCACGGCACCCACGTGGCCATCGGCGTGATCATGCTCCTCTCCTTGTGGGGGATCTCGCGCCGCCAGGGCGAGCTGAGCGAGAAGCACGGGATGAACCTGGAGCTGGTTGGGCTCTACTGGCACTTCGTCGACATCATCTGGATCGTGATCTTCACCGTCGTCTACCTGCTCTCGGTGCCACCGGTATGAGCGTCGACGAGCACACCCCCCACCACCCCACCCCGGCCCAGTACTGGAAGATCGCAGTGGTGCTGGCGGTGCTGACCGCCCTCGAGGTCGCCCTCTACTACATCCACAAGGCCCTGGAGCTGGGGAACTTCAACTCGATCCTGCTGATCCTCCTCGCTGCGCTCAAGTTCGTCATCGTCGTTGGCTTCTACATGCACCTGCGCTACGAGAAACCGACCCTCAACCGGTTCTTCACCGCAGGCTTCATCCTGGCGGCCTCCCTCTACACCATCGTCCTCACCGCCTTGGGGGTCGTCACCATCAGGGGGGGCTGATGCCGCTGCCCGCCTGGCATCCGCATTACGACGTCTGGGTGGTGGTCTTCGTGCTGGCCTACGGCTATTGGTACGCCGACCGTCGACTCCGGCCCGTGATCGCGCCTGAAGCTCCCCCAGCCACGACCGGTCAGCGCTGGCAGTGGTATGGCGCGGTCGTCGCCCTCTGGCTGGTTTCGGGCTACCCGATCCACGATCTGGGGGAGACGGCCCTGTTCACCCTGCACATGGTCGAGCACATGGTGATCGCCCTGGTGATCCCGCCCCTCCTCTTGCGGGGCACGCCCCGCTGGCTCGGCGATGTCACCCTGGGCCGGCCGTCGGTGGCCCGCTGGTTGCGGCCGTTGTCCCGGCCGGTGCCGGCGTTCGTCCTGTTCAACACGACCTTCATCCTGATCCATTGGCCCGACCTGGTCGGTTGGATGCTCACCAACACCGCTTTCCACCTGGCGACCCATGTCTGGCTGTTCGCGGTCTCGGTGCTGATGTGGATGCCGGTGTTCTCCCCCACCCCTGCCATCCCACGGATCTCGCCCCCTGCCCAGATGTTCTATCTCTTCCTCCAGTCACTCCTGCCCACCATCCCTGCCTCCTTCCTGACCTTCTCCTCCGTCCCGATGTACCCGGTCTACGGTGACGCTGCCCTCGCCTATGGGTTCACCGCGGTCGCCGACCAGACCATGGCCGGTGTCGTGATGAAGATCGGTGGTGGGCTCCTGCTCTGGGGCACGATCGCTTTCATCTGGTTCCGCTGGACAAGGCAGGAAGAGGAGTGGGAAAATCTCGAGGCCTCGTTGCGCGTCTCGTGACCGGTCACCCTTCGGGAGCCTGAGATGCGCGGCCACCGGTTGGCCATGGCCGCCCTGGCCATAGTGGCGTTGCTCCCGGCCTGCACCCCGACCGAGGGGACAGTGCGTGGAGTGGTGACCTCCGTCGACGGGACGTTCGACGACATCACCTCCTTCACGGTGCTGGTGGAGGGATCGGAGGTCCGCTTCGAGGTGGTCGAGGGAGGCGACTACGGCTTTCCCCTGTCCCATCTGCGCGAGCACATGCGCACCGGCCAACCCGTGTTTGTGGAGTGGGAGTTGGTAGGTACCGTGCAGTACGCGCTGAGCCTGAGAGACGGGTAAAGGCCGACAAACCCAAGCAGAGAGCATGCCGACCGATCTACCCCTGGGCCACTTCTTCCTACCCGGACCGACCGAGGTCGACCCGGCGGTGCTTGCTGCCCAGACCCGACCGATGATCGGCCATCGCGGCAAGGAGATCCAGCAACTCCTGGCGACGGTGCAGAGCGGGCTCAGGGAGGTCTTTCTCACCGAGCGTCCCGTGATCGTTTCGACCTCGTCGGCGACAGGGCTCATGGAGACGGCCGTTCGCAACGGGGTGAGTGGGGGCAGGGTGCTCAGTCTGGTCAACGGCGCCTTCTCCGCCAGGTTTGCCGAGATCTCCATGGCATGCGGGCACGACACCGAGTTGTGGGCCGTCGACTGGGGTGCCTTCCACGACCCGGCGGAGTTGGAGGAGCGGCTCGCTCGAGGCGGCTACGACGCCATCACCGTCACCCACTCCGAGACGTCGACCGGTGTTCTCCAGGACCTGGAGGCGATTGCCGGGGTGGCGGCCCGCCACGAGGACGTGATGCTCCTCGTCGACTCGGTGACGGGCATCGGCGGCACCGAAGTCCGGACCGACGATTGGGGTCTCGATTTCGTGCTCACCGGGTCTCAGAAGGCCCTTGCCCTGCCTCCCGGCATGGGGTTCGCGGTGGCGTCGTCGCGGATGATGGACAGGTCGGCGGTGGCCACCAACAAGGGCTACTACTTCGACCTGGTCCCTCTGATGAAGTCGCTCGACGCCGGGCAGACCCCTTCCACCCCGGCCATCTCGATCCTGTACGCCCTCGAAGCCCAACTGGAGAGGATCCGGGCGGAGGGGCTGGAGGAGCGCTGGGCCCGTCATGCCGCCATGAGACAGGCAACGGTCGACTGGGTCGCCGAGATGCAGGATCAGGGCGTCGACGTGGGGCTGTTCGCCCCCGAAGGGCACCGTTCCCCGACCGTCACCTGCATCTCCCTCCCGGGAGGTATCTCGGGGCCGGATGTGGTGGCGGCGATGCGCGAACGGGGCTGGGTGATCGGAGGTGGCTACGCCCGACTCAAGGAGACCACCATCCGCATCGGCCACATGGGCGACCACACGGCCGGGAAGCTGCGCGAACTGCTGGCGGACCTGGGAGAAGTAGTCGGTTGAGCACGACCTTCAAGGTGGTGGCAACCGATCGTGTCGCCAGGGAGGGCCTCGCCCCGCTCCAGGAAGACGAGCGCTTCTGGGTGGTCCGTTTCGAGGATTCCTCCGATCCGGCCTTCGTCGGTGAGCTGGAGTCGGCGGCAGGGCTGATCGTCCGGAGCGCGACAATGGTCGATGCGGCCATGCTCGACGTCGCCCCCGACCTCAAGGTCGTGGGCCGCGCCGGAGTGGGGGTGGACAACATCGACGTCGACGCCGCCTCGGAGCGGGGCGTCGCCGTCATGAACGCACCGGCGGGGAATACGATTGCCGCGGCCGAGCTGACCATGGCACTGTTGCTCTCCGTGGTCCGTCGGGTCGCCGAGGCCGATCGGTCGATCCGCGAAGGGCGCTGGGAGAGAGCGAAGTTCCAGGGGGTGGAGCTGCGCGGGCGCACCCTCGGGGTCATCGGCGCCGGCCGAATCGGGAGCGCCGTCGCCGAGCGATGCCGCGCCTTCGGGATGAAGGTGGTGGTCCACGATCCCTATCTGCCCCCGGAGAGGCTGGACAGCCTCCGGGCACCCGTGCTCCGGTTGGAACGTCTGCTCGAGACTGCCGACGTGGTGACTCTCCACGTGCCCCTCACCGAGGAGACCAAGGCTCTGATCGACGAGTCGACGATTCGCCTGATGAAACCTGGGGCTTTTCTGGTCAATGTCTCCCGTGGTGGGGTCATCGACGAGGAGGCTCTGGCTCGGGCGCTGGTCGACGGCCATCTGGCCGGCGCCGGCCTCGACGTCTACGAGACGGAGCCGATCCCGGCGGAGAGCCCCCTGCTGGGGGCGCCCAACCTCGTCCTGACTCCCCACCTCGGCGCGTCGACGACGGAGGCGCAAGTGCAAGTGGCCCTCGAGGTCTCGAGCAGCTTGCGTGCCGCCCTCGTCTACGGAGACATGTCTGCCGCGATCAACGCGGCCGAGATCGCCCGGGCAGCCGGGCTCAGCTGAATCAGCCGACGATGAAGATGGCCGCCGCCTCGGTCTCGGCCGGAGGCTCCTCGGCTCCTTCTTCGGGGCTCCTGGCGAAGAGGACGGCGAGGATGAACACCAGGATGGCGCCGATGCCGATGACGGCCACCATCACGTCGCCGAACGACAGCTTGATGTTCGGCCTGCTCCCACCGAGGCTGGCAAAGGCCAAGATCCCTGAGGCGGTGAGGATCCCGACGATGGCTGCCCCGCCCGAAGTGAGGTGATTGGACTCGATCAGGGCCCAGGCAAAGGGGAGAACGAGGAGGAGTAGGAGGAGCAGACCGGTGAGGGGGATGCTCAGCGCCGAGCGGAGACGGTGTCTCACCGCCTGAACCTCATCACCATCCTCGTCGGGCACGGCCACCGGGACTCCGAGCCCCTGAGTGATCGCCGCGGTGAGACCGCCGAGCACGGCTCCTCCGATCAGCATCACTGCCAGGGTGGGAAGCACGGGGAGCTGGGCCACGCCTTCGACACCCTCCACCGGTGTGCCGAACCCGCTGGTGAGCACGGCGCCGGCAACGACCCCGAGGAGAAGACCGACCAATGCACCGAGCCACGCGGTGGAGGCGGACGATCCGCCCAGCTGCATTCCCGGATTGGCCCACGATGCCGCGGCCCGGGACAGTGATGCCGCCACTGCTCCGAAGATCAGACTGACCAGGGCCGCCCCGATGATCACGGTGTTGGTGTCGGCCTGGATCACGGTGGTGAAAGTCTCTTCACCGGTCACCGTGGCGTTCGCCGACCAGCCGGCGCTGGCCACCACGAAACCGACCAGGCCCAGCCCGGCCCCGGTCCAGGCCCCGACGCGCACCGCGGTCCGCACCCTCCGGCCAAGCGGGATCGGCTCGAGCGGGGCGGTCTCGGGCTCGAGGTCGGGCTCGGGGAGGACTGCAGTCGCCGCTGCAACCGGAGCCGCAGCGGGCGCCGGCTCGGCCATGGCTGCCGGCGTCTCCGGTGCAACCTCCACCGCAGTGACGGGCGCTGCCGCAGGGGCCGGTGGCGGTGCTGCCGCCGCAACCGGAGCCCCACCGGCCCAAGCGGCGAGCACGTCATCGATCGAGGTGCCGTTGGCGGCCGCCCTGGCGGCGGCCGACCGCTGCACCAATGGCTCGGGGACGTCGAGGGCAGAGGAGGCGGCGGTCAGGAGCTCGCTCACGACGGGGACAATAGCGGTGGTGCTCACGCCACCTGCGTGCCACCGAATCGTGTGTGCAACCGCCGACGCGGGCAGTGGCTATCTGCACACGGGGCGGGTCCCACGATTCGAGTGTGCTACGCCCCACCGTCACGGTGGTTGGTTGCACACGACCACAGTTACCCTGCGGCGCGATGCTCGCGGTGATCAGTTATCCGCCGATACCCATATGGGAGATCGGGCCGCTCCAGTTCTCGCTGCATGGGGTGTTCGCCGCCATCGGCTTCGCCGCCGGCGCCTGGCTGGCCACCCGGGAGATGAGGAAGCGCGGGTTCGACACCGGCAAGTATCAGTCGGTCCTCACCTGGGGGTTGATCGGGGCCTTGATCGGCGCCCGTTACTTCACCACCCCGGCCCAGCTCCTCGCCGGTGTCCCCCTCATCGAAGCGTTCAACCCCTTGCGGGGGAACTTCTCGATCATGGGGGGCTTCGCCGGCGGGATCCTCGCCGGGTGGATCCGGATCCGGCAGGTCGGGCTCCCACTGCTGCCCACCCTGGACATGTCCGCCTTCGGGCTGGCGCTGGGGACGATCGTCGGCCGAATCGGAGACCTGGCCATCGTCGAGCACCTCGGCCGCTCGACCTCCGCCTGGTGGGGCTACGGGATCAAGCCGGGCTATGACGTCGCTCCCCAGCACGATGCCCTCGAGTGCTCCACGGCCGGGGCCGATGGCTTCTGCGGGGTCTATCACCACGTGGCGATGTACGACATGATCGGGGCAACGGTGCTTCTCGGGCTCCTCTACCTCCTCTACCAGCGTGTCGAGTTGCGCTATGGACAGCTGTTCTTCGCCTGGATGACCTGGTACGGCGTCCAGCGATTCCTCCTCGACTCGCTCCGTTACGGCAGCGGCGATGCCACCATCGGCGCCCTCACCTGGAACCAGCTGACCGGCTTCCTGGTCGGCGTCGCCGGGCTGGTCATGCTCTGGTGGCTGGGTCGCAATCAGCCGATCGTGTCGCCCGAGGCAGACCGGAAGCTGGTCGCGGTCGGCGTCGGCGGTCCGGACCCGGACGACGACGAAGACGAGAACGGTCTCTGACCGAGGGCCCAAGGCCACGATCCGCCCTAGAAGGGCCAGAAGACAGGGACGAGCAACACCGCCGCGGTCATGAATACGAGCAGCAGTGAGCCTGCATGGGCACCGAAGGCCAGCGGCATAAGCAGTTGGGAAGGCGCCTGGCCCACCTGGAGCGCGATCACCACCACCATGGGCAGCAGCGCAGGCACCGCTGCGTTGACACTGATCACGGCGGTGAGCAGGGCTACCACGATCATCATCAGACGAGCGGTCGGCCGCGGCTGTCGCCCGCCCGATCGGCGAGGATCTGGCCCGCCCATGTGGTCACACCGGTCGAGTCGATCCCTTCGCTGACCACGAACAAGGCAGCTATCAACAGGACGGTGGTGTCGCCGAAGCCGGCCAGGGCCTGTTACATGGAGGGTTGGGATCCTCGAGGCGGCACGGTCTGAGATCGACTTGGTGGCTCTCTCTCGGAATTCCAGATTCAGCCGCGGTTTCTCTCGTCCCTCCAGGCGATCCAGTCGGCGACGGGGCCAAGGTCGTACCCGGTCCGGCCGTCGAAACCGAGTGTGATCAGGGTGGCCCCGGCAGCGACGAACCCGTCTCCGCTCTCCGGCTTGTTCGGGTTGGCCCCGCAGGAGCGCTCGATCTGGGCCGGGTCTCGTCCCTCCTTGGCACACCAGTCGTCGAGGACCCGGTTCTTGTGCCGGATCACATCAGGCTGGCCGAAACCGTGCCAGATGTCGGCATGACGGGCGGTATAGCGCAATGTCTTCCTCTCACCGCCGCCGCCGATCAGGATCGGGATCTTCCGGGTCGGGGGCGGGTTGAGCTTCTCCCAACGGCGCTCGATCCGGGGCAAGGCGTCGCGGAGCGCGGCCAGCCGGCTCCCCGCCGTGCCGAACTCGTATCCGTACTCCTCATAGTCCTTGGCAAACCATCCGGCCCCGATCCCGAGGATGAGGCGGCCGCCGGAGATGTGGTCCACGGTGCGGGCCATGTCGGCGAGCAACTCGGGGTTGCGATAGGAGTTGGCGCTGACCAGAGGGCCGATCTCGACCCTCTCGGTCACCTCGGCCCAGGAGGCGAGGATGGTCCAGCACTCGAAGTGCTTGCCGTTCGGGTCGCCGCTGAGCGGGAAGAAATGGTCCCAGTTGAGCACGATGTCGACGCCCATCTCCTCCGCCCGCACCGCCGCCGCCCGGATCTCGGCGTAGTCGGCGTGCTGGGGCTGGAGGTCGGCGGCGAGGCGGATGGGTCTGGTCAAGGGTCGGTCTCCGTGATCGGGGTGGCGACGGTAGCGAGCGCGCTTAGATTCCGGCCCATCGAGGCGCGGACGGATGGCTACGTCTTCAGTCGGGTGGGCTGGTGGGGTCGAGGTTCATTCCCATCATGTGGATGGCGACATGGGGTGGTACCAGCAGAGGGTCGGCCGTTCAGATCGCGAACATGGTGTCCGTAATGAGATGATCGACCACCGATTGCAGGGCCTCCCGCTCTTCGGCCCCTCCATCGAGGGCGGCTCGGTAGGTGTTGAGCTGACGGTGGGCGCTCGTGCCCTCCTTGACGATGGTGCGCATGTGGCGTAGCTGCTCGACCACGTCGAACTCGATTGCGTCCTGGGCCAGCATCTCGATCGCCTCCTCGACCAGGTCGGCAAAGGGGACCAGCTCACCCCGGCCGAAATCGATCAGCGAGCCGTCGACGCCGTAGCGCTGGGCTCGCCACATGTTCTCCGAGATCAGGAACGGTGAGTAGACCCGCCATCTCTGATTGCGCCGGCGGAGACGGAACAGATAGCCGAGCAGGCACAGATAGAAGGCGGCGACGGTCATCGCGTCGTCGAGACGCGTGCACACGTCGCTGACCCGCATCTCCAGGGTGGGATATCGGGCGGAGGGGCGGATGTCCCACCACAGCTTCGAGGCGTCCTCGATGATCCCTGCCTCGACCAGAACTGCCACCATCCGCAGGTACTCCCCCCAGGAGAGAAACTCCTCGGGGAGACCGGTGCGAGGCATGTTCTTGAAGATGACCAGCCGGTAGGCGAGCAGCCCTGTGTCCGTGCCCGCCCAGAACGGCGACGAGGTGCTGAGAGCGAGAAGATGGGGGAGCATGTACCTGACCTGGTTCATCAGGTCGATGCGGAGATGCTCGTCTTCGATGCCTACGTGGACGTGCATCCCACAGATCACCATCTGCCGGGCCACCTGTTGGTAATCGGCGGCGATCCGCTGGTAGCGGGGTTGCTCGGTGGTCTCCTGCTCGGTCCAGTTGGCGAAGGGATGGGTGGACGAGGCGATGATGGCAGCCCCGTACTGCTCGACCACACCGGACAGGTCCCGACGGAGGGTGGCGAGGTCGTCCCGGGCCTCGGCGAGCTTGGCGCAGACCTTGGTCCCTACCTCGATCTGCGCCTTGAGGAACTCCGGGGTGACCTGAGGGCCGAGCACCTGGCGCAGGGAGTCCCACATCTCGGGCGGCGGATCCTTGATCAGGTCCCGGGTCTCCCGGTCGACCACCAGGTACTCCTCTTCGATGCCGACGGTGAAGGCGGGACGGTCGATCATGGGTGAAACCTAGAGATGGAGGCCGAGGGCGTGCCGTCGCTCCCGGGCGCAGTCCCCCCGGACATGGCAGCCGGCGAGGTGGTCGTTGACCAGCCCCATGGCCTGCATGAAGGCGTAGACCGTGGTTGGTCCCACGAACGACCAGCCCCGCTTCTTCAGGTCTTTCGACATCGCGGTCGACGTCTCGGTCACCGGGGGGATCTCCGAGGGAGCAGGCACCTCAGGCTCGGCCCAGGACCAAAAGTAGACGGCGAGAGAGCCCCGTTCCTCGATCAGATGGAGGGCCTCGCGGGCGTTGTTGATCGTTGACCGGATCTTCCCCTCGTGACGGATGATGCCGGCGTCGGCGAGGAGACGGTGCACGTCGGCATCGTCGAAGCCGGCCACCGCCACCGGGTCGAATCCCGCAAAGGCCTTCCGGAAATTGTCCCGCTTGCGGAGAATGGTCAGCCAGGAGAGCCCGGACTGGAAACCCTCGAGACATATCTTCTCGAAGAGACGACGGTCTTCGGTTACCGCCCTGCCCCACTCCTCGTCGTGGTAACGGATGTAGTCGTCGGTGGAAGCGCCCCACCAGCATCTGGGGATTCCGTCGGCGCCGACCACCAACTCCATTCGGCGCACACTATTTGATCGTTTGTTAAGGGGCGCATCGGTCGGAAAGCGCCGATCTCGCCCTAACTTGACCGCATGACCTCGACCAGGACCCGTGACGCCCTGTCCGGGGCCGCTGCCGCAGCCCTTGCCCTTGGAGTCGCCGAATTGGCCGCCGGGCTGTTCCGGCTCCCCTCCCTGATCGAGGGGGTGGGTAATTGGGTCATCGATTCCGTCCCGACCGCGATCAAGGATTGGGCGATCGAGACATTCGGCACCAACGACAAGCTCGTGTTGCTGATCGGGATCGGGATCGTGACCCTGGCGATCGGCGCCGTGGTGGGCGTCCTGGCCCGACGGAGGTTCTGGGTGGCGATGGTGGTCTTCATCGGGTTCGGGGTCGTTGCCGCCCTGGCTTCGGCTCGAGACCCGCAGACCCCGCTCGGGCTGGCGGTCATTCCCGCCGGTCTCGCTGTGATCACGGGTCTCGCCTCACTTCAATGGATGTACGGCTTGGGAGCGGTAGAGGCCGGTGGTGATGAGACCGGCCAGTCGGACGAGCCGGATTCGACCCGGCGCAAGGTCATCTTCGGGATCGGCGCCGTGTTCGGTCTGGCCGCAATCTCGGCCGGGATCGGCAGAGGGCTCTTGCAGCGAGGGAAGCAAGCCGCAGCCGGGCGTGAGGAAGTGGCTCTGCCCGCGGCTGCCCAGGCCCTTCCCGACCTCGCCTCGGGCGCCGAGCTCGGGATCGAGGGGCTGAGCCCCGTGATCACGCCCAACGTCGACTTCTACCGTATAGACACCGCTTTCTCGGTGCCCCGGGTCGACATCCAGGACTGGACGCTGACCATCAAGGGAATGGTCGACAGGGGCTATTCGATCGATTACTTCGACCTGCTCGAGATGCGGATGGTGGAGCGTGACATCACCTTGTCCTGCGTGTCCAACGAGGTCGGAGGCGACCTGGTGGGCAACGCAAGGTGGCTAGGGGTGCCCCTCACCGAGATCCTCGACCGGGCCGGGGCGCAGCCGGGGGCGGAGCAGGTCGTGGGGAGATCGGTCGACGACTTCACCGTCGGCTTCCCGGTCGAGGCCGTCTACGACGGCCGCGAGGCCCTTGTGGCGGTCGGGATGAACGGTGAGCCGCTCCCCATCGAACACGGTTTCCCCGCTCGGCTGGTGGTGGCAGGTCTCTACGGCTACGTGTCGGCCACGAAATGGCTCTCCGAGATCGAATTGACCGGCTGGGACGACTTCGATGCATATTGGATTCCCCGGGGATGGGCCAAAGAGGCGCCGATAAAGACCCAGAGCCGGATCGACACGCCGCGCTCGTTCGTCGAGATTCCGGCAGGCCCCCGCCAGGTCGCCGGGGTGGCCTGGGCGCCGAACCGGGGCATATCCAAGGTGGAGGTGCAATTGGGGGAAAGCGCCGAATGGGTCGAAGCCAGGCTCTCGGAGCCCTTGTCCGAGAACTCGTGGCTTCAATGGGCGGTCGATTGGGAGGCCACCCCCGGCTCCCACCGGCTCAGTGTCCGTGCCACCGACGGTGAGGGCGACCTCCAGACCGACCAGATCAGGCCGCCTGCCCCCGATGGGGCGACCGGGTTGCACTCGATCATGGTGCAGGTGGCCTGAGTCTCACGTCTGGTCGGTGGCGGAGATCGCCCAGGCCAGGCCGAGATTCTCGCCGACCACGGCCAGCTTCAGCACCCAGCCCGTGTCCGGGGCCCCGTCGTCGAACCAATGAAACGACATCGACCCCAGCGCCTCGGCGAGCGCACCGGGATCGGCCGGCCAGTCGAGATCGGCCAGCGATGCGACCACCCACCAGGCGAGGTAGCGACCGGCGGCGGCGCCCCTCCGGCGGCCATGGGCCCCGCCAGAGGCTCCCGCCCAGGCCATCCAGGCCAGAGCATGGTCGGGTGTCATCGCCCCGACTCGAGCAGAGGGGAGGCCGAGTCCTGCCACGGCGGCGAGGTGGTCCCCTTCCACGGCGACCACCTGACTCCGCCCATTCGACTGGTCGGTCCAGGGCTCGACCAGGTCGCCGAGGGCTCCCAGCGACTGAGGATCGTCGATAGAGGTCGGTTCGTCGGGCAGGACCACCGCCGCAGTGGGCGGGACCGGGGGTGAGGGAGCCTCCACCCTGTCCTTCTTGTAGGTCGCTACCGGGTAGTCGGGCTCCCAGGGCAGAAGCTCGGAAGGAAGGTCCGGGAGGTCCGCATCGACCACCTCTCCCCGCACCACACGCTCTGCAGCCACCACATTGCGGTCAGGGCCGGGAAGCAGATGGGGGCTCAGCTCGACCCACGTCTTGGTGCTGGCTGCCACCTCGGGCAGGGGCCCGAGTGCGAAGCGCGAGTGGCCCTCCGACACCACGGTCCCGGCGATGTCGGGTGGTCCTTCCAGCACCAGCCGGTAGCGGATGTGCTCTTCTGCCCCCCAAACCTGCTTCCCCCGGCTCACCGCCTCGACGCATCGTCGTCGCAGCTCGATGAGGCTCTCCCAACTCCTGGTGGCGCACAGGGCGTCGATGACACGCAACAGCTCGTCGGTGTCGCTCGACTCGATTGCCTCGATGGCCCGGGTCTCGATCACGGCCGCGTGCCGACGTGAACCGGCAGATCGCGGCGGGACCAGTCCGAGAACGACCCCACGTAGACATCCGGCATTGGTCGACCGGCCAGCACCAAGGCCAACGCGGCGTGGCAGGCGTTGACCCCGCTCCCGCACGACACGACGCCGTCATCGGGGAAGTCGCGGTAGAGATCGGCAAGCTCGTCTGCAGCACGAAACCGGCCATTCCTGAGGTTGGCCGCGATCGGGTAGTTGACCGCTCCGGGGATGTGGCCGGCTTTGGGGTCGATCGGCTCGAACTCGCCGGCATATCGCTCGGGTGCGCGGACATCGGCGACGGCTCGACCCTCCAACTCGTCGTACCTGACCACTCCGCTGTACCCCTCCACGTCGGGGTACGTGCCGGTGTCGGGTATCACACGGCCGGTCTGGAGCGGGAAGCCTGAATCGACCCAAGCCTGGAGCCCGCCGTCGAGCACCCGCGCCCCGATGTGACCGATCGACTCGAGCATCCACCACATGCGGACGGCGACCGCACCGGCCGTGTCGTCGTACACCACGACCGGATCGTGCCTCTCGATGCCCAGGCGCCCGAGGGTGGAGACGAACTCCTCGATGGCGGGCAACGGGTGACGGCCGTCGCCATCGTTATCGGCGAGATCGCGATCGAGATCGACGAACACCGCTCCGGGGATGTGACCTTGCTCGTAGGCCAGGATGCCGTGCTCGGGGTCGGTCAGCGACCAGCGAAGGTCGAAGATCTTGCGGGAGTCGAACGACTCGGCGAGCTCGGCGACCGTGATGAGAGGGCTCACCGGCTCATTCAACCCCACGATCAGGTCTGTGGGCTCTTCTCCGTCGAAGGGCCGCCGTCCCCGACCTCGTCCGTCGCCTCGCTGTCCAACTCGTCCCCGAGGTCGGTGAAGGTGACTCCGAGGGCGGCGGCGAAGGAGCTGGCCGCCTTCTTGAGATGGGCCTTCGTCTCGGGGTCGTTGAGCGCGTTGGAGAACGAGGCTGCGACCTGGTCCCAGGCTCCCATCAGAGTGGCGAAGGCGTCCTTTATCTCCTCCTCGGACGGCCCGCCCTCCGAGGCGACCCGGTGATAGGTCTCTCGCAGCCGGTCACCGAGTGACGAGAACTCGGTCGACACCGTCTCCCAGGGATCAGGCTCGGGTTGCGACGTAGGATCAGGCTGGTGCGTCTCCACCTTCTCGATGGTACCTACGAGTTGTTCCGCGCCCACTACGGGCGGAAGGACACGGTGACAGGGCTGGACGGCTCCGATCTGAAGGCCACACTCGGCATCGTCGACTCGACCCTTGCCCTCCTGCGCGAGCCCGGTGTCACTCACCTCGCTGCCAGCTTCGACACGGTGATCGAGTCGTTCCGGAACGACATGTTCCTGGGCTACAAGAGCTCTGCGGGAATGGACCCGGATCTCCTCGCCCAATTCCCCGTGGCTGAGGAGGCGCTCGAGTCGATCGGGGTGGTGGTGTGGCGCAATATCGAGTTCGAGGCCGATGACGCCATCGCCAGCGCCGCGATCAGATGGGTCGAGGACGTGGAGCAGGTTGTGATCGCCACGCCGGACAAGGACCTCAACCAAGTGGTCATCGGCGATCGAATCGTCACCTACAACCGGCGGGAGCAGAAGATCCTCGACGAGGCAGCGGTGGTCGACAAGTTCGGGATCCACCCTGAGTCGATCCCCGACTACCTGGCCCTGGTGGGGGACAGCGCCGACGGCGTGCCGGGACTGCCGGGCTGGGGAGCGAGGTCTGCGGCGGCGGTCCTGGCTCGCTACCCCCGGCTCGAGTTGATACCACCGGCCTCATCCGACTGGGAGGTGGCGGTCCGCGGCGCCGACAAGCTCGCAGCGACCCTTCGGGACAACCAGGACCTGGCTTTCATGTATCGCGAGCTGACCACCCTCCGTTTCGACGTCCCCATCGTCGAATCGCTCGCCGACCTGGAATGGGGTGGAGTCCCCCGCGAGAGATTCGAGGCCTTCTGTGCCCGTGTCGGTTTCGACCCGGAGACGATCCGGGTCCATCGCTGGGCCGACTAGTCACAATGTCGTGTGCAATCACCCACCGTGGAGGTGACCAGATGCACACGACACGGGATCAGGCGGCGGGCAGGGCCTGACCCGGGCCGGCGAACTGGGCGTTGTAGAGGTTGGCGTAGGCGCCGCCCAGTGCGATCAGCTGCTGATGGGTGCCCTGCTCGACGATACGGCCCTGCTCCATGACCAGGATCACGTCGGCGTCCCGGATCGTGGACAAGCGGTGGGCGATGACGAAGCTGGTCCGATCGGTCCGGAGCGCGGCCATGGCATGTTGGATCAGCGACTCGGTGCGGGTGTCGACGGAGCTGGTCGCCTCGTCGAGGATGAGCAAGGCCGGGTCGGCGAGGAAGGCCCGGGCGATGGTTATCAGCTGCTTCTCGCCGGCGCTGATGTTGCTCGCCTCGTCGTCGATCATCGTGTCGTAGCCATCTGGGAGACTGTGGACGAAGCGGTCCACATAGGTCGCCCGGGCCGCCTCGATGATCTCCTCTTCGGATGCTTCGGGTTTCCCGTACTCGATGTTCTCCCTGATCGTGCCGCGGAACAACCACGTGTCCTGCAACACCATCCCGATCTGGGAACGCAGGTCGGCGCGCCGCATCTGCGCGATGTCGACGCCGTCCAGAGTGATCCGCCCCGAGTCCAGCTCGTAGAAGCGCATGATCAGGTTGACCAAGGTGGTCTTTCCAGCGCCGGTCGGCCCGACGATGGCCACGGTCTGGCCCGGCTCCACGGTCAGCGAGAGATCCTCGATCAGGGGCCGGCTCTCCTCGTAGCGGAACGAGACGCTCTCGAATGCGACGCGGCCGTGCGGGGCCTCGATGAGCCGAGGGTGATCGCCGTCGGAGATCTCCTCCTCAGCGTCCATCAGCTCGAAGACCCGCTCGGCCGAGGCGACCCCGGATTGGAGGAGGTTGATCATCGAGGCCACCTGGGTGATGGGCTGGCTGAACTGGCGTGAGTACTGGATGAAGGCCTGGACGTCACCGAGGCTCATCGTCCCACTGGCGACCCTGAGCCCGCCGATCACGGCGATGATGACGTAGTTCAGGTTCCCGATGAACATCATGATCGGCATGATCAGGCCGGAGAGGAACTGGGCGGCGAAGCTCGATTGGTAAAGGGCCTCGTTGTCCACCTCGAACGACTCCTGGACCTCGGCCTGCCGGCCGAACACCTTGACCAGGTTGTGCCCGGTGAACGCCTCCTCGATCTGCCCGTTGAGGGCCCCGGTGCGGCGCCATTGCGTCATGAAATGGCCCTGTGATCGTCTCATCACCAGCCCGGCCACGACCATCGTCACCGGGATGGTCACCAAAGCGATGAGCGCAAGGGTGGGCGAGATGTAGAACATCATGACCACGACGAAGACGATGGTGAGGAGCGAGTTGAGCATCTGGCTCATCGTCTGTTGCAGGCTCTGGGACACGTTGTCGATGTCGTTGGTCACCCGGCTCAACAGCTCCCCGCGCGGCTGGCGGTCGAAGTAGCGGAGGGGCAGCCGGTTCAGCTTCTCCTCGACCTCGGCGCGCATCTGGAAGATGGTCTTCTGCACCACGTCGTTGAGCAGCCAGCCCTGCAGGTAGCCGAGCAGCGACGAGCCGACGTAGAGGGCGAGCACGACGAGGAGCACGGTGCCGAGGGCCTGGAAGTCGATGCCCTGCCCGGGCACCACGTCGACGCCTGAGAGAAGGTCGGCGATCTGGCCCTGCCCGGCGGCTCGCGCCGCCTCGATTGCCTGGTCCTTGGTCATGCCCGCCGGCAACTGCTTGCCGATCACCCCCGCGAAGATCAGGTCGGTCGCTCGCCCCAGGACCTTGGGCCCGATCGCGGCGAGAGCGACGCTGAGGACGGCGGCGACGAGGATGATGATGACCTTGGGCAGCTCGGGGCGGAGACGGCCGATCAGCCTTCGAGCAGAAGGGCCGAAGTCGAGAGACTTCTGACCGATCATCCCGCCGCCGAACGGCCCCCGGCCCGGCCCCGGCCCGGCCTGGATCCGCTCGGTCTCCTTCATAGTCCGGCCGCTCATGAGGCCACCTCTGCCCTCAGCTGCGAATCGACGATCTCGACGTAGGTAGGGCAGGTGGCCAGGAGCGACTCGTGAGTGCCGATGCCGACCACCTCGCCGTCCTCGAGCACCAGGATCTGGTCGGCATCGGCGATCGTCGACACCCGCTGGGCCACGATGACCACCGTCGCGTCCTCGGTGTGGGGAGAGAGTGCCCGGCGCAGCCGTGCGTCGGTGGCGAGGTCGAGCGCAGAGAACGAGTCGTCGAACAGGTAGATCTCCGGGCGTCTGATCAGGGCACGGGCTATGGCAAGTCTCTGGCGCTGGCCGCCAGACACGTTGGTGCCCCCCTGGGCGATCGGGGCATCCAACCCCCCTTCCATGGCCTCGACGAACTGGCGGGCCTGGGCGATCTCCAACGCCTCCCACATCTCCTCCGGGGTGGCATCCGGCTTCCCGTAGCGAAGGTTGCTGGCCACCGTGCCCGAGAAGAGATATGCCTGCTGGGGGACGAGCCCGATCCTGCCCCAAAGTGTCTCCGGCTCCAGGTGGCGCACGTCGACCCCGTCGACGAGCACCTCTCCCGAGGTGGCGTCGAAGAGGCGGGGCACGAGGTTGAGCAGGGTGGTCTTGCCCGCCCCGGTGGAGCCGATGATGGCGGTGGTCTGCCCGGCACGGGCAGTGAAGCTGATGTCGCGGAGCACCGGGTCGACGGCTCCGGGGTAGGTGAGGCCGACGCCCCTCATCTCGAGCTCGCCGGGTCGCTCGACCGTGGTCAGCCCGGCCGCCGGCGGCACCACCGAGGGCTCGGTGTCGAGGACCTCGGCGATCCTGTCGGCGCAGACCGCGGCGCGCGGGATCATCACCAGCATGAACGTGGCCATCATCACCGACCACAGGATCTGGATCAGATAGGAGAGGAAGGCGGTGAGAGAGCCGATCTCCATGAGCCCTGCCTCGATGCGATAGGCCCCGAACCAGAGCACGGCCACGCTGGAGACGTTCAGGACGAGCATCAAGACCGGGAACATCGCCGCCATCCACCGTCCCACACCGAGGGCCACATCGGTCAACTCGGTGTTGGCGCGGCCAAACCTCTCCGACTCGTACGGTTCCCGAACGAAGGCGCGCAGGACCCTTATCCCCGATGTCTGCTCGCGAAGCACCCGGTTGACCTTGTCGATGCGGTCCTGCATGAGCCGATATCCCGGGACCATGCGAGACACGATGAACCCGATGGCGAGCCCCAGGATGGGGACGGCAGCCGCCACCAGCCACGACAGGCCGACGTCCTCGCGCAGGGCCATGATCACCCCGCCGATCATCATGATGGGGGCCATCACCATCATGGTCAGGCTCATGAACACCAGGGTCTGGACCTGCTGCACATCGTTGGTGTTGCGCGTTATCAACGACGGTGCCCCGAAGTGAGCCATCTCCCGGCTCGAGAAGCCGGCCACGCGCCTGAAGATCGACGAGCGGAGATCGCGTCCGAACCCCATCGCCGTCTTGGCTCCGAAGTACACCGCGGTGATGGTGCAGGCCACTTGGAGCAGGGACACGGCGAGCATGACTGCGCCCACCCGCAGGATGTATTCGGTGTCCCCGGTCACGACTCCCTGGTCGATGATGTCGGCGTTGAGGCTGGGCAGGTAGAGCGATGCGATCGTCCCGATCAGCTGCAGACCGACGACCAGCCACAGCCAGCGGCCATAGGGCCGGAGGAACTCCCTGACCAGACGCAGCAGCATCAGGGTTGCTCCTGAAGGACAGGCTCGGCGACGCCGGCGAGGAGGACCGAGACCACTTCCTCCGTGGTGAGCCGCTCGGTCAGGCTCATGCTCGGGTGGCCACTGGCCAGGATCAGGCCGCGGAAGGCGGCGGCAGCCCGGGCGGGCTCGATGCGAAGCCTGTCGCGGTGGCGCTCGAATATGGCGGTGAGGGACTCGTTGATGGCTGCGTTGGCGACGGCGACGAATGGTGGCGGCCCGGCTTCGTGCTCGCCGGCATGTGGGAGGGTGCGCAGCACCGACAGGAGGGCGATGAAGACCTGGAAGCGCTGGTGGAGGATCCTCGCCGCCTCGGCGAGCTGCACCTCGAGCGGGGCCCCGTCATAGATGTCTTCGAGTTGCCTCTTCACCGGCTCCGGATCGATGCTCACCCGGACCGCCTCGTGGAGCAGGGCGCGCTTGTCGGGGAATACCCGGAAGATCGTCCCTTCGGCGATGCCGGCCGCCTCGGCCATCTGCCGTGTGGTGACGGCCGAGCCCCGTTCGACGAGAAGGGGAATCGCCGCCTCCACGATGGCGCGCCGACGATCGTCCGGCGGTAGGGGCTCGGCGCGTCTTGATCGAGGGCCCATGAGGCGAAGAGACTAAACTGAGTGAGTACTCACTCACAAATCGGGAGGGGAAAGGTGTCAGTCGAAGACGATTTCGATCATCGGCGACCCTTCGATGAGACGCATCTTCTGCGCCTGTGTGGCGTACCAGCGAGTGCTGGGGGCATCGAACACCACGGCCCGTTTCTCCTCGTCCCGAACCGGCCGGGCCTCGGCGGGCAGATCGAGCCCGGCGACGTGGACGACGACTCTCGGGTTGGCCAGGACGTTGGCGTACCAGTCGCGCCGGCCCGGGGTTCCGGTTATCACGAACCGTCCGTCGACATGGAACCACCAGATCTCGATCCGGCTCGGCCGGCCCGATCTTCTCCCGATGGTGGTCAAGTCGATGGTCCGGTGGCGTGCCAGTTCGCGGTCACTGGGGCGCGGCACGCCCATCATCATCCTCTTCCCAGATGACATCGAACCGCTCCATGCAATCCCCGCAGCGATAGGCGAGCGCCACCCCCGGCTCGAGGTCCGCCTCGTCATCGGAGAGAAACGTGATGAGGTGGGCCACCCCGCCACAATCGACACAGATGAAGGTCTCCGGAGGACCGCTCATCCTCGAGCCGGGCCCTCGACCCGGGAGAGGATGACCCAACCGATGATCCCAGCGAGTATCGATCCAGCGAAGACGCCGATCTTGGCAAGATCGAGGAGGCCGGGATCGGTGAAGGCGAGACCGGCAACGAAAAGCGAGACGGTGAACCCGATCCCACCCACCGCACCGAGGCCGATCACCTGAGGCCAGCTGGTCCCGGCGGGCAGAGGGCCCAGCCCGAGTCGAACCGCGGCGAAGGTGAACAGACTTATCCCCACGGTCTTCCCGATGATCAAACCGGCGGCCACGCCGAGGGCGACATTGGGGGCCGACTCTGAGAGATCGAAGCCCCGAAAGTCGACACCGGCGTTGGCGAGTGCGAAGAGGGGGATCACGAGGAACGAGCTCCAAGCCTGGAGGGCGTGCTCGACACGGCTGAGTGGGGAGACGGCTTCGGTCGAGACCTGGCTGAGGAGGATCGCCTCGTGATCGGCACGCTCCCGAGACTCCGGGTCGTCGACGTCGGAAGGGTAGGAATCGAGGATCGCCCGGGCGCGGAAGTCGAACTCGGCCGGTGTGTACATGCGGGTCGCCGGAGTCAGGAACCCAAGGGCGACACCGGCGAGAGTGGCGTGGACCCCCGACTCGAGGGTGAAGTACCAGATGACCAAGGCAGCCGGCACATAGAAGGCAAGCGACCTGATGTGCACCCTGCTCGCCACCCACACCGCGGCAAGCCCGGCCAGAGCCAGCGTCAGATAGCCGAGGTCCAGGTCCTCGGTGTAGAACACCGCTATCACCGTGATTGCGCCGATGTCGTCGGCGATGGCCAGGGCCAAGAGGAACACCTTGGCTGCCGGGGGGACCCTGGGCCCTAGCAGCGCGAGGACACCCAAGGCGAAGGCGATGTCGGTGGCCATCGGGATCCCCCAGCCGCGCACGGCCTCCCCACCTTCGCCAAGGGTCAAGGTGAGGTAGATGAGAGCGGGGAGCGCCATCCCTCCAAGAGCGGCGACCACCGGCACCGCCGCCACCCGCCGATCCCTCAGATCACCCAGGACCAGCTGCCTCTTGATCTCCAACCCGACCACGTAGAAGAAGACCGCCATGAGCCCGTCGTTGACCAGGTCGAGGACGGTCTCGTCGAAATGGAATCCGCCCAGCTCGACGGTGAGGTGGGTCGCGAGAATCTCGAAGTAGGTCTCGGACCAGGCGGAGTTCGCCAGGATCAGCCCCGCGGCGGCGGCAGCGAGTAGGACGATCCCCGACGAGGCCTCGATACGGGTGAACTGGACGAACGGCTGGACGAAGGTCTTGGGTACGAACCTCCCCGATGTTGCCCAGGTCTGGTGCCTGCGATCCATCAACCGATGGTCTTACCCGCAGACAGGAGCTGTTCGGCGGCCTCGGACACCCGTCCCGCCATGCCCGTTTCTGCCTTCTTCATATAGGAGCGTGGGTCGTAGGCCTTCTTGTCGCCGACTTCGCCGTCGACCTTGAGCACACCGTCGTAGCTCTTCATCATGTGGTCGACGATCGGCCGGGTATAGGCGTACTGGCAGTCGGTGTCGACGTTCATCTTCACCACGCCATAGCGGAGGGTCTCGTGGATCTCGTCGATGCCCGACCCGCTGCCCCCGTGGAAGACGAGATAGTGACGGGCTTCCTCCCCAAAGTGGTCGGCGACCGCCTTCTGGCCGTCGCGCAGGATCTTCGGGTCGAGCTTGACCGCACCCGGCTTGTAGACCCCATGGACGTTGCCGAACACGGCGGCGAGCAGGTACAGGCCCTTGTCGAAGGTGCCCAAGACCTCCGAGACCCGCACCATGTCCTCCGGGGAGGTGTAGAGCTTGGCCCTGTCGACGTCCTCATTGTCACTGGCGTCCTCCACTCCGCCGACGATGCCGATCTCGAGCTCGAGGATCACGTCTACTTCGGCGCACAGCTCGAGCACCTCCTTGGCCAGCGCGAGGTTCTCCTCCATGGGCAGGGCGGATGCGTCGAGCATGTGAGACTGGAAGACGGGGCCCTTGCCCTCGGCCCGCCTCTGCCTGCTCACCTCGAGCAGGGGACGGATGTAGGTGTCGACCCGGTCGGGCGGGCAATGGTCCGTGTGCAAGGCGACGTTCACCGGGTATTGCTCGGCCACGACCGAGGCGAACTCGGCGAGGGCGACGGCGCCGACCGGCATGCTCTTGTTCGATTGGCCGGAGGCGAACTCGGCGCCACCGTACGAAACCTGGAGGATCCCGTCGGAACGAGCCTGGGAGAGCCCCTCGAGGGCGGCCAGTATCGTCGTCGACGAGGTCACGTTGATGGCGGGGAGGGCATAGCCACCGGTGCGGGCGGCCGTCAGGACATCGCGGTACTTCTCCGGGGTGACGATCGGCATGATTGGGCTCCAGCTTCCTAGGTTCCAGGTCAGAGGGTACCCACGTGGCGCCGGGCGCCGGCCTGGTCCTTTGCCGACTCGCCGTCAGAAACCAGCGCGTCTACGTTGCCGGGGTGACCCAGGACGTCGATCGAACGGTCGCGGCCAGAAAGCCGAGAAGCCGGCTCCTGCGCGGGATCTACTTCATCCTCGGCCTGATCTGTCTCGGCTTCGTCTACCTGAGCGTGCTCCCCGGGATCCCTACTTTCGACTTCGTCGTCCTCGCTGCCTTCTTCTTCTCCATGTCGTCGGACCGTCTCCATGGGTGGCTGGTCAACCATCCCGTGTTCGGCAAGATGATCAGGGGTTACCGATCGGGGGGCCTCACCGTGCGCGCCAAGTGGGTGGGGACGCTCGGGATAGTGGGCTCCCTGGCGTTCTCTGCGTTGGTCCTCACCCAGAGCACGGTTCTGCGCATCGTCCTCGCCGCGGTGGGCTTGGTCGGGGTGTGGTTCGTCCTCAGCCGCCCCACCAGGGAGCAGACCGCGCCCGGATCAGCCGCCGCTGACCGCCTGTAACACCTGGACCTCGGAGTCGGGGCGCACCGGCGTATCGATGTCGGCGCGGTCGGCGTCGACGAACATGAGAACATGGGGCCGGATCACCCCCGCCTCGTCGAGAAGGTGGTTGCGGAGCCCGGGCTCGGCGGTGAACAGGGTTTCCAGCACCTCTCCCAGCGTCCCCCCGGTCACCACGTGCCGCGGCGCGCTCCCAACAGTCTCGCTCAGCACCCTGGGAAGACGGACTGTGACGCTCATCCGACCAGCTCGATTGCCGCGATCCTGGGGAAGGCCGGGTCGAGCTCCGTCCAGGTCTCGCCGTCGTCCTCGGTCAACCACAGCTTTCCCCCTGTCGTCCCGAAGCAGAACGCACCAGCCTCGTCCCCGTCGAAGGCACCGCGCAAGACGCCGGTGAACTGGGCGGCGTCGGGCCACCCGTCACCAGCGACCTGCCATGAGTCTCCCCCGTCGTCCGAGGCGTAGGCGCGCAGCTTGCCATCGACCGGCACCCGGTTCTCGTCCGAGTGGAGCGGCACGACCAGCAGACGACCGGATGCCGGGCTGCGCCAGATGACGAAGCCGAACCCGGCCGGGAGCCCGTTTTCGATCCGCTCCCAGTTGTCGCCCCCATCGGTGCTTCGGAAAACGCCTCGGTGGTCCTGGCGCCACATCGTGAAAGGGTCGGCCGGGTCGTGGGCGAGACCATGCACGCAGTACCCGACTTCGGGCCGCTCGGCTCCCTCGGCGGTGTCGACTGCTGGGATCCCATCGTTCTTCGGCACCCAGGTGACCCCGCCGTCGTCGGATCTGAACACGCCCACCGCCGAGACGCCGACCCAGATGCTCCCGGCTCCGGACAGGATCCGGTGGGCGCACAGCCCGCCTGCCCCCGGGTGCCAGTCGGCACGGGTCCGATGCTCGTTGAGGCTCTCGATCGGGTCCCAGGAGAAGCCACCGTCGTCCGATGTGAAGAGGCCCGCTTGGGCGACTCCGGCCCATAGTCGGGCACCGTCGTCGTGGAATGCCCAGATCTGCTCCATCCTCCGGCCCGTCTCCTCGGGCCAGGAGGGCGGGTTGTCCGTCTGCGACCAATCAACCAGGTTCTCGCTCCTATGGATCCCGACTCCGAACCAGTTGCTGCCGACGGCAGCGAGATGCGACCCGTCCGGGGCATTCCCAAATGCGGTGACCTTCCAGCCGGGGAAGAGGGGCCCTTCGACCTCCCAGTTCGAACCGGCACCGGTGAGCAGATAGGCGCCCTTCTCGGTCCCGACGGCGATGCGCTTCATCGATCTCCTCGTCTCCGACTCGTCGGGAGAATCTACCGGTCCCGCCCGGTCTCGTCCGGGGATGACGATTGGCCTCTCGGTCACCTCCCATGGAGAATCCCGGGACGGATGTTGCCGACCTCCCGCCCATTCAATCGCATCTCCCTGGCTCTGGTCACTGCTACCGCGATGGGCGTCGCAACCTTCTCCCAGAGCGCGGTGGCCGTGCTCGCCTCCGATCTGATCGCCGAATTCGACGTCGAGCGATGGCAGATCGGGATCCTCGTCACCGCATCCGGTTTCGCCGGTGCTGTGCTCTCGCCCGCGTTCGGCCGGCTGACCGATCGGATCGGAAGCGCCCGGTCGACCCGATGGGTCCTGGTGCTGGGCATGTTCGCCATGGTCACGGTCGCGACGGCACCCACCTATCCGGTGCTGCTGCTCGGCGCGCTGCTCAGTGGGGTGCCCAATGGCTGGGGCAACCCCGCCACCAATGCCCTGATCGTGGACAACGTCATCGCCGGAGCGCGCGGGGTCGTGACCGGCGTCAAGCAGTCAGGGGTTCAGATGGGCGCCTTCCTCGGTGGGTTGCTCCTTCCGCCGTTGGCCACCCGCACCGATTGGCGGGTCGCCTACGCGTCGTTCCTCGTCTTCCCCTTGGCCGGCTTGATCGGGATGTGGCGCCGTCCCGAAGTCGATCACGGCGCCAGGCTGGGGCGGGGTGTGGTCGGGCCGGTGTCTGCCGTCGTCAGGTGGACCGCACTCTCCGGGGCGATCAACGGTCTAGGCGTGGCCGCCACCACCACGTTCCTCCCGCTCTTCGCCGAGGAGAGCCAGGGTTGGACCAAGACTCAGGCCGGTCTGCTCATCGCCGGGGTTGGACTGGTAGGCGTGATCGCCCGGATCGGATGGGGCTCGATCTCCGAGCGAACCCTCGGCCATGGGCGCACGTTGCGTGTGCTCGCCCTGCTCTCCTGCCTGGCCGGGGTCCTCCTGGCCCTGGCTTCGGCGGGTCTGGCCGAGAGTTGGGTCCTCATCCCGGCAGCCATCCTCTTCGGGGCAGGTGGTGTTGCCTGGAACGCCGTGGGGATGCTCGCGGTGATGGACTACTCGCCGAAGGAGTCGGTCGGCAGGGGCACGGGAGTCGTTCTGTTCGGGTTCCTCGCCGGGATCGGCCTCGGCGCCCCGCTCATGGGGTTCTCGGTCGACAGGTTCGGCGTCTATACCCCGGGGTGGGTGGTCGTTGCCCTGCTCTTCGCCCTGGGGGCCGTGGTGGCGGGCCGGGTGCACCGGGCCGGTACCCTCGCCGTCTCGTGAGGCTCGTGATCGCCCGGTGCACGGTCGACTACTCCGGCCGGTTGACCGCTCATCTCCCCGAGGCGGTCCGCCTCATCATGGTGAAGGCTGACGGGACCCTGGCCGTTCACTCCGACGGCAACGCCTCCAAACCCCTCAACTGGATGGTCGCTCCCAATCTCATCGAAGTCCACGACGACAGGTGGGAGGTCTCCAACACCAAGGGCGAGAAGCTGACGATCCGTATCACAGAGGTGATCGAAGACGTGACCCATGTTCTCGGCGACGACCCGGGTCTCGAAAAGGACGGCGTCGAGGCACATCTCCAGGAGCTGCTGGCCGCTCGACCCTGGGTGTTGGAGGAGGGGCTCACCTTGCTGAGGCGGGAGTACCCGACCGACATCGGCCCGGTAGACCTCCTCTGCTCCGACTCGGAGGGTGTCACGGTGGCGATCGAGATCAAGAGACGAGGCGAGATCGACGGGGTGGAGCAACTAACCCGGTACCTGGAGAGACTCGGCCACGACCCTCGTCTCGGCCGGGTGCGCGGGATGCTGGTGGCCGGATCGATCACCCCTCAAGCTCGGGTGCTGGCAGGAGCTCGAGGCCTAGAGGCGATCGAAGTCGACTACGACGGCCTTCGCGAGATCGAAGACACCGAGCTGCGCCTGTTCGAGATCCGCTGAGTGTTCGACATCGTCTTCTACCGACCCGAGATCCCGCCCAACACCGGGAATGCGATGCGGCTGGCAGCAGTGACGGGCTGTCGCCTCCATCTGATCGAGCCACTCGGATTCGACATGGACGACGCAAAGCTGAGACGAGCCGGCATGGACTACCGCGACCGGGCGGTGGTGAGGGTTCACTCCTCCCTGGATGCCTGGCGCGAGACCACCCGACCGGGCCGTGTCTTCGCCCTCACCGTCGGCGCCGAGCGGTCGTACACGGAGGCGGCCTTTGCCCCCGGCGACTCCTTCCTCTTCGGGCCCGAGTCCGTGGGTTTGCCCGATGACGTGCTGGCCCAGCCCTGGCTGGTGGATCGACTCCGACTCCCGATGGTGCCCGGCGTCCGGTCACTCAATCTCGCCAATGCCGCCTCGGTCTTGGTCTATGAGGCCTGGCGACAGCTGGGTTTCGCCGGGTCCGGCTAATAGCGGCTCAGGCATCCGCCGCGGGGGCGAGGAGCCTGAAGGCGATAGCCTCGGACAGCACGGCCCGTTCCAGGTCGCCCAGGTCCTGGCTCTCGTTCGGGGCGTGGTACGAGCTGGTCGGGTCGCTGGTGCCGATGACGATGATCGGGGAGTCGGGGTAGAGGGCGGCGAAGGTCGAGATGAACGGGATGGACCCGCCCGCCCCCATGAACACCGGCTCCACCCCGTACCCTTCGAGGAAGGCCTCGGTCCACGCATCGACCACGTGGTTGTCGGTGCCCAGAGTGGTGGCGTCCCCGGCCTCCTCGTGGAGGAACTCCACCGTCGTGCCCCAGGGGGCGTTGGCCACCAGATGGTCCTTCAGGGCCTGCAAGGCGGCGGCCGTGTCCTGTCCGGGGGCGATCCGGAGGCTGACCTTGGCCCTGGCTACGGGCACGAGCTGGTTGATCGCCTCGGCCACCGGAGGGGCATCCAGAGCCAGCACCGAGATGGCCGGTCTGGTCCAGAGCCGGGAGGGGATCGACCCGGTCCCGATCTGCTCGACACCGTCCAGCACCCCAGTCAACTCCTTGGCGAGCTCCTCGGAGATTTCGGGGCCCTCCTTCTCCCCGGCGACCAGGCCGGGGATGGCCACGTTGCCCTCGTCGTCGAGGAGCGAGGCCAGGAGCCGGGCCATGGCGCTCAGCGCGTCCGGGTAGAGGCCCCCGTACTGACCGGAGTGGACCGCTGCCTTGAGCGTCCGCAGCTGGAACGAGACGCCGACTATCCCCCGGAGCGAGGTGAGGAAGGCAGGCACCCCGACTGCCCAGTTGCCGCCGTCACCGATGACGATCGCATCCGGCTCGAGCAGGTGCGCGTACCGATCGAGGATCCCGGGGAGACTCTCGGATCCGGCCTCCTCCTCGCCCTCGAGGAAGATCTGGACGCCGACCGGGGGCCGCCCGCCGTGGGCGGCTACCGCACCCAGGTGCATCACGATCCCGCCCTTGTCGTCTGCAGCTCCGCGCCCGTGCATCCGCCCATTGCGCACGACCGGCTCGAACGGCTCCGTCTCCCATTCGGCCTCAGGCCCGGGGGGCTGGACGTCGTAGTGGGCGTAGAGCAAGAGGGTGGGGGCGCCCTCGGGGGCAGGTATCTCGGCGAAGATGGCGGGGTTGCCGCCGTCGGCCTCCAGCAGTTGCGTTCCCTGGTAGCCCATCTCCTCGAGCATCCCGGCTATCCGCTCCGCCGCCGCGCGCACCACACCCTTGTCGTAACCCGGCGCGCTCACCGACCGGAGCCGAACCAGGTCGGCCAGCAGGTCCTGGAGCCGGGGCATCTCAGCGGCGACCGCCGCCCGCAGATCATCACTCATAGCGTCGAGCGTACCGTGGGCCGTGGAACCTCAGCTTCTGCGGCCCGTATACGGGCCGATCCGTCTCAGCTTCGATCGGCCCGGGTCTCCAACGGGCGAACCTGAGACAATTGTGCCCGTATACGGGCCGGGGAACCTCAGCTTCTCCAACCCAGAATCCGGGAGTCGGCCAATATGGGGGGGTGATTTCGTTTCGGCTCGCCGGGATCCCGGTCACCATCCACCCGTCGTTCCTGTTGGTGGCGGCGCTGCTCGGACTGTCCACGGGCCAGATCGAGCTGGTGCTCGCCTGGATCGGGGTGGTGTTCGTGTCGATCCTGATCCACGAGCTCGGCCATGCCATCACGGCCCGGTCGTTCGGAGCGGAGGTCGCGATCGAGCTCAACGGGATCGGGGGTCTCACCACCTGGTCGGGGGCCGAGGAGAAGCTGGGCCCGGGCCGGCGGGCCGCAGTGGCGGCGGCCGGGTCGGCGGTCGGAGTGGTGTTCGGGTTGATCGTCTGGCTGGTCGCCGGGCTCACCGGGCCCTACTCGGGCGTGACGGGATTCGTGTTGAACAACCTCGTCTTCGTGAACGTCTTCTGGGGCCTCCTCAACTGGCTGCCGATCCGGCCCCTCGACGGGGGGCACCTCTTCACCTCACTGCTGCAGAAGATCGCCCCTGCCAATGCTCAGCGGATCTCGAACGTCGTGTTCCTGGTCACTGCGGCCGCGGCCCTTGGCGCCGCCCTCTGGTTTCGCCTCTTCTTCGTTGCGATTCTGGCCGGATGGCTGGTGATGGGTGAGCTGACCAGGGGCAGGCCCAGGGTGCCCGCCGCTCCGATCCCGCCGATGTCCTTCGACCGACCCGAGGACATCGAGGACGTCGGCGGGGAGTCCGACGTCGGCGGGCCCGAGACCGAGCCCGAGCTCGACCAGCCTGAGAGCGAGCCCGAGACGGAGCCCGAACAGGCCGACAGCTAGCGTCGGCACCATGGATTTCGCCTTCAGCCCCAAGGTGGAGGAGCTGAGGGGCCGGCTCAGCGACTTCATGGCATCTCACGTCTACCCGGCCGAACCCGAGTACCGGGAGCAGATGAGCACTGCCGAGGACCCGCATCATCATCCCGCCATCCTCGAGGAGCTGAAGGAGGAGGCGCGGGCACGCGGGCTGTGGAACCTGTTCCTCCCCGACCCCAATGCGGGCGCCGGGCTCTCGGTCCTGGAATACGCACCGCTCGCCGAGATCACAGGTCGCAGTCCGGAGATAGCCCCGGAGGCGCTGAATTGCTCCGCCCCGGACACAGGCAACATGGAGATCCTCCACATGTTCGGCACCCACGAGCAGAAGGAGACATGGCTGGCTCCTCTCCTCGAAGGCGAGATCCGCTCCTGCTTCTCGATGACGGAGCCTGACGTGGCCTCCTCCGACGCGACCAACATCCGCACCCGGATCGACCGCGACGGGGACGAATTCGTGATCACTGGCAGGAAGTGGTTCAGCTCTGGGGCGGCCTCGCCCCGGTGCAAGGTCTCGATCGTGATGGGGGTGACCGACCCCGATGCCGAGCCGCACCGCCGCCAGTCGATGGTGCTGGTCTCGATGGGCACGCCTGGCGTGATCGTGGAGCGGGCGCCGACGGTGTTCGGATATCAGGACCGAGGTGGCCATCCACAGATCCTCTTCGACGGGGCCCGGGTCCCGGTGAGCAACCTCTTGGGGGAACAGGGGGGCGGGTTCGCCATCGCCCAGGCGAGGCTGGGGCCGGGACGGATCCATCACTGCATGCGGGCGATCGGAGCCGCCGAGCGCTGTGTGGACCTGATGGTGCAGCGCTCTCAGGCCAGGACCGCCTTCGGGGCAACGCTGTCCGAGCAGGGGGTGATCAGGGAGTGGATCGCCGACGCCCGGATCCAGATCGAGCAGGCCCGGCTCCTGGTTCTGAAGACGGCGTGGATGATCGACAACGTCGGAACCAAGGCCGCACGGGTCGAGATCGCCGCGATAAAAGTCGTGGCACCGGCGGTGCTCACCAGGATCGCCGATCGTGCCATCCAGCTGTTCGGTGCGGGTGGGTTGACCGAGGACTACCCGCTGGCGGCCTTCTATGCGATGGGGCGCTGGCTCCAGATCGCCGATGGCCCCGACGAGGTCCATCGGCGCTCGGTGGCAAGGGCCGAGCTCGGCCGTCTTGGCCCGGGGGCGGTTCCCGAACCATTTCGACCCGACTGACGTATCGACGCGATCAGCGGTTTCATCCACCCTCGCGGTTGGGAACGAAAAGGGTTGATCTTGCGTTTACCGGAGTCGGATGATGATTGAGCCATTGATGTTCGACGTGAAGTTCTCCCCGTGGCGGGAGGAGGCGGCATGCATCGACGTCGTCGACGAGGTGTCGTTCTTCCCCGATCCTGAGGACCTTGGCGCCATCGCTCGGGCCAAGGCGATCTGCGCCGCCTGCCCGGTCTCGGCCGAGTGTCTCACCTGGGCAGTCGAAACCAATCAGACCGAGGGCATTTGGGGTGGGCATACCCCCAAGGAGCGCCGGTCGATCCGACGCCGCTGGATCCAGGAGATCGACAAGGCTTCCTAACGGCGCCGCTCCGCCGGCTCGTCGTGGTCCGGCCCCTCCACTGCGGCGACGTGGACCAGGGCGTCTCCCGGGTTGACCAGGGGGCTCAGGGTGCGGGCGATCACCCAGCCGCTGATCGGTGACTTCACTCTGGTGGGCCTCACGCCGAATGCGTCGGAGATCCGGGCGAGCACCTGACCTGCCGCCACCCGGTCTCCGAGCAAGGTCTCGATCTCTACCAGACCGCCCCGCCGGGCCCTGATCCAGCGGGTTGTCCGCACCACCCGGGTCGGGAGGGCCCGGGGCAGCTCGACGTCGATCATCTTCATGGCACGGAGAACACGCATGATCCCGGTCACACCGTGGTCGATGGCTTCTTCGTCGAACCGGTCCGCCTGGCCTGCTTCGTACACGAGCATCCTGATCCCACGCTCGGTGGCGGCCTGCCGGAGAGACCCGTCGCGCACCTTGGAGGCGATGGTGAAGGGCGCGCCGAAGGCTCGGGCAAGACGCAGCGTCTCCCGGTCGTCCACGTCGGCTCGGATCTGGGGCGTGTTGATCCGATGGTTGCTGGCGGTGTGGCAGTCGATCCCGAGCGAGCAGTGTGCCACCACCTCGGTCATGAACAGGTTGGCCAGCCGCGAGGCCGTGGAGCCGCGCGCCGAGCCAGGGAAGACGCGGTTGAGGTCGCGGCGGTCGGGGACGTATCGGGACTTGATCAGGAAGCCGAACGGGTTCACGATCGGCACCGCGATGACCGCACCGTGCAGGCTCCTGGCTTCGAGGGCCCTCATCACCTCACGGACCACTTCCACCCCGTTCAACTCGTCACCGTGGATCCCCCCCGAGATCCACACGTTCGGGCCCTCCGATCGCCCGTTGATCACCGCGATCGGCAGATAGGCCTGACTCCCGGTGGGGAGCCGACCGAAGGGGAGCTCGATTCGCATCTTGCGTCCCGGCGGGACCGTGGTCTTGCCGATGGTGATCGGGTCGTTGCGGAGTTCAACCACGCCCGCGCCTGATTGGCTCGTGGTCGGCGTTGTCCTCTATGTACTCGATGATGGTGTCGGCGATGTCGACGGCGCTCGCCGTCTCGATGCCCTCCAAACCGGGCGACGAGTTGACCTCGAGGACCATCGGCCCGCTGTCCGACCTGACCATGTCCACACCGGCCACGTTGAGCTCCATCGTCTTGGCGGCGCGTACCGCGGTGGCGCGTTCCGCCGCGGTCAGCTTCACCGTCTCCGCCTGGCCGCCGCGGTGCAGGTTGGACCTGAACTCGCCGGGAGGAGCCTGACGCTTCATGGCGGCGACGACTTTCCCTCCGACCACGAACGCCCGAATGTCGGCTCCCCGCGCCTCCTTGATGAATTCCTGCACCAGGATGTTGGCGTCGAGCTGGCGGAAGGCGGATATGACCGACTCTGCCGCCTTCTTGGTCTCCGCCAGCACCACTCCCAGGCCCTGGGTCCCCTCGAGCACCTTGACCACGACCGGGGGGCCCCCGACCACGTCGAGCAGCCCGTCGATGTCCTGGGTGGAATGGGCGAAGCTCGTGGTCGGCAGGCCGACGCCGGCGCGCGAGAGCAGCTGCAACGACCGGAGCTTGTCCCTTGACCGGCTGATCGACTGAGAGTCGTTCAGTGTGAAGACACCGGCCATCTCGAACTGCCGGACCACTGCGGCGCCGTAGAAGGTGTAGGTGGCTCCGATTCGGGGAATCACCGCATCGGGGCGGACCTCCTCGCCACGGAACAACACTCGGGGGCGACGGGCCGAGATGTCCATGTAGCAGCGCAGGTAGTCGACCACGGCCACCTCGTGACCCCGGCCGATTGCCGCCTCGCGGAGGCGCTTGGTCGAGTAGAGGCTCGAGTTGCGGGAGAGGATGGCGATCTTCACGGCGCCTCTTCACGTCTGGGTCGGGCCCCCAGGTAGCTGCGCCCGGGATCGACCACGAACTTGGTCCTCACCGTGCGCCGGCCGAGGAGCATGCGGAACCCCATCTCGTCCCGACTGGTCAGGTTGACCAGGGCGTCGATGGTCACGCCGGCGACGACGACCCTCGTCCGGATCACGGGGCGGAGCTCACTGCGGCCGCCAGGATTCTTCACCATCCTCTCCGTGGCCAGGGGTGCCTCACATTGGATCGACGGCTTCTTGGACCGTTGCTTGGGATGAACCTCGAATCGAATGTAATCCACTCCATCCAGTTGGAATCTCTCCACGTTGAAGGCGTGCAGCGACGAGTTGTCGGCGCCGGTGTCCACCTTCGCCTTGGTCTCGAACACGCCGAGGTCGGGGAGCTGGACCCACTCACGCCAGCCAATGACGATCTTGCCGTCGCGCCGGCTCATCTCGCCGTCTCCTCGGCCTGTCGAGAGGCCAGCCAGGTGGTGATCGGCACCGCCGCCACCAGCCCGATCGACCCGACCAATGTCCGGACGATCTCCACCGCGACCACCTCGGAGCTGGCAACCACAGTGAGAGGGAGGGCGGAGAGGCTGTAGAGGATGAGCAGCGGCATGGCCGCACCGGCGTAGGCGAGCAGGAGGGTGTTGACCGTCGAGGCGATGTGGTCTCGGCCGATACGGAGACCGGCGTCGAACAGCCCTCGACGGCCGAGGGCCTCGTTGGCGGTCCTGAGCTCCCACACGGCCGACGTCTGGGTGACCGTCACGTCGTCGAGGGCACCGATGGCGCCGAGCACGATCCCGGCGAGGATCAGCCCGGAGAGGTCGATGTCGGGGAGGCCCAGCAGGTAGAAAGCCTCCTCGCTGACCAGACCGGAGAATTCGGCCAGCGACACCACCAGCCAGGACAATCCGGTGGTGAGGGCGAGGGCGCCGAACGATCCCACCGCTGCGACGTGGGTGAGGGGGGTCACGCCGTGGGCGATGTAGAGGGCGATGAGGGCGATTGCGCTGCCACCAACCAAGGCAACGAGCACCGCGTCCTGTCCCGCGATGATGGCGGGCACGATGAACCAGAGCAGGATCATGAGACTGGCGACCAAACCGATCAAGGCGGCAACACCCCGCATCCGACCGAGTCCGATCACGGCCAAAGCGAAGATCAGCGCCACCACGCCGAGAAGCCGCCCTCGATTCCGGTCGTAGTACGTGTACGACGGCTGTCCCTCGAACGACACGACCGAGAGGTAGACGTCGTCACCGGGCTCGAACGTTGGCTGACCGGTCTCGGGTGGGAACTCCTGGGTGTAGGTGGCCGGTTCGCCGTCGGGGTCGGTGAACTCGAAGGTGACGTTCTCACAGGTCAGGTCGGCGGCGAACGAGCACGGCTCGGGGCTCACCGAGGCGACTGTGGCGGGGACCACCTCATCGGCAAACCCGAACTCGGAAAGGTCGAACTGGGGCGTCTCCTTGGGGATCAGGACGATGATGCCGATCACGGTGAGTAGCGCGATCATCGCAACCACCAGGCCAAGTCCCCGCGGTCGGGGCCATGGTCGCTTGTCGCTGCCGACGAATCGGTCGAAGTCTGACGGTGGTTCGCCCACGGCTGCATCGTAGGTGGACCGAGACCGCCCGCCCAGGCAGAACGAGTCATCGTCTCCCCATCTCGACCGTGGAGACACCTAGCACGAAATCTGCTACTTGACATATCAAGTTATTTGTGTAGAGTTTTCCGCAATAATCGAACAGCTGGAGGTAAGCAAGATGCTGATGCGTTTCGATCCATTCGCCGACTTCGACCGGTTCTCCCGTCAGGTGTGGGGGAGCAACCGCTTCGGTCACATGCCGGTGGACGCATACCGCCAGGGCGACCGTTTCTGGCTCCACGTCGATCTGCCCGGGGTCGACCCCGAGTCGATCGACATCACGTCCGAGAAGAACACCCTCACCATCAGCGCATCCCGTGAGTGGAGACGCGACGAGGACACCCAGGTCATTCTCAACGAGCGGCCCAGCGGATCGTTCTCCCGTCAGTTCTTCCTGGGCGACGGTCTCGATCTCGACAAGATCGAGGCCGGCTACGACCATGGGGTGCTGACCGTGTCGATCCCGGTGGCCGAGACCGCCAAGGCGCGCAAGATCGTGGTCGGCTCCGGTCAGGATGCCCTTCCCGCCTGACCTGATCTGCCCAAGGAAAGGCCCCGGTCTCCGGCCGGGGCCTTTCCTCATGGGAGCCGGGGCGGCACAATGAGCCGGTGAGCGAGGAGCGACCCCGTCCCGCCTGGCTGATCGGCCTGGTCATCGCGGTCGTGCTCTTCGCCTTGGTGTTGGTCCTGCTCAACGTCCTCGGGTACGGGGACGATCCTTCCTTCGGCACCTGACCGGGAAGAAGCCGGCGCTCAGACCGCGGGCGGTGGGATCCGGTCCCCGTTGCAGTCGATCCCCTCGGCCGGGCGATAGTCGGCCACGATGGTGTCGACCACCTTCCTCCCGTCGGCGAAGGTGCGCTCGCGGTCGGTCTCGACGTGGGTGCACACCCCATAGCGGGAGGTCCGCTGGTCGAGCTCGTCGACGGTGACGTTCTTGGTCGAGTACATCGAGACCGTGATCGACTCTTCGGTGTAGGAGGTCCAGATGAGGATGGGGTAGGCGGTGTTGTTCACGAAGACGAGGTCGGGGGCCGGGTTCGAGATCGTCGCCTCCCGCCCGTATGGATATCTGGAGAAGTAGATCGTGTGGCTGCGGTACTCGACGAAGTCCATCCCGGCGAAGTAGGCCGCGTTGAAGATGGTCGTGGCGAACTGTGAGACGCCACCCCCGACCTCCTGGATCAGATGGCCCTGCCTGATGGCCCCGGCCGCCACGAAGCCGTTCTCGACCGTGCGGGGCCCGACGAACTCGTTCAATGAGAATCTCTCCCCCGGGATGAGGTAGACCCCGCGCACCATGTCGGCGATACGGTGGATGTTCTCCACCCGTGACTCACAGCAGGCATGTGGCGTGGTGAACTCGCTCACCTGCTCGACGATGGCGGTGCCGCGGGCCCAGGCAATGGTCTCCGGGTCGTCGGCGGGCCGCGGGTCGAGGCGGAATGGCCCGGGCTCACCGGCGAGGACCTGATCTCCGAGCCACTCTCCGACACCGGGCCGGCAGCAGACCGGGGGCACCTCACCGGGGGCAACGATCTCGACCTCGCCATTCTCGATCCTGAAGGTCGGCTCGACGACCTGCCCGATGGGGCCGACGATCGTGTTCTCCAGGGCCTGCTGCAGACCGGTCCCGTCGAACCGGGCCTCGATGTCCCCGCCCTCCAGCTCGATCCGGAGGTGCCTCTGCAGGGTTCGCCCGGTCAGGAACGCCTCACGCCCCTCCACCGTGAACCGGACGCCGTCACCGGTCAGCTGGTTGAGGCGCTCAGTCTCCGCCACCGCGTCCTCGTCGGTGACCGAGGGGTGGATCTCCTCCACGCCGGTGGTGAGGCTGTCCGGGGCGGCAGTCAGCTCGATCCTTGCCAGCTGGGCGACGATGTCGTCGATATCGGCCTCGATACCCACCACGCCGGGGACGGCCACCAGGGCTCCGGCGCCGTCGGTGGCGATCTGGGGCTCCTCGACCACTAGCGGTGTGAGACCGGGATGGTCGTCGAGTGCCGACCTCGCCCGCTCCGGGTCGAACGACCAGACCTCGGTGGCTTCCTTTGGTATGAGCTCGCCGATCGCCCACGCGGCGAACTGATCCCAGGCCGAGCCCTCGTGCCGCGCCGTCATCACGTTCGAAGTGGTGGCAGCCTCGTCGTAGCCGAACCCGAGGTCACGGTAGGGCATGGTCAGCTCGCCACGGCCGTAGACGATCTTGAGCTCCGCCTCGAGCAGGCCCTCGGAGCGGGCGGCGACCTCCGCTGCGACCTCCGGCTGGGTCAACCCCTCGACCGGAGAGCCGGCGAATCGGACGTTGTTGGCAACGAGCTCCCCATCGTCGGAGAGATGATCGGACCATCCGACCCCGGCCAGGCCGAACAGGGCCAGCCCGATTGCGAGGAACGCCCAGGAGAATATGGAGACCGGCGCGGCATGCTTGGCCAAGACCGATGACATGGTAAGGGCGGTCGGTCCATGTGCTGCGTATGGCGAATGGCGTGGCCACCATCGCTCAGACGTTCGACCAGGCCGACCAGCAGCATCTGGCCTGGCTCGCCCGGTCGTTCGGTGGGCCCGATTACGCACCGCTGACCCCGCGCGATCTCTCCGCACTCATCGCTGCTGCCGAAGTGGTGGCCAAGGCCCCCGGGGCCTATCTGTTCAAAGAAGGCGAACGGGCGTCGGCCGTGCTCATAGTCGAGTCGGGTGAGGTCGAGGTGTACCGGGGGAGCGGGCCGGCGAGGAAGGTGGTATCCCGGGTCGGCCCGGGTGCGATCCTTGGAGACATCGCCATGTTCGGCGGTTCGCCCCACATCTCCTCGGCCCAGGCGGTGACCCGGGTCAGAGTGTTCCGCCTCGAGCAGGATCGACTCCTCCCCGAGCTGTCCCGGAACCCGGCGATCTTCCTCCGCTGGCTGGTGGCCGGGATGCGTCAGCTGGAGGGAACGCAACGACGGGTGCTCCGGCTGATGCACAAGACCGTCCTCAGCCAGGTGGCCGACCTGCTCGCGGCGGATGCCGGCCGGGGAGGTGAGGTCCTCCTCTCCCAAGCCACCATCGCCACCCTGCTCGGGGTGAGCCGCCAGTCCGTGAACGAGGCGCTGGGTCGTCTCCGTGACCAGGGGGCGGTCGAGACCGGGTATCGCCACATACGGGTGCTCGACGGGGTGAAGCTGAGACGGATCGCCGGGTCCTAGGCCGTCACCGGCGACGCCGGCCAGACCCTTGACGCCTTTCCCGGCGCCGCGGTATGCTGACCCAACTGACCTTCGGGTTTGGAGACGGGCCGTGTCACGGCCTGTCTCACAACTGAAAGATTCGATTGGAGGCATGCTGACGCGTCTGTTAGCATGCCTTGTCTGCGTTATCTAGATACCCACCGCATTCCTCAGGAGGCACCCCTTGGTTTCGCGCGTTGCTGAGCGCTTCTCATTTGGCAAGATCCCTGAAGTCCTTCCCCTTCCCGACCTCCTCGCAGTCCAGCACGAATCGTTTCAGTGGTTCCTCGACGAGGGCTTCCGCGAGATCTTCGAGGAGATCAGCCCGATCGAGGACTTCACCGGCTCCCTCGCCCTGGAGCTGACCGACCATCGTTTCGGTGAGCCGCAGATGAGCCTCGAGGAGGCCAAGGAGCGGGACGCCAACTACGCCATGCCCTTGTTCGTCACTGCCCGGTTCATGAATCGGCAGACCGGCGAGATCAAGGAGCAGCAGGTGTTCCTCGGCGACTTCCCGATCATGACCGAGAAGGGCGTGTTCATCATCAACGGCACGGAGCGAGTCATCGTGTCGCAGCTCGTCCGCTCCCCGGGGATCTACTTCGACGTCACCCCGGACAAGACCTCGGACAGGGAGATCTACTCGGGCAAGATCATCCCCGGTCGGGGTGCCTGGCTCGAGTTCGACACCGACAAGAAGGACACCATCGGGGTCCGGGTCGACCGCAAGCGCCGCCAGTACATCTCCGCCTTCCTCAAGGCGCTCGGCATCGCCGAGACCGACGAGGAGATCCTCGCCATCTTCGACAACGCCGAGTCGATCCGGAACACGATCGAGAAGGACACGGCCCACACCAAGGAAGAGGCGCTGCTCGACCTCTATCGCAAGCTTCGTCCCGGCGAGCCGACCACGGTCGAGTCGGCACGCGGGCTGATCCAGACGCTTTTCCGCAACCCGAAGCGCTACGACCTGACCAGGGTCGGCCGTTACAAGGTCAGCCAGAAGTACCTCGAGGAGACCCCCTCGGACTACAGGTCGGAGGGGCTGCAGCTGCTCCGTGACGAGGACATCGTCGACGCCATCAAGTACCTGGTCGCATTGCACGCCGGCAAGGAGACGATGATCACCCATACCGGCACCGAGGTGAAGGTCAGCACCGACGACATCGACCACTTCGGCAATCGCCGGATTCGCACTGTCGGTGAGCTGGTGCAGAACCAGGTGAGAGTGGGCCTCACCCGGCTCGAGCGGGTGGTGCGCGAGCGGATGACCACCCAGGACCCGGATGCCATCACCCCACAGAGCCTGATCAACATCAGACCGGTCACGGCCGCCATCAAGGAGTTCTTCGGCACCTCCCAGCTCTCCCAGTTCATGGACCAGCCCAACCCCCTCGCCGGGCTCACCCATCGTCGCCGTCTCTCGGCCCTGGGCCCGGGCGGCCTCTCCCGGGAGCGGGCGGGCTTCGAAGTCCGTGACGTGCACCCTTCGCACTACGGCCGGATGTGCCCGATCGAGACCCCGGAGGGCCCGAACATCGGCCTCATCGGCTCGCTGGCCTCCTATGCCCGGGTGAACGAATTCGGGTTCATCGAGACCCCCTATCGCAAGGTGGAGGCGGGCAGGGTCACCGCCAAGGTCGAATACCTCACCGCCACCGAGGAAGAGCGCTTCGTCATCGCGCAGGCCAACGCCCCCCTCAAGGACGACGGCGCCTTCCAGAACCCGAGGGTCCTGGTCCGCCGTGCCGGTGGTGAGGTCGAGTACGTCCCGGCCAAGGAAGTCGATTACATGGACGTCTCGCCGAAGCAGATCGTCTCGGTGTCGACCTCCCTCATCCCGTTTCTGGAGCACGACGACGCCAATCGCGCCCTGATGGGGTCGAACATGCAGCGTCAGGCGGTGCCCCTGCTCACTGCCGACGCCCCGTTGGTTGGCACCGGCGTCGAGCAGCGCGCCGCCCAGGACTCGGGCGACATGGTGGTCTCCCCGATCGCCGGGGAGGTCGTCGAGGTGACCGGCGACGAGATCGTGGTCAAGGAGAAGGACACCAACAAGAAGCACACCTTTGTTCTCGACAAGTTCAAGCGCTCCAATCAGGGCACCTGCATGAACCACAAGCCGCTGGTGCGGGAGGGAGACAAGGTCAAGGTGGGAGACGTGCTCGCCGACGGGCCCTCGACCGAGACCGGTGAGCTCGCTCTGGGCCGCAACCTGCTCGTCGCCTTCATGCCATGGCAGGGCCACAACTTCGAGGACGCCATCATCATCTCGGAGCGTCTGGTCAAGGACGACGTCCTCACCTCGATCCACATCGAGGAGCACGAGATCGACGCTCGTGACACCAAGCTCGGGGCCGAGGAGATCACAAGGGACATCCCCAACGTCCCCGAGGAGGTCCTGGCCAACCTCGACGACGAGGGGATCATCCGGGTCGGGGCCGAGGTCGGCCCCGGCGACTACCTCGTCGGCAAGGTCACCCCCAAGGGCGAGACCGAGCTCACACCCGAGGAGCGCCTCCTTCGCGCCATATTCGGCGAGAAGGCGCGCGAGGTCCGTGACACCTCTCTCAAGGTGCCCCACGGCGAGACCGGCAAGGTGATCGCGGTCAAAGTGTTCAAGCGCTCCGAGGGCTTCGACCTCCCACCCGGGGTCAACGAGCTGGTGCGCATCTACGTCGCCCAGCAGCGCAAGATCTCGGAGGGCGACAAGCTCGCCGGGCGTCACGGCAACAAGGGGGTCATCTCCAAGGTCCTCCCCGAGGAGGAGATGCCGTTCCTCGCCGACGGGACCCCGGTCGACATCATCCTCTCCCCGCTCGGTGTCCCCTCCCGGATGAACCTGGGACAGGTGCTCGAGACGCACCTCGGCTGGGCGGCGGCACAGGGCTGGGAGCCCTTCACCGGTGACAGCCCCGCTGTGCGCGGGGCCGCCCCATGGACCAAGGTGGCCACCCCGGTCTTCGACGGCGCGCGTGAAGACGAGATCATGCAGGTGATCCAAAGCGCCCGGCCCAACCGGGACGGCGATCGTCTGGTGGGGGAGGATGGCAAGGCGACGCTCTTCGACGGGCGAACCGGTGAGCCCTTCGACTCCGATGTCACTGTGGGATACATCTACATGCTGAAGCTGGTCCACCTCGTCGACGAGAAGATCCATGCCCGCTCGACCGGCCCTTACAGCATGATCACCCAGCAGCCCCTGGGTGGCAAGGCCCAGTTCGGAGGGCAGCGATTCGGTGAGATGGAGGTATGGGCGCTGGAGGCGTACGGAGCCGCCTACGCCCTCCAGGAGCTCCTCACCATCAAGTCCGACGACGTCCAGGGTCGGGTCAAGGTCTACGAGGCCATCGTCAAGGGAGACAACATCCCCGAGCCCGGCATCCCCGAGTCGTTCCGGGTGCTGGTCAAGGAGATGCAGAGCCTCTGCCTCAACGTCGAGATGCTCTCCGCCGGCGAGGAAGTGGAGCTGAGGGAGCTGGAGGAAGAGACCTACCGCTCGGTCGAGACCTTGGGCATCGACCTGAGCCGGCCGGAGCGGCCCGACTCGGAATAGCGATTGGTTTACGAGAACGCAGGCGCAACTGACTGACTACGGAGAACGAGCGATACATGGCGCAGCAACTATTCGATGAACTGAAGATCGGCCTCGCCTCCAGCGACCAGATTCGGGCGTGGTCCTACGGCGAGGTGAAGAAGCCGGAGACGATCAACTACCGGACCCTCCGCCCCGAGAAGGAGGGGCTCTTCGACGAGCGGATCTTCGGCCCACAGCGCGACTGGGAGTGCTACTGCGGCAAGTACAAGCGGATTCGGTACAAGGGGATCATCTGCGAGCGCTGCGGTGTCGAGGTCACCAGGTCGAAGGTGAGGCGAGAGCGCATGGGTCACATCGAGCTGGCCGCGCCCGTGACCCACATCTGGTTCTTCAAGGGCGTCCCCAGCCGTCTCGGCTATCTGCTCGACATGTCTCCCAAGGAGCTGGAGAAGGTCATCTACTTCGCCAGCTACATCATCACGTCGGTCGACGAGGAGAAGCGGCAGAAGGATCTCCCTGAGCTCGAGGCGGCCATGCGCGACGAGATCGAGGTGGTGCGCTCCGAGTTCACCGAGTGGCATGAGGTGCGTCTCGAGGCGCTCGAGGACGAGCTCGAGCGCATGGAGGAGGGCGGGGCCAAGAGCCAGGAGATCAACGCCCGCAAGAAGGAAGTCGAGCGCGAGATCAAGGATCGCCGGGAGCGTTCCGACCGTGAGATCGAGCTGATCGAGGATGCCTTCGACACCTTCCGCAAGTTCAAGCCGAAGGATTTGGTCGAGTCCGAGCAGCTGTGGCGCGAGATCTACTTCCGCTATGCCGACTACTTCGAAGGGGGAATGGGGGCAGAAGCGGTCAAGGCCTTGCTGGCCCATCTCGACCTCGACACCGAGATGGCCGCCCTCGAGGCGGCGCTCGACGCCGGGTCGGCCCAGAAGCGCCAGCGGGCGACCCAGCGGATGAAGGTGGTCAAGCCATTCTGGGAGGGCCAGAACCGTGCCGAGGACATGATCCTCGAGACGGTCCCGGTCATCCCCCCCGACCTCCGCCCGATGGTCCAGCTCGACGGTGGCCGCTTCGCCACCTCCGACCTCAACGATCTCTATCGCCGGGTGATCAACCGGAACAACCGGCTGAAGAGACTGCTCGACCTGGGCGCTCCCGAAATCATCGTCAACAACGAAAAGCGGATGCTGCAGGAGGCGGTCGACGCCCTGTTCGACAACGGACGGCGCGGCCGCGCCGTGACCGGGCCCGGCAACCGCGCCCTCAAATCGCTCTCCGACATGCTCAAGGGCAAGCAGGGGCGTTTCCGTCAGAACCTGCTGGGCAAGCGGGTCGACTACTCCGGCCGCTCGGTCATCGTGGTCGGGCCGCAGTTGCAGCTCCACCAGTGCGGGCTGCCCAAAATCATGGCACTGGAGCTGTTCAAGCCGTTCGTGATGAAGAGGCTGGTCGATCTCGACCTCGCCCAGAACATCAAGGCGGCCAAGCGCATGGTCGAGCGCCAGCGTCCCCAGGTCTGGGACGTCCTCTCCGACGTGATCCAAGAGCACCCTGTCCTGCTCAACCGGGCGCCGACCCTGCACCGACTCGGGATCCAGGCGTTCGAGCCGGTCCTGGTCGAGGGGAAGGCGATACAGATCCATCCGCTGGTCTGCGAGGCGTTCAACGCCGACTTCGACGGCGACCAGATGGCTGTGCACCTCCCACTGTCGGCCGAGGCCCAGGCCGAGGCCCGCGTGCTGATGCTCTCCTCCAACAACGTGCTGTCACCGGCCTCGGGGCGCCCCATCGTCACCCCATCCCAGGACATGGTGATCGGGATCTACTACCTCTCCGAGCTGGTCGAGGGCGCGCCCGGGGCGGGACGCCGCTTCGCCGACTTCGACGAGGCGATGATGGCCCACGAGATCGGCGAGCTGTCGGTGCACGCTCCCATCAAGATCCGTCTCGGCGACCTGGCCGGTGACGGAGCCCTGCACGCCGACCTGAAGCCGATCCTGCGCGGCCTGCTCCCCGACGAGCCGATGAGCACCGACGGGCTGTCTGAGACGACTCTGGGCCGGATGATCATCAACCAGGTGCTGCCGGAGGGTTTCCCCTTCGTCAACTCGGTGGTCATCAAGTCGGACATCCGCACGCTGATCGAGACGATCATCGATCGCTACCCGCGCTCGGCCGTGGCCGAGACCCTGGACGGGATCAAGGATCTCGGCTTCAAGTTCGCCACCAAGGCCGGGCTCAGCATCGCCTTGGAGGACGTCCGCACCCCTGCCGACAAGGCCAAGATCCTCGAGGACTACGAGGATCGGGCGGACAAGGTGCAGAGCCTGTTCCAAAAGGGCGTCGTCACAGACGAGGAGCGCCGTCAGGAGCTGATCGAGATCTGGACCGAGGCCACCGAGAAGGTGACCGAGGCGATGAAGGGAAGTCTCAAGTCTCAGAAATTCAACGCGCTCGACATGATGGTCGGATCCGGGGCGCGCGGGA
>DATBIX010000012.1:0-5281 GCA_036556665.1 Acidimicrobiia bacterium
ATCACGATGACGTTCTTCAGGCTCTCGACGCCGTCGATCTCCGCGAGGAGCTGCGGCACGATCGTGCTCTCGATGTCGGACGAGATGCCGGTGCCCCGCGTGCGGAACAGCGAGTCCATCTCGTCGAAGAAGACGATGACCGGCACGCCCTCGTCGGACTTCTCCTTGGCCCGCTGGAAGATCAGCCTGATCTGGCGCTCTGTCTCGCCCACGTACTTGTTGAGCAGCTCGGGGCCCTTGATGTTGAGGAAGTACGACCGCGTGTCCTCGTTGCCCTCCTTGGCGGCCACCGCCTGGGCCAGGCTGTTGGCCACCGCCTTGGCGATGAGCGTCTTTCCGCATCCGGGCGGCCCGTAGAGGAGTATCCCCTTGGGCGGGTCGAGCTCGTACTCACGGAACAGGTCCTTGTGGAGATAGGGAAGCTCGACGGTGTCCCGTATCTGCTCGATCTGCTCGGCCAGCCCGCCCACATCCGAGTAGGTGATGTCGGGCACTTCTTCGAGGACGAGCTCCTCGACCTCTGGGCGCTCCATCTTCTCGAGGACGAGCCCGGTCTTGCTGTCCACCCTGACGTAGTCGCCGGGTCGGAGCTTGAAGTCGATCATGTTCTCCGAGCGCTGGAGCACCCGCTCCTCGTCGGCGTGTGCCAGCACCACGACCCGTCCGTCGGTCAACGCCTCACGCACCCTGAACACGTCGCCGGCAGGCTCGAAGTGGCGGACGTCGATGATGTTGAACGCCTCGTTGAGTAGCACTTCCTGGCCCACCATCAGCTTCTTCACTTCGACGTTGGGCTGGGCCGCCACCCGCAGCTTGCGGCTCCCGGTCATGATGTCGAGGGTGCCGTCGTCGTTGACCTGGAGCACGGTGCCGAAGTTGTTGGGAGGGGCGGTCAGCTTCTCCACTTCTTCCCTGAGGACACCGAGCTGCTCCCGCGCCTCCTCGAGCACGGCGGAGAGCTTGTCGTTCTGGTTCATCGCCCGATCGAGACGCTCCCGCATCCGGGCCAACTCGGTCTCGAGCTCGTCGACTCTGGCCGGGGACTCGCGCAAACGTCGGCGCAGGACGGCGATCTCCTCCTCGAGCGCCGTGATCACACTGCGCAACTGAGTGGCGTCGTCCGTCTTACGTCCTTCGTCCACGGGCTTCCTCCTGGCTTCGGGGCCCACGTTTTCAGTATACGAATGGGTGTCTTTAGTTCCTCGGGTTCTCCGGCTCGTCCCGGGCCCAGCCCGATACTGCCACCTCTCCTATATAAAGAAGAGGGTCGGCGGGCCGACCCTCCGACTTGAGCCGGTGATCTTCGCGTTCACGCCTCGATGAAGATGCACTCCCCCGGGCACTCCTCGGCCGCTTCGATGGTGATGTCCTCCTGACCCGCCGGCACCACCGCGATCCCCGCTGCCCCTTCGGGATTGCCCTGGCTCTCGGCGAAGATCCTGGGTCCCTCACGGACATAGGCGAGACCGTCGTCGAGTAAGACGAACACGTCGGGGGCGATCTCCTCGCAGAGCCCGTCGCCGGTGCAAAGGTCCTGGTCGATCCACACCTTCATCGAGCACCCGATGGTAGCTGGGGGGCTCGGATCGGCCTCAGAGCCCGGGCTTGGCCGCGATCTTCCGCATGAAGACGAGAAAGCCGGTGTGCCCGATCATGTTGTGCTCGGGGCGCACCGACCGGCCCGAGACGTTCCAGTCCCGGAACAGGAACTCCTTGACCTCGACCTCGGCGAAGCGGCCCGACTCCCGCGCCTGTTCCACCAGGGTCTGCACCTGCGGCACGGTAGGGAGGTAGGCGGCGAAGACGCCGCCGTCGGGCTGATGTTCCGCCGCCGCTTCGAGGACATTCCAGGGCTCGGGCAGGTCGAGGACCACCCGGTCGGGTACGACTTCGGCCACCACCTCGGCCACGTCGCCCACCCTCAGGTCCAGGTTCTCGGGGATGCTCCCGTACCACCGTTCGATCGCCTTGCGGGCATGAGCGGCATGGTCGTCGCGTAGCTCGACACTGACCACGCGCCCGCTGGGCCCCACCGCCCGGCTCAACCCCAGTGCCAGTGCCCCCGACCCGGTTCCCGCCTCCAGCACCCGCATGCCCGGCCCGATGTCGGCGTACACCAGGATCGGTCCCAGGTCCTTGGGGTACACCACCTGGGCACTTCGCTTCATCTTGAGGACGTAGTCGGCGAGACGGGGGCGGAGCAGCAGCAGGAGCGCGCCGGTCGACGACACGACCCAGGTCCCGTCCTCGGACCCGATCAGGTCGGCGTGGCGAACCTGGCCTTCGTGGTACTGGAACACGCGCTCGGGCTCCAGCTTGAGCAGGAAATGACGGCCCTTGGAGTCGATGAGGAGAGCCGGGTCGCCGGCCTCGAGCTTCATGAGAGCAGGGCGAACACCGTGATGCCGAGCCCGAGGACCATGGAGATGACCACGATCCAGATGACGACCTTCACCCACTGTTGGTTTCGCATTTGCTGGTTGAATGTAGACAGATGCTGCGATCACTGCTCCGCCTGTTCGGGATCCGGGACCTGCGCTACGAGAGCGTCGATCGAGCCCTGCTCGGGCTGCGCACCGGTGACCAACGACAGCTCTACATAGGTCTGGGACTGGCCGCCCTCTACTACCTCGACCGCACCAAATCCCGCCGGCGTCTCATCTACCGGCGAACGGTCCCGGAAGGATCGGCAATCGTCATCCATCACAAGCGGGTCGGTGACCCCAAGATCGAAGTGATCAAACCCAACTAGCTGTTTCCCCCAAAGCCGGGGAGGGCCTGGCCCACCACCACTACTGGTAGCGGCGCCCCCGCCCGAACCGCCCCCGGTACTCACAGCGAGCCGGGACGTGGCGGTCGGCCGGATGGCTCGGCCCATGGATGTGGAACCGCTCCTCTCTCTGGATCACCAGGAGGCGCCCTGAGTCCAACCCCCTGTCCTCGGCCTTCGGATCGGCCTTCTTGCTCTGATGCGAGCTCATCCTTGCTCCACTAGACCCTCGCTACCCCCACAAGTAACCGCCCCGACGTCCCTGGGTTAGGGCCGAAAGCCAGGTTCTGATAAGACGCCCCGCGGTGATGCTTCGTTGGGCGAGAGGCGTCCACGCCTAGACCCGATACACCTCGACCATGGTCTTGTTCCGACTCCCCCGCCTCCGTCCCATGATGAAGGCGATGACCACGAGCAACCCGATCACCACCCCGGCCACCACCGCCGTGTCCCGGGCGGACTCCTTGGTCTGATTCACCGCCGCGACGATCTCGTTGGCCTTGGCCTCGATGTCGGCCTTAGTTATTCGTGTCGTTGTCACCCTGCATCCTCCAGACGACGATCCCGGCCGCGCCTGCCGCGGCGAGAGCGGTGATGAACCGGGCCAGCACCACCCACCAGGCTCCCTCGGGAAGCCACACCTTGAGACCGCTGTAGAGGGCAAGGACGAAGAAGAAGCTGCCCAATCCCAGGAGCATCCCGCCCCCGACTCCCATCCCGGCCGCCTTGCCGAGCGCCTTGGCCGGCTCGATCGTCTCTTGTCTCAGGTACTCCCTCGACATGTCGACCAACTCGGTGGTGAGTTGGGGGATCTCGTGTGGCTCGGCCATTGACCAAGCAGGCTAACAAGGGGGGTGGACAGGCTGCGACCGGCCGTTATGGTGCAAGGCCAGTGAACCTCGTCAAGTCGATGACGACCTTGGGGCCGCGATACCTGGCCCTGTGGGTAGGTCAGACGATCAGCCAGTTCGGCACCTACATCGCCTTCCTGACCCTGCCCTTCCTGGTCCGGGACATCCAACAGGCGGCCGGAGGCGAGTTCAGCACCCTCGATTTCGCCCTGACCTATGCATTGGAGACCGCTCCCGCCCTCTTCGCCGGACTGGTGGCCGGTGTCCTCCTCGACCGCTGGCATCTCCGTCCGGTCATGATCGCAACCGACCTCCTCCGCGCCAGCGCTTTCTTCTATCTCGCCGCCGCCTACGGCTCCTACGGGATCGAAGCCGTGTTCCTCATCGCCTTCCTGGTCGGCTCCCTGACCACGCTGTTCGACGGCGCCCTGTACACGATGATCCCCTCCCTGGTGGGACGGCGACGACTGGCCGACGCCAACAGCTTCGTCTCGGCCAGCCAGCAGGCGAACTTCGCCCTGGGCACCCTGGCGGCAGGAGTGCTCACTCTGACCACCGGGGGCCCTGCCCTGGGGCTGTTCATCAACGGGTTCACCTTCGTGATCTCGGCCATCTGCCTCTACTGGGTGGGGCGGGTGGACACCCATCAGGGTGTCGAGGTGCGACGCGGTGGATTCCTCACCGAGATGGCCGACGGTCTCCGTTACATATGGTCGGAACCCAGACTGCGGATCACAACCATCTCGGCGGCAGTCCCCAACTTCGTGATGGGCTTCATCGAGGCGGCCATCGTGGTGCTCTTCCCCATCGTGATCGGCGCCGCCGACGAAGGTGAGATCGGGATCCTGGTCAGCGCGATGGGGGTGGGTGGCATCATCGGGGCCCTGCTCGCCCCTCGGGTGGTGCGCGCGCTCGGTCTGGGGCGGACCCTGACCATTGGCATGTCGATCGCAGGGGTCGGGCTGCTGGTGTTCATGTTCACCAGCTACGGATGGGTCGCCCTGGCGCTCAACGTGGGCTGGATGATCGGGGTGTCGCTGATCAACGTGCCGCTGGCGACGATCCGTCAGAACTACGCCAAGGAAGGGATGCTGGGCCGGGTGATAACGGCCAGCCGGGCGATCGGCTGGGCGACCCTGCCGATCGGAGCGCTGGTCGGCGGTTGGCTGTCGGACACAGAGGACATGCTGGTCGTGGTGGCCCGGGCCTTCCCCATCCTCCTCGTCCTCACCGCCATCTGGCTCTACACCACGGTGGTGTGGTCTGACACCTTCGGCCCCAACTTCGAGGGGCGCCACACCCGTGCTCAGGAAAACCCTGCGGAAGCGTGACCTCCATCCGCCATACTTGTGGCGATGGAACCGAGACACCGCACCCTCGACGAGCTGAACGCCTCGATCGACCGTGTCCTCGACTCCCCCGAGGACGGTGGTCTGGTCGAGATGGTGGTGGTCAGGCCCTCGGAGGACAACCGGATCACCCCCGACTCGATCGAGGTGAGCGCGGAACAAGGCGTGCACGGCGATCACTGGTCGATCGACCAGTACCGGGAGTATCCCGACATCCAGATCGCCATCATGAACTCCCGGGTGCTCGATCTGGTCGCAGGGAGCCGGGACCGCTGGGCGCTGGCCGGTGACAACATCATCGCCGACCTCGA
>DATBIX010000013.1:0-23049 GCA_036556665.1 Acidimicrobiia bacterium
GGTTCTGCTCGGGGAGGGCCACCTGCTCAGCACCGCCGTGTTCGACTACTTCTTCTGGGCGTTGGGTCTGTGGATCGTGGTCCGCTTGCTCGACGGGGACGACGCACGCTGGTGGCTTGCCCTCGGTGTGGTCGTGGGGGCCGGCCTTCAGAACAAGCACACCATGGCCTTCTTCGCCGCGGCAGTCCTGGTGGGGCTGCTGGCCACGCGGCAGCGAAGGCTCCTGGCTTCGCCCTATCCGTGGCTGGGGGCGGCCATCGCCGCCCTGATCGCACTGCCCAATCTGATCTGGCAGGCGAATCACGGCTGGCCGCAACTGGAGGTAGCAGAGGCGCTTCGCGCCCGCAGCGACGGCCCCCTCGCCTTCGTGATCCAACAGCCGGCATTGCTGTCGCTCACCCTCGCCATCCCGGCCTTCGCCGGGCTGTGGTGGCTGGCCCGCTCGGAGGTCTCTCGGCGGTGGCGGCCGCTGCCCATCGCATACCTGGTGCTGGTCACCGGGTTTCTGGTCACCGGGGGGAAGTCCTACTACGTCGCCCCGATGTACTCCGCTCTCCTCGCCGCAGGTGGGGTGTGGTTCGAGAGCCTCTCTGTCTCATGGCGTCGCCTCGTGGGCGGATTGACGGTGCTCGGCGTCGCCGTCGGGCTGTTCATCGCACTGCCCCTGCTCCCGATCGAGCGGGTGGGGTCATTCGATCCCACCGGGGAGCTGGGGGAGACAGTGGGCTGGCCCGAGCTGATCGACCAAATCGCCGTGGCTCATGAGATGATCCCCACCGGGCAGAGGGAGAGGGCCGTGGTGTTCACCGGATCCTACGGAGAAGCGGGAGCGGTCGACGTTCTCGGTCCTGAGGCCGGCTTGCCGGCGGCTGCCAGCGGGCACAACAACTACTGGCTCTGGGGCCCGCCGCCCCAGCACGGGCCGATCATCGGGGTCGGGTCGGTGGCGGCGGACCTGGAGTTGATCTGTCCCGATCTGGCCCGGGTGGCGACCCTGGACAATCCCTACGGCGTGGAGAACGAAGTGGCGGGCCAACCGCTGTTCCTCTGTCTCGAGCCGGGCGGCCAGCTGTCCGACATCTGGGAGAGCCTCCGCCACTACAACTAGCCGACCCGGTGGAGTCTGCCTGGTCCCAGCGCCGAAGCTCGCCAGCCCCCCAACCTGCGCGCGATCGGCAGACGTCGGGGGCTTGCCATCGAGCAGGATTCGAGAAGCACTCTCGGCGCATCACCCGTAGGTTCAGACCTGACTCATGAAGGAGGTCGAGACATGACTACGACGAAGAAGTCCGGTTCGGATGGGTTCTCGGCGGCGGAGCGGGCCGCCATGAAGGCTCGCGCCGAGGAGCTGAAGGCGCAGGGGCGCAGCGGCCAAAAGAAGGCGGACAACGAGCGAGCCGTGCTCGACGCCATCGCCGAGATGCCGGATGCCGACCGAGTGCTCGCCGAACGCATCCACGCCGTCGTCACCACGAACGCTCCGGAGCTCAGTCCCAAGACCTGGTACGGCATGCCCGCCTACGCCAACGCGGACGGGAAGGTGGTCTGCTTCTTCAAGGCCGCCACAAAGTTCGAAGGTCGGTTTGCGGTTCTGGGATTCGAGGATGCGGCCATGCTCGACGACCACCCGATGTGGCCCGTCGTGTTTGCCATCGTCGAATGGACCCCCGCCGTGGAGGAGAAGGTCGTGGCGCTGGTCGAGACCGCGGTCGGCTGAGCGCCACCGGCGAGCGTCGAATCTCCGCCGAAACCGGTCCTAGCCTTCGACGGCGATGGCACAACCCGACGTGGAGCGATGGTCACCCCTAAAGGTGTGGTTGTACTCACTGCTCAACCGAAGCCCGAAGAGCAATGTCGAGGTGGTGGAGTACGCCAACCTGAGCCCGGACGATCGGTTCCTCGATGTGGGCTGCGGCCCGGGAGCGGCGTTGGAGCATGCACTGGAAAAGGGTGCCGAGGTCGCGGGAGTGGATCCCAGTGCCTCCATGGTGAAGCGAGCCGCCAACCGCGTTCCGGGGGCGGACGTGAGGCTGGGTTCTGCAGAGGCGATCCCATTTGCAGATGACATCTTCACCGTCGTCATCAACGTCTCCTCGTTCCATCATTGGGCAGATCGGGAAGCCGGGTTGAGGGAGATCCGACGTGTCCTTGCACCGGGAGGACGTCTCCACATCGTCGAAGGGAAGCTCAGAGAAGGTCAGGACGGCCACGGGCTTAACACGCAAGATGCGCGTGTCCTGGAGGAGAAGCTCGGCGAGTTGGGTTACACCAGCCAGGATGTCGACACCATCAAGACGGGCTGGCGCCACGAGTACATCGTCGTGTCGGCAACCAAGCCGGTCTGACCGGGCGGCTGACAGGTTCGGGCCCTACCCCGAGCCTGGCGTGGAGTAGAGCTCCCACTGGCCAGGCACCCCCTTGAGAATGTGGGGCCCCTGGTCTGCGTACTCGAGACCCGACCCGGTGGTCAGGTCTCTCACGGTCCGTGACACCCAGACCTCACCATCCCGCGCATGACTCACCACTCGCGAGGCGATGTGTACCCCGATCCCAGCTATGTCGGAGTCGATCTGTTCGACCTCACCAGTGTGGAGCCCGGCTCTGATGGTCAGACCGAAAGCGCTGACACCCTCCCTGATGGCATGGGCGGCGGCCACCGCCTTCGACGGGCTGTCGAAGACCGCCAGCAACCCGTCCCCGGTGTTCTTGATGAATCTGCCTCCAAAGCGATCAACATCGGTGCGGGCCTCCTGGTCGTGTCGCTCGAGAAGCCGGGCCCAGCCACTGTCGCCCTGACGTGAAGCCTCCTCGGTCGAGCCGACGATGTCAGTGAAGAGCACCGTCGCCAGGAAGCGATTGGTGACCGGCGAGTGGACGTGGTCCCCGGCGATGAAGTCGACCACCTGGTCGATGAACCAGAGCTCTCTTCCGTCGAAGGCCCAGTGATAGTCAGCCTCATGCTCGATGAAGGTCGCACCCTCGATGCCCTCCGCCAAACGTCTACCGTCTTCGACGGGTACGGTCGGATCACCTGTCGAGTGAAGGACGAGGGTCTTGGCCTTGACCCCGTCGAGCAGTGCGCGGGCGTCGATCTCCATGACCGCCTCGAGGATCGCCGCCGCCATGCCCGGCGATGCGGCTCCACGCTCGTATCGGGCGACAGCCGCAACAACTGCCTCGTTGTCGAATGGGATGCCCTGAAGGAACGGGGTCAGGCCCCGGCCGGTCCCCCAGTTCTGCCGGATGAAGTCGCTCAGCTCAGTTATCCACGCCTCCCGGTCTGTCCCGGCACGCAGGCTGGCGAAGGTGGCATACAGGGCAAGGGCATCGACACGATCGGGGTATGTGGCGGCGTAGAAGACGCTGAGCGGGCCGCCCTCGCTGTATCCGAAGATCGACGCGGTCTCGAAGCCGACATCGTCCATGACTGCGCGGATGTCGTCGCTACGCTCCTCCAGGCTCCCGAAACCCAGGTCGCGGTCGGAGAGGCCGGTTCCTCGTTTGTCGAAAAGGACGCATCGGCCGATCGATCCGAGCCGCTCCAACAATGGCGCATAGGGGTGGGCGTCGGGCATCATCTCCAGGTTCGAGATGAAGCCGGGCACGACGACGATGTTGACCGGGCCATCTCCGATCACCTGGTAGGCGATACTGAGCTCGCCACTGCGGGCGTAGCGGATGGGACTGCGCGATGTGGCCAAGCTCCGAACCATACGTCCGAGATCACCAACCCGATGGATACCGATGACTCCCCTCTGGCGGGATTCCAGGCTCTTCTTCCCGTTTGGCCCTATCGGCAGGCGAGGCCGGCAGTCTTTCTTGTGCTCAGCTCTTGTCGGGAGCGGTGCCGCCACTGTCTTCAACTACTGACTCGTGCGGATCGATGACAGGGTGACCGGACGGCTTCCTGCCTCAGGTTCGAGACCAAATCAGTCACGTAGCCCTAGTTCTCGTCCCGTTGCACCGTGATGGCGGGTCGAAATCCCGGGGTGTCGGCCAGAGCTATGAGGAGTGTGCGGAGCAGATTGGCCAGGTCTGCTCGCTCTGATGGTTGGATCGTTCCGAGGCTGGCCGCTTGCGTGTCGAGCAGCGTGGCCAAGGCGTCGTCGGCCAGTTCCTTTCCGATCCGCGTCAGGCGCACCAGGACACCACGACCGTCGCGGGGGTTGGGGAGCCGTTCGATCAGCCCGGCCCTTTGCAGACGGTTGAGACGGACGGTCATTCCTCCCGTGGTGAGGAGGAGGGTCTCGGCCAACTCCGACGGTGTCCGCTGGTGGGGAGGGCCGGCCCGGTCGAGATCGGTGAGAACGTCGAGGTCGCCGGTATGGCTGAGACCATAGGCCTCGGCGATGCTGTCCAATCTGGATTGGAGAAGGCGCGCGGCGCGAATCACACGAGCGACGACTTCGAGAGGCGAGAAGTCGAGGTCGGGCCGACGTTCATGCCACTCCCGGATGATGCTGTCTACGCGATCGTCCATTCGCCCTTCGCTCCTTTCCGGTTAGGCGTTCGTCGATATTATTTGACATATAGCTAAATTACAAGTAATCTTGTAAGCGGACTTCCGATCGGACGGAGCTTGCTGTGACCCATGTCAGAAGGAACAGATTCGGGCTGGCAGGGATGCAGACCCGTCTCGCCGAGATTGTCTATCGGAGACCGTGGCCGATCAGGCTCGACTTGCGTCTCGTGCCTGTGCCGCTGATCGCATCACGCACCCCTTCGCCCTTTGTCCAACCCCGGTCCAAAGGGGACACATAAATGGAACGGCGTAACCCGGCAAGTGCACGATGTGGCCAGTGCGGGCATCCACGACGAGAGCACTATGAACGCACCTGCTCCGTTCCGAAATGCGTCTGTGACGGATACCTGCAGGTGGAGGAAGACGAGAAGACCCCGGCCCGTCGACGAGCTTCATGATCCATTAGCCAGATCCTCGGCGAGGAATGAAGGTCGGGGAAAGGCCACCCGCTCTACCCAACGCTCAGGGACTAGGCAACGGTTGGGCGGGCTCTTGGGCGGGTTGGGCCTGACCACTGGGGCCGAGCAGCCCCTTGGCAATGATCCCCCACAGACCGGCCACCCCGTTCATGACGTGAAGCCCGACGAACCCGACGAGAATGCCGCCGATGGCTACGACCAAGGCCTCCCAAAGCTCGTCCACCACCCACCAGCTGCTCAGCCAGTCGAAGCCCTCGGCCCACCACCCCTGGGTATAGAACAGCGGTGACACCACCAGGGCGAACATCGCCCCGGTGACGACGGCGAGGGTGAACCCGACGATCCCCAGAGGGAACTCGAGGAACAGATACAGGATCCGCTTCCAGGTCTCGGAACTGGTGATCAACGTCTTCACCTTCGCCCACCATCCCTCTGGCACACTGAGCCGATGCGACGCCGGTGTGTCGATCCCGAGCAGGTAGTTGGTGATGGCTCGCTCGAACTCTCCCAACCCGTAGGCGCCCGCCATCACGCCGACCAGCAGCGGGATGCCGAGAAGTGTGATGATCAGCCCGAATCCGAGGGATAGGCCGACGACCAAGAACACGAAGTAGAAGATCCCCAGCGGGAAGGCAAGAAGCAGGTAACCGACGTTCCGCCAGGTCTGAGGTTTGCCGATCACAGCGAAGAACACGACGAGCCTCCCTTCGAGACGCTTTATCGAGCCGTACCCGAAACTACTGACCGGCCCTAGAGCCGGAAGCCTCTAACCGAGAGGTGACCCGGTCAGGGCTCTGTCACCTTGTCTCTGGGGCCACCACCCGCTCAGCCGCCTTCGGCCTGCTGGCCCTCCAGACCCGCTCCTCCTCTTCGAAGCCCTTGAGACGGACATCGCCACGTTGCTGGAACTCGAAGCCTTTACCGGCGGCCAGCTGACGGACACCGTCGGAGACCAAGACCTCGCCCGCACCTCCGAGGTCGGCAATGCGACTGGCCCGGACCACTGCAGCCCCATGGATGTCGTCCCCATCGGTGATCGGCTCGCCGGCCGCCATGCCGATGCGCATCTGCACCGACTGCGAAGTCATCCGGTCCTGGAGTTCGAGCGAGAACATGATCGCCTTCCGGGTCGAGGTGAAGGTGAGCAGCGACCCGTCGCCCAACCTCTTGATCACACGTCCCCCGTGGCGGGCGGCCAGCTCGCTCACCAGCGCCTGGATCTCACGGAACGACTGCAACGCACTCTCATCGCCCTCCCGGTCGATCAGGCTGGTAGACGAGACCAGGTCGGTGAACACGATGGTGAGCGTCCCCTCATCGCCGGCAATGCTCGGCCGGTACTCCGTCGAGGTCAGGAACGACACCAGGGCGCCCACCACCGCCCCGCGCTCGGCCAGCCACGGTGCCATCGTCCCGGGAACGACCCTCATCTCGGAGCCCGGGATGCCGGAGAGCAGGATCCTGGTCTGCTGCAGGTCGGTGTAGAGGCTGTCCTGTGACTTGAGCACCAGCGTCGGCGCCGCGACGCGATCGAGGACGGCTGTGACGTCGAAGAAGCGCAGATCGCGGGGCTTGAGGTGGAGTCGGTTGTAGAGCGAGCCGCGCATCAAGCGCTCCAAAGCGGGCAGGTCGGCGGTCGGTGTGGCCGGGAAGAGGCCCCCGAGACTGGGGGTCACCCCCAGACCCAACAGGGCGTCGGTCGCCCTCACGTAGCTGTCGAGGGGAAGATTCCCCAGCACAGGGCCGGTGTCACAGAGGACCAGGCGGGTTATCGAGTCGGGGCGGTCCACCGCATGCTGGACCGCGGCGGGCCCCAGCGAGATGGCGCCGACCAGGTTGACTTCACCGACGTCGAGAGCGTCGATGACGGCTCCGATGTCACGGGCCAGGCCCTCATGGTCCACCCGATCACCCGGTGGATCCGCCGAGATGCCGGCGCCGCGCGGGTCGAATCTGACAAGACGGAAGTACTCCGCCAGCTCGAGATAGAGCCCGGCCATGGACGGGACTTCCCACTCGAGCTCGGCGTGGCTCAGACTCCTGTTCTGTGCGAGGACGAGCGGCGGGCCAGACCCGATCTCCCAGAACCCGATTTCGACACCATCTGAGGTCCGCGTGAACCGGATGTTCGGCCGGGGCGTGTCCACTTGAACGAGGCTACCGACGGGGCTGGAACGCCGCTATCGATGGACCGGGCGCCCGCTCAGTCCGCCGGCTCGTGGCCGACCATTCGGATCACCCTGACGATGTCGCCGGCCCACCCGCAGCTCCGACACCATGTGTGGTAGGTGCGATGGTCGGCCTCCCAATACTCCACTGAGATCCCATCGCCCAACCCGGCGCCGCACAGCGGGCAGAACCGGGGGAGATCCTCGGCGTGGTGGAGCCGGTCCGGATCCCACCAATGGGCACCGCCGAGACGCCGGCCCGGGATGGGCTCGACGGGCTCGACGTGGTTGATGACACGGAGGCGGCGGGTGGTCGTGCTCAACCCTTCCTGTTCGATGCCTCGAGATTGGCAGCGGCGTCCATGTGCAGCTTGATCAGCGAGTCCTTTGCCGGCGAATAGCGGCTCGAGCCCATGTCGATCCAGGACAGGGCGAACTCGAGTCCGGCTCCGAATTTGTTCTTCTCGCAGGGAAGCTCGATTCGATCGTGCGGCTCCCGGGTGAAAGCGACGGTGGGGTCCCTACCCTCCTCCACCAGCGTCATCTGCTCTTTGAACATTCGACGCAACAGGATCACACCCAGATCCGACTTACCGATGTGCTCGGCGGTCCTGTCCGTGACATCGCCCTGGGTGACCCAGGCCATCACATCCTGACCCTCGATGTAGTCGACGATGTGGTTCCCGTCATCGTCGAGCCACTTGTACTCGTAGTCGATCGGGTACACCTGCTCGGGAAACTCCTCCAGACCTTCGGGGTGATGGTTGGAGTAGAAAAGCGCCCATGTCGTGGTGTCGTCGATGGGCACCCTGATCTGCATCTGGTCGATCCCGGCGCCCCCCACCCGCATGCAGTAGGGGAACACCAAGGGGTGGCCTACCGCCCAGTCGTCGTCCTCCTCGGTTGAGCCCTCGAGGACCCGGCGCTTGAGGATGCCCCACTCCATCGGGTCGAAGCCCACCTTGACATGCTTCTTCTGGAACGAGGGTGGCGCCAGGAACCCTTTCTGCTCGGCCAGAAATCTGAAGTAGCGGCCGTGCAGCCACTCCACATGGTGCGGATCGACCGAGTTCTCCATGATCTGCAGCCAGTTGCAGGGAAGCATGGAATGGCCGATGTCGATGAACCCGGGGTCGACGAAGACGTCGAAACGAGGCAGCTGGGGAGCTGGCTCGGGGCCGATGTAGACCCAGACCAGGCCTCGCATCGCCTCGGCCTTGCCGGTGAAGGCCTCGATCCGATCACGGAACTTGGAGGAGTCGGGCTCGGCGGGCTGGTCCAGGCACTGTCCCTCGCAGTCGAACAGCCAGCCGTGGTACCCGCAGCGGAGGCCCTCCTCCTCGACCACGCCGTAGACCAGTGAGGCGTGCCGGTGCGGGCACCGCTCCTGGATGATCCCGTACCCGCCCTGGGGGGTCCTCCACAGTGCGAAGTCCTCGCCGAGGAGCCTCACCTTCTTGATCGGCCACTCGTCGAGCTCCCGGGTCAACGCCACCGGGTACCAGTAGCGCCTCAGCAGCTCACCCATCGGGGTCCCGGGCCCGACCTTGGTCAGGGTCTCGGCGAGTTCCTGGTTGAGCATGGTCTCTCCCTTGTCATCGCCGGGGGGACCATGTCTGATCCCCCCGGCGGGTTTGCTTTCAGTCCAACATGGTGACCGTGCCCGACGAGCCGTCGACCCTCAGTCGCTGCCCGGTGCGGATCCGGTCGGTTCCGAAGGCGGTCCCGGTCACGGCGGGAAGGCCGTACTCCCGACAGACGATGGCGGCGTGGGACATCATCCCACCGATGTCGGTGACTGTCGCCGCGATCTTGGAGAACACCGGCGCCCAGCTCGGGGCGGTGATCGGTGCCACCAGGATCTCGCCGTCCTGCAACAGGCCGATGTCGTCGGCGGACAGGATTATCCGGGCAGGGCCCTCGGCCACTCCCGGTGAGGCGGCGAACCCACGCAGGTCGCCCTCACCTCCCGCCTCGTCGGCGCCGAGCCACATGGCGATGCTGTCCGAGGTGATGCCCCACAGCATGATGGTGAAGGGCTCGGTGACCACCTCGGGCGGGCTGCCCAGAGCAGGGGGTGGCGACCACTTCCTCAGCGCCTCGATGATCCCCTTGCGACGGTCCAGCTCCCGGTTCCAATAGACCGGGCCCCGCGGCTTGGTGCCCACCGCCCACGCCGAGTACATGTCCCACAGTGCCTCGTTCACCTCGTCCCGCTTCAGGTAGAAGATGTCATCGCGGTCGGCGAAGAAGCCCTCCTTTACGAACACGTCTCCGAGCTCCTTCATCTTCCGGTAGAACACCGAATGGCTCCAGTGCTCGACGTAGAAGTTGTGGTTCTCGACGTAGGGGAACACCACCCGGGCAAGCCCCAGCTTCTGGGCGAAGGCCTGACGGTCCTCGTCGGATCCGAGCAGCTCCTCGTATTCGGAGACGATCCGGTCCCGCTCCTTGCGGATGTCATCGATCGGCCGGGAGAGGTCCTCACCGGCCTCGAGGGCAGCCACGTAGTTGCGGATGAACCCGAGCGGGATCTCAGGATGCTCGATCCACACCTTGTGGGTGTGGTAGAAGCCGGTTCCCGCCGAGTAGTTGAACCAGGGGTCCTTCACCGAGTCCCAATGCTCCATGAACGGGGTACCGGCCAGAGCGTCCATCGCCGCCGCCGGATCCTCGTTTTCGAGAGCCGACTTCAGCCCGTTGTCGACAACGATCCGGGCCAGGGTCTTCAACTCCTCGTCGGGTCGGAACAGGTCGACCTCGACCCCGGCCACCATCTTGGCAATGGCCAGGTCGGGGATGTTCGGGAACGCCTCCTTGCAGAACCCGAAGAAGTCCAGGTAGGCGGCATATCCCAGGTTGAGGAACTCGAAGTGGTACTGCCACAGCTTCAACCCCAGGTTGAGCAGGTCGCGGTAGGACTTCTGAATGGTCAGACCGGACCCGGCGCCCCGGCCCTCGGTCACCACCTCCATCGGCTCCTTCTCCGGGAGCGGCTCGAATCCGACCGCCTCCATCTCGTCGATGAGGACCTTCATCTTCTCCAGCCATTTGGAGTAGAGGTCGTCCCAGTTCTGGAAGTAGAACCCGGCCCGCTCCATGAACTGCGGGACCCGGGCCCCGATCTCCTCAGGGTCGGCCACCGGCACCGGGGACAGGTAGGTGTAACCGTTCAGTACCCGATAGTCGACGCCCAGGGCCGGTGGGATCAGGTAGTGGCGAGTGTTGTACTGGGACAGGGAGGCCAGGGCGTACTCCAGCCAGGTGGCATCCCACGGGGTGAGCGGGTCGGGCCAGTGGATCCCGTCCTGGAACCAGAAAGTCCCATCCTCGTAATCGCGCCGATCCTCGGAGAACGGGAGCGAATACGTGTACAGCTCTTCCCAGCCCTCACCGCCCGGCGGGGTCTCGACCTCGAACGGGCTCGGGAAACGTTCAGCCATTCCTCCTCCTTCTGCCGGCCCGAAGCCGGCGTCTCGCCCCGGTTCTCATGTGTCTCTCTCCACGGTCGAAGCCTTGGCACGGGTGTGGATCGGCGCCAGAAGGGTCGACACGATCCCCTCCAAAGGGGTCTCCCCGGCGCGGGCCACCTGGCGTCTCTTCTTACGGCTCCACACCGTCTCGGGACGGCTCTGGAGCAGGACCACTCCGTCGCCGGCGGGCAGCTCGCAGTCGATGGCCCACTCGATGTCCTGAGGGCTTCCGTAGTGACGCTCCACCGCCTTGGCCATTGCGGCCACCGAGATCACCTCGTCGTCTGCGAGACAGGGCCGGGTGCTCCGCTCCGGCTCGATCTCCCGAACCACCACGCCGGAGCGTTCCTCGTCGAGAACGAACTCCACCGTCTTGGGGGATATGGTCCGCCTGGTCACCTGGAGCAGGACCTTGTCGACGAGGAAGTTGTCCGGGGTCACCTCGCCGCTGACCACCGCCTCTCCGAACCCGTAACTGGCGTCGATGGCGATCTGGGAGGGGTCACCGTCGCTCGGGTTGAGGGTGAAGGCCACGCCCGCGGTCTTGGGGTGGACCATCTTCTGGATGCCCACACTCATCGATATCACTTCGTGCTCGTGACCCATCTCGTGCCGGTAGGCCATGGCCCGGTCGGTGAAAATCGAGGACCAGCATTGGCGCACCTTCTCGAAGACGGCGTCCTCTCCCTTCACCCAGAGGAAGGTGTCCTGCTGCCCGGCGAAGGAGGCGTCGGGGAGGTCCTCGGCGGTGGCCGACGAGCGGACCGCGACCGGCAGGTCCTCCACCCCGCAGTCGGCACACAGCTTGCGGTAGGAGACCCGGATCGCCTCTTCGATCGAGGCGTGAACCTCTGCGTTCTCGATGAGGTACCGCACTTCGGTGGATATCTCGCGGGTGTGTGCCATGTCGTTCAGGTCGACCCCGGAGAGGAGGCCGCGGACCCGGCGGCTCAGGTCGGCGTCGGCGCGTAGGAAGTGATACGCCTCGGTGGTGAGGGCGAAGCCTGGTGGGACGGGGAGCCCGGCCCCGACCAGCTCGCCCAGCGAGGCGTTCTTCCCACCCACCCGGGGGCGATCGGAGTCGCGGTAGTCATCGAACCAGACGATGAATTCGGCGCTCATGACGGGTCCCAGTCTTCGTAGGGCTGCCAGGTGGGGAGCGCCTCGATCTCGGGGACGTGCACCTCCTGGACCCGGTTCCGATAGGAGACGAGCGCCTCTCGTCCTCCCTCCATCAGCTTGACCCGAACGTGCTCGGTGTTGTACGGCTCGCCGGGGTCGTATCCCAAGGCCCAGATGGCGAAGGCACGGATCGGCCCGGAGTGGCTGGCCACGACGAGACGGGCCCCGGGCCGCTCGGCGGCGAGCCGCTGCAGGCCGACCCAGAAGCGGCGGACACACATCGCCGGCGGCTCGAAATGGAGCATGGGGACATTGAGCCAGTATTGGATCGGGTCGGCTCCCCCCTGCTGGGTTCGCCAGAACCGGTCGACCTCTACCAGCCACATGGGCCGGTCACCCAGAGCGGTGCGCTCGAACTCCTCGAGAAGGGAGTAGTAGCGGCGGAAGGCGGAAGTGACGTCGCGAAGCCCGTCCGGGGTGGCGACCCGAAAGTTGCGAAACTCCACCATCGTCTCCGGCTCGAACACCTTGGCGTCCTTCTCGAACATGGCCAGACCGTCGACCAGGCCCCGGTGGATCTGCTCCGCGGTCTGCCCGGCACGGTTGGTCCCGGCATGGCGGATGACGACCGTCTCCCCTTCGGTCAGCCGCTTGGCCAGGGTGTGACCGTAGGTGTGCGACTGCCAGGTCCCCAACGGGGTGATCCCCGACTCGGTGGAGTACCCCTGGGTCTCGGCGTGACGCACCAGGTAGATCTCGTTGACTACCGGCGGTTTGGCCTGGGGCGGCGCCGAGATCTCCTTGTTGCGGTTGTCCTCGGACATGGCCCGTTGCATCCCCAGATCGGCCCGCTGATAGAGCGGGGGAAGGCTCTGCGGGATGGCGCCGTCCCTCTTCCGCTCCCGGAACCGACGCAGATAGAGGGGAGTGTCCTCGGCGGTGGCCTCGTCCTGCGGCTCGGCGGCCTTCGACTGCCGCTCCAGGTACCGGGCCAGATAGAGCGGAGCCTCGTCCCGCTCGGTCCGTGGTAGACGAGGCTTGCCCTGGCCCTCGCTCATGAATGCACCGTCAGGAAGTCCTGGTCGACCACGCCCTCGTAGTAGAACACCGCCCGGCCCATCTCGGCCTCGGTCCAGGTGACCGGCTGGCGGTCCGGGTCGGCCCAGTAGCCGCCGGTGTAGACCTCGTTGCGGTTTCCGGCCGGGTCGAAGAAGTACAGACCCCAACCCCGGGTGGCCCCGTGGCGGGTGGGACCGGCGTCGATGCGGACCCCGTTGTAGGAGCAGATGTCGGCGGCGTCGCGCAGACTGTTCCAGCTGTCCACCCAGAAGGCGAGATGGTGGAAGCCTCGGTTGGGACCGGTGATGAAGGCAATGTCGTGCGGGGTGTGGGTCCGCTCGAGGAATGTCACCAGCTTGTACCCATCGTCGGCGAGGATCTGCTCGGTCATCCGGAAGTCGAGGACGTTCATGAAGAAGTCCGAGATCCCGTCGACGTCCTCGCACGTGAGGAATATGTGGTCGACCCGGGGCGGGTGGATGCCCACCAGGCCGAGCGGCTCGGGAGGGGGGTTGGTGAGTGGGAGGAGATTGCCCACCTGCTCCATGGCGTGGACCAGGTCGGTGACATGGCCCGAAGGGGCTTCGAAGCGGACCGTCTCCCCCCAGCCCGGCCCCAACTCCCCGGGGGCATACCGCTTGGTCACCACCCCCGATTCCTCGATGCGGGCCTGATAGGTGTCGAGGTCGTCCCGCGTCTCCACCTTGAACCCGTAGGACTCCAGCCCGTAGGTCGGGGCGTACTTGAGGACGACAGAGTGATGCTGGTGCTCATCCCAGCACTTGAGGAACACCCGATCCTTCTCCCTGGCCGTCTCCACCAGGCCGAGCACCTCCGAGTAGTAGGCCACCGCCAACTCCAGGTCGGGGACCCTGATCTCGGCGTGGGAGAGGCGGAGGATGCCCATCTATCTCATCGCCTCAGGTGTGGACTTTCATGAATCGCTCGTTGAGGTCGCCCTCGTAGTAGAAGATCGCCTTGCCGATGTTGTCCTCGGTCCAGGTGATGGTGGGGAAGTCGGGGTCGGGCCGGTACCCGCCGGTGAACACCTCGTTGCGGGTCCCCATCGGGTCGAAGAAGTAGATGGTGTTGCCCCGGGTGACCCCATGGCGAGTCGGGCCGACGTCGATCTGAATCGCGTTGTAGGCGAGGATGTCGGCCGCCTTCTGCACGTGATCCCAGTCGTCGAGCCAGTAGGCGAAGTGGTGGAGGCCTCCGTTGGGCCCGGACACGACTGCGATGTCATGGGGGGAATGGGACCGCTCCATCCAGGTGCCGATCTGGTGGCCATCACCGTCGAGGAGCTGCTCGGTGAGCCGAAATCCCAGTACGTCCATGTAGAAGCGGGAGGCCTCGGGCACCTCCTCGGCGGTGACCAGCAGATGGTCCATCCGGGGCGGGGCGATCCCCCTGAGCCCTTGTGGAACCGGATCGGGGTTCACCTTGGGGAGCAGGCCGCCCACGTTGTCCACCTCGTGGACCAGCTCCATCTCGTGCCCGGACGGGGTCTCGAACCGGATGGAGGTGCCCTGGCCGATCTCCTCGCCGTTGGCCATGCGACGGACCCGGAACCCGTAGGCCTCGACCCTTCGCTCCAGGTCCTCCAGGTCGTCCTCGCGCTCCACCTTGAAGGCAAAACGGTCGATCCCGACTCTGGGGTCGTAGCGGACGGCGAGGGAGTGGTGGTCCTCCTCGTCCCAGCACTTGAAGAAGATCCGGCCGTCACTGCGCTCGGTCTCCACCATCCCGATCACCTCGGTGTAATGGGCGGCGGCGAGATCGAGGTCAGGGACGGTGATGTCGACGTGGGCAAGCCGCAGGATTCCCATGCTCCGAAGGTACACAGTCCGTTCCGTGATGTGGGATGGTTTCCCGCATGGAGGGACGGTAGGGTGGAGCGAGCATGAGCAGCCAACTCAGGCCCGAGGACATGCGTCAGGCGATGGCCGACTATGTCAGGACCGTGCACCTCTCCTACCTCTCCCTGGCCCGGGTCCAGCCTCCGGCCCTCCGTGGCCGGATGCCCCTGCTGGGCGAGCCATTCAGCGTGGTGGCGGCCGGAGTGCAGAACCTCCACGTCATCGCAACCAGGGAGCGGTTGGGGGCTCCAACCGGGCCCGAAGTGACGCTCGACGAAGAGATGGAGGGGATGTCCTGGACGCTCCGCTTCTACGACCCGGTGGTCCTCCCCGAGTTGGGGCTCATCGACGAGTCAGCCGGTGCAGCCGGGGATCGAGTGCGGAGGGCCCTCGGCATCACCACCCACCTCTATCACCTCATCGTCCAGCCGGGGGCGCAGTTGACCGAGCACCACGCCGGACATGCCGGGGCCGGGTTGGCCAACGCCCACATCGCCGAGGCACGCGACTTCGAGATGATCCGGGCTCACGCCCGGGGGCGGGAAGCCCTGGTCGACGAGATGGCAGGCGCCGCCACGGCAGGCCTGGCACGGGCGCAAGCCCTCATCGCCCAACAGGTGGCGCCCGCCGACGAGACCCTGGCCCGGCTGGCCACCGAAGCGCGTCCCGACCCGACCGAAGTGCGTCGAGCCCTCCTGCTGGCAGTCAGAGGAGCCGATGGCGAATAACCGCCAGATCCTCTCCTCGGTGGCCAACGCCTCCCGTCTCCTCAAACAATTCTCATCCCGGGAACGGGAGCTCGGGGTCTCCGAGCTGGCCCGACGGCTCGACCTGGGCAAGTCCACAGTCCATCGCCTCCTGGTCACCCTCACCGCCGAGCACCTGCTGGAACAAGACCCGGTCAGCGGCAAGTACCGGCTCGGGCTGGCCATGTACGACCTGGGGGCGGCAGTGGCCACCCACCTCGACCTCCATGAAGCGGTTCTCTCCCCGATGGAGAAGCTGCGCAACGTCACCGGGGAGACGGTGCAGGTGGCGGTCCCCGACGGGAGGGAGGTAGTCTACGTCGAGCGGCTCGACTCCCCCCAGACCCTTCGCCTCTTCCTCGAGGTGGGACGGCGCAACTCGGCTCACTCCACCAGCACCGGCAAGGTCCTCCTCGCCTTCCGTCCCGAGCAGGAGTTGGAGAAGCTGCTGCGAGGCTGGAAGCTGGCGGCCAAGACCCCGAGAACGATCACCGACCAGGATCGTCTACGCAGCGAGCTGGCCCGGGTCCGCCGCCAGGGTTATGCGGTCAACGAGGAGGAGTCCGAGCTGGGAGTCAGCTCCGTGGCCGCTCCGATCCGGGACGCCTCGGGCGCGGTCATCGCCGCCGTCAGCGCCGCCGGGCCGACCACCCGGATGCGCCCTGCTCTCACCGAGATGATCCTCGCCGTGGAGGAGGCTGCCGCCGGGGCCTCCTACCGGCTCGGCTTCCGGCGGTGACATCACGTACCGCATGACGGAAAGCCTTCCCCCATGACGGAACGGACCCGCTACGTTCCAAGATGTGACCTCACCCACCGAGATTGCCGACTCGCTCTATGAGGCCAGACGACTCCGCAAGCCGGTGCCGCCCCTCACCGAGTCGGCCCCCGGGTTGAGTGCCGCCGAGGCCTACGCCATCCAGCAGGCCTTGGTGGGGAGGTTCGAGGAAGATGGCGCCTCCCGGGTGGGCTGGAAGCTGGGGCTGACCTCCAAGCCGATGCAACAGATGTTCGGAGTCGATCAGCCCGACTACGCCCCCGTGCTCTCCTCAATGGTCTTCGACGACGGCGCTGTGGTCGATCTGGACACCCTGATCCAGCCCCGGGTGGAGGCTGAGATCGCCCTGGTCCTCGACCGCGACCTACGCGGGCCAGGGTTGACCCTGGCCCAGGTCGCCGAGTCGGTGTCCGGAGCCATCGCCGCCATCGAGATCGTCGACTCCCGGATCATGGACTGGAAGATCAAGCTGGCCGACACCATCGCCGACCTCGCCTCGTCCGGGGCCACCGTCCTGGGTAGCGCCGCGGTGACGCTCGACTTCGACCCCCGCCTCTGCGGCATGGTGATCAGCAAGAACGGGGAGACGATGGCCACCGGGGCGGGCGCCGCCGCCCTCGGCAGCCCGGTGGCTGCGGTGGCCTGGCTGGCCAACACCCTGGCCCCGTTCGACGTGACCCTCGAAGCCGGCGAGTTCGTCATGACCGGCTCCCTCCACGCCGCCTTCCCGGTCAGCCAGGGCGACCTGGTCGAAGCCGAGTTCGACCGGCTGGGCCGGGTGGGCGTCAGGTTCGAAGGAGGCAGCGGATGAGCCGGATCCCCTGCGTCATCGTCGGCAGCGGCAACATCGGCACCGACCTGATGTTCAAGCTGAGCCGCTCCCCAATCCTCGACCTGGTGGCGGTCGTCGGCATCGACCCCGGGTCGGAGGGCCTACGCATGGCCCGGGAGGCCGGACTGGAGGCCACCCATGAGGGGCCGGGATGGGTGATCGACAACGCCGACGAGGTCGACATCGTCTTCGAGGCGACCACAGCCCGGGTGCACCGGGAGAACGCACCCCGCTACGCCGAGGCGGGCCTGCGGGCGGTGGATCTCACCCCGGCCAAGCTCGGTCCCAACGTGGTGCCTCCAGTCAACCTCGTCGACCATCTCGACGCACCCAACGTCAACATGATCACCTGTGGCGGCCAGGCCACCGTCCCCATCGTCGCCGCGGTCCGCTCCGTGGCCGAGGTCCCTTACGCCGAGATCGTCTCCACCGTCGCCTCCAAGTCTGCTGGTCCCGGCACCCGTCAGAATATCGACGAGTTCACCAAGACCACCGCCCGGGCCCTGGAGGAGGTCGGCGGTGCCGGGCTGGGCAAGGCGATCATGGTGCTCAACCCGGCCGAGCCTCCCATCATCATGCGCAACACAGTGTTCTGCGCCCTGGGCGAGGGCTACGACGAAGCCACGGTGTCCAAGGCCATCCACGACATGGTCGACCAGGTCCAGGAGTACGTGCCGGGATACCGACTCAAGTCCGACCCGGTGTTCGACCCGGGGCCGTTCAACACCCCCGGGGGCCCGACCCCGACACGGGTGATCGCCCTGCTGGAGGTAGAGGGGGCCGCCGACTACTTCCCGCCCTACGCCGGCAATCTCGACATCATGACCGCCGCAGCCACCCGGGTCGGCGAGGCCATCGCCCAACGGCTGCTCGAGGAGCGACGATGACCGCGTTCCGTCTCACCGACTCCACGCTGCGAGACGGCTCTCATGCCCTTGCCCACCAGTTCACCGAGGATCAGGTGAGGGCGGTGGTGAAAGGGTTGGACGAGGCTGGGGTGCCGGTGATCGAGGTGTCGCACGGCGACGGGCTCGGCGGCTCCTCGTTCAACTACGGGTTCTCCCACACGGACGAGAAGCGCCTCCTTCGCGCCGCGGTCGATGAGGCACGACACGCTCGTATCGCCATCCTGATGCTTCCCGGGATCGGGATCAAAGAGGACCTGGTCGAGGCCCACGAGATCGGAGCCCAGGTGGCCCGCATCGCCACTCATTGCACCGAAGCCGACATCTCAGAACAGCACATCAGGCTGGCCAAGGACCTGGGGATGGAGACGGTCGGTTTCCTGATGATGGCCCACATGGTCACACCGGAGAAGCTGCTGGAGCAGGGCAGGCTCATGGAGTCCTATGGGGCGGACGCGGTCTACGTGGTCGACTCGGCCGGGGCGATGACGATCGACGACGCCCGGGCCCGGGTCGCCGCCCTCAAGACCGGTCTCGAGTGCCAGGTAGGCCTCCACGCCCACAACAACTTGTCCCTGGCAGTGGCCAACTCCATGGCCGCACTCGAGGAGGGGGCCGACCAGCTGGACGGGTGCACCACCGGGCTCGGCGCCGGGGCGGGCAACTGTCCCACCGAGATCCTGGTTGCCGCCTTCGATCGCTCCGGGGTCGACACCGGGATCGACCCGCTCCGGGTGATGGCGGTCGCCGAGGAGGTGGTCCGTCCCCTGAAGCCGACCCAGGGCGTCATCGATCGCGACGGGCTCATCCTCGGCTACTCGGGGGTCTACGGCTCATTCCTCCTCCACGCCAAACGGGCTGCGGAGCGGTTCGGTGTCGACTCCGCCGACATCCTCCTCGAGTTGGGCCGACGCAAGGTGGTCGGCGGCCAGGAAGACATGATCATCGACGTCGCCATAGAGCTGGAGAAGCAGGCGGCGGAGGCCATGGCCCGGGAGCCCTGACCGTGGTGGACGAGCTCGCCGAGCGTTTGTGGAAGGCGGCAACCGAAGGTCGGACCCTCCCCCCGCTCACGGGCGGGTCACCCGGCCTCACCCTCGACGACGCCTACGACATCCAGGACCGGGTGCTCGCCCTCCGTGAAGAGGCAGGCGACAGGGTTGCCGCGGCCAAATTGGGATTGACCTCGCGGGCCAAACAGACCCAGATGGGGGTGGATGAGCCGCTCTACGGCTGGCTCACCGACACCATGCGCCACGACCCCTCGTCGGCACTCGACCTGTCGCGTTTCGCCCAGCCCCGGGTGGAGCCCGAGGTGGCCTTCATCACCCGTGCCGACCTGTCGGGTCCGGGAGTTACCTCGTCCCAAGTCCTCGCCGCCACAGACTCGGTGGCCCCTGCCCTCGACGTGTTGGACTCACGCTTTGCCGGGTACCAGTTCACCCTGGTCGACGTGACGGCCGACGACGCCTCCGCCGCCGGTTATGTCCTCGGTGATTGGGTGCGCCCCGAAGGGGACCTCCGTGTCACAGGTTGTGTCCTGGAGAAGAACGGTGAGCTGGTCGACACCGCCGCCGGAGCCGCCGTCATGGAGCATCCGGCGGCGGCGGTGGCCTGGTTCGTGCGCAAGCTCCACTCCCGGGGTCGGGCCCTGCCCGCGAGAAGCGTGGTCCTGGCCGGGGCATGGACCGCTGCGATCCCCGTGGCACCGGGAGACACCGTGCGGGCCAGCTTCGATCGGGTCGGCTCGGTGGAGGTGACATGCCGTTGACCGAGAGCTTGCCCGTCGTCGACCTCGCCGGTGAACTGCATCGGGCCCGCCTCGACCGGACCGAGGTGCCAACCCTCACCGGACGGCATCCCGGATTCGACGTGGACGACGCCTATCGGGTCCAGGCCGCCGGGATCGACCTCCGCATGGAGGACGGGGAAACGATCGTCGGCGGAAAGCTCGGATTCACCTCATTGGCCATGCAGAAGGCAATGGGGGTGGACCGGCCCAACTTCGGCTGGCTCACCGACGTCATGATGGTCCACGATCGGATAGTCCACATGGATCTCCTCATCCATCCCAAGGTCGAGCCAGAGATCGCATTCCTCCTTGCCGCCGACCTGGACGGTTCGGCCACTGCGGATGACGTGCTCGCCGCCACCGCGGCACTGGTGCCCTGTCTCGAGGTGGTCGACTCCAGGTTCGTCGACTTTCGCTTCGATTTGGAGGACAACATCGCCGACGATTCCTCGGCGGCGCTGGTCGTTCTCGGCGACGCCGCCCTCCGGCCTGACGGCTTCGAACTCCGCACCTGCGGAGTGGTGCTCACGGTGGATGGGGAGTTGGCTTACACCGCCGCCGGTGCCGCCGCCCTGGACCACCCCGCCGAGGCGGTGGCCTGGATGGCCCGGTCCGTGGCCGGTGGTCGTGGGCTGCGGGCCGGCGACATCGTGATCTCGGGAGGGCTCACATCACCCGTCGACCTGGAGCGGGGGATGACGGTCCGGGTCGACATCGACCGCATCGGGACCGCATCGTTGCGTACCGAATGAGGAGGCAAGCATGCCGATAGTGCAGGTCAGCCTGATGGAAGGCAGGGCCGAGGAGAAGATCGAGAAGATGATCAGCGCCGTATCGGAGGCGGTATCCACCAGCCTCGAAGCCCCGATCGAGACGGTGCGGGTGATCGTCTACGAGATGCGTCCCCACCAGTACGGTGTCGGGGGCAGGCCCTACCGTGTGGTCCAGGAGGAGCGGAAGAAGGGGCAGTCATGAGAGAGGTGCGCCACTTCGTCGACGGCGAGTTCGTCGACTCGGTGGACGGGGCCACCTTCGAGTCGATCACGCCGATCGACAACACCCCACTCGCCACCGTGTCCGAAGGCTCTGCCGCCGACGTCGACCGGGCCGTGGCCGCGGCTCGTGTCGCCTTCGCCCAATGGGGCACCATGGCCCCTCAGGAGCGGGCCACGGTCCTTCACCGGGTGGCCGACGGCATCGAGGCTCGTCTGGAAGAGCTAGCCGGATGGGAAACCCGGGACATGGGGAAGCCCATCAAAGACGCCAAGAGCAAGGACGTGCCCCGCTCCGCCCAGAACTTCAGGTTCTTCGCCGACTGGGCGTCTCAGGTGGGGACCTCGGCCTGGGACCAGCCGGCCAAAGGGGTGTTCAGTTTCGAGCTGAGAGAGCCGCTCGGGGTGGTCGGCTCCATCTCCCCGTGGAACTTCCCGCTGATGCTGCTCACATGGAAGGTGGCTCCGGCCCTGGCCTTCGGGTGCACGGTGGTGGCCAAGCCGGCGGAGCAGTCGCCGATCACGGCCTCGATCCTCGCCGAGATAACCCAGGAGGCGGGGATGCCGCCCGGAGTGGTCAATGTGGTCCAGGGGTTCGGGCCCGAATCGGCCGGAGAGGCGATCACCCGCCACCCCGACGTCGACGCCATCACTTTCACCGGGGAATCGGCCACCGGGCGGAGGATCATGGAGGCCGCCTCCGCCACTCTGAAAAAGCTCTCCTTCGAGATGGGAGGCAAGTCGGCCAACATCGTCATGGCCGACGCAGACCTCGACGCGGCCGTGGAAGGGTCGCTGCAGGGGATCTTCACCAACCAGGGGGAGGTGTGTCTGGCCGGATCCCGGATCCTGGTGCAGCGCCCGGTGTACGACGAGTTCCTGGCCCGATTGGTCGCCGGGGCGGAAGGGTGGAGAGTGGGCAATCCTCTCGACGAGACCACCCAGATGGGCCCGCTGGTGTCGGAGGAGCATCTGGACAAGGTGATGTCCTACGTTGCTCTGGCCGAGGAGGAAGGCGCCAAGCTGATGACCGGGGGCCACCGACTCGGTGACGGCGACCTGGCTCGGGGCAACTACATGGCCCCGACCATCTTCGCCGACGCCGACAACACAATGCGCTCCTGTCAGGAGGAGATCTTCGGCCCGGTGGAGATGGTGATGCCCTTCGACGAGGTAGATGAGGCGATCGCACTCGCCAATCAGTCCCGTTTCGGGCTGGCGGGGATGGTGTGGACCACCAATCTGGGCACGGCCCACCGGGTCGCCCGCGGGGTAAGGACCGGGACCATGTGGGTCAACTGCTTCTTCGTGCGCGACTTGAGGAACCCATTCGGCGGCTACAAGGACTCGGGGATGGGTCGGGAGGGCGGCGACTACTCCTACGAGTTCTTCACCGAGTCGAAAGCGGTGGTGATGAAGCTTTGATCCGCGGAGCGATGTGGAGATCGAGGTAGGGCCGGCCTCCGACTTGACCCCGGGCACGGTGCGAGTGGTGACTGCCGGTGACCGGGAGGTGGCGGTGTTCAGCACCGCCGACGGTTTCTACGCCCTGGACAACACCTGCGCCCACAACGGAGGCCCGCTCGCCGAAGGCTGGGTGGCCGGAGGCGTGGTCACCTGCCCCTGGCATTGGTGGCGGTACGACCTGGCTACCGGGCGCCGCCGCGGCGCTGAACTGATCGGGGTGGCCATCCACCCGGTGACGATCAGGGAGGGAGTGGTGGTCGTCGACGTCCCCGAGCCAGTGGCCGGCCCGATTTCGATGCGAGAGCGTCTCCTCGCCCATGCCCGGGAGTGGGAGGCGGGTCGGTGAGCATGCTCCCCCACGTGATCTGGGACATGGGCGGCATCGTCTACACGTATTTCACTCAGGTCACCGTCGAGGTGGGGGAGCGGAACGGCTGGCCCCTCGACCTGCTGCCACTCGGTCCCAGCGGCCGGGTCCCCGATCCCGACTACGAGCGGATGCTGGAAGGCGGGCTGGAGGAGCCTGAATACGCGCGGTTGGTCAAGGAGAGGCTGCAGGCTCTCGGGATCCCCTTCGACCCGACGGCGGACATCGTCTGGGAGAATCGGGCCCGCCCCGCCACCATTGCCCTGCTCGCCGATCTGAAGAGGGCCGGTCACCGCCAGGCGATACTCACAAACGACGCCTCGCGCTGGCTGGGTCCGCGCTGGCGGGACACCTGGGAGTTCGCCCACTACTTCGAGGCGATGGTCGACGTGGAAACCATCGGAGTGCGCAAGCCCGCCCCCCAGCCTTATCTGGCCGTGGCCGAGGCCTTGGGGGCGCCGGTCGATGAGTGTCTCTTCATCGACGACATGCCGATCAACGTCCGCGGCGCCGAGGCGGTAGGGATGGAGGGCTTTCATTTCGACGTC
>DATBIX010000014.1:0-31023 GCA_036556665.1 Acidimicrobiia bacterium
CGAGAAAGGAGGAAGAGTGTTCGAGAACGCACCTCTTTCCGCCGCCCTTCCCGCTGCCGACCTGGAGCGGGCCAAACGGTGGTATTCGGAGAAGCTGGGGCTCGAGCCGGTCGACGAGGACGAGTTCGGAGGCGCCCACTACGAGACCGGAGGAGTCCACTTCATGGTCTTCCTCACCCCCAACGCAGGCACCAATCAGGCGACCGCGGCAGGTTTCAGCGTGGACAACTTCGACGAGGTCGTCGATGAGCTACGGGGCCGGGGGGTGGTCTTCGAGGACGTCGACTTCGGGGAGATGGGCAAGACCATCGACGGTGTCATCTCAGCGCCCGACGGCTCGATGAAGTCGGCCTGGTTCAAGGACAGCGAGGGGAACATCCTCGCCCTGAGCACCCAGCCTCCGGGCTGACGGTCCCCCACCGGGCACGCGGGGGCGGTGGGTCCCCGCGTGCCCTGACGGGGTGTCAGCGGGGCTTCTTGATGTCGACCCAGACCAGACGGTGGTCGGAGCTGGGCACCGGGAAGCTGACCCCGTCGCCGGTCAGGTAGAAGAAGTCCTCGTCCTCGGTCGGCCAGAAGATCCCGCTCTTGACGATGCGGAGGCTCTTGGACGGGAGCACGTAGTCGGCCCTCAGGTTCCCGGGGGCGACGTCGTTGAAGTCGGCGGTGTCCTCGGCCGGGTCCGACTGGTGGGTCAGGTTGGCCTGTCCCTGCTCGACGGCCGCCCAAGGGCCGCCGTCCGACCGTGGGGTCTTCCTGTCGTTCACCTTGGGGCTGTCGAGCAGTTGCTGGATCGACCCGGGGATCGAATCCCCGTCGAGGGGATCCGAGTTCTGGTCGCCGGCGATGACGAACGGCTCGCCCCGGTCGATCCCGCCGAACTCACCTTCGTCGTCGTAGATGTAGTCGTCGCGGGCAGGGTTGATGTAGTCGGCCCAGAACCTGATCTCGTCGTGGTTGCGGGTCCCGTTTCGGTCCTCGAGGCCGTCGAACACGGGCGGGGTGGGATGACTGACCAGGAAATGGACCTGCTTCTTCCCGATCCGGAGCTCGACGTCCCAATGGCTCTTCGAGCTGAGGCGGAACACCTCCAGCTCCTCGGGCGAGTACCAGGGGCCACCCGTGTTCGGATCGGTGGGCAACAGGGCGCCGGGCATGTCCTTCCAGAGGAACTCCTGGAAGGTGCGGGTGCTCTTGATCGGATACCTCGAGTAGACGGCCATCCCGAACTGGCCCTCGAAGAAGCCGAAGCCGAGGGCGTCGTTGGGCCCTGCGATCGAGCCGTTGTTGTCCAGGTCGAAACCGGAAGGCACACCGGTGTTGGAGGGGGCGATGAACACGTGCCGGTACCTGATCGGCTTGGCCCCGTTCTGGCTGACCTCGAGATAGTTCTCCCGGAACAGGTCGGCGGCCACCGGGTCGAAGTCGAACTCGTTGATGAGCAGGACATCGGGACGGGTCCGCTGGATGATCTCGGCCACCGCCTTGGCCTGGGGGTTGTCCGGAGTGGACAGGTCGATTTGCAGGTCACCGGCGTTGTTCCGGTTGAGGCTGGCGTTGAAGGTGGCGAAGCGGATCGTCTCCTCCTTCTTCCCGCTCGCCGCCAGTGGGGCTACGCCGAGCAGCATGGCCACCACCAGCAACAGTGTGAGCTTCCGCATTGGCTGGCTCCTTTCCGAGTCGTTCGGCCCAACGAGCCATGCGGCTGTTGATCGCCAGGCCAGGCGCAAGGTATGGGGCCGGGATGAACCCGACGTGTTCACAACGTTGCCACCTCGATGAACCTCGACGACCTGTGGGAGGTCGCTAATGCCGCTCCTTACCCACAGGCGATCTATCCAAACCCGGGGGACCGCTCACCTTCCCGGGAGGGTCAACACTCGTCGCCTGGGGTGAGACCCCGACAGAATGCAAGGGACATGGACTTCACCGTGTTCGACACACCCCGGCCCGAGGTCGATCCAGAGCTCGCGGTGACGATCGCCCAGGATGTCTACGACCTCGACGGTGAGGCCACCGCACTTCAGGGAGAGAGGGACCGAAGCTTTCGGATCGACACCGGGCGGGGCTGCTACGTGCTCAAGATCGGGAACCGGGGGGATCGGCCCGATGCCTTGGAGGCCCAGGCCGGGGCGATGCGACACGCGCTCGCCATGGACCCCTCGTTGCCAATACCCCAGGTGATCCCCACCACGGGCGGGGCCGTCACCGGGAGGCATGACGGGCTCCTGGTCCAACTCACCGAGCAGATCGACGGCGCCGCCCCGATCCAGACAGACACCCCGCCCGGGCTACGCCGCTCCCTGGGGCGTCTCGCCGCCCGGCTGAGTCGGGCGCTGCGAGGGTACGACCATCCCGCCCTGCACCGGCTCTTCCCCTGGGACCTGACCAGACTCCCCTCACTCGTTCCCCTGCTCGAGCACGCCCCAGCCGGGCGGCGGGTGGTGCTCGAAGAGGCACTCGCTTTCTTCGAGACCGACGTCCTCCCCACCTTGCGCCTGTTCGGCAGCCAACCCGTGCACGGGGACATCCACGACGACAACGTGGTGGTCGACCCCGACGAACCGGAGCGGGTCATCGGGTTGTTCGACTTCGGGGACATGAGCTGGGGCCCCAGGGTGATCGAGGCGGCGGTCACTGCCACCTATCAGTGCTTCGGCTCCGACCCGGCCGAGGCGATGGCCCAGGTGGTTTCCGCATTCAACGTCACCGATCCGCTCGACCCGAATGAGATCGCACTGATACCGGGGCTGGTGACCGGAAGATGCGCGCAGTCGCTGTTGATGGCGGCCCGCCATGTCGCCACCCACCCCGACAACGCCGAATACGCCGCCGGAGACACCGACCAGATGTGGGACACCCTGAATCGAATGATGCTCGTCGACCGGAAGCGGACGGTCGAACGGCTGATGAGGGCCTGCGGTCACCGATCTTACTCCCCCGCCGATCCGCTCAACCTGCGTCGGGAGCGGCTCGGGCCTGCTCTCGAGCTCAGCTACCACGACCCGGTCCGGGCGAGTCGCGGTGAGGGGGTGTGGTTGATCGACCACGACGGGCGACGGCTTCTCGACGCCTACAACAACGTCCCCCAGGTGGGTCACGCCCACCCCGAGGTGGTGGCCGCGCTGAGCGCCCAGGCCCGCCGGCTCAGCACCAACACCCGCTATCTGGTCGACGGTGTGTTGGCATACGCCGACCGGCTCGCCGGGTTGTTCCCCGACCCGCTGGGCGTGGTCATGTTCACCAACTCGGGCAGTGAGGCCAACGACCTGGCCTATCAGATCGCCCGGGCAGTCACCACGGGCCGGGGTGTGATCACCACCGCCAACGCCTACCACGGCACCACCACCGCCACCGCCGCGATGTCGCCAGAGGAGTATGAGACGCCGTCGCATGCGGTCACCGTGGGAGGGGAGGCCACCCTGCGCCGGTCCGATGCCGCCGAGTTGCTCCGGGGCGAGCTGGAGGAAGCGACCGGGGAGCTGCACCGGCGGGGCGAGACACCCGCCATGGTGATCTTCGACACCGTCTTCTCCAGCGAAGGGATCTTCGAGCCCCCGGCCGGATATCTGCCCACAGCCAGGAAATGGGCCGAGGCGGCGGGCGCCCTCCTCGTCGCCGACGAGGTACAAGCCGGGTTCGGCCGGGTCGGCCCCCGCTTCTGGGGCTTCGCCGCCGACGGAGTGGTGCCCGACATCGTCACTCTGGGAAAGCCGATGGGCAATGGCTACCCGATCGGAGCGGTGGTCACGACCACCGAGATCGCCGAGAGGTTCGCCTCACGTTGGCACTACTTCTCCACCTTCGCCGGCTCGCCACTGGCTGCAGCCGCAGGGATGGCCGTGCTCGACGTGATCGAGAGCGAGGGTTTGGCCGAGCAGGCGGAGCGGGTCGGAGACTTTCTCCGACGAGGCATCCTCGCCCTTGGTCATCGGGGCATCGTGACGGCTCGAGGCCCGGGTCTGTTCGTCGGGGTGGAACTGGCCGACACGGGCCTGACAGACATGGTGGTGGAGGGGATGCGAGAGCGGGGCGTCCTGATCGGCTCCACCGGACCCGGTGACAACGTGCTGAAGATCCGCCCGCCGCTCGTGTTCGGCGAACACCACGCGCATCTGCTGCTCGACCGTCTCGGCGAGACCCTCGACCGGACCTAGTCTCGGGACCGATGACCGCCGAGATCAAGGTCGGGACCTGCTCGTGGACCGATCCCACCCTCACCGAGACCGACGCGTTCTACCCGCGGACCAAGATGACCGCCGAGGAGCGGCTCTCCTTCTACGCCGAGAACTTCCCCATCGTCGAGGTGGACTCGACCTTCTACGCCCCGCCGTCGGAGAGGGTGGCCGGGCTCTGGGTGGAGCGAACTCCGCCCCACTTCACCTTCGACGTCAAGGCGTTCCGGTTACTCACCCAGCATCCGACCCCACCGTCCTCGCTGTGGAAGGGCTTCCGGGAGAAGCTCCCGGCCGAAGTCGCCGACAAGCGCAACGTCTACATGCGGGACCTGTCTCGTGATCTCCAGGCAGAGGCGGTGGCTGCCTTCCGGGACGCCCTGATGCCGCTCCACTCCGCCGGCAGGCTGGGTGTGGTGTTGTTCCAGTTCCCGCCCTTCGTCTACCCGACCCGGGGCGCCTTCGGCTACATGAAATGGGTGGCCGAGCACCTGGAGGACTTCCAGCTGGCGGTCGAGTTCCGCAACGAGCGCTGGCTCGACGACGAGAACACGAGCGACACGCTCGACTTTCTCGAGCGTCACTCCCTGGCCTACGTCTGTGTCGACGAGCCTCAGGGGTTCAAGAGCTCGGTGCCACCGGTGGTGGCAGTCACCGCCCCGGTGGCCGAGGTGAGGTTCCACGGTCGCAACGCCGAGAACTGGGAGAAGAAGGGGATCAGTGCGGCCGAGCGCTTCCGCTACGACTACCCCAAGGAGGAGCTGGCCGAGTGGGTTCCCCGGGTGGAGGCCATGGCAAAGGAGGCCGACACCGTCCACGCCCTGATGAACAACTGCTACTCCGACTACGGGATCCGCTCCGCCCACCACCTCCAAGAGCTGCTCGATCTGCTCTGAGCGAGGGTGGATTGGCCACTGATAGCTTTGATCGAAGACCGGCCGTGAGAACCACAACCGTCATCGTTGCCGTCGCCGGGATCCTGCTGTTGGCCGGTTGCGGCCAGGGGAGCAACGAGCCTTCAACTTCGGGCACGACCCAGCCCGTGTCCCCCGAGGAGGGCACGATGAGACTCACCTCTCCCGCCTTCGAGGATCAGGCCAAGATCCCCGCCGAGTACACCTGCGATGGCGAGGACGTCTCACCACCGCTCGTGATCACCGACATTCCCCAAGGCACCGAGACGCTTGCCCTCATCGTCGAGGATCCCGACTCGCCCGGCGGCACCTGGGACCACTGGGTGGTATTCGACATTCCCCCGACCGACCAGATCCCGAGAGGCGCCACCGGTCTGGGCACCGACGGGGTCAATACCTTCGGCGCCACCGGATACGGCGGCCCCTGTCCCCCATCCGGGTCACACCGCTACCTGCATCGGGTGTTTGCCCTGGACATCGGTCTCGGTCTGACCGAAGGCGCGACCAAGACCGAGGTGCTCGAGGCGATGAAGGGGCACGTTGTGGCCGAGGCCGGTCTGGTCGGCATCTACCGTTGACTCGGCTCGCCGCTGCCCACCGTGCCCCAATCTAGGCTCCCCTGACCCCCATAGCACCGAGATCGGAGCAGGCCACACATGACAACCATCGTTCCTCGCTGGGAGTGGCGCACATTCGGTGAGGATTTCGGCGCGGCCGAGCAGGTCTTCGCCTCGCTAGACCCGACCTCGCGCCACGAGTCGGACGAGGTCTACTTCCACACCGGCTCCGGGCCCATAATCAAGATCCGCGACGAGTTGCTCGACGTGAAGGTGCTTCGGGAGGTCGACGACTTCGGTCTCGAGCAGTGGACGCCACTGATGAAACGGGAGTTCCCGCTGGCCGCCCCGGATGTCGCCGAGGTGTTCGAGCTCTTCTCCATCCCGCCACCGCCTCTGCCCCGCGAGTCGTACACCCTCGACCAGCTGCTGGTCGAGGTGATCGAGCCGCATCGGCAGGTGAGGGCGGTGCCGATCCACAAGAGCCGGGTCCGCTACACCCTCGGCGGATGCATGGCCGAGCTGTCCGACCTGATCGTCGACGGCATCCCGGTCAGGACCATCGCCATCGAGTCCGAAGATCGCGCCGCTGTCGTGGCAGCGGTTGAGAGCGTCGGGCTCACCGATCACCTCGACCACAACTTCATCCGTGGCCTCACCGCTCTGCTCGTCGACGAGGGTGTTCGTTATGGCGTGATCGACGTCGGCACCAACTCGGTCAAGTTCCACGTCGGCGAGCGGAGGCCCGACGGGAGCTGGAGGGCCGTGGTCGATCGCGCCGAGCTGACCCGTCTCGGTGAAGGCCAGGAGCTCGACGGGTCGATCACTCCCGAGGCGATGGAGCGCACCGCCGAGGCGATCGCCGGGATGGTCGAAGAGGCGAGAGACAACCGGGCGCGGGCGATAGCCCTGGTCGGGACCGCCGCCCTGCGCACCGCGGCCAATCGCGACCAGGTGATCGAACACATACGCAAGCGGACCGGCCAGATGGTGACGCCGATCTCCGGTGAGGAGGAGGGGCGTCTCGCCTATCTGGCTGTGAAGGCCGAGATCGACCTCGATCACGGCTCCCTGGTGGTGTTCGACACCGGAGGCGGGAGCTCGCAGTTCACCTTCGGTCAGGGCGACGAGGTGCTGGAACGATTCAGCGTCCCGGTGGGTGCGGTGCGTTTCACCGAGCGGTTCGGGCTCGACGACGTGGTGAGCCCCGAGGTCCTCGATGAGGCGCTCGCCGCCATCTCGGCCGACCTCTCCTCGCTCGACGGCCGCCCTTCGCCCGACGGTTTGGTGGGGATGGGCGGGGCGATCACAAACATCACAGCCGTACACCACCGGCTTGCCACCTACGACCCCGACGTCGTTCAGGGGACGGTCCTCGACCGTGATGAGATCGATCGTCAGATCGAGATGTACCGCACGACGGGAACCGAGGCGCGCCGCTCCATCGTCGGGCTCCAACCCAAGAGAGCCGAGGTGATCCTGGCCGGGGCCTGCGTCGTGCGCACCGTGATGGAGAAGCTGGGGAGGGACAGCCTCGTGGTCAGCGACCGCGGTCTCCGTCACGGCCTGCTCCGGGAGAAGTTCGGTTAGGAGCGATTCCCAGCCGGGCGTTCACCCTTCGTTTACTTTCTGGCCCCATTCCAGAAGGACAAATCCCATACACAGCTCCGACGGTCGTCATTCCGGGCGTTGCCGCGGGTACGATCCGGCCGGGCCGACCTGGCCCCAACCAAGGAGCAACATGAAGAGATACGCACTCGCTGTTGCGTTGGTCATGTTGGTGGCAGCCTGTGGAGACGACACAGGCACCACCACCACGGCCGGCACCAGCGAAACGACCGCCGCTGACGGAGCGACTACTACCACCGCCGCCGCGGGCGCGACCACGACCGCCGCCGAGGCGGGTGGGATGGAAGAGCTGGTCGCAGCGGCACAGGCAGAGGGCACGCTGACCACGATCGCCCTTCCCCACGACTGGTGCGGCTATGGCGCCGTAATCGAGGCGTTCAAGGCCAAGTACGGTCTCGAGGTCAACGAGCTCGACCCCGGTGCCGGGTCCGCCGAGGAGCTGGAGGCGATCGAGGCCAACAAGGACAACCCGGGGCCGCAGGCGCCCGACGTGGTCGACATCGGCCTCGCCTTCGGACCTCAGGCCAAGGACGCCGGTCAGATCCAGCCCTACAAAGTGGCGACATGGGACGACATTCCCGAGGGGGCCAAGGACCCGGATGGCTACTGGTACGGCGACTACTACGGGGTGCTCTCCCTCGAGGTGAACACCGCCGAGGTGGACCCGGTCCCGGCCGAGTACGCCGATCTGCTCGACCCCGCCTACAACGGGCAGGTTGCGCTGTCGGGTGACCCGCTCACCTCGAATGCGGCCATGCTCTCGGTGTGGGCCGCCGGTCTTGGCACCGGGGCGACTGGAGAAGAGGCGGCACAGGCCGGGCTCGACTTCTTCGCCCAGCTGAACGGGGCAGGGAACTTCGTCCCGATCGACGGCGACTCACGGACGGTAGGCATCGGGGAGACCCCGATCCTGATCGACTGGTCGTACAACTCGATCGCCAACGACGTCAACCTTGCCGGCAACCCGGACATCGAGACGGTGGTTCCCTCCGCAGGACGTCTGGCCGGGGTCTACGTTCAGGCGATCAGTGCCTACGCCCCGCATCCCAATGCGGCCAAGCTGTGGATGGAGTACCTCTACTCCGACGAAGGACAGCTCGGTTGGGCGGCAGGTTTCTGCCACCCGATCCGGTTCGAGGCGATGACGGCGGCGGGCACCATCCCGCCAGACATCGCTGAGCAGCTGCCCAGCACGGAAGGGGCCTTCTTCCCGTCCATCGACGAGATCAGCGCCGCCCAGGCGGTCATCGTCGAGGGATGGCCGAGCGTGGTGGGTGTCACAGTTGAACCCAGCCCAAGCGGCTGATCGAGCCACATTGCGAGACAACGTGGGGGGCGCCCGGCGCCCCCCACGTTTCCACTTCGGGCGCTGGTTGGGCGTCCTTCCCTTCTTCATCTTCTCCGGCCTGTTCCTGATCGGGCCTGCGGTGATCCTCGCCTACCGCAGCCTGGAGGGCCCGGATGGGACACTGACCCTGGACAACTACCGCGCCCTGACCACCGACACGGTGATGGCCGCCTACGGAGCATCGATCAGGCTCAGCCTCACCACGGCGTTGGTCGGGGGGATATTCGGGTTCCTCCTCGCCTGGGCGGTGTCGATGGGTGGTCTGGGACGCTCGTTGCGGTCGGGTATGACCACGTTCTCGGGGGTCGCCTCCAACTTCGCCGGGGTTCCCCTGGCCGCCGCCTTCATCTTCACCCTGGGTCGGGTCGGTGTCATCACCGACCTGCTCACATGGATGGGCTTCGACCTCTACGGGAGTGGCTTCACCCTGTACAGGTTCTGGGGCCTGACCCTGGTCTACCTCTACTTCCAGATCCCATTGATGGTGCTGGTGCTCCTCCCCGCCCTCGACGGGCTCAAGCAAGACTGGCGTGAGGCCGCCGAGAACCTGGGAGCCACGCCACGCCAGTATTGGCGCCGCGTCGCCTTTCCGGTCCTCCTCCCCTCCATCCTCGGGACGATGATCCTCCTCTTCGGCAACGCCTTCGGGGCGCACGCCACCGCCTACGCCCTGACCGGGGGGAGCATCCCACTCGCCACCTTGCTCATCGGCCAGCAGATCTCGGGCGACGTGCTCAACAACCCCGGTCTCGGTTATGCCGTGGCGATGGGGATGGTCTTCATCATGGCCATCTGCATCGTCATCTACTCGATCCTCCAGCGTCGCTCGGAGAGGTGGCTGGGATGACCATCTCGACCACTCCGCTCCCGGTCGAGGTCGAGGCCCCGGTCGCCAAACCGGCGGCGAAGCGGAGCCGACTCTGGGCGTGGCTCATCTTCATCGCCGGCGCCCTCTATTTCCTGGTCCCCCTCGGCGCCACTTTCTGGTGGTCGCTCAGAGCGGAGGCGGGAGTCCTCGGGTTCGAGGCCTATCGACGGTTGTTCGACGACGCCAACTTCTGGCCCTCTTTCACCGAGTCGGTGGTGAATGCGGTGGCCGCCATCCTGCTCAGCCTGATCATCATCGTCCCCACCGCTTACTGGGTCACCCTCAAGCTTCCCAGGCTGCGCCCGGTGGTGGAGTTCATCACCCTGCTCCCCTTCGTCATACCGGCCGTGGTGTTGGTCTTCGGGCTGATCCGCCTCTACGGCCGCCCACCATTGCTGCTCACCGCCACCTACGACAGCTCCCGGGTGCTGCTCATCTGCGCCTACGCCGCCCTCTCCTTTCCCTACATGTTCCGATCGGTCGACAACGGGCTGCGGGCGATGGACGTGCGCACCCTGACCGAGGCCGCTCTCAGCCTCGGTGCCGGCTGGCCCACCGTCATGCGCCGGGTGATCTTCCCCAATCTCAGGGTGGCTCTCCTATCGGGCGCCCTACTCACCTTCGCCATCGTCATCGGGGAGCTGACCATCGCCCTGTTCATGGCCCAGCAGACCTTCGGCCCCTACATGGCCAACCTCACCAGGAGCAAGGTCTACGAGCCATCGGCGATGGCGATCGTCGCCTTCGCCCTCACCTGGGTGGCGATGGGGACCATCGCACTGGTCACCCGACCGGGGAGACGGCGATGAGCGGCGGGTTCCTCAGCCTCGAAGGGGTGCGCAAGGAGTTCGACGGGGTGGTCGCCGTGGACACCTTCGATCTCGAGGTCGAGCCGGGCGAGTTCGTCAGCTTCCTCGGCCCATCGGGTTGCGGCAAGACCACGACGCTGCGCATGGTCGCCGGCTTCGAGGAGCCCACTGCCGGCACCATCCGCCTCGCCGGGAAGGACGTCACCAACGCCAAGCCCAACGAGCGCAACATCGGCATGGTGTTCCAGTCCTATGCCCTGTTCCCCAACATGACGGTGTCGGAGAACATCGCCTTCGGATTGAGGATCCGTAAGGAGGACAGTGCCGCCCGTCAGGAGCGGGTCGACGAGTTGCTCGCGCTGATCCATCTCCCCGACAAGGGAAAGGCCTACCCCAACGAGCTGTCAGGTGGGCAACAGCAGCGGGTGGCACTGGCCCGGGCCCTCGCCATCAGACCCCAGCTCCTCCTCCTCGACGAGCCACTATCCGCGCTAGACGCCAAGATACGAGACGAGCTCCGCGCCGAGATCCGGCGCATCCAGCGCCAGCTCAACATCACCACCATCTACGTGACCCACGACCAGGAGGAGGCCCTCGCCCTCTCCGATCGGGTCGTGGTGATGAGCAAGGGGCTGATGGAGCAGGTTGGGGAGCCGTTCGAGATCTACAACAATCCCGCCACCGGATTCGTCGCCTCCTTCGTCGGCCAGCTCAACCGGCTGCCGGTCAGCGTGATCGACGGAGAAAAGGGTCTGGTCAGGGCCGGACAGACGGAGCTGCGCACCACATCGCTGGTGGAGTCGCCTGCGGGGACCGAGGTCTCTCTGATGATGCGACCCGAGGAATTGACCCTCGACGCCTCCGAGGAGAACGTGCTCGACGGGACGGTCGAGTCGGTCACCTTCCTGGGCTCGATCGTGCGAGTCCAGGTCGGCGTGAGTGTCGGACGTCTCACCGCCGACCTGTTCAACGAGCGTCTCCTCAAGCTGCCCGAGGTCGGCGACACCACCCAGATCTCCTTCCCGGCCCACGCATGCTGGGTGATGGTCTGATCGACGAGTGACACAGATCGAGGCCGGCGACGCTGCATTCGACGTCGCTGCCATCGCTTTCGACAAAGACGGGACCCTCATCGACCTCGACGCCGCCTGGGGCCCTGCGGCGCTGCGCTGGGTGGAGATCGCCTCCGGAGGAGAGCCAACGCTCATGGGCGATCTCGCCACCGGACTCGGGCTCGACCTCGAGACCGGGCGCCTGGTCACGGGCGGCATCTTCGCGGTGGGCACGGTCGCCCAGTTACACGAGACGACACTGGCCATCCTCTCTTCACACGGTCTCGCTGGAGAGCCGGCGGCGACCCGGGCCGACCAGGCGCGGGCCACCTCGGCCCTGGCCGGAGCGGAGCCCAACCTGGTCCCGTTGGGCGAGATCGGAGCCACCTTCCAGAGGCTGAGTCAGGCGGGGTTGCGCCTGGCCATCGTGTCCAGCGACGACCGCTCGGCGGTCGATGCCGCTATCACCGCCCTCGGCGTCGCATCTCTGGTCGATGCGGTGGTCTCAGGCGACGAGGATCTCGATCCGAAGCCCGCCCCCGACGCGTTGCTGCTGGCTGCCGTGCGCCTCGGGGTCGAGCCGGGTCAGATGCTCTACGTCGGAGACTCGTGGGTCGATGCTGCTGCGGGCCGCGCCGCCGGGGCGGCCGGGGTGATCCTGGTCGGGGACCCGCCCGACCAGGCACGGCACCTGGCGTCCGTGGTGGTGCCAGGGGTGGACTCGATTCGTTCGTCGCGTTCCCGGAGAACGGGGGGAGAAGGTCTGTCAGTCAGCCCAGGGCGATGAGGACGATCCCGGCGACGGCGCAGGCCACGATCCAGACCTGGGATCGGCTCACCTGCTCGTGGAGGAGGAGGCGTGAGGCCAGCACCGCGATCAGGACCGAGGTCTCCCGGACCCCGGAGACCAGTCCGATTGGGGCGCCGAGCGCCGCCACCATGACCAGGAGATAGGAAGTCCCGGTGGCGACGCTGCCAACGACGGCTTTGCGCCAATCATCGCGGACCATGCCCAGCATCGCCTTGGGGCCGCGCACGGCCAGGACCACGACACCCAGCGCCACGGCGAGAAGGACGAACTCGAAGGCGATCACCGACACCGCTTCACCCTGTTCCCGGACGGCTGCGGCGTCGACCGACGTGTAGGCCGCGATACCGAGACCGGTTGCCAGCGCGGCCCACATCCCGGACCGGTCGGGTCGTCTCCAGGCGAGGAGGCTCAGGGCCAGGGTCACCGTCAGCACGCCCAGCCATCCCAACGCCGAGATCTCGTCGCCGAGAAAGGCCACACCGGCGAATGAGATCAGCACTGGCGAGGTCCCACGGGCCAGGGGGTAGACGAAGGACAGGTCCCCGAGCCGGTAGGCAACGGCGAGCATCAGGACGTAGCCCACCTGCACGACCGTCGAGATCAGGATCAGGTCCCAGACCTCCCGATCGGGGAGCCCGGTGAGGACGAGCACAGGCAAGGCGATGAGCCCGGCGCCGGCGACGATGGTCCAGGCGGCCACCAGTTGGTCGGTGCTCGCCTTGACCACCAGGTTCCAGGCGGCATGAAGGGCGGCAGCGAGCAGGGCCAGCCCGAGGGCGACCAGGGTCACGAGCCCGCTCCGTCAGGGGTGTTCGGTCGGAGGCCTGCGAGGCTCACCCGGCCTCGCTGATCTCCCATAGATGGCCGTCGGGATCGGGAAAGAAGCAGCGGATCTCAGCACCCCAATCCTTGGGCGGGCTGAGAAAACGGGCGCCACGAGCGCGCAGAGTGTCGTACGCCGCCTGGCAATCGGCGACCCGGATAGTGAACGAATGGCTCACAGCCGCCCCCGACGGTGGCTCGAACCAGACGTCTGGCTTGTCCTCGGTCGGCCCTCCCGCCGTCACCAGCAACAGCCAGGCGTCGTTGAAGCGGAACACCGAGGACGATCCGTAGGAGCGGTAGGGCTCGGCGCCGAGCACGTCCCGGTACCAGGTCGCCGAAACCTCCACGTCCGAGACCACCAGGATGTGAGTCAACGCCATCTCCGGCGTCGGGAACTGGGACGTCATGGCGGGGAAGGCTAGGGAGACAGGCGGGCGCTCGGCCATGGCTCGACTCATGGAAGTCAAAACGGCTCGGCCGTGCGCTTGAGCCATACCACGGTGCCCATCGCCACCGGGAAGAGAATCAGCACCACCAGGGTCCCGAGCGTCGTCTTGGCTCCCCAACCGGTGAGACCGACAGCGAGTGCGAGGACGGTGCTGATGACGATGGCGGTGTCGGCCGTCCGGTAGATCTCGGGTTGATCGCGCCGGGTCTCCAGAGTGAAAGTGAGCAGGGCGACCGAGAGCATCGCGGCGGCGAGTGCCCCCACCAGCAGCCAGCGAACCTCGTCCGGGAGAGGAGAGGCGGCATGCTCCACCGTGTTGAGGACTCCGGCGCCGCCGGCGGCGATCGCCGCCACCAACGGGAAGTGGAGGTATGACCAGAGCTGGGTTCGCCGCGAGATCGGCTCGCGGTGCGAGACCAGGTCGAAGTAGATCCACCACAACCCGATGGCGACGAGCACGCCGAGCATCCCTATCACCAACTCACCGGTGTCGAGCGGAGTCAGGTCGGCCATCCCGGTGACGGCGCCGACGATCACCTCGCCGAGGACGATGATCACGAACAGCCCCTGACGCTCGACCAGCGCCGGCGTGGTGGCGATCACCGCATCCCCGCCCTGACTCTCGGGCGGGGTCCATCGATGGAAGGCGACCACCTGACCGATGATGGCGACGAGCAGGGCAGATGCCCACAACCAGTGACGGAGGGGCGGGTCGAAGTTGACGCTGGCCACGAATACCAGGGCGGCGAGGAAGTACGCCGCCGAGTACGGGTTGGAGGCGGGGCGGTGATCCGGGTCGTGGAGACCGGTGCGGAACCAGATGATGACGAGCAGCATCAGGTTGGCGGCATAGGCGAGGGCGAAGCCGACGTCCCCAACGCCGGGCACGTCACCGATGAACACGCCGATCGCCGCCACGGTCAGCATCTGGGCGAATGTGAACACCCGAACGCTCATGTCATTGGTGCCGTGGAGGTCGTAGTACAGGGTCCCGTTCACCCACGACGACCACACCGCATAGAAGAGAAAGACGAACCAGCCCACCGTTTCCCATGACGGGTCGCCGGCGAGATGATGAGCCAGCTGGGCGACGATCACCACGAAGACGAGGTCGAAGAAGAGCTCGAGGAAGCTGACCCGGCGTTCGCGGGCCCGATCCGCGAAGCGCGCAGGAGGTTGCCAGAGCCGTCGGAAGACAGAGGGAGTCGTCACCGCGGGGAAGCTAACCGTCCGGTCACCACCGAATTGCCACCGCTTTGCGGCCCGAATCGATCATCCTGTGACTAAGAGTGACGAGGAGGCACACAGAGTGAGAACGAAGCTCACCACAATGCTCACCGGCAAGTGCAAGCACCCGGTCACGATCGTGGTGCGGTCATCGGGGATGGAGCGCATCGTCTGTGAGAGCTGCGGTCATGTCAGCTTCTCGTTCGACGGCGCGGGGCCCTATCCGATCGACCCGGATCGATTCGTCCCGGAGCTGGTCCAGACCGTCGAGATCTAACGACACGAGCCGCGCAGATAGGGAGTCCACGCCCCCCAGCCTTGCTGCTCTCCTATCTGGCTCGAGATCCAGAGGTTGACCAGCGGATCGAATAGGTCGTCCCGGCGGTAGCCGAAGACATCCGCCCAGTCGGGCATGACCTGCATCAGCCCGGATGCACCGGAGCTCGGGTTGACCGCTCCGGGGTCACCCCCGCTCTCCCGCTCCATGAGGCAGAGAACGCGATCGACGTCCTCCCGGCCGAAGTAGACCTCGACCAATGGCCGCCAGCGTTCCACTCCGATCGCCGCCCCCGTCTCAGCCGACCCGGTGCATACATCTACGTCCGCTTGGAGCGAGCGCAAAGTGTCGAGACCTTCCGGGGAGAGGCCCTCGTTCGCCTCCTCGGCTGTCCAGGCGACGAGATCCGACCAGACCTGTTCGCAATCCTGGGTCTGGGCGCCGGCCCGATCGGTGCCGAGCAGCGCGACCAGAACGACGCCGAGCACGACGAGAGCGACGGCAGATCGATGTGAGCGCGCGCGAACAGAGGGCTCGACAGATGACATCTCGCACTCCTTCCTGACCTGTGTGCGCTGAAACGGCGGGCCCTACACCCGCCGGCAGCCGGGAAGGTTGTATCCGGGGACGTGGCTATGCCAAACCGAGAAGCTGCGGGTCGGGAAAGACCCGGGGCGGGGAGAACCCTCGAGGAATCGGCCACAATGGAGACGAATGAGCGACCAAGCATCCAAAGCTCGCGTCAGCGATGACCCCGAGAATCACCGATATGTGCTGGAGATCGACGGTGATGTGGTGGGCCTGGCCGTGTACCACGTGAGGGGAGGTCGCTACATCTTCGTCCACACCGAGATCCAGCCAGGGCACGGCGGCGAGGGCCTGGGCACACTGCTCGCCCGGGCCGCCCTGGACGACGTCAGGACGAAGGGCGCCCGCGTCGTGCCGCTGTGCCCGTTCATCTCCGCCTTCATCCGACGTCATCCCGACTACGAAGACCTCATCGATCGCAAGCTGCTCGAGGCGATCAACACCGCGCCGTGACCGGGCACAGGGGATCGTGATATAGTTCTGATATCAGATCAATATCACGGAGGCGATGAATGAGAGAGCGTTCCGGTCTCTCCTCGAATGGTTGGCTCGTGCTGGTCCTCGACGTCGCCCTGTTCGGAGCCGGCGCCTGGCTGGTCTATCGGTTCACCGAGGACTCCAGTCAGACATCGCTCTGGCTCGGGGTGGTGGCATTGCTGCTCGGTGGGATCGTGGCGTCTGGATTCGTGATCAACCCCCCGAACATCGCCAAGGTGGTGACCTTCTTCGGTCGTTACCTCGGGACTGTGCGACGCAATGGCCTGGTGTGGACCGTCCCCCTGACGGTGCGGGAGCGGATCAGCCTGCGGATCCAGAACTTCGACAGCGAGACGCTCAAGGTCAACGACGCCAACGGGAACCCGGTCGAGGTTGCGGCGGTCATCGTGTGGCGCGTGGTCGACACCGCTCAGGCCGCCTTCGACGTGGAGGACTACGAGGGATTCGTTCGAATCCAAACTGAGACCGCGGTGAGACACATGGCCGCCGAGTACCCGTATGACGCCTATCAGGAGGGCCAGCACTCCCTGAGAGCCAACGCCGACGAGGTGACCCACTCCCTGCACGAGGAGCTTCAACAGCAGCTGACCCTGGCCGGGGTCGAGGTGCTCCGCACCCAACTGCGCCGGCTCGCCTACGCGCCCGAGATCGCCGCCGACATGTTGCGCCGGCAGCAGGCCGAGGCGGTGGTGGCGGCCCGCCAGCGGATCGTCGAGGGAGCGGTGGGCATGGTCGACCACGCGCTGGAGATGCTGAGCAGTCAGGGCATCGTCGTGCTGGACGAGGAGCGCAAGGCGGCCATGGTTTCCAACCTCCTCGTGGTCCTGTGCAGCGAGCACCACGCCCAGCCGATCGTCAATGCCGGGACGCTCTACCAGTAGAGATCGTGGCAGAGCGTAAGAGCTTCCTGCTCCGGATCGATCCCGACCTCCACGCCGCCTTGGAGAAGTGGGCTGCAGACGAGCTGCGCAGCATCAACGCCCAGATCGAGTTCTTGCTCACCCGTGCGGTGCGTGACGCCGGCAGGGCACGAGCCAGGAAGAGTGCCGCGAAGGAGAACTGAAGACCCGCTCAGACCTGGAACAGATCGGAGCCCAGGTACTTGAGACCTGTGTCTACGGCAACCGTGACGACCGTGTGCCCCGCACCCAGTTCGGTGGCGATCTGCACCGCTCCGGCAACGTTGAGGCCGCTGGACACCCCGGTGAGTAGCCCCTCCTCGGCGGCGAGCCGGCGCGCCATCTCCCGCCCGTCACCCTCTTCGACTGCCCTCGCCTCGTGGTAGAGGTTCGGGTCGAGCAATGGTGGGAGGAACCCGATCCCGATTCCCTCCACCCGGTGCGTCCCCGCCTCGCCGCCGGTGATGACCGGCGTGGAGGCGGGCTCGAATATGACTATCCGGGCGGGTGAGCCTGCGTCGGCCAGGGCGAGGGCCACGCCCATGGTCATGCCGGCGGTGCCCACCGAGGCACAGAACACGTCTATCGGACGGTCGAGCTGGTCGTAGAGCTCGTCGCCGATCTTGCGGTAGCCGACGATGGAGTCGGCGTTGTGGAGCTGATTGGTGAAATAGGTGTTGGGCTCGGAGGCGAACTCCTTTGCCTTCTCGATCAACCGTGGAGTCAGGTCAGGGGTGATCTTGCCGCCGTCGCTGGGCACGATGGTCAACTCGGCGCCGAACGCGGTCATGGTGCGCAGCTTCTCGACGGCAAAGGCGTCGGAGGACACAACCCGGAACCGGTATCCCTTGACCGCGCAGACGAATGCGAGAGAAGACCCGGTGCTCCCCCCGGTGTACTCCACCACCGTCATCCCGGGTCTGAGGTCGCCCCGCTTCTCCGCCTCCTCGATCATGGCCAGGGCCATCCGATCTTTGTACGACCCGGTCGGATTGAACCACTCCAGCTTGACGAAGACGTCGGCGGCGCCGTCGGGAACCACCTCCCGGAGCTTCACCACAGGGGTCCCCCCGACCACCTCGATCATGGAATTGCCTACCCGGGTCACGGGTGGAGACTAGGCGACGCCGGAGCCGATCTCCGCCGGCTGACGACCCGGGCGGAGAGCACCGACATAGACCCCGACGAGTATCAGCATCCCGCCGACGATGAGCTCAGGGCCTACCTCCTCGCCCGTGATCCAGTGGGAGAAGATCAGGGTGAAGATGGGAAGCAGGACGAAGTTGTAAGCGGCCCTGGACGCCTCCCACCGCCGCAACACGTACACCCAGAGGCTGAACACCACTCCGGAGCCGATGATCACCATGTAGGCCAGCGCCAGCCAGGTCTCGCCCATCGAGGGCAGCTCCATTGCGTCCCCGGCGATGAGCGATCCGAGAAAGAGGATCATGGCCCCAACCGTCATCCCGACCGCGTTGAGAGACACGGGGTGCTCGGGCGGGAACAGTCTGACCAGGACCGCCCCCTCGGCCAGACAGAAGGCGGCCGCCATCGCCACCACGACCGACGTCACCGAGACCTCCCCCTCGATGGCGATCTGGCTCATGAGCATCACTCCCCCCAGGGCCAGCAGTGCGCCCATCACCGCCGAGAGCCGGAGTCGCTCCAGGCGTTGAACCACGACCAGGAACAGGGTGATCAGGGGAATCACCGCGAGCAAGATCTGGAGGAATCCCGCCCCCAGCTCGACCAGGGCATAGAACAGACAGGCGAAGGCGAGCCCGAAGTTGAACACCCCGTAGAGGACAGCCCCGAGGAGAGCGCGCCCCCGGGGAAAACGCACGCGTAGGACCGCCATCACCGTGAGCATGAGAGCGGCGGCGAGAATGAAGCGCAGCGTCGCTCCCCAGAACGGGTCGAGCTCGACGTTGCTGAACTTGACGCTGATCGGGTTTCCCGCCGCGAGGACTGCGCCGACCAGGAATGCGACCAGTGTGCCCCTCCCCTGGTCGCCTTCCATCATCCTCAGGGTAACTGCATGGCACCTGCCCCTTCTCCTCTCGGAAAGGGACGGCGATACCCTTGAGCCCATGCCCGACACAGCCCTGATCATCGGTCTGCCCATCTTGGCCGTGGCGGTGGTGGGTTATCTGGCCTATCGGGCCGGTAGACGCAGCCGGGTCGGCGTCGAGGTCGAGGAGACGAAACGGCTCGAGGAGTATCCCTTCTACCCGTTCGTGGTCAACGAGAACCGACTCATCGAGTTCGACGCCGCCAGGTTCCAGGAGGCCGTCGACTACTTCCTGGAGCATCTCAACCCGACCGGCGCCCGCGAGCTGGTCGTGATCGGCGAGCAGAACTTCGTCCGGGACAGGTTCGACACGGCTGCCATCGAGCGATACCGGCAGTTCTACGACATGTACTCCGGGGACACGGTGATCTCGGACAACGAGGCGTACCTCGAGAACTACAAGCGCATCGTCCATCTGCTGGGCCGATCGTTCCCCAACACCGGGATCGAGATCCTGCTCCACAACCTGGTCAACCCGGCTCGATCGATCGTCGCCATCGAGAATGGGGAGGTGACGGGGCGGAAGCTGGAGATGGGTGCCACCAACCTGGTCCTGGACCTGAAGACACGGGGGCATCAGAACCAGGACAAGCTCAACTATGAGCTCAACATCGGAGACCGCCAGTTCAAGTGCACCACCATCCCCATCTACCGGCGCGACTACGGGCTGGTCGGGGCGATCTGCGTCAACATCGACACTCGATTCATCAGGGAGGCGGTGCGATGGAGCCCGGAGCGTCTCGACGCATTCATCGACAACATGCTCAAGGTGGACATGGAGCTCGGGGAGAACATCCTGTCGCCGGATGAGTACCAAGCCGCACTCAGAGGCAAGCGTCACTACCTCGACGAGGCGATCCGCGCCGTCGACATCGGTCAGGGCAGCCAGCTCTCGGCCATCATGTTCTCGGACGTCGTCGGCTATACCGAGATGATGGCCGACGACGAAGCGCGCGCAGTCGGCGTCTTGGAGACCTCGGGCCGGGTCCACCGGGAGAGCATTGCCCGCTTCGGCGGGACGTTGCTCAAGGAGATGGGAGACGGGATCCTGGCCACCTTCCCCTCTGTGGCCGGCGCGGTCGCCTCGGCCCGCGAGATCCAGGCGGCGGCCCAGGCCGACGGAACCTTCCAGCTCAGGATCGGGATCCACCTCGGCGAGGTGATCCGATCCGGCAACGACGTGTTCGGGGACGGGGTCAACATCGCCTCGCGGGTACAAGCCCTCGCCGACCCGGGGACGATCGTCGCCTCCGAGACCGTTTATCAGAACGTGCGCAACAAGGACGGGGTGATCGGGGTCGATCTTGGCGCCCGCCGCCTGAAAGGGGTGGACGAGCCGGTCCGCCTCTACTCCATAGCGGTCTGATCCCAGGTCCGTCGTCTTGCGTCGACTGAGGGACCCCGAGTCTGTATAAGTAGCGCGATGGCGCACATGAGCGATCAGCCATTGGATCCAATCGACCCGCGCGACGCCTTCCACGTGACCCCACGGCTCGACTCGGAAGGGACCCAGTCCGCAGCGGCCTCACAGGCTGCCCTCCTCCTTGCTGCCCGGGCCGGTGTCCTCGGTCAGGAGTCCAAGTTGGCCGAGCTAGAAGAAGAGGTCGCTCCCGCCCCATTCGAGCTTCCCGAGCTTCGTGAGGTGCAGCGGCCGCGGCGGATCCCGGTGACCGAGGCGATCCGGCCCCTGGCCATGTCGAGGGCCGAGCTGGCCGTGGAGCCCTCGCCGGTGGTGCAAGACGAGATGGCGCGCAAAGTCGACGACCTCTATCGGCATCCGTCCTTCGAGGACGCCGCTGCCCTGTTCGAGGCGGCCCTGCACAGCCCCCACCCGCTGGTGGCGGTGGCTGCTGCGGCCGGGGCCAGAGAGACCACCCGGCTTCGGCCTGAGTTGAAGGTGATCCTCGAGGAGGGGGCGGGGTCCGACGACCCGCTCGTCGCCGAGTTGGCCCAGGAGGTGCTGAGACAGATCCAGCCCACCAACCCGCACCTCCAGGAACGGGTGGTCACCCCGCCCCGCTCCAAGCCGCGCCGGCGAAAGTCGAGCACCGCGGTGCTCACCCACGGGACCTGGGCGGCGGAACAGGACTGGTACAAGCCGCCTGGCGACTTCTATCGGGCCCTTGACGCCAACCGCCCCGATCTCGCACTCCACGACGAGAGCTTCAAGTGGTCCGGCAACTACTCCGACGGGGCGCGGAGGGTGGCTGCCCAGCGTCTCAAGCAGTGGATCGGGGACGAGGGCCTGGTCGAGCCCGACTTCTTCGCCCACAGTCACGGCGGGACGGTGGCCAATCTCGCCACCAGGCAGGGAGTCGAGTTCGACAAGCTGGTGTTGCTCGCCTGGCCGTTCCACGCTCAGTGGCAGCCAGACTTCTCCAAGGTGGAGGCCATCTACGACATCCGGGTCAGGTTCGACCTGGTGATCCTGGTCGACCGAGGGGGCCAGCGCTTCCAGCATCCCGAGGTCAGGGAGTTCCGCAACGGCTGGTTCGACCACGCCGCCGCCCATCAGCCTGCCTACTGGGACGCCCACGGCCTGTGGGACTTCGACTCATAGATGGGCGTCGGGACCTCGCTCAAGGTGATCGGCGCCGGCGTGGCCTGGCGGACGGTGGGCGCCGAATCCGCCGGTGACGCCCTGATCGAGTCGTTCCTGTCCGGGGATGAACAGGAGCGAACCCTGGCCGGCATGTCGCTGGTCAAGGCCGGGGAGCGCACCGTCGAGCTGATCGAGAAGGCGAAGTCGGACGGATCATTGAATCCGTCACTGGTACGGCTTCTCGCCGACATCGGCGGGACCAGGTCGCGGGCACTGCTCGGTGAGATCGCAACCGGGGAGGGCCCGGTGGCGTCGGCTGCGGTCGAATCGCTGGACCTTCTCGATCAGATCGACAGCCTTGGGACCCAGGACCGGGATCGAGACGTCAACTCCTGAACACAAGGTCCCGGATCGCCGACACCACCAGGTCGGGCCGATCATGGTGGATCAGATGGCCTGCGTCGGGGGCCAACCTCACCTCCCCGGATTCCGACCTGGCTGCAAGTTCCTCCTGCAGCTGCACCCAGGCCTCCTCGTAGCGCCGGTTGACCGCTTCGGAGACACCAGGAACCGGTTGGGAGATCCCGTGCCGCAAGGCGATCAGGGGCACGTCACGGGGATGTGAGCTCACCAGGGAACGGACCTGATCCTGGCTGACCGCGAGACCTTCGTACTCGGCGGCCGCCGCCTCGAGGTGTACCGGGGTCGGAGCCGTTGCTTCCAGGTAGTCGTCGACCAGATCCTTGGGAACCCCGGACGGGATCGGGGCGAGCGGCTCCACCTTCTCCCCTCGGCTGGCCGACTCGGCCAGTCGGCGCAGGCTGGCCGAGAAGCCGGCCAGCATCGGACCGGGGTCGAGCTCGGCAGGGAACCGCTCCATCTGGTCCTCGTGAGCGCCATCGACGAGAAGAAGCCCACTCACCTCGTCGGGATGGAGACAGGCGAAGGCGCGAATCGTGAGCGAGGCGAACGAATGCCCGACCAGCACAAAGGGAGGTGTGAGCGAAGCCGCGGCCAGGGCCGAGCGGAGGTCGTCGACCATGCTGGCAGCGACACGAGGGGTGGAAATGGGCTCGCTCCGTCCCAGCCCGGGACGATCGTGGGTGAACACGGTGGCGAACGCAGCCGCCTCGGGTTGGACCTTCCACCAGGTCAGGCCGACATCGGCTATCGCCGGCTCGAGCACGACCACGGGCCCCGCGCCGGCAATCAGGGCCCAACGGGCTCGCCCATCGACCCGAAGAATGGTCCCAGCCATGGGAGTCTCCCCTGAAGAGGGCGAGAGAGTAACTTCCTAGCATCGGCTCGTGACGCGCAGCCTCACCCTGCAGCAACTGGCGGACGAGACCGACACCGATCCAAGCCTGCTGTCGAGCCTCACCGATATCGGAGTCCTCCACCCCGGCCCGGGCCCCACCTACATACCGGGCGACATCATTCGGGTGGAGTCCGCCCGATCATTGCTCGACGCAGGGTTGACCCTGGACGACATCGCCACCGCCGTCGACTCCGGTTTGTTCACCTTCGAGTTCCTCGACCGGTTCCACCCCGAGCCCGCCCCGAGGACGGAACAGACCGTCGCCGAGCTCGCCAAATCGCTGGGCATCGACCCGGACCTGATGAGCTCGATGTACCTGGCGATGGGCTTGCCCGAGCCTGCGTCAGACCACCGGCCCCGCCACGACGAGGAGGAGGTCATGCGTGAGTTCGTGTCGATCTGGGGTGTCGACCGAGAGGCCCTGCTCCGCGCGGCGCGTCTGGTCGGCGAGCCGGCCCGGATCGTCTCCGACGGCTGGGCGCGGCTGTTCGTCGAGAAGATCTCGACACCGTTGACAGTCGAAGGGGTCCCGGTCGAGCAGCGGATCGCCACCATCGCCGCCGGCTCGGAAAAGGCGGCGAAGCTCGCTCCCAGGATGCTCGATTGGCTGCTGCAACGGCACATGCGCCACGCCATCGACAGGGTCAACATCGAAGGCTTCGAGCAAACGATGGCCGAGCACGGGATGGCGTTGCCGGTGCCGGAGCGACTTCCCGCCATCACATTCGTCGACGTCTCGGGTTACACCAGGCTGACCGAGGCAGAAGGCGACGAGCTGGCGGTTCGCACCTCCGAGACCATCAGGGACGAGGCGCTGGCGACCAGTCGAGCGCACGGGGGCACCCTCGTGAAGATCCTCGGCGACGGGGCGATGCTCCATTTCGACGACGTGAACCAAGCCCTGGTCGCCACGGTCGAGCTGGTCGACAGGCTTACCGGGGCCTGGCTGCCGGTCCATGCCGGGGTGCATGCCGGGTCGCTCATCGAGCACGATGGTGATTACTACGGACACACCGTCAACATCGCCTCACGCGTCGCCGGCCAGGCCGGGCCTGGTGAGGTGGTGGTCACGGAGCAGGTCGTCGACGCCAGCCGGGGGGCCGGTTTCAGCTTCACTCCCATGGCCCCCACCCGGCTCAAGGGGATCGAGGAGCCGGTCGGGCTGTTCCGGGTGTCGATGGCTTCGACGGAGCCCGCCGACTAGATGCGCGTCCTCTTCGCCACCGCCGAGCTGGCCCCTTTCGTCAAGGTGGGTGGGCTGGGTGATGCGGCCACCGGTCTCATCCGAGCCCTGAGAGGCAGAGGGGTGGATGTGGTCACCGTCCTCCCCGACTATGGGACCTTGCCCATGGAGCAAACCGGTGAAGACCGGCTCGCCGTCCCCGCATGGGCAGGTGCGGCCCGGGTTCGACGGGGCACCCTCGACGGGTTCGGTGAGGTGTCCTTGGTGTCGACCCCGGCAATGGCTCGCCCTCACCCCTACAACGACGAGCAGGGGAACGGCTGGCCGGACAACGACCTGCGGTTCGTCTCGTTCTCGGCCGCCGTCGCCGCCCTCACCGACTCGATTGTGCCGGACCTGCTCCACCTCAACGACTGGCACACAGGGGCGACGCTCGGCTTTCTCCCCGATCCCCCGCCCAACGTGTTCACCATCCACAACCTGGCCTATCAGGGCTGGTCAGACGGGGCCTGGCTCAGCCGGCTGAGCCACCGCCCCGAGGCATACGAGTGGTACGGGGGGATGAACCCGCTGACCGGGGCGGTCGCCCTGGCCGACGCGGTGGTGACGGTGAGCCCGACCTTCGCAGCTGAAACGCTCCGCCCGGAGACCGGCTTCGGCGTCCACGGGGCCCTGGCAGCCAGGGGCGACCGATACCTCGGCATCCTCAACGGCATCGACACCAAGGTCTGGGATCCGGCCTACGACCCTCACCTCCCCAGCCGTTACGACGCCACCACTGTTGCAAGGAGGCGTGAGAACGGTCGGAGGCTGAGCCGGGAGCTGGGGTTGGGGGCGGACGGCGGGCCGCTGATCGGAATGGTCACCCGTCTCACCGGTCAGAAGGGAGTCGATCTCGCCCTTCGGGCGGCGGAGACCCTGCCCTCGCTCGGGGCGCGGATGGTGCTCCTCGGCTCAGGCGACCGCGACCTGGCCGATGCCGCCCGCACCCTCGAGACGACGCTCCCCGACCACTTTGCCTTCCGCGACGGTTACGACGAGGGGCTGTCCCACCGGATCTTCGGAGGATCCGACCTCTACCTGATGCCCAGTCGGTTCGAGCCGGCCGGTCTGACCCAGATGCAGGCGATGCGCTACGGGTCGATACCGGTGGTCACCGACGTCGGTGGCCTTCATGACACGGTGATCGACGCCGATGCACAGCCGGACCAGGGTCTGGGCTTCGTCGCCGCGGTGCCCGAAACTGGGGAGGTGGCCGATGCCCTGCACCGGGCGGTCCGGGGCTGGCGATCGACCAGAAGGCGTGGCGCCATCAGGATGAGGGGGATGACCCGCGACTGGTCGTGGGACACGCCGTCCGCCCGATACCACCGGCTCTACGAAGAGGTCATCTCGGCTCGGTGATCTCGTCATCCTTGCCGATCGCAACCACTCCCCCCTCGGACACCTCGAATCGAGCCCGGTCGCGTACCGGGTCGACCCCGATCTCGGCTTCGGGCGGCACCACCACCTGCTTGTCGATGATGGCGTTCCTGACCACCGCCCCCGCCTCGACCCTCACGCCATCGAGGAGTATGGCGCTGTCCACCGTCGCCCCTGCCTCGACATGGACCCCGGGCGAAAGGATCGAGCGGCGCACCAAGCCACCGGAGACGATGACACCGTTGGACAGGATCGAGTCGACCACCGACCCGGGGTCGCCCCGATCGGCCACGATCTTGGTTGGGGCCAGGGTTCGCCCCGCCGTGTACACGGGCCAGTCGTCGTTGTAGAGGTTGAAGACCGGCTCCGGCTCGACCAGGTCCATGTGAGCGTCGAAGTAGGAGTCGAGGGTTCCCACGTCCCGCCAATAGCCCCGATCCCGTTCGAACGAGCCCGGCACCAGGTTGTCGGCGAAGTCGTAGACGTGTGCCTGGCCCTCCATCACCGACATGGGGATCAGGTTCCCGCCGATGTCGTGTTTCGATTCCTCCGTCCGGGCATCGGTCAGGACCAGATCCTGGAGAAACCCGGTCTCGAAGATGTAGTTGCCCATCGAGGCGAGGACCGTGTCGGGGTCGTCGGGCAGCGGCTTGGGATCGGACGGCTTCTCACGAAACGCCTCGATCCTGCTGGTGGCGCCACGCTCGATGACCCCGAACGAGGAGGCTGTGGCCACAGGAACCCTGATCCCGGCCACGGTGACCCCCGCCTTGCTGTCGAGATGCTGCTCCAGCATCTGGGCCGGGTCCATCCGATAGATGTGGTCGGCCCCGAACACGATGACGTGATCGGGCCGCTCGTCGGCGAGGATGTTCAGGTTCTGGACGATGGCATCGGCCGAGCCGAGAAACCACCTCTCCCCCAACCGCATCTGGGCGGGCACCGATGTGATGTAGTTGCCGAGGAGCGTCGACATCCTCCAGGTGAGGGACAGATGGAGGTTGAGACTGTGGCTCTTGTACTGGGTGAGGACGACGATCCGGCGGAAGCCCCCGTTCACCAAGTTGGAGAGAGCGAAATCGATGAGCCGATAGTGGCCGCCGAAGGGGACGGCCGGCTTGGCTCGGTCCCTGGTGAGGGGCATGAGACGGGTTCCCGTCCCTCCGGCGAGGACCATGGCCAGCACGCGCGGGCGCTCTGAGCTCACGCCGGGAAACCTACCAACCGCGCCGCCCCCGCCCCCGGTCAGGTCGAGAGCCCGAACGTCGTCCTATCGATCTCCGTCGTCGCCGAGGTCGTCGCCTCCGACCCCGTCCGACTCAGTCCCGACCACCGCAAAACCCTTGTCGAGTTGCACGTCGAGTTGGGTTCCATCGTCGAGGGTCACTTCGACCTCGTAGTACGACTCCTCATCGCCGATCTCGGTCTCGGTCACCTTCCCCTGTCCGACGTGCTCGAGAGCCGCCGCCGATGCCCGCTCCAACTCGGTCCCCGTAATCGGGACCTCCCGTTCGCCCGCGTCATCACCGCCGGCGCCGAGAGCCGGGATGGCACCTGCTGCCACCACCAGAACTGAGCTTGCGATAACGGCCTTCGTCTTCTTGTCCACATCGTCCTCCGACTCAGGGGGCTGTGGCCCCACCGTATCGATCCGACCCTGTCTCCAACCTGACTCCAGCTGACTTATCGGTAGGCAGCCGCGGTTCAGCGCAGAGTCAGGTGACTGCTGGGAAGATCGTCCCTGATGAAACTGCTCCTCGTCGAGGACGACAAGAAGATCGCCACCATCGTCAAGCGGGGTCTGGAGGCGGAAGGGTTCACCGTCGAGGTGTCGTTCGACGGCGAGGACGGTCTCTGGCTCGCCACCGAGGGCAGCTACGACCTGATCATCCTCGACATCATGCTGCCCGGGCGCAACGGCTACCAGATATGCGCCAGTCTGCGCGAGGCCGGGGATTGGACGCCGATCCTCATGCTCACCGCCAAGGACGGCGATCTCGATCAGGCCGAGGCACTGGACACCGGGGCAGACGACTATCTGGTCAAGCCATTCTCCTTCGCGGTCCTCGTCGCCAGGGTGCGTGCACTGTTGCGCAGGGCAACGGGCCGAAGCCCGGCCCCGGTCGAGGTGGGTGACCTGAGGATCGATCCGGCGCAGAGGAAGGCGTGGAGAGGGGAGACCGAGATCAGCCTCACCACGCGCCAATTCGACGTGCTCGAGTTTCTGATGCGTCGCGCGGGAGACGTCATGTCGAAACGCGACATCCTCGACGGAGTCTGGGAATACGAGTTCGACGGAGACCCGAACATCGTCGAGGTCTACATCAGACGTCTCCGCTCCCGCGTCGACGAGCCATTCGGGCGCCATGCGATCGAGACCATCCGGGGTGCGGGCTACAGATTGCGTCTGGACGGAGGCTGAGTTGAACAGGCGTAGCGTGAGATTCCGGATCACCGCCATCGCTTCGTTGGCGGTGGCCCTCGTCCTCGCCGTGGCCGGAGTCGGACTGGTGCTCGCTCAACGTGCAATGCTGGTTGCAGGGGTGGAAGAGTCCCTTCTACAGCGAGCAGGGGACATCGAGGCCATCCTCGATGACAACGCGCTCATACCGGAGTCGCTCGGTTCGAGCGAGGACGGATTCGTCCAAATCGTCGATGCCTCGGGGGAGGTGGTCGCCACCTCCCCGAATCTGGCCGATACGGGAGCTCTGCCGGTCGATGCACCGGCCAGCGGGATCGTTTTCACCACAATCGAGGTCCCCAGCGTGGATGCCGACCTGTTTCGGGTCCTCACCGAGCGAGTCGAGACGCCACCCGGGCCGTACCTGCTCCATGTCGGTGGTTCTCTGGACGACGCGATGGAGAGCGTGACCATCCTCGGCTGGTCGCTGACGATGACCATTCCCGTGGTCGTATTGACACTGGCCGCCCTGGTGTGGTGGCTCGTCGGCAGGACCCTGGCACCGGTCGAAGCCATCAGGGCGGAGGTGGCGATGATCGGTGAGGAGGACCTGGGGCGACGGGTGCCCCAGCCGGAAGGCGACGATGAGATCTCGCGGCTTGCCGCGACCATGAACGGGATGCTGGATCGTCTCCAAGCCTCGGTGGAGAAGAGACAGGCGTTCGTCGCCGACGCGTCACATGAGCTGCGTGGCCCGCTGACCCGGATGCGATCCACGGTGGAGGTCGAGATCGCCCAACTCGGCAAAGGCGAGGCGCGCGACGCCTTGGCCATCGTGCTCGAAGAGGTGATAGCACTGCAACGGATGGTCGAGGATCTCCTCTTCCTCGCCCGTTCCGATGCCGGGCAGGCACCCATCCGCACGGACGAAATCGACCTGGATGACTTGGTCCTCGCCGGGGCACAACGGCTCAAGGCGTCCGGCCGGGTCGAGGTGGATGTCTCCGCCGTTGCCGCGACCCAGCTGAGAGGTGATCGCTACCAGATGGAGCGGCTGGTCACCAACTTGCTGGACAACGCCGAGCGTCACGCCTCGCACCAGGTGACGATCGCCCTGTCGGAGACGGGAGCGGGGGCAATCCTGACGGTGACGGATGATGGGCCCGGGATTCCGGAGCCCGAGCAGGAACGAGTCTTCGAGCGCTTCACCAGACTCGATGAGGCGCGCAGCTCGGCCGAGGGTGGAACCGGCCTCGGCCTGGCCATAGCGCGGGACATCGTGATGAGACACGGCGGGACCATCAGCGTCACCTTGGCCCCGGGCGGAGGCGCCCGGTTCCTCGTCACCTTCCCCGACCGGTTTCCGCCTCCAGACCGGGGTGGCCGGGCCAGGTCGACCGACGTCGCCGTTTCCGGTAGCGAGGGGGCGGTTCGCTAACCTTGCGCCGGCCATCGAGACCGGCCCAAGGGGGGGTCGGGGATCCGATGGCATCGTCGTTTGATGAGAGTGATTTGAACTTGGACTCTTCCGCCCTGCATGACGCTCTGCACTGGCTCGCAGCCAACCTGCATTGGACCTGGACGCCGTCCTGCCGGCGACTGCTCGAATCGCTGCCGGGCGCCGAACCGGGTCTCCATCCGGTGCAGGTGGTTGCCGGGCTCTCGCCGGAGCTCATTGCGGGGCTCCTCGCCGACGAACAGTTCATGGCCACCCTGCGTGCGGAGATCGAACACCTCGATCAGACCCTCGCCGATCCGGTGGAGCCCCAGGTCGCCTACTGCTCGCCCGAGTTCGGGCTCGACGCCCTGGTCCCGCAGTACTCGGGTGGACTTGGGGTGCTGGCCGGGGACCATCTCAAGGCGGCCAGCGACCTGAGGATGCCCCTGGTCGGGGTGGGCCTGTTCTACCGGCACGGGTACTTCACCCAGGTCATAGAGGAGGGTCGGCAGACGGAGGCCTACCCGGACGTCCCGGCCGAGAGAATCGGTGCCCGTGACACCGGGGCAGTGGTCGTCATCCCCCTCCCGGGGCGGGAGGTGCACGCCCGGGTGTGGAGGCTCGACGTGGGGCGAGCCCCGCTGCTCCTCCTCGACACCGACCTGGCCGCCAACACCGAGCCCGACCGGGCGATCTGCGACCGGCTCTACGGGGGGGACCGCCAGCATCGACTCGACCAGGAGATGGTGCTCGGAATCGGCGGGGCCAGGGCCCTCGCCGCCCTGGATTGGACGATTCCGGTGCATCATCTGAACGAGGGGCACGCCGGATTCATCGTCTTCGAGTTGATCGACCGGATCATCGAGGAAGGGGACCTGGACGGCGCCATCGCCCGGATCGGGCCTGGTCTGGTCTTCACCACCCACACTCCGGTGCCGGCCGGGATCGACCGCTTCCATCGTGACCTGATCGCTCCGTACCTGGAGCTGTGGGCCGGGCGCTGGGGAGTGACCGTAGAGGCCCTGTGGGCCCTAGGCGCAGATCCCGACCACGACGCCGAGTTCAACATGGCTGCGCTCACGTTGCGGGCGTGCAGCAGCGCCAACGGAGTGTCCCGGCTCCACGGCGAGGTGAGCCGGGAGCTGTTTGGCGGTGTCGGGTGTGGCGACACCATCGGATCGGTGACCAACGGAGTCCATGCCCGAACCTGGGTCGGAGACGACCTCCAGGCCACCTTCGACGACGTGCTCGGCCCGGATTGGGCAGACGGTGACGTCTTCGCCTGGGACCGTGTCGGCGAGATCGATGACGACCTGTTGGGCCGATTGCGTCACCAGGCGTCGGCACGCCTCTCGGGACTGGTCTTGGACCGTGCCGGGGCCCGGCTCGATCCCGACGCCCTCATCGTCGGCTTCGCCCGGCGCTTCGCCCCCTACAAGCGGGCCACGCTGCTCCTCAGCGACGGGGGGCGGATAGAGGCTTTGCTCGCCGAAGAGGATCGTCCGGTCCACTTCCTCTATGCGGGCAAGGCCCACCCGCTCGATGGGCTGGGCAAGGATCTCGTCGCCGAAGTCATCGACTTCTCGGAGTCGGCCCGAGCCAACGGCAGATTCACCTTCATCCCCGGCTACGACATGGCAGTCGCCAAGACGATGGTCGAGGGGTGTGACATCTGGTTGAACAACCCGATCCGCCCCAGAGAGGCCTCGGGGACCAGCGGGGA
>DATBIX010000015.1:0-42684 GCA_036556665.1 Acidimicrobiia bacterium
GCCCGAAGCGGGAGAAGTGGTCTTCGTCGACGACTCCGGTCTGGTGAGCGCCCGACGTTGGTGTTGGCGTCAGAGCGACCAGAGCGCGGTGCGGGACTCCAGTGTCGATGTGCTGTTCACCATCGAGGGGCAGCACGAGGACGCCTTCGCCGACGTCGAGAAAGCGACCAACGACCTCCTCGAACTGGTCGCCGAGCACCAGCCGGGAGCAAGCGTCGAGACGCGACTGCTCCCTGACGGCTCCTGACCTCAGACGGGGACATGCTCGTCGACTTCCGGGCCCGGTCGAACCGAGGCGGAGGCCGTGGACCTCCCCTTCAGCAGCCCTGGAGCAAAGCTCCCCTTGCCTTTGATCTTGAGCTTCTCGCGCCGCTCGAGCTCATAGAGGTGTTGAGACGGTGGTAAGCGCGCGGAGTCACCTGGATCGCCCCGGGCACCCGTGGGACTCCATCCGGCTGGCGATGTTGACCGTGTCCCCCCACAGATCGTGACGGCGGTCCGACCGATCCGGGCAACTGCCGGCTGCTCTGCCGCTACCACCACACCCTCACCCACCGGCTGATGGAGTCAACCGCGATCCGCCCCATCGATGAGTCCCGTAGTCTCGACGGCATGACGATGAACGACAACGAATGAGTCTCGGGTTCGGGCTGTTCAGCGCGCAGTTGCGCCCTGGTGAGGAAGACTGGTCGCGCGTCTACGACGAGACCATTCGCCTGGCAGTGGAAGCCGAGAGGCTCGGCTTCTCCTCGGTGTGGACCACGGAGCACCATTTCGTCGACGATGGCTACATGCCCTCGCTGGCGGTGGTGAGCGGGGCGATCGCCGCCGCCACGTCGACCATCGAGGTCGGGACCGGGGTCATCCTCGCCCCCCTCCACCATCCCCTCCGCCTCGCCGAGGACGCAGCCACGGTGAGCTTGCTCAGCGGGGGGAGGTTCACCCTCGGCCTGGGGCTGGGCTGGAGCGCCGTCGAGTTCGAGGGGTTGGGCGCCCACATCACCAAACGTGGCGCCGCGATGGAGGAGATCCTCACCATCCTCCCCCAAGCTTGGAGCGGCAAGCCGTTTCGCCACGAGGGTGCCGTCTACCAGTTGCCCGAAGTGGGGGTCCGTCCCCGCCCCTCGGCGCGCATCCAGGTGCTGGTCGGCGGTGGCGCCGAGCCGGCGATTAGGCGCGCCGCCCGGTTGGCCGACGGCATCTACTCGAACGCCAGGATGGAGAGCTTCCTCCGCCAGGTTCAGTGGCTGGAGGACGAGTGCGACAAGATCGGGCGCGACCCGGCCCAACTCCGCATCGTCCACTACTCGGTGATGTTGCCCGGCGAATCTGCCGAAGACGCCTGGGCCCGGTACCTCGATCATGTCTGGCAGATGACCTGGAAGTACTCGGACATGGAGGACTCGGCATCGCGGCCCGGGCCGCCGCCTCCCGCCCCACCATTGACAGACGACATGAGAGACCTCGCCGCACGCAACATCATCGCCGGGTCCGGCGAGGAAATCGTCACGACCTTGCTCGGGATCAGGGAGCGGTCCGACCTCGAGGTCGAGTTCGCCGCCCGCAGCTACTTCCCGACCCTCGACTATGAGACCCAGGTCGAGTTGATGGAGCAACTGGCCGAAGAGGTCGCCCCCCGGCTCTGACCGCTCAGGCCAGGAGCTTGTCGGCGATCGCGGTGAGGTCCCGCCCCACCAGCGGTGGGGGCGGGATCGGCAGGCTCCACAACGAGCCGGGCCGTCGCACGAACGCAGCCTGAGCACCTGCCCTCATGGCCCCGGCCACGTCCCAGTCATGCGCAGCAATCAGCATGGAGTCGGACACGTGAACGTCCATCGCCTGGGCGGCATGGCGGTAGGTGGCAGGATCGGGCTTGAACCGCCCCACCTCCTCGACCGAGATGACGCGCTGGATGAAGGTGTGTAGCCCGGCGTTCTCGATCTGGACGTTGGCGGCCTTGGTGCTCCCGTTGGTGAGCGCCGCGGTGCGGAACCCCGCGTCGAGCAGTCTCTCCAGGGCCGGGATCACATCGAGATGGGCCGGGAGGATGGCGAGCCGCGTGACCACTTCGGTGGCGGTCGCCTCGTCCAGATCGACCCCGTGCTTCTCCGCCACCAGGAGCAGGGCCTCGACGCCGATCACGCCGAAGGCCCGATATTCGTCGAGCTGGTTGGCCACCAGCGAGCCATGCAGCATCCGGGCGAACCACTCGCCAATGGGCGCGGCCTTGCCGAAGAGGTCCTCGAAATCGATCTTCAGAGGGGCGAGGTCGAGGAGCGTCTCGTTGACGTCGAAGACCAGAAGCTCGGGCTTCACTTCGTGGGGAGGGTCCGCACTATCGCGGCCAGGGCGTCGTAGGTCCTCTCGCCCATTTGCTTGTCGTCATCGTCGAGCAGGTTCGCCATCACCTTCAGCGTCCATTCCATCAGCGACCGGTTGCGCAACCCGGTGTGGGCCAGAGTCCGCATGACCGTCGGATATCCGATCAACTTCACGAAGATCCGCGCCGTCTTGTAGTACAAGCCGTACTCGTCTTCGAGATGCTGTGGATATCGGCGCAACAGCCCCAAATCTCCAGTGCCAACTGACTGGCCCACGTAATGCGCCGCGATCCGGCCCGTCTCGTAGGCGTAGGAGATTCCCTCGCCGTTCCAAGGGTTGATCGCACCCGCCGCGTCTCCGATCGTGATCCAGTTCGCCCCCACCAGGGGGCCCTTGGAGAACGACATGGTCAGCTTGCCCCCGACCGGGTTGGTCAGCCTCGACTCCTCACTGAGACCCCAGTAGTCGGGGGCGATGGCCGCATAGTCGGCCATCATCCTGGTGGTGTTCACGTGCTTCCACCGCTTGAAGGTGGAGAGGAGTCCCACTCCGACATTGACCGTGCCGTCCCCCAGCGGGAAGACCCAGCCGTAACCCGGCATGGTGGCCCCCGCCGAGTCGCGCAAGTCCAGCTGGCTCTCCAGGAACGGATCGGTGGATCGGGGTGAGGCGTAATAGCCCCGAGCGGCGAGACCCATCGGATAGTCCTTGCGACGGGCGCTGCCCAGCTCCCGGCCGAACCTGTTCATCGAGCCGTCGGCGATCACGGTCACCTCGGGGCTCACCACCTCCCGGCTCCCGTTGCGGGAGAGTGCGACACTGGTGAGGACACCGTTCTCGATCACCGGCTCGGCGAGGGTCTTCTCGAGGATTGTCACCCCTTGCTTCTCGGCCAGAGTCGCAACCTGGGCATCGAGGTCGCTCCGCCTGATCACCCCGCCCCAATCGGGGAAGCGGCTGTGCTCCGGCCAGGGCAGCTCGATCATCAGCTCGTCACCGGCGTAGGAGCGAAGTCCGGTGATCCGATGGAACTCGGGAACCTCGAAGTCGAACCCCATCTCCTCGAGCTGGAGCACAGCGCGAGGGGTCAGCCCATCGCCGCACGTCTTCTCCCTCGGGTACTCCTTCTTCTCGACGAGGGTCACCTCATGCCCCGAGCGGGCCAGCCAGAAGGCGGCGGCAGAGCCTGCCGGGCCCCCACCGACCACGAGCACTGAGGGAGAGGTCATCCTCCGAGGTTAGATAGCGGCCCCCGGGTACTGGCACTCGATCGGAGCGCGGGGCGGTTTATCGTGACCTTGTGAACGGAATCCCAAAGGCGACCGTGGTACGGCTCCCCCGTTATCTCAGGTTGCTCGAGGATCTCGATTCGTCTCACGACGTGGTCAGCTCGGAGGAGCTCGCCCTGGCGGCGGGAGCCAATGCGGCCAACGTCCGGCGTGACCTCTCCCATCTCGACTTTCACGGGGTGAGAGGTCTCGGCTACTCGGTCAACGAGCTCAAGGCGCGGATCCGTCAGGAGCTGGGCATCTCCGAGAGGAAGCGGGTCGCCATCGTCGGCGCCGGGAACCTGGGGAGGGCATTGGCCAACTACGGCGGTCTGAGCAGGCGCGGTTTCGACGTCGTCGGCCTCTACGACACCGATGCCAAGAAGGTGGGATCGAAGGTCGGCAGCGTCGTGATCCAGCATCTCGACGTCCTCGACGGCGACTGCCGGTCGAAGACGTTCGAGATCGCCATCCTGGCCGTCCCGGCCGTTGCCGCCCAACAGGTGGCCGATCGCCTCGTCGAGCACGGGATCCACTCCATCCTCAATTTCGCCCCCGTGCGGGTCAAGGTCCCCGAGACGGTGTCGGTTCGCCAGGTGGACCTCTCGATGGAGCTGCAGGTCCTCAGCTACTACGGGAGCCGGCTCCCCTAGCCCGGCGCCCTAGGCGGAGCTCTTCTCCTGGACCTCCTCGTACTGGTGGAGAGCGACCAGGAACGCCAGGAACAAGACCAGGGAGACGAGCAGATAGGTGATCGGGATGATCCTGATCTCGAAGGCGTTCAACCCCTCGATGTCGTCAGGCTTGGGCCCGCGGGGGGCGTAGACCACGAACAGCATCGAGGTGATGGTGAGCCAGCCGAACACGGCCGCCCCGGTGACCAGGAATCCGAGCCGCTTGCCCAGGTTGGTGTAGTTGAACAGGTAGATCGAGCCGTAGAAGAGCAAGATGGCGGCGATGGTCAGGATGATCCCGGTGACGAAGAGGTTCGCCGAGAGCAACGAACGGAAGAACTCACGGAAGAACAACTGTGCCCTCCTTCCCATCCAGGTTGCCGCCACGCAGGTACCGGGCGAGGAGCTCTATGTCCTCGAGACTGAGGCTGGGGCCAAAGGCCGGCATCCGGCCTGATCCGAACCCGTTCAGCCCGTAAGGGATCTGGGCCTGGGAGCCATCGGCCAGGAACTGGATGAGCAGGTCGTCCTCCGGGTTCTCGGTGGCCTCGCCGAACTGGACAACGGGCCGCCCGTCCCACAGGGCGGGTCCGAAGCCACCAGAGCCCGCCTCCTGGGTGTAGGGGACCCCGGCGCTGTACCCGGCGGTGTGGCAGCGGGCGCAGTTGGAGTTGAACAGGCCAACGGCGCGCTCCGCCTCTTCCACCGACCCTCCCATCGCCTCGGCGACACCGTCGAAATCGATGGAGTATGTCTTCAGGCGGAGCGATTCCTCGAGGAACTCCACCCCACTCTGCTCCTGGGCGAGGAGAGCTTCCTGGTTGTTGCTGGTCACGGTGAGAGATGTGGCCAGCGACTCGAGGTTCCCGACGAAGCTCCTGGCGGTGACTGCGTCTGCCTCCCCTCCGACCGAGGCCGGGTTGGTCGGGTCCAGCGTGATCAGAGCGAGTTGGGTGGGAGTGGTGGCCGTGATCGCCTCCGCCACCTGGTTCGTCACGTCCTGCTCGGCGCCGGTGGAGAGACCATCCCCGTCGGGGTCGGACCCAGCCTCGATGGCGGCGGTGGCCTCGCCGGAAAGGGCAGCAGCCTCCGCGACCGGCTCCTCGGCACCAGCCGCCTCGTCGAGGGCGGCCACCAGCGCCTCGGCGTCGGCGAGGGACTCGACGGAAGCGGGCGCTTCGATCCCTGCGTCGGCGGCGGCAACCCTGATCTCCTCCAGTTCGACCAGGGCGGCGGGGCTGAGGCCGACTGCCGGGTCCACGGTCCCTTCCTCGATGGCCTGCTGGATCGCCACGACGTTCAGCTCGACTATGGGATCGGTGGCAACGGCGGCTTCGAGCTCGGCGAGGGCGGCGTCGGCCAGTTCGGCATCAGCCGTGGCCGGGTCGAGGGTCACCGGCTCCACGATCTGGAACGACTCGAATGCCTCGGCGGAGATCGCCGACAACTCCGTCTCGGCGGCATCGGAGAGCCCGTCGGCGTCGGTGTCGATCCCGGTGCCTGCCTCCTCCAGGACCTGGTCGGCCTGGGTGGCCAGGGGCACGACGATGTCACGATCGGCCGGGGCCGCCTCGATCTGTGCCACCACCTGGCGCTGGGAGAGGATCTCGGCCTCGACTGCGGCGTCTGCACCTTCGAGGACGGCGAGGGCGTTGTTCACCCCCGGCTCGATGTCGGCCAAGTTCTCGGGCTGGGTGACCTGGATGGTCCTGAGGTAGTTGACCACGTCGACCACCTGCTCCTCGTTGAGCGGCCCACCCCCGGGGAGGCCCCATGCCGGCATCGGGGTGTTGCCCCGGCCATAGGTGACCCAGAAGATGACCTCGTCCTCCTCGTACCTGAAGAAGACGTCGTTGAGTGACGGGGCAGCCCAGTTCACCGTCACCCCGGACCTCTTCTCCACGTATCGGGCGGAACCACCAGAGCCCTCTGGGCCGTGGCAGCTGAAGCAGGCGAACTCCTCCACGATGTGGGCGCCTCGCTCGACGGAGGCCTCCTCGAACTCCTCGACGAAACCGGCCTGCCGTTCGGGCTCGGTGAGGAAGTAGAGGGGAAGGGAGACGGCGAGGAAGGCAGAGAAGGCGATGGCCGCCTTCTGGCCGGTCTCCAGCCTGCGGGTCTCCATCTCCTCGTCAGTGATGCCGGGACGGAGATTGGGCGAGACCTCCTCCCCGCCGCGGTTGCGGATCGCCGAGACGAACAACACCCCGAGCCAGGCGATGCCGGCGACGACAGCCAGGACCGTGATGATGTTTGCGGTCATGCCCCGCCCACGGCCCCGATGCAGCTTGGGCCCTGCGGGTACTCGACACTCCGCTCCGGAGCGCGGGGGGTCTGGATGATCGAGCCGGTGCGAATCCAGAGGTTGGCGCCACGCACTTCGACCACGAAGCGGTCGAGGTTGCGAGGCGCCGGACCACCGAAGTACTCGCCAACGGCGTTGTACTTCGATCCGTGGCACGGGCATTCGAACCCCTGGGACGGTGCGCACCAGGGAACCCGGCAACCGAGGTGGACGCACCTCATGTAGAGGGCCATCAGCCCCTCGGCCTCGACGCTCTTGCCCACGAACTGCTCCGACAGTGTCTCCGGCGCCGGCACCAGGTAGGCGCGCGCCTCAGGGATGAACAGAGGGAGGACCGCCCCGGTCGAGGTGAACACCTGGCCCCTGAGATCCGCCACCGGGCCGGCGTCGATGTCGGCCCCGAAGCCCCCGGTCAGCTTGGGCCAGAAGAAGGTCAGGTAGTAGACCCCCTGGAGGGCGAGAAAGCTGCCGAAGGTGGCAACGATCGCCCGGTTGAAGAACTGACGTCTGCTGACGCCGCCCTCCTCCGGTGAGACCTCGACGATCCGCTGCTCTTCGACGATGGAGACGACGCCGGCCTCCTCCTCTTCCTCGACCTCGGGCTGTGTCGGTGGCTCCTCGACGGCCACCGCGGTGCGAGCGCCTTCGGCCTCGCCGGCCGTCTCCGCCGGGGCCACGACCACCCCACCGGTGAAGGGGCGATCCGCCTCCCGGGTCTCGCGTGAGACCCGGATCATCGGCTCGGGCGGCTCGGTCGTCTGTGAGCGGCGGTAGGCGACGGCGAAGGCTCCGGCTGCCCCCAGGATGGCGATGACGGCGACGCCGATCAGGGCGATGGTGGTCAGCGTCATTCGAAGTTCACCCAGTCCTTGAGGTCGTCGAAGAAGACCCCGTCCTTCCAGGGATAGGAGAAGTTGAAGCCGAGACCCCGGAACAGCACACCGAATATGGTGAGGGTGGCCGCCCCGGCCAGGAAGACCGAGTAGAGGGCGATGGCGAACTTGCGGTCACTCGGCCGGGTCGACGGGTTCTTGTCCACGAACGGCACCATCATGAATCCGATCATGCCGGTGATGGTGGGGATCATGACTCCGGCGATCTGGGGGTCGAAATAGGAGAGAAGCTCCTGGAGCCCGAGGAAGTACCAGGGTGCCTTCGAAGGGTTCGGGGTGGCGTTGAAGTTGGCTGGGTCGAGCAGTGGCGAGTGGATGATCACCGCCATGATCACCAACAGACCGGTGATCGCCAGGAGAGCCCCGAACTCCATCAGCATCAGGTGGGGCCAGGTGTTCACCTTGTCGGTCGGCTCTGCCTTGACCGTCTGGATCGCCCGAGCCTTGACCACAGTGAGCAGCCGTTGGGAGCGGACCCCCTCCGGCGTGCCCTTGGGCGGGACTACCGGGCGGGGGCTCACGACTGAGGCCACCTTGCCGTTGCCGGCACCGTTGCCGGACGGCTCCGGCCTCTCCTCGACGACGGTGGCCACCGCCGCCGGCTGCTGGGCCTCCTCGACCTCGTCCGCCGTTGGGGCCTCCGTTGGAGGGGCGGGAGGGACTTCGGCTTCGGCGGTCACCTCGATCTCGGGAGTCTCGGGTGTCACATCGGCAGGCGGTACCTCCTCGACCGGCTCCGGCTCGGGCTCGACCTCGGCAACGGCCTCCTCGATGCTCTCTGGCGCCTCGGCGGGAGGCTGCTCCGCAGGCGACTCGCCGGCGGCGACGGGAGCCTCATCGGGCTGGGGCAGCGGCGTTGGTGGGACCTCGCCCTTCATCTCGGCCAGCACCTGCTCGACGGGGAGGCCCAGTGCCTTCGCCTTCGCCTCCGCCGACCTTCTGAGCAGGCTCTCCGGGATTTCGGTCACAGAATCTCCTTACAGGGGTCCGGAAATGCCGCCGTCTTTGCGCACACGCCAGAAATGAACGGCGAGGAACAGAACCAGGATGAAGGGGAGGGCGAGGACGTGGAGCACGTAGAAACGGAGCAGCGTCGCCGCCGACACCTCGACACCGGCGAGCAGGGCGAACTTGACCTGTGCCCCCATCACCGGGACGAAGCCGGCCATGTTGGTGCCCACGGTCACCGCCCAAAGCGCCAGCTGGTCCCAGGGGAGCAGATAGCCCGAGAACGAGAGGAGGAGGGTCAGGAACAACAGCACGACACCGACCACCCAGTTGAACTCCCGGGGCGGCTTGTAGGCACCGTGATAGAAGACCCGGCTCATGTGGAGGAAGACGGAGAGCACCATGAGGTGGGCGCCCCAGCGATGCAGGTTCCTCACCAACGAGCCAAAGGCGACATTGGTTGACAGCGCCTCGATATCGGCGTACGCGGTCTCGGCCGACGGCGTGTAATAGAACATGAGGAAGATGCCGGTGATGGTGAGCAGGATGAACAGGAAGAAACTGAGACCGCCCAGGCACAGGGTGTAGGACAGCTTCACCCCGTGCCGTTTCACCTTCACGGGGTGGAGGTGATAGAGCACGTTGTTCATCACCACGTAGGAGCGGTTCCTCGGGCTGTCGGAGTAACCCTTCTTGAAGGGCGAGCCGGGGCGGAGGATCGACTCGGCGACCTGGGATCCCCAGAGCTTGTCGTTGACCTCCTTGACCTTTTCCCTGAGGCCGGTCTTGCCGTTGCCGTTAGCCACTCGTTCTCCTACCAGCGCATCCCGTACGCATAGCCGTTCTTGAAGTCACGCTGACCCGTGTCCAGGTCCCAAGGTCTCCGGTCGAGACCGAGCTCGGCGGCCTGCTCGGCGAGCGAGCCTTCGAACTTGCCCAGGGTGATGACATTGGTGGGGCAACGATCGACACAGAGGGCGCAGCGGGTGCACTCGTCCTCGTCGACGACGAAGAACCCTCGATTCTGCGGGTCTTCGCCCGGATGATCGACGTTGACCCCCTCGGTGATGGCGTCCAGCGAGAGGTAGTGGATGCACTTCCAGGGGCAGATGTCGACACAGCCTTCGCAGATGATGCACTCCGACTGGTCGATGTGGAGGAACTGCTTTGGTCTGAGCTTGTCGGTGAAGTAGTCACCGTCGACGACTGCGAGCTGATAGTCGTCACGATAGGGAGGTGTCTCGTCGACGACGCCCCGAGGCATCAGGTGCCCCCTTTGATGAGCGGCCGCCCGTAGGGCGAGGTGGGAGCCGGCTTGTCGGCGGACGCCGGCCGCCCCTGCTTCATCCTTTGCAGCTGGAGGGCGAATATCGCCGCGGCCCCCAGCATCACGATGTGGTAGCCCATCGAGATCGAGTCTTTGACCACCGCGTAGCTGATTGCCACCTCGTTGCCCAGCACCAGGATGGGGGGAATGGTCAAGGCGGCTCGTTGCGAGGACCAGTCGAGATCGGTCTGGGCGAAGTTGAGCCACTCTGAGGGGACCATCCCGAAGATGATGACCAGCTCGATCCAGGTGACGAAGGAGGCAAACAGCGCCCGAGCCCAGGTCATCCGCTGGTTGAGGACCCAGACGAACAACGCGCCCACCACAAGCATCTGCGAGGCGGCAAAAGCGACCAGGTAGCCGATCCCCTTCGATAGCGCCCCGCGCGGGACCCAGTTGAACTGGTCGAGCACCAGCGGGACTTGCTCCCCATCCACGATGTGGGTCAGGGGGAAGCTGGAGTAGTGGATCCAAATGACCGCCACGACGAGAGCGACGAAACCGAGACCGAGGAGCCCCCAACCGATGCTCTTGCGTCTGCTGTCGCTCAGTTCTGCCAGGCGGTACATCTCTCGTCTCGGACGCGATCGGCTAGGTGTCTACGCGTTTCTACCACAACCGGGGTGTCGTTACAGAACCTGGCAGGGAGCGCTGCCTCCGTGCCGGCGAAGACGGACGGAATCGGGGAAGTCGTTATGCTCCCGCGTCCCGTCCCAACGACGAGGAACGCGTTGACCGCAACCCAGACCGCAGACATCAGAGCCCTCTTCGGCGCCGGCGCCGACGAAGATCGGGTCGCCACCGCACATTTCCTCGCCGGCTCGTTGTTCCTCGCCTTGGCCGGGGTGCTCCAATTGCTCGCCCTCTTCGCCCTTCGCTTCGGGAACCTCTTCCCCATCAGCTTCGGGAGGCTGGAGTCGATGGCAAATCTGGCCATGATGCTCGGGTTCCTCGTGATCTCGCTCACTGGCGGGATCTACTACGTCCTCCCCCGGCTCACCGGCGCCAGGCTCTGGCGAAAGGAGCTGGCCCTCATCGGGCTGATACTCACCTCGACCCTGGTGCTCCTCGACCTGCTGGCGGTGGTGCTGGGATTCGGCGGGGGACGACAACCACTCGGGCTCCCCTGGTGGCTCGACCTTCCCACGATGGGCACCCTCCTCATCCCGGCCGCGGTCACGATCATGACGTTGCGCCGGCGCGAGGAGAAGCGCAGCTTCGTGACCCTCTGGTTCGTCGTCGGGGGGGTGGTTTGGCTGGCCCTGCTCGGTGCGGTCTACCTGGTAGGCGACCTTCCCTTCGTCAACTCGCTCGCCCACGTCTACTCCGACCTGTTCTTCTCGGCCGGCTTCGTGACCCTCTGGGTGTTCACAGTCGGCTCCGGCCTCTTCTACTACACCCTGGTCAAGGAGCTCGACATACCGCTCGCCTCGCGTCAGCTGGCCGCAGTGGGCTTCTGGTCGCTCGGCTTCGCTGCCGCCTGGTGGGGAACCGCCCAGCTCGTCTTCGGGCCCGGGCCGGGGTGGCTCGACGGTGTCGCCGCCGCTCTCGGGCTCGCCTTCCCGATTGGAGCCCTGGCCAACGCGGCGAACGCCTCGGTCACGCTCCAGGGGCACTGGGAAGACCTGGGCGAGAGGCCCGGGGTGTTGTCCGGGGTGATCGGCCTCTACTTCGGGGTCATCGTGGCCGTGCTGGCCAGCTTCGCCTCTTTCCCATCCATCGGCTCGGTGGCGGCCTTGACCGGGTATTGGGAGGCGATCGAGTATGCCGCGTTGTTCGGTGTCGGTGTCCTCCTGACGGCGGGGCTCACCTTCGAGGCTCTCCCCCGGTTGTCCGGTCTCGACATGAGGTCACCCGACCGGCCCCGTTCTTTCATCCGCCTCACCGTCATCGGTGTGGGAGGGGTGGCCATCAGCCTCATCGCCGCCGGTCTCCTCAGCGGGTACTCGTGGGTTGCGGGGTCGAACAGCGCCGCATACCTCGACACCGGCGAGGGATGGGCAGCGGGGGCCGGGGCAGCCGAGGTGTTGCTGCTCTTCGCCTTCGGCTTTGGCATCGTCGCATTCCTCGGGCAGATCGCCTACGTCTCGACCATCGTGGGCACCCTGTTCGGCGGGCGGCCCGTTCCACAGGAAGTCCTGGTCTATGGGCAGGACGTGGATGACACAAATGAGTGACCTCTCCGCCGCCGCCGACGCCCTCGGTGTCCCGGAGTCCATCGTGCAGAGATCGGCCGCGGCCCGCGCCGCCGAGACCGGGATGACCGTCGACGAGGTCCTCGCCGCCTGGGCCGGGGGCGGGGCCGCACCCGTCTCGGCCCCTACTCCCGCCCCCGCCGCCGAACCGGCCATCGCCGCCCCAGAGGAAGAGCCGGCCGGGGAGCCCGAGGCCCCGACGGCACCGGCCCCTCCCGCCGTCCCTTCCGTCCCGGCTCCCGTCGCTGCCGCCCCCATCATCGCCGCTGCGCCATCGGGCAAGCCTCCGGTGCTGGTGGGCAAGGAAGACCATCCGCTCGCGGTCCTGGTAGGGGCGGTGGGTCTCTTCGTCGCAGTGTTCCTGGTGGGCCTGGTCGGGCCGGCACTCCCGTTCGACGAGCCGGGGGCCAGGTCGAGCGACCTCCCCTACTCAGAGCTCGCCCTCGAAGGGCAGGACGTCTACCTGACGGCCGGGTGTGGGTCGTGCCATACCCAGATGGTGCGGCCGATCGTGGCCGACGTCGGTCTCGGTGGGGTGACCCTGAACGACTCGAACCAGGTGCTGGGCACCCGTCGTTTCGGCCCCGACCTGTCCGACGTCGGGTCCCGGCTGAGCGGCAGCCAGATCGAGACGATCGTCGCCGGGGTCGGAGGTCACCCGGCACTGAGCCTCTCTTCCACGGATCTCGAAGCGCTGGTCGCCTATCTCGTCGAGTCGAAGACGGCGGTCCCGGGCGAGGGACCGGGTGAGGACTCGGGAGCGGGGACAGAAGAGGGAGCAGGGACCACCGGATGAGTGAGCTGAGCGCCGCCGCCGCTGCCGCCCTTGGCGTCCCGGAGGCGATCGTGCAGAGGTCGGCTGCGGCCCGCGCCGCCGAGACCGGGATGACCGTCGACGAGGTCCTCGCCGCCTGGGCCGGAGGCGGATCCATCGCCGCTCCCTCGGCGGGCGCTCCCGTGGAGACTGCCGAGACCGAGGCGGAACAGGGCGCCGGCGAGGAGACCGCCCCATCTCCCCAGCCTGCGGAGACTCCGGCAGCTCCACTGCCCTCTGAAGAGGTGGCCCGACCAGCCGCGGTCAGCCGTTCCCCGGTCCCGGCCGAGGTCACAGTCGCCCAGGCCACCGGGCTCCCCGAGGTGGTCACCGTCCCGACGGCCGGGATCCGGGAGCGTATGAATCAGGCGATTCCGCGCTGGTTGGCCGGGGTCATCCTGATCATCCCGATCTTCGCCCTGATCGCGCTGGGCGGCTCTGCCACCGGGGAGTGCGGGGAGGCGACACAACTGCAGACCGACGTGGTGACCGGCGAGATAGTCAATTGCGATGGCTCCGAGTTCACCGGATCGGGTGCCGGAGGCGGAGGAGGTGACTTCCTCGCCGAGGGCGAGGCCATCTACGCAGCCGCCCCGGGCAACTGCGCCGGCTGCCATGGGCCGACGGGCGGCGGGGGGGTCGGACCTGCCTTCGGGGGTGTACTGACCACCTTCTCTGCCTGCGCCGACCACATCGAGTGGGTCAGCCTCGGCACACCCGGCTTCCAGGCCGAAGGAAGGGCCACCTATGGCGACACCGACAAGCCTGTCGGTGGGGTAGGGGTCATGCCATCGTTCGGGTCGAATCTCTCCGCGGAGCAGCTGGCTTCCGTGGTTGCATTCGAGCGAGTCAGATTCGGTGGAGGCGATCCCGAGACGGTGCTGAGCGACTGTGGCCTCGCCCCGGCCGAGGGAGAGCCCGGGCAGGGTGGCGAGGGAGAAGGTGGGACCGGGAGCACCCCCGCCGAGGGGGAGGTCACAACCACCACTGTGGGTGGCGCCGAGGCAGGGTTGGGCAACGCCGGCTGAGGATGAGCCTCAACCGATCCGGCCGCGATAACGCCCCAGGGCGTTTCGGAGCGCTCTCCGCGCCATGACCCCCTCACCGATCACCACTTCCCCGGGGCCGAGCAACACCGGGATCCTCAGCCCGTAATCCCTTGCCCAGCGGGCATTCTCCCTCTTGTCGATGTCGATCTCCTCGACGACTCCGTGGATGCGGGCGACCTCCTCTTTGATCAACGGTCGGGCATCGTCACACAGGTGGCAACCCGATCGGGTGAGAAATTTCAGGGAAATCATTTCAAGTAACCACCGAGAGTGACCGATAATCACGGAGCATGCAGGAAGGAGGGTGACCGTTTCCCTCATACCAAGGGCACGTTCGTCCAAGGTGTGAACGGATAGCCTCCCAGCCCGCCCCACGGTAACGGAACTCTCCTTCATGTATACGGGGCCCCCGCTCAGCGGGGGCCCCGTCTTTTTCGCTCCGTCCCGGACTCACCGAGGTCGATCGACGGGCCGATACCATCGAGGCCAGTGCGTCCCGTCACCGCCATCGTCATCGTCATCCTCCTCGTGCTCATCGCGGTGGCGGGGATCATTCAGCTTGTGACGATCCTCGACCAGCCAGGGTGACCGACACCCCGGAGCCGAGATTGAGCTCCTCGTCGGCGCGTCCCTCCCGCACCGCGATCGCGATCAGCCCGGCCGAGTCGACGTGGACCAACCCCTCTCCTGGAGCGACCTCGGAGAACGTGCCCACCCAGGGGAGGGAGTGGAGGCTGGCACCGACCTTGACCGTGACGGTCGACCCAGGGGCGAGCCCGAGGGCGGCGAGGTCGTCGGGGCCGATGTTGGTCTGGACGTTGCCGAACACGTCCACCCACCAGGCCTCTCCCACCACCGTGCTCCCCGATGCCTCGGGCAAGGGGAGGAGGAGCGGCTGCACCTGATCGGGCGCCACCGTTGGGCCCAGCTCCTCGATCGATGCCTCACCCGATGCGAGCAGTGCGGCGGCTGGGGCGAAGACGTCGCGGCCGTGGAAGGTCTCGCCGGGCGAGGGGATCCTCGCCTCCGGGTTCTCGACAGACACGATGGTCGAGGCGCCACCCATCATCGCCACCGCCGGGGACAAGACTCCGTTGTCGGGACCGACGAAGTAGCCCCACGGAGTGTCGACGGCGAGCGCCTTCCGTTCCGAGCCCACCCCCGGGTCGACCACCACCAGGGCAACGCCCTCGGGGAGATACTGGATGGCGCGGGTCAGGGCGAGGGCGGCGGCCCTGATGTCACCGCGCAGCGTCGAATGGCCCACGTCGATGACCCTGGAGGCCGGGGCCAGCTTGGCGAGTACACCGTGGACCACGCCTACGTACTCATCGGCCAGCCCGAAGTCGGAGAGGAAGCTGATGGGGAGAGAGGGCTCGCTGTCTGGCATCGCCGGCGACGCTAGCCAGCCGTTGCTCCGGACAGTCACCCCCGCCGACCTATATTGCGCGTCATGTCCGAGACCAGCCATGACGCCCTCGCCCGCGAGGTCTCCCGCGCCAAGGTCGCCATGCTGATGGGCAGCGTCGACACCGGTAAGACGACCCTCGCCATCCAGGCGGCGCGCCTTGCCACGGGTGCCGGGCGCACGGTCGCCATCGTCGACGCCGACGTGGGGAACTCCACCGTCGGCCCGCCGGCCTGCGTGGGCCTCAAGGTCGTGAGCACCCCCGAGGACCTGGAGAGCATCCAAGACCCCGATCGGCTCCACTTCGTGGGGACGATCACTCCGGCCCGCCTCGTCCTGCAGCAGGTGGTCGCCACGGTGGCGATGGTCGATCAGGCACGCGAGCTGGCCGACCTGGTCATCCTCGACACCACGGCGGTGGTGTCCGGGGTGGCCGGGGAGACACTGAAGTACCACAAGGCGGAGTTGTGCCGCCCGGACAAGGTGGTCGCCTTGCAGCGGGGCGGCGAGATGGAGCCGGTGGTGGGCATGCTGCGCCGCTTCCTCGGCCTCGAGGTCACCATGTCGCCCACCGACCCCAACCTCATCCCACTGTCTCCAGACGAGCGGGCCCAACGCCGCAAGGAGGCCTTCGCCAGGGCCCTCGCCCCGCCGCTGGAGCGGTGGAAGGTCCGGCCGACCGTCTTCGCCCCTACCCTCCCCATGGGTCTCAACCTCGGGCGCCTGGACAACGTCCTGGTCGGAGTCCAGGACGAGGGTGGGGGCTGTCTCGGGCTGGGAATCCTCAGCAACGAGGAAGACGGGCTCAGGGTGATGACCAACACCGGCGAGGGGATGAAGGGACTCCGGTTGGGCTCGATGCGGCTCGACCCCCACACCCTGGAATCGAGCGTCATCAACCTGCGCGAGGTGATGTTCGGGATCTAGTGACGGGTCTACCGGCCCATCACCCGTCCTAAAGGGATTTCGCGACTTCGCCGATACCCAGATGATGCTGGGGAAGAGGCAAGTCCTGGCCACGCTGCTGGTAGCCGTCACCGCCTTCTTCGGAGTGGGCCTGGCCGCAGGCGCCGACTCGGGCACCGAGGCCGAGTTCCTGGCCAAGATCAATGCCACCCGTGAGGCCGAAGGGCTCGGCCCCATGGAGGTCGATGGGGGGCTCCGCTCCCATGCCCGCAACCACACCCAGGACATGATCGATGCTGGTGAGATCTTCCACTCGAGCGAGTCCGAGCTGGTCGCGGCGGGAGGGAAAGGATGGGACCGCATCGGCGAGAACGTCGGACGCGGGCAGAGCCCGACGACGCTCCACCAGGCATTCATGGACTCGGCCGGTCACCGGAAGAACATCCTCGGCGACTACAACTACGTCGGGATCGGCACGGCCAGCAGCAACGGCTATCTCTATGTCACGGTCGTCTTCATGAAGAAGGGCTCCGGCCCGAACACGACCGAGCCGCCCGCAGAGTCGACCACCACCACGGCGTCGCCCGAAACGGCCGAGTCGGAAGGCACGGAGGACGCATCCGAGCCCACCACTACCACCGAAGCGACGACCACCACAACCGTGGCGACGACGACCACATCGCTCGTCGTGCCGCCGGACCGGGCGATCGCCCCCGGTCAATCCTGCATCGAGGCCAACCGCTACTTCCAGATCTGCCACGACTGAGCCCCGAGCTCGTCGCAGGTCAGGCCGAGGCTCCCGAATAGTGGGCCACGGCGAACCGCCAGAAGAGCCGAGTCAGCACGAGCAGAAAAGCGGCGAAGACCACAGCCAGGACGGCCAGCCCCACGGTGAGTCGGCCGGTGAGAGCCTCGGAGGGCACGGTCACCGCGAAGGCGATCGGCACCAAGAACGTCAGCATCACCCGGAGCCACCCCGGGTATATCCCCACCGGATATTGGCCTGCCCGGTAGAGGCCGGTGAACAGCTCCTGCATCATCTCCATCCGCACGAACCAGAAGGCGCCGGTCGTCAGCAGCAGCCAGAAGCAGTAGATCATCACGCCGCCGACCACCAACAGGAGGGAGAATCCGACACCTTCGAGCCACCCCACCGGGCGGTCGAGCTGGCCGGCACCCCACACGATGACCACCCCGCCGACTACGACATCGGTGAGACGCCACAGCCGAAACTCACGAATGCTGGTCAGGAGCTGTGAGTCGGCCGGCTTGGTGAGGACATAGTCGAAGGTGCCCAGCTGGATGTCGGACATCAATCGGCCCATGTTCGGCTCGATGACGAAGCCGATGATGCCTCCCATCACGGTGAAGACCCCCATCACGATCAGCAATTGCGGTCGGGTCCATCCCGACAGGTCGGAGGTGTTGTCGAAGACGAGTGCCAGGACGATCAATCCGGTGGCGATCGCCACCAGTGACTGGAGCAGCTGGATGAAGAAGTTGGCGCGGTACTGAAGCTCGTTCATCACGCCCACCCGTAGGAACTGCCAGGTCAGCCTCATCCGGACACCGCCGTATAGAGACGGACCGCCCGGCGCCAGATCAGCCAGGTGGCAACCGCCCCGAAGACGATCCAACCGGCCTGGGCGGCCAGGCCCACGAACAGCTCTTCGTCGGTGATCGGCCCGACCAGGGCCGTGATCGGGAATCCGAAGGTCCATTGGAAGGGGAGGAAGTTGGCCAGCGTCTGGGCCCACTCGGGCAGCAGGGTCATCGGGACCAGACGTCCCGAAAGCAGGAGCTCGGCAGCAAAGAACGCCTCGAAGAGGGCACTCACCCGTGTGGTCCAGAAGGTCACCATGCCGAGGATCCAGAGCAGGAAGGACCGGATCAGGTAAGCCCCCCATATTGCAACGGCAAACACGGCGATCTGTGTCGGGCGCGGATGCAACTCGGGCTGGAACAACCAGAAGAGGGCGGCGGCGATCGGGATCCACATCACGATCACCACGACCTTCCACCCGGCGAAGAAGCCCAGGTCGTAGTGGATGGGGTGGAGGGGACGCGCCAGCTGTGCCGAAAGCGTTCCCTCCCTGATCCTCTCCTCCCATCCGAACGGGGTGAAGACGATGTTCATGTTCCGGACCAGGGTCCAGACGATGTAGTAGGCGGCGAATAGCTCCGGTGTGTAGCCGCCGAGGGTCCCGCCCTGCTCCCGGGCGATGGTCGACCACACCACCAGGTAGATGATCGGCTCGGTCACCATCCCGATCATGTAGAAGTAGTTGGCAGCCCGGTATTGGAACTGCTCCATGATCGAGACGCGGATCAACGTGCCGTAGAGGCGCAAGTATGAGCGGAGCCTCCCTTCCGCCGCAGACGGCGAAGCAACGGCCGTTGCCTGGGATGTCATGTCACTCGCCCGTGGGCGCCAAGACCGAATCAGGCTGCCCACTGGCGAAGGCGAGCTCGATCACGTCCTCGATGGGGGGATCCTCGACCGTGAGGTCGTCGACGGGCAGTTCGGCGAGGATACGGCCGGTGACCTGAGCAGCCTCGGCCCGACCGACCAGGAGTGTGGCCCGGGTGGGCGAGGCATCGATCACGTCTCCATACGAGGAGAGATCGCCGGGCCGGGCCAGGGTCACGACCAGCTTCTTGGTTGCCGAGAAGCGCCGGCTCAACTCCGACAGCTGACCGTCGAAGAGGATGCGCCCGTGATGGATCACGATGACCCTCTTGCACAGCGCCTCGACGTCGGCCATGTAGTGGCTGGTGAGCATCACCGTCGCGTTGTGGCGACGGTTGTAATCGGCGATGAACTGTCGGATCCGGCGCTGCATGGTCACATCGAGGCCAAGGGTCGGCTCGTCGAGGAAGAGCACGGCCGGCCGGTGCAGCAAAGAGTTGGCGATCTCCACCTTCATCCGCTCCCCGAGACTCAGGTTGCGCACCGGCTTGTTGACCAGCCCACCCAGGTCGAGCAGGTCGATCAGCTCGTCTCGCTGCTCGAGGTAGGGCTCCGCCGGGAGTCGGTAGATGGCCCGGGTCAGCTCGAAGCTGTCCAGGGCAGGCAGGTCCCATTGCAGTTGGTTGCGATTGCCCATCACCAGGGTGATCTGGCGGAGATACTCGGGCTGACGCCGATGCGGCTCGAACCCGAGGACTTGGGCCGTTCCCGCCGTGGGGTGGAGGAGCCCGGAGAGCATCTTCAGGGTGGTGGTCTTGCCGGCACCGTTCGGCCCGAGGAAGCCGACGATCTCACCGGCCGAGATGTCGAACGAGACGTCGACCACCGCCGGGACCTGACGGGTTCGCCTACGGATCAGGCTCTTGATCGAGGCGACCAGACCCTGCTCCCGTTCCGGGACCTCGAAGATCTTGGACAGGGTTAGAGCTTGGACCGCCGGCACTGACACCATCCGACTGTAGACCTGACTCGGCCGGGGCCGAGTGTGAGTTTCCGGACACGCCACCGGCAGCAAAACGCCCGAGTGACCCACCAGAGCTCCTCCGCACTTCCCCGAACGGACGTGCCCTGGTTTGCCTCTCGGGCGTTCGCAGGGGCGAATGTACGTGCTTCCTCGCCGTCGATCAACGACCTCGACGGCGATGTTCCCTACCGTGAAACAATGTAGAACACCATCGAAGCGTGGCCCGCTCCCTTTCTCGAGCCGGTTACCAACAGGAAATCGGGTTTTCCACAGGGCTTGTCCACATGGGCGTGTTCACAAGTTTCTAACCCGATTTTTCGCGACCTGAGCCGAGCGCCCTGATCAGAGGCCGGAAGGCGACCTCGATCGTCTCGTAGATCTCGCCGAGCGCCAGATCGAGCTCGAGGTCGGTGACGGCGGGCCCGGTGAGACGACCGCGTAGGACCAGGCCACCCTCCTCGTCGAGGGCGAAGAAGCAACGCCAGGAGCGCCCGTTCCGGACCAGTGCCTGGCGGAGAACCTCTGGCGTTCCCTCACCTACCGGGAGAACGTAGGCCTCGAACGCCAGACTCCTCTCCCCGACGTCGAACCAAACCGTTGTCGCATCTCGGGTCTCCTGACGCATTCGCACCGCCCAGCGACCCTCCACCTCCTCCGCGTACTCGACACTCGATTCGGGATCGGCGACCCACTCCTCGATTCGGTGTTTGAGAGTGTGGCGCATGCCTGCAGGATCCAGGGCGCTCATGACCAGTTGAGGTCGATGCGCGGCTCCACCCTTCCCACGACCTCCCCACCCCCGAAAACGGGTGGGACGGCATAGCTCTCCAACGCCATTGTGGCGGTGGCCGGCACCCGACCCAGCGAGGTGAGGGCGGCGACCATGGCAACGACGGCGGCTTCCTGAGATCCGTCCCAGGCCTTCACTGCCAGCCCGATCCCGGATTCGAGTGCGACTCCCAGACAGCCGGCGGCCCCTCTCTTCGCCACAGCATCGAGAGAGGAGGCTATGACAGCCTCGCCGTTGTTGGCACCGGAGATCAGAGCTGGATAACGATGCATCACCGTGCGGACCTCACTCAACTCGGGTGAGCTTGCGAGGAGGGCGTAGAGGTGAGCCATCACCCGAGTGGTCGTGGCCAGCACCGGGGCGCCACAGCCGTCGATTCCCATTTGTGTCGCCTCACCAGCCAGCTCGGCGACAAAGCTGGTGATCCGTGTCTGCAGCGGGTGCTCTGGTGACAAGTAGCTGTCGAGTGGCCAGCCACGGGCGAGGCAGGAGCGGAGCCAGGCTGCGTGCTTGCCCGAGCAGTTGCTCAACACGCTGCGTGGACCGCGCGCACCATCGTTCTGGAGACGGCGGGTCGCCTCCGAGGAAAGAGGCCAGCTCGGAGGGCAGCGAAGTCGCGAGGCATCGAGCCCGACCTCGCCCAGCATGCTCTCGACAATGGCCACGTGGACCGGCTCGCCGTCGTGGGAGGCGGCGGCCAATGCCAGCTCCACCGGGCGTAGGGCGGCGCCCTCGGTCTGGGCGATCACCGCCTGAAACGGCTTCTCGGCCGACCTGAGGAAGAAGGGCCGCTCGATGTCCCCATCGTGGGCGATCAGCTCACCGTCTGCGGTGACGACTGCCAGCGCTCCTTCGTGGGTGGCCTCGACGATGTTGGAGCGGATGCGAGCGGCGAGCAAGGCTCAGCCGGTTACCTGGGCCTCGCCCTGCTGGCTCCGATACCGGGAGATGATCTCTTCCTGGAGGGCGTCGATGACGGTGTGGAGCTGGCGGCGCTGCACGGAGAGCTGTGATTCCACCTCCTCGAGACGCTCGAGAGCCTCTGTCAGGTCTTCCTGACTCAGCTCGGGCAGTTGGGTGAGGATCCCGTCATCCATGATCTTGTCGATCAGCCTGCGGCCGGTGGTCGTGGGCAACGGGGGCATCGTCTCCAGGTGACGCAGGTTGGGCTCCCCCCCGAGGACCATGCCCGTGGCCAGGATCTCTGGCAGCGCCTCGAGCAAGCTTCGCTTCTCCTCGCCGCTGCGACGACGCAACTCGAAGTTGAGGAGATCCATCCGCCCGTGGAGGAGCCGTCGGTAGTACGAGATCTGGGTCTCGACGTCTTCGGCCTGCTCCCGGCGCCGGCGGAGCTCATCGAGGTCGACTTCGGTGAGGTCGGTGAGGTACTCCGGCTCGAGCACGATGTCGATCCGGCGTCGATGCTCTGTCACGACGGCCACGTTACCTGCATGCCGAGGCCACGGTCGGATAGGGGTTCACCGCCGCCGAGCCGCGGCCGCCGGGATGGATCTCGAAATGAAGATGAGGAGATCCGCCTCTGGCATTCCCGGAGTCACCATTGAACCCGATGGTCTGCCCCTGGCCGACACTCGACCCTGACGACACGTTGAATCCGGCCAGGTGGGCGTAGTAGTAGGCGATCCCGTTGTTGGCGAGAAGCCAGATGGTCCTCCCCCCCAGCCCACTGCTCCCCGTGACCACCCTGCCCGCAGCCACCGCGTACATCGGCTCGTTCCAGGCGGCGAACATGTCCGTGCCCTTGTGGCGCCGACCGCCAGACCTCGGGTAGCCCCACGAGTCGATGAATGAGGTGCGGCCGGGAGTGAACGGGCAGATGAACGAGCCGACCTGAACCGAGCCGGCTGCCCGCTGCCTGGCCCGGGCCCTGAGCTCGGCCTGCTCCGCGTCGTACTTCGCGGCGAGCTCCTTGCACTTCCCGGAGAGCTTGGCATAGGCGGCCTGTTCCGCCTCCATCGCCGTCTCCTGACTGTCCTTGGCGTCGAGCTTGTTGGCCTCCACTTCCTCCAATTCCACCCTGGTGTCATCGAGTTGGGCGTTGAACCTGTCCAGCTCGGTTCGGGTTGCGATCAACTCGTCGATGGACTCCTGCCCACCGGTGGCTGCCGCGGTGAGGAACTCGGACGTCGTCATGTACTCGTCGACCGACGAAGCAGAGAAGATGATCCCGGGGCTGGCCAGCCCTCCTCGCATGTATAGCTCGACGGCCTGCTCCTCGATCTTGGCCTGGACCAAGTCCAGCTCCTCGGAGTGGGTCTCGACCGAGCCGGTCACGGCCTCCTGCTTCCGCTCGACCCGGTCGACCTCGGCCACGGCCACCTCATACTCCTCCGCTGCGGCGGCGAAGGCAGACTGGGCCTGGCGGTATTCCTCCAGCTGCGCGCGCGAATCGGCACAGGCCTCGTCCACCTGTGCCTTGGTCACAGCCTTGCCGGGAACGGGGAAGGTAGGGGCCAGAAGGCCGACCATGATGAGTAGCGTCACGACGCGAAGAAGCGTCCTCTTGGCAACCATCGCCGGGAAGGGTAACCCTTCACTCGGTCTTCCAGTAGTCCTGCGGGCGTTCCCACCACCCGGTTCGGAGGACCGTCAGAAGACCAGGAGGAGCAGCGGGTAGTAGATGGCTGCTCCCAGGACCACCCCGTCGAGCGACGGGAGGAAGCCGGGCGGATGCTGGGTCAGGGCCACCCGACCGGTGCGAAGCATCGACGAGAAGCCTTTGCCCGCCACCAGGGCGACGGCGAGACCCAGCCCGACCAGGAGGTAACCGACCAGGTCGAGATCCCAGATCAGCGCCGCCACCAGGGACGCCAGGATCGCCCCGATCGCAGTGACCGAATAGGGATCGATCATGGGAAGAGCAGGAAGCCGCTCGACGAGTGCTCCCAGCAGGAGCCCGGAGATCACCGCGACGAGAAAGACGTCGACCGCGCTCTCCTCGGGAGAATGGGCCGACCGGGACAGCACCAGCGAGGCGGCGCCGAGGCCTGCGAAAAGGGCAACCATGAGGGTCGGGCTGAACACGTCGACCTGCCGGTATCTGGGGAAGGCGACCGCCCACCCCAGACTCACCGCCACCGCCACGGCGAGGGCGAGCGCGTAGCCGGCGCCTCCGAGGACGTGGGCCGCCATGACCGACCCGGCGGCCGTGACCACCACGGCGAGTGTGGCGAAGTCCTTGCCCCTGGCGGCGAATACCCGCTCCAGATCGAGTGCCCATCCCGCCGCGATGGCGACCAGCACGGCCGACCAGATCGCCTGTCCCTGGAGATTGGCCAGCACGGCGATTGCGGCAACGAGGACCGGCAGGTATGCGGCCACGTCGATCCGGGAGACCGTCATCTGCTGGCTCCCGCCCGAGACAGGCGGTATGAGGACCACCTCGTCGCCCTCGGTGAGCCGATCGTCCATCGAGGCCGACTCGCCGTTGACCCAAACCCGGGATGTCTCGACCCCGCGGCGGAACTCGGGGCCGAACTTCTCGGAGGCCGCCTCGATCACCTCTCCCACGGTGTCCGAGGGGATGTCGACCCTCGATGTCCCTGCTATCTCTCGCAGGTTGGCGAAGAGGCGGAGCTTGGCCATGTGCTGAGGGTAAATCGTACAGACACCGGTTCGCGGCCAGTGGCTCTTCGGATACCCTCGCCCTCATGGTGGAAAAGGTGCTCGTGCCTGTCGACGTTCCCCTCCTCGGGGACGAGCGTCACAAGAACTGGGCAAAGGTGGTGGAGTCGGTGGACACCGGTAAGACGTCCGGTTGGGCCTTCGAAGGCCCTTTCGTGGCGGTCGGCGGAATCCAGGACGTGCCGATCGGCTCGGTGCTCCTCGTCTACGGCGAGAGGGGTTCGCGCGCCAGCCCGCAGATCAGCGCCGCCGTCTATTTGGTCAATTCCGATGCCACCATCAGCCTCGAGGCCGAGGCGAGGGGCAAGGCGTGGGCTCGGACCCTGCGCGACCATGTCGAGAGGTGTCTAGGCCGAGAAGAGCCTCAACCCGACCTGTCCTACCTGAGTGACGACGTGCTCGCCACCGAGCTGCGAGCCCGTGGATGGAAGGTGGACGGGCCGTGATGGCGATCGTCGTCTCCGAACTGGGCGGTCCCGAGCAGTTGCACCTCGATGAGGTCCCCTCCCCGCGTCCCGGCCCGGACGAGGTCCTGGTCGAGGTTGCTGCGGCGGGCGTGAACTTCCTCGACGTCTACCACCGGACCGGTCTCTACCAGCTAGACCTCCCGTTCGTGCCCGGGGTGGAAGGCGCCGGCACCATTGTCGAGATCGGCGAGGACGTTGGGACGCTCGAGGAGGGAGATCGAGTCGCCTGGTCCAACGTCCTCGGCGCCTACGCCGAGCTCCAATCAGTGCCAGCCGAGAAGGCGGTGCCGATCCCGGATGGGGTGGACAACGCCACAGCGGCCGCGGTGTTGCTCCAGGGTCTCACCGCTCACTACCTCGCCACCGACACGTACCGGCTCGCACCGGGAGACCGGTGCCTGATCCACGCCGGCGCCGGAGGCGTCGGGCTGCTCCTCACCCAGATCGCCAAGATGCGTGGGGCCGAGGTGTTCACCACCGTCAGCACCGACGCGAAGGCGGCTCTCAGCCGGGAGGCCGGGGCCGACCACGTGATCGTCTACACCCGAGACGATTACCAGAAGGCGGTCGAGGACGTGGCCGGGCCCAATGCCCTCAATGTCGTCTACGACGGGGTGGGAGCGGCCACGTTCATGAAAGGGCTGGACCTGTTGCGGCCGCGTGGCCTGATGGTCAGCTTCGGCAATGCCTCCGGGCCCGTCCCAGAGATCTCACCTCTGCTCCTCTCTGGCAAGGGCTCGCTGTTCCTGACAAGGCCAACCATGGCCCACTATCTGCAGACCCGAGAGGAGCTTCTCTCCCGCTGCACCGACCTGTTCGGATGGATCGGCGAAGGTGCGCTGCGCGTACACGTGGGAGCCCGGTTCGACCTCGCCGATGCCGGCGAGGCTCATCGGGCCCTGGAGGGGCGGGAGACCACCGGCAAGGTGCTGCTCCTCCCTTGAGCGACCCGGCAGCCGCAGCACCCGGTCCGAGGTCGCGTTTCCTCTGGAGATACGCCTTACCGGCGATCAGGGGCACCGCCCGGGCCGCATGGAGGATGAGCGTGGACCGCGGGCCGGGGTTCCCACCACCTCCTTTCGTGCTCGCGGCCAACCACCATTCGTTTCTCGACCCACCACTGGTGGGCTCGGTGTATGGCAGCCGCATCCGATTCGTCGGACTTGTCGATCTGTTCGGCGAGCATCGCCTCCTCGACTGGGCCCTCGAAGGTTTCGAGGTGATCCCGGTGCGGCGAGGCACCGTGCCGTTGGGTGCCGTTCGGACGGCATTGCGGCATCTCGACGAGGGAGGCGTGGTCGGTCTGTTTCCCGAGGGAAGACGTGTCAGTCGCTTTGGCGAGCTGGACCCTCTACCCGGCGCCGCATGGCTGGCTACCCGCGCCGGTGTTCCGCTGGTGGGGGTTGCCGTGAGCGGCACCGAGAACGTCTTGGGACCGGACAACAAGCTGCACCGTGGCCGGGTCGCCATCTCCATCGGGCCGGCTCTCATGCCGATCGGCACCGGGCGCCAAGCGGTCGAGGACCTCACCCGGCGATGGGCGGGTTGGATCTCCTCGGCGCTGACAGCCGGAGCGCCGGTCGACCTCAGATGAAGATCGTCTGCGCCCCCTCAGAGAGGTCGATGAAGTCGCTGGCACTGATGATGTCCTCGACCCGCTCGTAGAGATCATCACGCTCGAGATGCATCATGTCAGCTGACATCTTGCATGCCCAGAGATGACCACCGGCGTCGGTGATCATCTCGAGGAACTCAGGGACGTCGGGGATGTCGATCCCCTCGATCTGCTTCTTCATCATGTGGGTGGCGAAGGCCGTCATTCCGGGCAGCCCCATCAACATCGGTGACATGTGAGTCGCCGGGTTGCCCACCGGAGTGAACTGCAGGTGGCCCATCGTCTCCTTGTTGATCATGTCGAACCCCCAGAAGGTGAAGAAGAGGTGGGTTTCGATCCCCTCACCCAGGGCGGCATTGGCCAGAACCAGACCGGGGTATGCCATGTCCAACGATCCCTTTGAGCAGATGATGGCCAGTTTGCGGCCGGTCGCCTCGTCATCGAAGACCGGGACCGGCGCTTCGAGTGTCATCGTCATTTCGCTTCCTCCGATCAGACGCATCCGGCGGGCTTGGGTAGGCCCGCGATGTAGGCCATCTTCTTGGCCGGCTTCTTTGGGAACAGCTCGAACAGCTCCTTGGTCGGGATCCCTCCTGCGTTGGTGACCCGACGCAGCGTCGGGGTCTCACCTTGGGCCAGGTAGTCCTCGCGCAGGAATCTGATCGCCTTCCAGTGGGCGTCGGTCATCTCGATCCCGATATTGCGAGCCAGCTGCTCGCCGAGCCCCTCGGTCCATTCCTCGTACTCGGTCATGAACCCTTCTTCGTCGACGTGCACTTCACGGTCGGCGATGGTTGCCAGGCTCATCTCGTCATCTCCTTCTCTCTCGTCTCGATCTCCGCAATCTCAGGCGTCTTGCCCGCCATGGACATCAGGGTGGGAACGGGGAGCTTTCGCCCCGGGAGCAGACCGTGCCAGTAGACCCACTTGAAGCCGAGCTTCCCCCAGTGATTCAGCGTGGTCTCCCGGAGCAGCGACATCGGCCCGACCACGGCGAGCGGGTACTTACCGCCGAGCGGCTGGGTCTCGTAGTTGAAGTCGATCAGCATCGCCTTTCCCCCTCCCGACTCGACGAAGCAATTGGCGTGTCCGTCGAAGCGGTGGGTCATCTCCCCGCCCCTGATGTACTGGAGGAAGTTCTCGATGAAGATCTCCGCCGCGAAATGGGCGACCGACCCGGCCTTCGAGGTGGGCAGATCGGCGGCATCGCCGAGGGCGAAGACGTTGTCCCACTTGGTGGAGAGGAATGTCCCGGGGTCGACCCTCACGTAGTTGAGGTCGTCGCCCATCCCGCTCCGGGCGACGAAATCGGCCCCCATGTTGAGCGGGACTGTCACCAGCAGGTCGTAGGGGATCTCTCGTTCGTCGTAGGACACGATCATCTGCCGCTCGTTATCCACCCGTTCGATGTAGAAGTCGGGCTCAAGGGCGATCTTCCGCTCCTCGAGCATCCCTCCGAGGCGCTTGGCCGCCACCGGCTTGGTGAAGGCGCCGTCGAGCGGGGTGACATAGGTGATGTCGACTCGATCGCGCATCCCTCGCTCCTCGAAGAAGGTGTCGGCGAGAAAGGCGAACTCGAGCGGGGCGACCGGGCACTTGATCGGCATCTCGGTGATGTGGACCACAAGCCGGCCCCCCTCCCATGAGCTGAGACGCTCGGCGAGAGCGGCGGCTCCCTCCAGGGTGTAGAAGTCGAAGACATTCGTGCGCCAGCCGGAGCCATCCATGCCCGGTGTCTGATCGGGGCGTGGCGTGGTGCCGGTGGCGACAACGAGGTAGTCGTAGGGGATCACGGTCCCGTCGACGAGCCGCACCTGGCTCAGCTCGGGCTCCACCAAATCGACTTCACCCATCATCAGGTTCACTCCGCGGTGCAGGTACTTCTGCTTGGGGCGAATCACGTCGGCCGGCCGATAACGACCGAACGGGATGAACAGGTAGCCAGGCTGATAGTGGTGACCCGGCTCCTGGTCGACGACGACCACGTCCCAGACCGCCCGGGGAAGACGCGGTCTCAGCTTGTTGGCAACCATCGTCCCGGCGGTGCCTGCTCCCAATACCAATAGACGCTTCATGTGCCTCTCCTTGTCAGGACCAACGCCTGTCTGCCATGTGACAAGCATCGGGGGAGGCTCTGGTCGCCAACAGGGGCCGATGGCCAATTGCCGTGGGACTATCTACCCGGGTCGGCGCCCTTACTCAGGGAGCGGAAGCGGAGATGGCAGCAGCCACCTCGACGGGAAGGTCGAGGTGGACCTTCCAGGCCTCGGCGAAGACGTCGATCGTCGCCTCGGGCAACGCCTCTTCGACCTTGTCGACCGATTCCCGGGGCACGGCGCCCTCCTGGCTCCACAGATAGCGGACCGGGGCGGTGATCTCATTGAGCTTGGACGGGACGAGGGATGCTGCCGGGGTCCGCCGATATGCCCGGATCGAGTCGGTAGTGCCGGCGAGAGTGACCGCCAGGCCCCTGGCCCGGCTTTGGCTCGTGCTCGGGCACCAGCCGCCCGCCTCGCATTGCGGGGCCCAGCGGCCCTCGGCGAAGTTCCCTCCCCCGTCGAAGGCAAAGGTGACGGCAGTGCCGAACCAGGGCAGTCTCTCCAGGAACTCGATCCAACCGCCTCTGGCGTAGAAGTCGACGTCCACCATCACCACGCCTGCCACCAGCTCGGGCTCATTGACCGCGATCTCTGCCGCCACCTCACCACCCAGGCCCACCCCGGCGAGGAGGGTGGGCTGATCGAAGGTGGCGTCGATCACTTCGGCGACCTCGACTGCCATGGAGGCGACGGTGTGCCCGGTGCCCTCCTCGGGCATGCGCTGCGACAGGCCCCATCCGGGGAGATCGACCCTGACCACGGCGAACCGAGGGTCGAGTGCGGCCACGACATCGTCCCAGAGGACGCTCCCGGCCACGTCGGCATCGTGGAGCAAGATGAGGGGAACAGCCCCCTCCCCCTCCCGCACGACGTTGAGCTCAGTTCCGTCCGTCGTCACGAAGTGATCGACCTCCAACTCGTCGAGCCTGGTGTCCTCGGTGAGGGTGATCCGCTGATGGGTCACGGCGGCCCAAACGATCAACCCCGCCGCGACGACCAGCAGGATCAGGACGATGATCCGAGTCACGACACGGCCCGGGGCATCGGGCTTGGGCGGAGGTCTGAGGCCTGTCATCTTCAGCCCATCCGGCTCGAGACGACCTGGACGATGGCGTCGACGGACGGTATCGCCATGTCCTCCAGAGCCTCTGCCGCGGGTAGCGGTATGTGGGGCGTGGTGATGCGCACCACGGGGCCGTCGAGATCCCAGAACAGCTCATCGGCCACGATCGACGCTATCTCTGCCCCCCATCCACAGAGTCGTGGGTTCTCCTCGACCGTGAAGAGGCGGCTGGTCTTGCTCACCGAGCCCAGGATGGTCGCTGTGTCGAGTGGCACCAACGACCTCACATCGATCACCTCGGCCGAGATCCCCCGGCCGGCGAGGACCTCTGCCGCCTCCAGGGCGCGGGGCACCATCAGGGCGAGAGCCGCGATGGTGCAGTCGGATCCCTCTCTGACCACTCTGGCAACACCGAGATCGTCGATCACCTCGCCGTCCGGGACCTCGCCCTTGTCGGCCATGAGGGACTTGTGCTCGAGGAAGACCACCGGGTCGGGATCACGGACCGCTGCCGCCATCAGACCCACGACGTCGACCGGAGTCGATGGTGCCACCACCTTCAGACCGGGGATCATCATCACCCAGTTCTCGACGCTCTGGGAGTGCTGGGCACCGAACCGGGAACCGCCCCCATTGGCGGTCCTGACCACGACAGGCACGCTCACCTGCCCGCCAGTCATGTAGCGGGACTTGGCCATCTCGTTGGCCAGCAGGTCGAAGCAGACGGCGATGAAGTCCGAGAACATGATCTCGGCGATCACCGGGATCCCGGTCATCGCCGCTCCCATCGCAGCTCCCAGGATCGCCTGCTCCGATATCGGTGTGTCGCGTATTCGCCGCGGCCCGAACTCATCGAGGAGGCCCACCGTCGTCTTGAAGACCCCCCCTGCCCCGGCGATATCCTCACCGAGCATCACCAGGTTCGGGTCGCGCCGCATCTCCTGGGCGATCCCATGCGCCACGGCGGTCCGGTAGGTCAGTTCCGCCATGCCGACCCCCCGTCTGCCCAGAGATCTGTGAGCAGATGCTCGGCCCCCGGTGGGTGGCCCGCCTTGGCGAACTCGGTCGCCTCGTCGACGCGTCGCGCCACGTCTTGTTGGATCGTGCTCAGATCGGCCTCGGGCACGCCGAGTCTGAGGAGCCGCTCGTGGTACATCGGTATCGGGTCGCGCCGCTTCCAGGCCTCGACCTCCGCCTCGGGCCGATACTTGGCCGGATCGGCCCGGCTGTGGCCCTGTTCCCGGTATGTGACGGCCTCGACCAGGGCCGGTCCCTGCCCGGAGCGAGCCGCCCCGACCACACGACTCGCCACCTCGTACACGGCGTCTGCATCGTTGCCGTCGACGATGATCCCCTCCAACCCGTAGGCCGGGGCCCGATCGGCAGCCGGGTTGGGGACGGCGGTGATGAGGTCGATCGGGGTGTATTCCATGTAGAGGTTGTTCTCGCACACGAAGACCACGGGTAGATCCCAGATCACCGCCAGGTTGAGAGCTTCGTGAAAGGCGCCGATGTTGGTCGTCCCGTCGCCGAAGAAGCAGACTGCCACCTGGTCGGTGCCCCGGATCTGGGCGGACCAGGCCGCCCCGTTGGCAATGGTGAGGTGGGCACCGATGATGGCGTACGAGCCCATCATCCCGTGCTCGACGGAGGTGAGGTGCATCGAGCCCCCCTTGCCCTTGAGGATCCCGTTCTCCCTCCCCAGGAGCTCGGCCAGGACCGGGCCCGGGGCGGCGCCACGAGCCAGTGTGTGGGCGTGGCCGCGATAGGTGGCGAAGGTGTAGTCGTCTGGTCTCATCGCGTGACCGAATCCGGCGGCCACGGCCTCCATCCCCAATGAGAGATGCGAGGTCCCCTTGACCAGGTTCTGGAGGAAGAGGTCGTACGCCCGCTTCTCGAACTGTCGGAGGAGCTGCTGGGTCTCGTAGAAGGCGAGCCGCTTCTCGAGCGGGATGTCGAGCCGGTCGTTGTCCCGATTCTCCGGCGGGGGGAGCCGGGGCTCCCGCAGGGCGTAGTCGTAGAGGCCTTGGTCGGCCTGTCTCATGCTCATCGACACGTCTCGATCGCTTGCATCGGGACAAGGTACCGAACCCGGCCCTTCTCCGGCACAGATCAGAACCTGCGGCTCCGTGCACACCGGCGTATTAGTGGGCAAACGCACGTCTCTACAGGTGACTCCGCATCCGACGGTGGTGTGCCCCAACCCGTCTCGAAGGAATGGCGGGGCGAGCGTCTCGGTTCTATCTCGGACACCACCCAGGGAGCGAGCAAATGAGCAAGTACTTGGTCCCGCTCACGGGTGGCCGGTTGGGTCGGCGTCTCGCCCGATTGACCAGCGGTCTCGTCTTGTTCGGCATCGGCATCGGGCTCATGCTCCAATCGGGTCTCGGCGTGCCCCCATGGGACGTCCTCCACCAGGGTCTGTCCCGGCAGTTCGGGCTCACCGTCGGGATGTGGTCGATCATCGTCTCGATCATCGTCCTGTTGCTCTGGATCCCGCTGGGCGAGCGATACGGGGTAGGCACCCTGCTCAACACCGTGATCATCGGACTGGTCATAGACATCACCGCCGTCGTCTTCCCCTTTGCAGGGGATGCTCTCATCGCCTGGGTGATGCTGATCTCAGGGGTCATCGCCATCGGCGTCGCCTCGGGCCTCTACATCGGGGCCAACCTGGGGCCCGGGCCGCGCGATGGGCTGATGACCGGGATCGCCAAGAGAGGACCGTCGATCAGGCTCACCCGCGTGCTGATCGAGGTCACGGTGCTGGCGATCGGGTGGGCGCTGGGTGGGACCTTCGGCGTCGGCACCGTGGTATTCGCGCTCGCCATCGGGCCACTGGTCCAGTTCTTCTTGCCCCGCCTGAGCGTCTCTGCGGGTGTTCCTACCGACGCGTGGGAGCACCTGGACCGCTGATCGCGACCGAGGCGGAGACCCCGATCTCTATGCCTCAAAGGACGGTTACCGTTGCGCCGTGAGCGTGGAGGGCCACCAGACGGGTGCGGTCACGGGTGAGGGCGGGCACGGAGAGCGGCTTCGTGTCTATGTCTCTTCGACCCTGGGCGAGCTCGCCCCCGAACGCGACGCCGCCAAGTCGGCCATCAAGACCCTTCGTTTGAACCCGACCGGGATCGACCTCGGTGCCCGGGGCGCCGGCGATCAGGAGCAGGTGGAGAGTGCCGACATCTTCGTCGGCATCTACTGGCAGTCCTATGGCTGGATCGGGGGGGACGATGCGGTTTCCGACCTCGAATCGGAGTACTCCCGGGGCGCCGGCCTCCCCCGTCTCGTCTACGTGAAGGAGCCCGCCACCGAACGGGAGCTGAGACTGTCCGGGCTCATCGACCGCATCAGGGCCGAAGGGATCGTGATCCGAACATTCAGCTCTCCCGGCGACCTCGCCGAGAGGCTGGTCGACGACCTGGCCGCCTTGATGTCCGAGCGTTTCGCCTCGAGAGGGACAGAGCAGGCGTCGCTTCCGGGCGGGACGCTGACCTTCATGTTCGGCGACCTCAAAGGGTCCACCGCCCTCGTCGAGAAGCTCGGCGGCGCCTACGCCGGGGTGCTGGCCCGTTTCCACGAGATCGTCGAGAAAGCGACCAGAGCCCATGACGGCACCGTCGACCTGGAGGGGGAGCGGATCTTCTCGGTCTTCCTCGATGCCACCGAGGCGGTCGAGGCGGCCGTGAAGATCCAACAGGAGCTCGCCGAGGCCGACTGGCCCGAAGCGGCCCCGGTCACCTGCCGTCTGGGTCTCCACACCGGCACGGCGCGGGTGGGATCCGGAGGCTATGTGGGATTGGACGTCCATCGCGCTTCACGGGTCGCCGCCGCAGCGCATGGGGGCCAGATCGTCCTCTCGGCTCCGGTGCGCGAGCTGGTCGACACCTCGATCGAAAGCCGGGGCTGGCAAGTGAAGGAGCTGGGCTCGTTCGCATTGAAGGGCCTGGCCCGAGCCGAGCGGCTCTTCCAGCTGGTGGTTCCCGGTCTCCAGGCCGACTTCCCTCCGCCGCGTGCCCGTTCGACCACGACAGTCCGTCTTCCTGCGCCGACCACCAACCTGGTGGGACGTGATCGTGAGTTGGCCGACGTCATCGAGATGTTGAAGGGGGAACAGGTCAGACTGGCGACGATCACCGGGCCCGGAGGAATCGGGAAGACCCGACTCGCAGTGGCCGCAGCCGAGGAGCTGGCGCCGTTGTTCCCCGATGGGGTCTACTTCGTCAACCTGGCGCCCCTCACCGACCCTTCCCAGGTGCTGCTCGCCGTCGGCGATGCGGCCGGGATCCCCATCGAGGGTGAGGCCATCGACGCCCTCTCCAGCGAGTTCAAAGACCAGAGGGTCCTCCTCCTCATGGACAACTTCGAGCAAGTGGTCGTAGCCGGGACCGAGCTCGGCGCCCTTCTCGGGCGTAGCCCCGGGCTGAGGGTGCTCGCCACCAGCCGCGTCCCGCTGCGCATCATGAGCGAGCACGAGTTCACGCTCGATCCCCTCGAGCTGCCGGCGCCCGGATCGGAGCGGGCCGACTCCGTGTCGGCCTCGGATGCAGTCAAGCTCTTCGTGGACCGGGCGCTGGCCATACTCCCCGGCTTCACCATCGACGACGAGAACGCCTCACCCGTCGCCTCGATCGTCCGTCTCGTCGACGGGCTGCCGTTGGCCATCGAGCTTGCCGCGGCCAGACTCCGAATGCTCAGCCCGCGCGCCCTCTCCGAGCGTCTGGCCCGATCGCTAGATGCGCTCGGGGCAGGGGCTGCCGACGCCCCCACCAGGCAGAAGACGATCGACGCCGCCATCGACTGGAGCTATCAGCTCCTCACGCGGGATGAGCAGACTCTGTTCAACCGCCTTTGCGTGTTCCAGGGGGGCTTCACCGTCGAATCGGCCCAGGAGGTCGCCCTGGAGGAGGGCGACGTCGTGGACCAGCTGATGGCCCTGGTCGAGAACAGCCTGGTCCTGGCCGCTCACGGTGGCGAGGGAAGACTCCGGATGCTCGCCCCCATCCGGGAGTTCGGGCTGCGCCGGCTTCACCAGTCCGGTGAGTACGAGTGGGTGAAAGACCGCCACAGCGCCCACTACGTCAGAGTCGCCGAGGCGGCCCTCCCCGATCTGCGCGGCGTGAAGCAGGCCTCGGTGGTGCAACGGCTCGCCGACGACTGGAACAACATCGACGTCGCCTTCGATTGGCTGGCCGATCGTGGGGATCAGGTGTCGATGGTGAGACTGGTCTACGGGCTCTGGGTATTCCTCTGGATCGGGAACCATCTCAAGGACGGTGATCGGTGGTTGGGCCGCATCACCGAGCCCGAGCGACTCGACGACATGCTGCTCGCCCGGTACTGGTGGCTGAGGGGTGGGATCGGGTACGAGATGGGCGACTACGCCGCCTCGAAAGACGCCATCGACCGGGCCCTGACTCTGCTCGAAGGCAGTGGCGACATCGACTGCCACAACTGGTCCGACTTCCTATCCGCCCTGCTCGGGCCGGCCCTGGGAGTAGACCCGACGGAGACCAGGCGCAGGACCGAGGTCGCTCTCACCAGGTTTCGGGGGTTCGGCGACCGGTGGGGCGAAGGCTACGCCCTGGTCGGGCTGGGGATCCTGGCCAACTCCGAGGGCGACCATGCCCGAGCGGAGCAGTTGCAGTTGGAGACGCGCGAGCTGGGTCAGGCCCTGGGGAACGAGGCGATGATCGGTCTGGCCGAGGCCCAACTCGGGTTCACCTACGTGGGGGCGGCGAGGCTGGGGGAGGCGAGGGAGTCGCTGCGCAGGTCCTTCGAGCTCTTTCGCCGGATGAACTATCGGGAGGGCCTGTGCTACGCCCTGGAGGCGGCGGCGTCTCTCTCCTTCAACGAAGGGCGCGCCGACTTGGGCATGCTCGCCCTCGGGGCAGCCGAGGAGGTGCGGGAACGGATCGGCCTCCACCCGTGGCCATTGGTGAAGTGGCTGTTCGACATGCTGTCGATGATGGCCGACTCTCTCGACGACCCGACCTTGCAGTCGGCCCGTCACAACGGGCGCCAGATGAACCCGTTCGACGCCGCCGCCCTGGTCTTGGACGCGGTTCCGGTCCCGGCCTAAGCCGTCCCTCGGAGGCCGACGGGGCAGGGTCTTTCGGCACTGGACGCAGGCCATGGCATCACGGCATGGTTGGAGCCGAAGGGAGGTTGCGCATGACGCAGCTCGAGACCGGCCCACCCGTGAGCGGCCAAACGCCGCAGGTGCGCCTACGTCGCACCCGGGCACCAGATCGGATGATCGCCGGTGTCTGTGGTGGACTGGGCCGGTATTTCAACACCGATCCAGTGTGGTTCAGGATCGCCTTTGTGGTCGTCACCCTGGCGGGAGGCGCCGGGATCCTGATCTACCTGATTGCATGGCTGGTCATCCCGGAAGCAGCGGCTGACGAGACGTTCGAAGGCAGCCAGGCCGACATCGGGGCGCATGGCCCGATGGTGGCCGGGATCGCCCTGGTCGGGATCGGCCTCATGCTTCTGATCAACACGCTGGTGCCCTGGTTCGACCGTGTGATGTGGCCGCTGGCCGTCATTGCCGCGGGAGCCGGGCTTCTATTCCTGGGGAGTCGCCGTGAGCACGAGTGACACACTAGAGACGACTGCCGTGGAGGCACCACCGAGCGGGCCCCGCCGTCACTATGGGGCAATCGTCACCGGAGTGCTGCTGATCGTGGCTGGTGGCCTCTGGATGCTCGACGCCCTCGACGTGGTCGAGCTGAGAGTCGCCATCGTGCTGCCAACGATCCTGGCAGTCGTCGGCATCGCCCTGATCATCGGGGCATTCGACGGCCCGCACACGGGGCTGGTGGTGGCAGGTGTATTCCTGTCACTGGCAGTGATCGCGGTTGCAGCCGCCCCCGAGAACGCCTTCCACGGCGGGATCGGGGAAAGGACCATCCGGGTGACGGATGAGACGCTCCTCGCCCCCCGCTATGACGTGGGTTTGGGCGAGCTGACCCTCAACCTCAGCCAGTTGACCCTGACCGAATCGACCGAGGTCGCGGCCACGGTCGGCGCCGGTGAGATCAGGGTCCTGCTCCCGTCGGACATCCCGGTCTCCATCGAGGCCTCGGCCGGAGCCGGTCAGATCGACCTGCTCGGCCAGACCGCAGATGGGATCTCGGTCTCCAAGACCTATGTCAGCGACGAGTTCGAGACCGCCGAGGTGACGCTCACTCTCGACCTGGATGTCGCGGCAGGAAACATCGAGGTGGATCAATGACACTTCACAAAGGCACTCTGTTCGCCGGGGTCATCTATCTGGCCATGGGGGTGGTGTTCCTCCTCGAGGCGCTCGACGTATGGACGTTGAGCATCGGCGATCTGAGGTACTTCGCCCCGATCGCACTGGTCGTCCTCGGTCTGGCCGTCGTCATCGGATCACTGGGGCGGAACCGGCAGTCCTGAGCACATCCGGCGGGAGGCCCGGTCGGGCCTCACGCCGGTGTGCAGTGTGACCACTAGCGTTGCCCCGTGGAGCGCCCCGCCTGGTTCCTTGACGACCTCTATCCCTTCGAGAGCCACTGGCAGGAGATCGACGGCGCCCAATTGCACTATCTCGACGAGGGCGAGGGGCCGGTCTTGCTGATGCTGCACGGCAACCCCACCTGGTCGTTCCTCTACCGCCGGATGGTCCCGTTCCTCAGCGACAGGTTCCGATGCATCGCCGTCGACTATCCGGGCTTCGGCCTCTCCCGAGCCGCCGAGGGATACGGGTTCACACCAGCCGAGCACGCCGAGGTGCTGGGCAAGTTCATCGACATGCTCGAGTTGAGCGAGTTCACCCCGATCATGCAGGATTGGGGAGGCCCGATCGGTCTGGCCGCCTGCCTCGATCGCAAGGACAGGGTGATGGCCATCATCCTGGGCAACACGTGGGCCTGGCCCCGCACCGACAACGCCACCCAGAGGTTCTCCAGTGCCCTCGGCGAAGGGCGAACCGGCGAGTTCCTGGTGGATCGGGCCAACGTCTTCGTCAACGTCTTCGTCCGACGCGCCATGCGGCGACGCAGCCCGTCGGGACGGGAGATGGCGATGTGGCGCGGTCCCTTCCCCGATCAGGAGTCTCGTCTCCCGGTGCGGGTCTTCCCGCGCGAGTTGACCGGTTCCGCTGCCTTCCTGGCCACGATCGAGGAGCGATTGGGTGAGATCGCCGACAAGCCGTCGCTCCTCTTCTGGGCCGATCAGGATCCGGCTTTCCGGGGCACGGAGAAGCGCCGTTGGGAGTCGATCCTCTCCAATCGCCGCACCTATGTCCTCCGGCACGCCGGTCACTACTGGCAGGACGACGCCGGGCCCGAGGCCGCCCTCATGATCCGCTATTGGTGGGACCAAGCCGGGCTGTAGCCCAAGGCACGGTGTCTAAGTTTCGACCCGTGGACGCGCCGCCCGACACCTGGTACGCCCGCTCCGAGGCGGGTTATGTCGCCTATCAGGTCTTTGGTGAGGGTGATCTCGATCTGCTGTTGGTGACGAGCTGGCTTCAGAACCTGGACGTCATGTGGGACGAGCCCCGCCTCGCCCGCTATCTGGAGCGCCTCGGGTCGTTCGCCCGCGTCGTGGTGTTCGACAAGCGCGGGTCGGGAGTGTCCGATCCGGTCCCGGTCGACTCGATCCCCATCCTCGAGGACTGGGCCGACGACGCCCGGGCCGCGGTCGACGCCGCCGGATTCGAAAGCTTCGCGTTGCTCGGCGACACCGAGGGCGGGCCCATGGCGATCATGCTCGCCGCCACCTTCCCCGAGCGGGTCAGCGCCCTCGCCCTCACCAACACCTTCGCCCGCTGGCGAAGAGATGTCGACTACCCGGTCGGGATGCCGGACCAGACCTGGGAGCTGCTCATCCAGCGGTACGCGGAGAACTGGGGCGTGACCAGCGAGATCCTCGATCTGACCGCACCCACGATGCACAACGACACCAGGTTCCACAACTGGTTTCGCAAGTACCAGCGGCTGGCCCAGCCCAGGGGAAGCTCGACGGTCATGTACCAATGGGTGACCAATCTGGACGTGCGCTCCATCCTTCCCTCGATCCAGGTTCCCACCTTGGTCGTCGGCCGCACCGACGCCGCCCACCACCGGGCCAGCTTCAGCAGGTATCTGGCCGACAACATCCCGGATGCGAAGTACGTGGAGCTGTCGGGGGCCGATACCTTCCCGATGCAGGCCGGCGATTTCGATGAGGTCCTCGACGAGGTGGAGACCTTCCTCACCGGCGACCGGGCTCGGACCGCCCTCGACCGGGTGCTCGGCACCATCCTGTTCACCGACATCGTCGGGTCCACCCAGATGGCAGCGGGGATTGGAGACGCCGCCTGGCTCGCCCTTCGTCAGAGACACGACGACGTGGTCAGGGAGAACCTCCGTCGACACCGGGGACGCGAGGTGAGTCACACCGGCGATGGGTTCCTGGCGATGTTCGACGGTCCGGCCCGGGCGGTGACCTGCGCCACCAGGATCGCCGAAGAGGTGGCGCCTCTCGGACTCGAGATCAGGGCCGGGCTCCATACCGGCGAGGTGGAGGTGACCGGCGAGGACATCGGGGGCGTGGCGGTCCACCTCGCCAACCGGATCATGGCCGAGGCAGGGCCGGGAACGATCATGGTCTCGTCCACGGTGAAAGACCTCGTGTTCGGTTCGGGCATCGAGTTCATCGACCGGGGCCCCCGTCAGCTCAAAGGAGTCCCGGGCGCCTGGAACCTGTTCCAGGTGATGGTGCCATGATCAGTCGGGGCGAACACGCCCATAGGCGGCGGTGTGAGACCTGGTCGCCGGATCTGACGCAATGCTCACCGATCGAGGCAGCGAAATCTGTGAATGGCCCGCCGACTGGTTCTCCAGGTCACGTCACGAGCCCGCCCTTCTAGGCTCGGTGACACGCATCCTCTACCCCCTCCCAGCCCATGCCCGATGTCTACTCCCGTCCCGACGAACTCGACCCCGAAACCGTCGCCGGCCTGGCCGAGGCCATCGAGTTGCGCGCCAAGGATCCGGTGCAGCGGGGCTTCGTCGACGCGTACATGTCGCGACTGGAGCTCCCCCGACATGCACGCATTCTCGAGATCGGCTGTGGCACCGGGGCGATCGCACGCATGCTTGCGCTCAGATCTGGCGTGGCCGAGGTGGTGGGTGTCGATCCGGTTCGCGGGCTGCTCGACCGTGCCCGAGAACTGGCAGCCGACTTCCCCAACATCTCCTTTCATCTAGGCGACGGTGGGCAGCTCCCGGTCGATGACGCCTGCTTCGACGCGGTCGTCATCCATACGGTGCTCAGCCACACGCTTGATCCCAAGGCCGTGCTGGCTGAGGCCCGGCGCGCTCTCGTGCCGGGTGGTGCGCTCGTGGTCTTCGACGGTGATTACGCCAGCTTGACGCTGGGGGTGAGAGAAGACGACCCGATCGAAGCCTGCGCTGCGGCGTTCAGGTCGTCTCACATCAACGACCCCTGGATAATGCGCCGGGCCGCCAGGCTCATCGAGGAAGCCGGGTTCGCCGCGCTGCAGGTGCAGAGCCACGGGTACGCCCAGATCTTCGAGCCCAGCTACATGCTCACGGTGGTCGGCCGCGGTGCCGACGCCCTCGCCGGGGAAGGGGTGATCGGGCGCGATCTCGCCGAGGCACTGAAGAGCGAAGGCCGGCGTCGGGTGGTCGACGGCTCCTTCTTCGGTCAGGTCTCCTATGTCAGTATCACGGCTAGCCGGCCGGTCTGAGGCTTCGGGCCCGCGAAAACTCGGCACCACCTGACTGGCCCCCCGAGCCCATCTTGCCCTAGGGTGCTGCCACTTCCCCCGGGCCGGATTCGGTCTCGCACTTCCCCTCGAGAGCGTTGATTTTCGCGCTCTCAGCCTGAGACGAGGTAACGCTTGACCGATGACACATCTGTAATTACAGTGTTGAAGTCCATACAAGATGTCGTGGTGACTTCCCCCCTGACCACAACATCTAGTGGTGGGTTGGCAAATGGACTGCCCCCGATGGGGCAACGGTCACGCCCTGGATATCCGGCCCTGGATGTCAATCAACGGGGCACCCCGAGTGCGAGGAGGCACGTTTCATGAGCAGAGGCCTGCGGATCATCCGTCGCTTCACCGAGGCCGGCAAGGACGCGTACGACAAGATCGAATGGTCCCGTCGCGATTCCCGCATCACGAACCCCGACGGCTCGATCGTCTTCGAGATGACCGATGCCGAGATCCCGGCCGGGTGGTCACAGGTCGCTTCCGACATCATGGTCTCCAAGTACTTCCGCAAGGCAGGAGTCCCTCAGCTCGACGAGGCAGGGGAGCCGATCCTCGACGAGAACGGTGAGCCTGTGCGGGGACCGGAGCGCTCGGCACGTCAGGTGTTCGACCGTCTCGCCCGCACCTGGAGGCATTGGGGCGAGAGGGAGGGTTACTTCGCCTCGAGCGAGGACGCCCAGGCATTCGAGGACGAGCTCAAATTCATGCTGGCCAACCAGATGGCCGCCCCCAACTCACCGCAATGGTTCAACACCGGGCTCAACCATGCCTACGGGCTGACCGGGCCGGCCCAGGGCTTCTGGTACGTCGACGGCGCCGACGGTGAGATGAAGGCCTCCCCCGACTCCTACAGCCGACCCGCTCCTCACGCCTGCTTCATCCTCTCGGTGAGGGACGACCTGGTGAACCCGGGCGGGATCATGGACCTCTGGGTCCGCGAGGCGCGGATCTTCAAGTTCGGCTCTGGCGCCGGCTCCAACTTCAGCCACATTCGTGCCGAGAACGAGCGTCTCTCCGGTGGCGGCAAGTCGTCGGGGGTGATGTCCTTCCTCAAGATCGGGGACCGGGCAGCAGGTGCGATCAAGTCGGGCGGAACCACCCGTCGCGCCGCCAAGATGGTGATCCTCGATGTCGACCATCCCGACATCGAGAAGTTCATCGACTGGAAGAAGGCCGAGGAGGACAAGGCCAGGGTCCTGATCAATCACGGTGGTCTCCCCGCCGACTTCAACGGTGACGCCTATGCCACCGTCTCGGGCCAGAACTCCAACAACTCGGTGCGGGTCACGAACGAGTTCATCGAAGCGGTGCTCGACGACCGGGCTTGGGACCTCATCAATCGGACCGACGGCTCGATCCGCAAGACGGTCAAAGCCCGCGACCTGTGGAATCAGATCGCCGAAGCGGCCTGGGCCTGCGCCGACCCCGGTCTCCAGTTCGACACCACCGTCAACGAATGGCACACCTCCCCGGCGGGAGGCCGCATCCGGGCGTCGAACCCGTGTTTCACCGGTGAGATGCGTGTGGCCACGGACAAGGGCCTCATTCCCTTCAAGTCTCTGGTCAAGCGCGTCGCCGACGGCGAGTCGTTTCAGGTCTACACCCATGATGCCACCAATCCGGACAACCCGGCCGAGACCATCGATCTAACCACTCCAACCCAGGTCATGGTCACCGGTACGAACCAGATCATGCGCCTCGAGTTCTCCGACGGTCGAGTGCTGCGCTGCACCCCAAACCACCGGCTGTGGACTTCGAACCGTGGCTGGGTGCGTGCAGATGAGGTCGCCGAGACCGACGAGATCCGCCTCCTCGATCGTGAGATCGACTTCGGCATGGCTTCCTGGGCGATCCCGGTCTCGACGGATGTCACGAGATACCAGCAAAGGGCATCGAGTCGCAAGAATCCGGTCGACCTCCCCGAGAAATGGACCGAGGACTTCGCCCACTACCTGGGGTGGCTGGTAGGCGACGGAGCGGTGACCGACCAGGGAGTGGTCACCGTTTACGGCAGTGTGGAAGAGCAGCAGACAACGATGTGGGTCCACCGCGAGCTGCTCACCGAGATCAACGGAGGAGTGGCACCCAAGCCGGCTGCGATGGGCAACGGCACCTACCAGCTTCGGATCGGGCGCAACGCCTTTCGACGGTTCCTCATCGCTCTCGGCCTGTCGCAGGCCAAGGCAGGCGACAAGAGGGTGCCCTGGTCGATCTTCGAAGCCCCCAAGCCGATCGTTGCCGCCTTCCTGCGCGGTCTCTATGACGCCGACGGCTGCGTCAGATACGGGGACACCAGTCGCTATGTCGGGCTCGGCTCCAAGTCGAAGGAACTGCTACGAGACGTGCAGCAGTTGCTCGACACTTTCGGCATACACGGCTCGATCTACCACATGCGCCCGAGTCCGAAGAGTGTGTTCCGGTACACCACCAAGGACGGCGAGGAGCGAGAGTACCGAGGTGGCCCGTTCTCCGATCTACGAATCACGGGCTCCGACATGGAGAGGTTCTACGACTCCATCGGATTCGCGCTCTCGATAAAGGACGACATCCTTGGTCAGGTCCTCACCGAGACCAAGAGGTATGCCACCAGGCACTCGGTGCGCCTCGAGGAGCGCGGCGAGGATGGCTGGGAGACCACCTACAACCTGACCGAGCCCAGGAACCACTCGTATCTAACCCAGGGAATTCTCACCAGTCACTGCTCCG
>DATBIX010000016.1:0-4262 GCA_036556665.1 Acidimicrobiia bacterium
GAGATGATGACGGAGATAAGCCACGACGACCCGGAATCGACCTTGGGCTGGTGTGACGACCAGTACGAGTTCGAGTTCGGTCTCGATCTGATCCTCGACGGTCTCGAAGCGGCGCGGCTCCAGACCTGAGCACTACGGGCCTGCGGCTTGGCGTCTCTCTGTCGTGTCGAGCATGAGTGATCCTTTCATCTTTGGCTGGTGCTTCCTGCCTCAGGGAGAGGACTGGGACCCTGCTGTGCCATGGCTGGGGATTGCCTGAGGCCGACGAATCAGATGGGAATCAGTTCCCGACTCGGTCGGTCCAACCGGGGCGGATCAGCGCAACCGCGATCAGGGCGAGATCGATCAGCACCCCGAAGAAGAGCGAGCGATTCCAGAATGCGACGAGGAGGAGGAGGGAGAGAAGCGACCCGATGATGGCCAGTGCCGGCCATATGTCGGTCAGCCCGGGAACCCCCCACACCGCCAGTCCAAGAAGCGTGAACAGGACGATGGTGGTGCCTATGAGCACGTTGCCCACGGTGGCACTCACCGACTCGGGCACCAACCACGAGCGCTCGAGGCTGAACTGAGGGACCTCGGGAAACCTGTAGAGGAGGTGGACCAGCCCGTGGGCGATGAGCAGCCCACCTATCGCTATCCGCAGAAACGTCGCCACTTCCATCCTCTCGCCACGTCCCCACGATGGGCTCCAAACGGGACGAGGAGATAGAGGCCAAGGTCCCCAACCCGAACCGAATGCGGCCTGACCACTGGTCGAGACGGTCGACCGTCAGCCTCCTGTGCCAACGCGCCGCTTTGGGTTTTACACCGGATGGGCTCGGGTACCGCTGCGGTTCAGTCCAACAGGAGATCGAAAATGCCGGTACGTCGCGGCAAGGACAGCAACGGCCCCTATTTCCAGTGGGGCGACAGGGGCAAGAAGTACTACTACACGGCGGGTGACAAGAGCAGCCGGAGCAACGCCAAGGTCAAGGCGACAAGACAGGGTCGGGCCGCCCGAGCGAGCGGATACAGAGGCTGATCCCTGCGACAGCCAAACGTCGTCGTCTGATCGAGTGTCGAGCATTTCACGGAGGGTCGACAACTGGCCCTCGATCCCGGTCAGTCGCCGATCGAGACTGTCCAAATGCGCCCCGCGGCGACGGCGATGACCCAGCGCACCTGGGCGTCCCAGGTGGCGAGGCGATTCGATCTCACGTCCGAGCCGCCCACGACCTGATCGTATGAACAGGGCCGACGGGTCCAAGGACCCCGGAGCCACTAGCCGACGGCGTAGAGGGTGCGCGTTCCAGCCAACCCTTTCAGGTCGTAACCCGGCTTCTCCTCGAAGGCGAGGTCGCCACCCGAAGCGAGCTGAAAGGTGGTGGTGGAGACCAGGATCTGGCCGGGTGACGCAGCCGCCGAGATTCGGGCCGCCTCGTGAACGGCGACCCCGCGAACGTCGTCGCCGTCGACCTCCACCTCACCGGTGTGGACCCCTGCCCTGATCTCGAGGCCGAGGGCCCGTGCCCGATCCCGCACCGCCAGGGCAGCCTGGATGGCGCGGACGGCGCCATCGAAGACGGCCAGAAACCCGTCGCCGGTGGTGTTGACCTCGCGGCCCCGGAAGCGGTCGAGTTGATCCCGCACCTCCCGATTGTGACGGGCGAGCAGCTCCCTCCATGGTCCATCACCGATCCGGACCGCCAACTCGGTGGACGACACGATGTCGGTGAATAGGAGGGTGGCCACCACACGATCCCCCGAGTCGGGCTCAGGGAGCCAGGTCCTCACCCCCGACCAGTTGATCCCGACCACCGGGACCTCACTGGTCACCCAGCCGTCGTGGCCGGGTGGGATGTCGAACACCTCGTTCGGGCCCACATCCATCGTCGAGCCGTCGTCCATCTCCACATGCAGGAGCCCGGCGACGATGACCCCGGTGTGATGTGCCTGGCAACTCTCCTGGGCGCGGTGGTTGCCGCTGAGCCGACGTCCGCCCAATGCGCAATGGGCTCCGGGTTGGAACACATTGCGTGAGATCGACGCTCCCCCCACCTGCACGACGTCGGCCTTGACCGCGTCGAACTCGAGCCTCTCGTCTGGAGAATCGAAGTTCTTCTTGTGCATTCCAGCCACGATGCAACCCCCAAGCGGCCCGGGCCAGAATCGTACCGGATGCCTTTGAACCGGTCAGCGGGGAGCCCTTCAAACGAGCGAGGTGAGATCCAACTCGAGGACCGGGAGCATGCGCCCGGGGATCGAGCCCGACGGGGCCCACCCCACCGGGACTGCGCCTCGATTCCGATACCAGGCCTCGGCATTGGGATCGGCTTCGATACGCAACCGCACGGCTCCGCGAGAACAGGCCCACTCCACCGCTTCCTCCCACAGTGCGCGTCCCGCTCCCGATCCGATTCGGTCCGGGTCGACGAACAGGTCGACCAGCCCGGCCTGCTCCCCCTCGACGACCACAGCCACATATCCCACCACACCGGAGTCGGCCTCGTAGACCCGGATCCACTCCGATGACAGACGATCAGGAGTCACGGTCAGCTCTTGCCGGCAGGCCTCCAGGAACTCGGGGCTGTAGCCCCAGTGACCCTTCGATCTCAGCGCCAGTGAGCTGAGCAGGTCCAATTCATCCGGTCGCGCCGGTCTGATCGTCATCGTCGAGGAACCTAACCGCCAGGTGATTTTGCCCCACCGGCTCGTCGTCGCTCACCTCACCCCGTGATGACGAGCTTGCCCAGGGCGTGACCCTCACCCAGATAGCGCAGAGCGTCCGGCACCTTCTCGAGCGGGTAGGTGTTCTCGATGACGGGCGCCATTGCGCCCGACGACAGGAAACCGGCCAGCACCTCCATGTCCTCCCCAGTCTCGTGGGCGGTGAACCATGTGAATGTCCTGCTGCCGAACGTCGAGACGATCTTGCGATAGACGAGCCTCCGGACCGGCCCCAACCACCGATGCTTGGGCCCGGTGATGGTCACGTTGATCCCATCATCGGTGAGGACACGCCTGGTCTCAGACCAAGGACGGTCTCCCACGTTGTCGAACAGGATGTGATAACCGCGCTCGGATGAGACGAAATCCTCCTGGGTGTAGTCGATGACGCGATCGGCTCCGATGGACCGGACCATGTCGACCTTGGAGGTGCTGCAGACGGCGGTGACATCGGCACCCAGCACCTTGGCGATCTGGACGGCAAAGGTCCCGACTCCGCCCGAGGCTCCGTTGATCAGGACCCGCTGACCAGGTTGCAGGCCGCCGATGTCACGAAGACCCTGGAGAGCGGTGATCCCTGCCAGCGGGGTGGCCGCGGCTTGTTCGAAGGTCACGTTGCTCGGGATCGAGGCGAGGCCTTTCTCGCCGGAGCACACGAACTCGGCGAAGGCGCCGCTGCCAACGAACCCGAACACAGCGTCACCGGGCCCGAACCGGGTCACATTGGCGCCCACGGCTTCCACGATCCCGGCCACGTCGGCCCCCGGGATCGGGTTCTTGGGGACTCGAAGCCCGGCCGTGGCCCGTGCCATGTATGGAGTTCCCGTGGTCATGTGCCAGTCGTAGATGTTCAAGGACGAGGCACGAACCTGGATGCGCACCTGGTCTTCCCCGGGCTCGGGTTTCCCGACCTCTCTCAACTCGAGGACGTCGGGCAGCCCGTATCTGTCCTGGACGATGGCTCTCATGTCTCCTCCACTCGACCGGCCGTACCACTTGTACGTTGTAAGGTAGGGTATTCGTACAGAGTAAGGTTGTCAAGGGTGGTGTAGGCAGCGGAGCGCGCCGACTGCCGCTGGGATCAGGAGTGCCTGTTCGGGCTCGAGATCATCACTTGACTCGCGTCCCGCCTCCGCCGATGGCCGGTTCCTCTGCCAGATGATCGACCTCTACTGTGGGGTTCCGTCGGCAGGTGGTATCGAATGGACAAGGCTGTTCTCGACTGGTTGTTGACTTCCGACCCGGCGATTCGCTGGCAGGTGATGCGTGACCTGGCGAAGGGGCCCTCGCCATGATCACCGTCTCGGCCTTCGAGGCGCTGGTCTTCGGGCTCCTACCGATTCACGGCATGCCGGGCCGGGTGCTCTTCGGGCAGCGTCGCTGGCTCTGGGTGGCCATCTGGGGAATCTCTTCCTTCTTCCACGTGCTGGTGAACCCGCAGTCCGGCTACCTGGTCGACAGCGCCCTGGTCCCGGTGGCGACCACCTACGGTCTCCTCGCCCTGTTCACAGTCATGTCCCTCGGTCTGTGGGCTTGGTTCCGTCGGCTGGACC
>DATBIX010000017.1:0-71239 GCA_036556665.1 Acidimicrobiia bacterium
GAGGATCCCCACGAGCGCCCGGACATCTACGGGAAGGTGGGCAACTCCGGGGTTTCGATCGCGACCCTCGACGACGCCAAGAAGCTGTACTCCGGCTTCGACCTATCAGACCCGGCGACTTCGGTCTCGATGACCATCAACGGGCCGGCACCGATGATCCTCGCCTTCTTCCTCAACGCCGCCATCGACCAGGCTTGTGAGGCCTGGATCACCGAGACCGACGGGTGGGACGAGGTAGAGGCCAGGATCGACGAGTTGATGGGGGATCAACCCCGCCCCGAGTACGCCGGCTCGCTCCCCACGGGCAACGACGGCCGTGGCCTGCGCTTGCTCGGGGTCACCGGGGACCAGGTGCTCCCCCCCGACGTGTACGAGCGGATCAGGGCGGAGACCGTCTCCCGGGTCCGGGGCACGGTGCAGGCCGACATCCTCAAGGAGGACCAGGCGCAGAACACCTGCATCTTCTCCACCGAGTTCGCCCTGGGGATGATGGGTGACATCCAGCAGTGGTTCGTCGACCACGAAGTGCGCAACTTCTATTCGGTATCGATCAGCGGGTATCACATGGCCGAGGCCGGGGCCAACCCGATCACCCAACTCGCCTTCACCCTGGCGAACGGGCTGACCTACGTCGAGAACTACGTGGCCCGGGGGATGGACATCGACGACTTCGCCCCCAACCTCTCCTTCTTCTTCTCCAACGGGATCGACGCCGAGTACGCCGTGATCGGGAGGGTGGCCCGTCGGATATGGGCCAAGGCGATCAAGCACCGCTATGGGGGGAACGAGCGGTCCCAGAAGCTCAAATACCACGTCCAGACATCGGGGCGGTCCCTCCACGCCCAGGAGATCTCGTTCAACGACATCCGGACGACCCTGCAGGCGCTGTACGCCATCTACGACAACACCAACAGCCTGCACACCAACGCCTACGACGAGGCGATCACCACCCCGACCGAGGAATCGGTGCGACGGGCGCTGGCCATCCAGCTCATCATCAACAAAGAGCTCGGTCTGGCCAAGAACGAGAACCCGCTCCAGGGCAGCTTCGTCATCGAGGAGCTGACCGACCTGGTCGAGGAGGCGGTGCTCGCCGAGTTCGAGCGGATCAACAGCCGCGGGGGAGTGTTGGGGGCGATGGAACGCCAGTACCAGCGGACCAAGATCCAAGAGGAGTCCCTCTACTACGAGCAACAGAAGGAGTCGGGTGCCTACCCGGTGGTGGGTGTCAACACCTTCCTCTCCAAGGAGGGCTCGCCTTTCATCGTTCCCACCGAGCTGATCAGGTCGACGGACCAGGACAAGGACCGGCAGATCGCCGCAGTTCGCGCCTTCCAGGACAGGAACGAGGAACGAGCCCGGGCAGGTCTGCTCGCGCTGCAGAGGGTGGCGGTGACCGGTGGCAACATCTTCGCCCAGCTGATGGAGACGGCCAAGACGGCTTCCTTGGGTCAGATGAGTCAGGCCCTCTACCAGGTTGGTGGCCAGTACCGGCGCAACATGTGAGCCGGCTCGGATCAGCGGTCGTCCAATGGAACCGTCCCCTGACCAAGCGGTTTGACTGCTTGATTAGAATACGATACCGTACCGTATTGTAATCGTCACGGGAAACGAGGCCGTCATGGACGCCGACACCATCTACCGGAGACGCTGGGCAACGCTCGGGGTCCTCTCCCTGAGCCTGGTCATCATCGGGCTGGACAACACGATCCTCAATGTCGCCCTGCCCACGCTGGTTCGGGAGCTCGATGCAACCGCCAGCCAGCTGCAGTGGATGGTTGACGCCTATGTGCTCGTGTTCGCCGGCCTCCTCCTCACCATGGGAGCGCTCGGCGATCGGTTCGGGCGAAAGCTCGCCCTCAACGTCGGCCTGGTCATCTTCGGGGTCGCCTCGGTTGCGGCGGCGTTTGCCGGCAGCGCCGAGGCCCTGATCGCCGCCAGGGCGTTCATGGGTGTGGGCGGTGCATTGATCATGCCCTCGACCCTTTCCATCATCACCAATGTGTTCAGCGGTCCCGAACGGGGGCGTGCCATCGCCGCCTGGGCGGCAGTGGCCGGTCTCGGGATCATCCTCGGCCCGGTGCTGGGCGGCTGGCTCCTCGAGCAGTACTGGTGGGGCTCGATCTTCCTGATCAATGTGTTCGTCGTCGTTGCCGCCATCGTCGCCGGACTGTTCCTCGTCCCCGAGTCGAAGGACCCCGAGGCGACGCCGCTGGACCCGGTCGGCGCCGCACTGTCGATCGGCGGGCTGGTTGCCCTGGTCTACGCCATCATCGAGGCCCCGTCTCGTGGCTGGACCGATGGCGTGATCCTCGCCGCTTTCGCAGTCGCCGCCGTCCTCATAGGCGTCTTCCTGTGGTGGGAGAACCGCGTGACCCACCCCATGCTCCGGCTCGAGTTCTTCGAGAACCCGCGGTTCAGCGCGGCCAGCGTGGCCATCACCCTGGTCTTCTTCGCCATGTTCGGGACCGTGTTCCTCCTCACCCAATACCTGCAGTTCGTCCTTGGATACACCCCGCTCGAGGCGGGGTTCCGGGTGATGCCGGTGGCGACGATGATCGTGGCGGCTCCGCTGTCTGCCCGGCTCACCGAGAGATTCGGGACCAAGCGGGTCGTCGCCGCCGGTCTGGTCGTGGTGGCCACGGCGATGTCGATCCTGGCCCTGATCGACGTCGAGTCGGGCTACCCCCACGTCGCCCTCGCCCTGGTCTTCCTCGGGGCAGGGATGGGAACCGCAATGGCACCGGCGACAGACTCCATCATGGGATCGCTGCCGCTGGCCAAGTCTGGTGTCGGCTCGGCGATGAACGACACCACCCGCCAGGTCGGCGGGGCTCTCGGCGTCGCCATCCTGGGCAGCATCCTCGCCTCCAACTACTCCTCGGCCATGACACCCGCCGTGGCCGCGCTGCCTCCCCAGGCCGGCGAGATCGCCTCCGACTCGATCGGCGGAGCCGTTGCCGTGGCATCCCAGATCGGGGAGGCCGGGGCGGCGCTGTTCCAGGTGGCGTCGGAGGCCTTCATCGACGGTATGACGTCGGCGGTGTGGGTGGCGGCAGGAGTCGCACTGGTGGGGGCGGTTGTCACCTGGCTGTATCTGCCTGCCCGGCCCCTTCCCGCGACCACGGGTCAGTACGCCGACGCTGCCGGCCCCCGGGGCGAGGGGACATGACGGCGACCAGACGCAGCCCGGGACGGCCCAGGGATGCCAATGTAGAAACCACAGTGCTGGATTCGGTGCTGGAGGTGATCGAGACCGAGGGGCTCGGCGGGCTGAGCATGGACGAGGTGGCTCACCGGGCCGGGGTGAGCAAGGCAACGATCTATCGACGCTGGCAGTCGAAGGAGGATCTTCTCATCGATGTGATGGCTCGTCTCTCCGAGTCGGTCGCCGCGCCCGACACCGGAAGCATCAGAGGCGACCTGATCACCGTGGTCTCCGGGGTCACCACGTTCATGCGCAGCGGAAGCGCCGGCTCGATCTTCCCTTGGCTGGTCGGGGAGATGGCAGCCCAGACCGACATCGGCCGCAAGTACGCCGAGACCGTGATCATCCCGCGGCGCCACGCCTTGGCCGAGGTGATCCGGCGGGCGGTGGAGCGGGGTGAGCTACATGATGACCTGGACGTCGAATTGGCCGTGGACATGCTGACCGGGCCAGTGATCCTGCGAAAGCTGATGGGCTTCTTCCGGCCGGTAGGGGACGACTGGGCCGAGGCCCTGGTCGACCGTCTCCTCGAGGGGTGGCGACCCGGCGTCTGAGCGTCAATCGGCGCCGCGGACCTGGGCAGCCCGGGCGTGGGCCTCCAGGCCTTCGAGCCGGGCGAGCAGGACCGTGTCGTCGATGAGCGCGGCCGGGTCGTCGAGACGGGACCAGGTCGGGGTCTTCAGAAACGTGAGGACCGAGAGCCCGGACTGGAACCGGGCTCCACCACCGGTCGGGAGGACGTGGTTGGGGCCGACCCCGTAGTCGGCGAAGGCCTCGGCGCTCCGGCCTCCGATGAACACCGAGCCGTAGGAGGCGAGTCCCCGGAGCAGGTCCTCGGGCTGCTCGACGTGGAGGGCTAGGTGCTCAGGCGCCACCTGGTCTGAGGCCTCTGCCGCCTCCGAGAGCGATCCGACGACGAGGGCGAACCCGTTGCGGAGGGCTGCCCGAGCGACGGTCGAGGTGGGCAGGTCGGCCATTTGCAGGCTCAGTGCGAAGTCGACTTGCTCGGCAAGTGAGCGGCTGGTGGTGACGAGCATTGGGACCGCCTCGGTGTCGTGCTCGGCTTGGGCGAGCAGGTCGGCGGCAACCAGTCTCGGGTCGGCGTGCTCGTCGGCGATGACCAGGATCTCGCTCGGACCGGCCAGCCCGTCGATCCCGACCTCACCGACGAGGAGCTTCTTGGCCGCCGTCACGTACTTGTTGCCCGGCCCGACCACGAGATCACAGCGAGGTGACACCGTGCCGAAGGCAAGGGCGGCGATGGCCTGGGCCCCGCCCAGGGTGAGCAGACCGTCGGCCCCGGCCACTGCCGCTGCAGCCAGGGTGACGTCCGTGGGGCGGGGGGAGGACACCCACACCGCGGCCACACCAGCCACCCGGGCAGGGATCACCGTCATCAAGACCGACGATGGGAGCGGATGGCGGCCACCCGGCGCGTAGGCGCCCACCGTCGACACCGGGATCCAGCGGTGGCCGGCCCTGCCACCGGTCACAACCACGTCGAGGTCGTCGAGCCCGTCGCGCTGCGCTTGGGCGAAGAGCCTGATCCGCTCCGCCACCCGTTCCAGGACCTGGCGTTGCTCGACCGTGATCCGCGCCCGCGCCTCTTCCAGCTCGTCGCGGCCGAGGACGATCGGATCGCCAGGGGCGAGGTCGCCCATCCTCTCTGAATACCGGCGGATCGCCGGCTCTCCGATCGCTCGGACGTCCCCGATGATGTCGTCCGCGGCCAGCAGCGCATCGATCTGGACCGGGAGCCGCGGCTTTGGGGGTAGCTCGTCGACCCTGGGCAGCCAGCTCTTCATCGGTCCGCCTTGGCCACCATGGGGCGCCGGGTCACCTTGCGTTCCCTGGCGTCGAGTGCGGCAGCAACCCGGTCGAGGCCCACGCCTGCCGAAACCAGCCTGACCATGATCATGTAGAGCAGGTCGGCGGCCTCCTCGACCACCCGATCCTCGGTGTCCGCATCGGCCAGCTCGGCTGCCTCCTCGCGCAACTTGGCAGCAAGGAGCCTGGCGTCGGCGAGGAGTTTGACCGTGTTCGACGACGGGGTGGGGGAGGCTGCGATCTCCTGCAGACGGCGCTCGAGGCGCAACAGGCCCCGATCTTCGCCCCAGCAGCTGCGATCACCGGTATGGCAGAAGCCTGGCCCGTGTTGGCGCACGGTGAAGCGCAGGGCATCCCGGTCGCAATCGACCGTGACCCGGATCAGCTCCTGGGTCGCCCCCGATGTCTCCCCTTTGACCCAGACTCCACGCGACCTGCTCTGATAGACCCCGAGTCTCTCGTCGATGGACCGGGAGAGGCTCTCGTGGCCGGAGTAGACCAGCCCCAGCGCCACTCCGTGCTCGTCGACCACCACCGTCGGCCACAGGCCATCCGGGCGATCCGACCGCAACGGGGCCGTGATGGCCTCGGCGAGCCCGAGCCGCCCTGTGTACAACGCCATCCCCACCTGGGCGTCTGCGCCGAGCCGATCGAGCTCGGCCACTTCCTCGGCGGTGCTCACCCCTCCCGCCACCGTCACCCGGACGGGGCCGGCTGCGGCGATCACCTGATTGGCCAGCTCGAGATCGGTGCCCCCGAGGTGACCCTCACGTTCGACGAAGGTGACCAGGAACCCTCCGCACCACCCCCGCAGCTCTTCGATCCGCTCGAGCAGGGGCCGGCCGGTGGATCGTCGCCAGCCGTGGCTGAGCACCGTGCCCTCGCGAGCGTCGAGGGCGACGATGACGCGGTCGCGGGGGAGTTGGGCGAGGAGCTCGGGTGTGGCGGCCGTCCCCACGATGACTCTCGCAGCCCCCCGGTCGAGCCATCCGATGGCGGCGTCGACGTCCCTGATCCCGCCTCCGACCCTGATCTCGCCACGGGAGCAGAGATCTGCAATCACCTGCTCGTTGCTCCCTTCGCCGCGGGCTGCATCGATGTCGATGACGGCGACCTCGCCGGCGAGCGAGAAGCGCTCCAGGATGGGGACCGGGTCCCCGGCCTCCAGGGCCGGTGTCTCACCTTCCACCAGTTGGACGGTGCGCCCGCCCGAGATGTCAATCGAGGGGATGATCACAGCCTGACCTCGATCCCCGCCCCGGACATGGCCCTCTTCAGGGCGGTGACGGTCGTGTCACCGTCGTGGAGGATCGAGGCGACCAACACCGCCGACGCCCCGGCCCTGACCGCATCGATGAGATGGACGGCCTCGTTGGCCCCCCCGGATGCGATGACCGGCACGTTCACGACGTCGGAGACGGCCATGATGAGATCTGTGTCGTAGCCACTGCGGGTGCCATCGCGGTCCCAGCTGGTGAGCAGGATCTCACCCGCACCGAGCGAGACCGCCTTCAGGCACCATTCGACCACGTCCTGCCCGGTTCGAGCGCGTCCGCTCTCCACCACCACCTCCCAGCTTCGGCCGGCGGCAGCGGCGTCCACGGCGAGCACCGTGCATTGCGCTCCGTACTTGACCGAGATCTCCTCGATCAGCTCGGGGCGTCGCACTGCGGCCGTGTTGACGCCGACCTTGTCGGCGCCGGCCTCGAGGAGTCGGCCGGCGTCGTCGGACGAGCGCACCCCTCCTCCCACCGTCATCGGTATCGAGAGCACGGCGCGGACCGAGGACACCGTCTCCAGCGCGTGGGCCCGCCCTTCCGGGGTGGCAGAGACGTCGAGGAGGACCAGCTCGTCGCCACCCTGTGCCTCGTAGAGAGCCGCGGCTTCGACCGGGTCACCGGCGTCGCGCAGATCCTGGAACCTGATCCCCTTCACCACGCGCCCGTCCTTCAGGTCGAGACAGGGGAGGAGGCGGACCGCAAGGCTCATGCGGCCTCCGACAGCCAGCGGGCAATGACATTGCTGCCCCAGGCGCCCGAGAGCTCGGGGTGGAACTGGAGCGCGAGTAGGGACCCGCGCTCGATTGCCGCAACGAACCTCCCCGAGTAGACCGAGGTCGAGGCAAGCCATCCGTCCGGAGCATGCTCCATCCGGTAGGAATTGGCGAAGTAGGCCCAGCCTGCCGTGACATACCTTGCGCCCTCACCGGGTTCGACCTGGTTCCAGCCGAGCTGGGGCACCCGAACACCCTCGTCGAACCTGGTGACGACCTCCTCGACCACGCCCAACCCGCGGGCGCCAGGGCTCTCGGTGCTCTGTGTGGCGAGCAACTGCATGCCCACGCAGACGCAGAGCGTCGGGGCGCCCGATTCGATCCGCGCCAGTAGCGGCTGTCTCAGTCCCAGGCGATCGATGGCGGCTGCCGCCGCTCCGAACGAGCCCACACCGGGCAACACCACCCGGTCGGCCCCCGTCAAGTCGTCGGGCGAGGCGGCCTCTGCGGTGGCCACGTCGAGTCTGGCGAAGGCGGCGCGGACACTGGCGATGTTCGCCGTCCCGGTCGGCACGATCACGACCCTCATCCCAACGTCCCCTTGGTGCTGGGCACGTCGCCGCCGGCGAGGGCGACGGCGGCGCGCAGGGCCAGGGCCGTCGCCTTGAAGGCGGACTCGGCCTTGTGATGGTCGTTGTCGCCCCGGATGAGATCGACGTGGAGCGCCATCCGGCCTTCCATGGCCAGCGAGCGGAGGAAGTGGACGAGGTTCTCGGTGGCGACATCACCCACGGTGTCACGTGAGAAGTCGATGTCGATCTCGGCCCAGGGCCGTCCCGAGAGGTCGACCACCGCACGGCACAGAGACTCGTCGAGAGGGGCGTAGGCGCTGCCGAACCGGGCAATCCCGGCCCGATCGCCCAGCGCCTGGTCGAGGGCACGGCCGATGACTATGGCGCAGTCCTCGACGGTGTGGTGATCATCGACCGTGGTGTCACCGCTCGCGACGATGTCCAGATCGAACCGGCCGTGCTTGGCCAGGGTCGACAGCATGTGGTCGAGGAAGCCGAGACCGGTCTTCACCGTCGCGGTGCCGGTCCCGTCGAGTTCGAGCCGCCCGGTGATGGTCACCTCGATGGTCTCTCTGGTCAGATCTGCTCTTCTGGTCATGGCAACAGCCCCTCCAAATCGGTGGTCTTGTCGAGGATGCGGGCGGCTCTCCAGAGTCGGGCCCGGGCGCGAGCCGGGTCGTCGCCGGGGGCGATCACCCCGATGGGGATCGCACCGGCAGCCCGTGCCGCCGCCAAATCGTCAGGGGTGTCGCCCAGCATCCAGGCCCGGCCAACCCCGAGGGTCTCGAGGGCTCGCCGCACGGGGGCTGGGTCGGGCTTGAGCGGGCCGTCCTCCCGGGTGACCAGGGCGGAGATTCCCTCGATCAGACCGGATCGGCCCAGGAACTCCTCGGCATCGCTGCGGGGCCGGCCTGTGACGACGGCCACCGGGAAGCGCTCCTGCCAGGTTCGCCACAGGTCCAAGTCGACCAGACTCGCTTCGCGGTGCTTCAGGCCGGTGATGCTCCCGGTTCCCTGGTAGATGGTCTCGAACTGCTCCACCACCTCATCGATGGGGGCGTCGACGCCCCGGTCGGCGCAGAGCCGACGGGTGATCTCCCAGTCGTCGTTGGCCATCCCCTCGGCCTTGACCGCTTCGATGTCGGCGCCGGTGACCTCGACGCCGAAGCTACGGGCTGTCTCGATGATGGCGACGATCTGAGATCGGCTCACGTCGGCGAGGACCCCGTCGAGATCGAAGACGAGCGCCTCGGGGGCGAGGACCGCTCCCAATACCCCGAGAAGTCGGTCGAAGTCGTCATCGTCCCCGGGGACGGTGATGCGAATCGACCGCTCCAGCCCGTCCCGGCCGGGGAATCGGCGCAGGCCTATCCCCATCGCAGCCGACGCCGAGACCACCCAGTCGGGCTCGTCGTGGCTGGCCAGCACGAAGTTCGCCTGCGAGGGGAGGGGTGCGGCGCCGAGGTCGTCGAGGAAACGGGTGAGCTCGACTCGTTCCCGTCTCACCGTCTCCACGAAGCCGTTCAGCTCCGAGACGGGACGCCCCAGCCTCATCTCGCCCAGGGCGGCGGAGAGCGCCGCGACCGGGTAGGGGTTGCCATAACGGGCGATGGCCGACACCAGGTGGGGCGGGCCGAGAAGGTATCCGAGCCGGAGGCCGGCCAGCCCGTAGGCCTTGGACATGGTTCTGGTGACCACCACGTTGCCCATCTCGAGAGCACCCGAAGTGGGGTCCGAGTCGGCGAACTCGACATAGGCGGCGTCGAGGACGACGAATGGCGCCTCGGCGGCCACCTTTCGGATGTCCGCCTCCGAGGCGGCGTTCCCGGTCGGGTTGTTGGGCGACACGATGAAAACCGCATCCGTGTCCTCGGTGATCGATGAGATCACCTCGGCCACGGGGAAGGCCTCGCCCCACCAATCGATCTCGACCAGGCTCGCTCCCCGCTGCTCTGCGTAGCGAGAGATCATCTCGAAGGTGGGACGGGTGCTGATCACTGTTCGCCCCTCACCAACCCGGGCCATGAAGCACCGGCCCAGGGCGTCGTCGCCACCCGCCGTCACCAACACCGAGTCCACCTGCAATCCATGCAGTTCGGCGAGGCGGGCTCGGAGAGCCGAGGTGTCCGGATAGCGGCTGATCACTCGGGGCGGGTCGTCGATCAGGGAGAGCAAATCGGCTGCTTCGGATCTGCCCTCGTTCTTGGAGAGATCCAGGTCGATCGGCAAGTCGAAGCTCGGGGACACGTAAGTGGCGGGGCCGCTCATGGGACGATCTGCTCCAGACGCGACACGGCGATGTCGGTCGCCCCCAACCGCTTGAGCAGAGGGATGAGCCGGGGGAGGTCCCCTCGTGGCACTGCCGCCTTGACCGCCATCCCGGACCCTCCGTGGAGCATGGCGACGGTGGGCTCGCGCATGCTGGGGAGGGCGGCGATGATGGCATCGAGGTCTTCCAACGACACGTTGAGCTCGAGCATCGCCCGCTTGCGCGCCTCGAGCACCGAGCGAAGGCTGAGGACCAGCCCGTCGATAGGGGCCTTCTTGGCCGGATCTGCCAGAGCGCCAGGGCTTGCGTAGAGCCGGGTGGAGGAGGGGAGGAGCACGTCGACCACGGTCAGACCGTTGGCGGCGAGGGTCTCACCGGTGGCGGTGTTGTCGATGATGATGTCGGCGTCCTCGGGAGGGAAGACCTCGGTGGCTCCGTACGAGTGCACGAAGGTGGCATCGATGCCCCGATCTGTGATCCACCGGCGAGCCAGTCGCTCGTACTCGCTGGCCACGACGAGATGGCCGGTGGGGAGCCGGCCGTCGTCGAGCATGGCCTCGGGGGCTGCGGCCACGATCCTGACCGGGTCGAGGCCGGTGTCGAGCAGCTCGACCAGCTCGGCTTGTTTCTCGGCGACCCAGTCCGCTCCGGCGAATCCGATGTCGCGTGTCCCCGCGGCGAGCATCTCGACGATGTTCTGCGGTTTGAGCAACTTCACCTCGAACCCGGGCTCTGAGAGAACCGGCCGGTAGCCACGCTGGCCGACGTGAAGCTCGATGCCGGCGGCGGAGAGCAGATTGAACACACCTGTCTCCATCCGCCCCTTGGGGACGGCCAGGTGAATGGTGGGCTCGGGCTTCATTTGGGCTCCTTCCCTCCGTTGCGGTCGGTGGGGTCGCCCTCAGAGAACGAGAAACGCCGACCGCTCGGGTCGGCGTGTGGTGGGTAGCTGGCTCGCTGTCAACCCATCGTCATCCGACCCGCAGGGGGTGGTGATGATGATGGGCGTGGGCGAACCGGGTCCTCATGTCTGCTCCGAGCATACGCCTTCTCGCCAGGATGGCAACTCGCCCACTCCGGTCGGGCCGACGGCTGAGAGGGAATCCGACCAGGTGCCGTTAGCCTTCCCCCTCCGATGACGCGAAGAGTCCCCGAGAAGCCGGCCCTGGAGGGCCTCGAGTCGAAGTGGGACCAGCGGTGGGAGAGGGAGAGGACCTACCGGTTCGACCGGTCCAAGGATCGCCACGAGATCTTCTCGATCGACACGCCGCCTCCAACCGTGTCCGGATCGCTTCACATGGGCTCGGTGTTCGGATACGTCCAAACAGACGCCGTGGCCCGCTACCAGCGGATGCAGGGCAAGGAGGTCTTCTATCCGATGGGGTGGGACGACAACGGGCTGCCCACGGAACGGCGCGTTCAGAACTACTACGGGGTTCGATGCGATCCCACCCTTCCCTACGACCCCGCCTTCGTGCCGCCGGAGCAGCCGGTGGAGCCTCCGATCTCGATCAGCCGCAGGAACTTCGTCGAGTTGTGTCACGGGCTGACCGAGGAGGACGAGAAGGTCTTCGAGGACCTTTGGCGGACACTCGGCCTGTCGGTCGACTGGGCCCAAACCTACGCCACCATCGACACCCACTGCCAGAGAATCAGCCAGAAGGCGTTTCTGCGCAACCTGGCACGGGGTGAGGCGTACTCACAGGAGGCCCCGGTTCTGTGGGACGTCGATTTCAGGACGGCGGTGGCCCAGGCCGAGCTCGAGGATCGGGAGAAGTCCGCCGCCTACTACCGGGTGGCGTTTCATAGGGAAGAATCGGGGCCGGTTTACATCGAGACGACGAGGCCGGAGCTGATCGCTGCCTGCGTCGCCCTGGTGGCTCATCCCGACGACGAGCGCTACCTCCCACTCCTCGGCACTTCGGTCTCCTCGCCTCTGTTCGGGGTCGAGTTGCCCGTGCTGGCCCATGAGCTGGCGGAGCCGGAGAAGGGCAGCGGCATCGCCATGATCTGCACCTGGGGTGACACGACGGACGTGACCTGGTGGCGCGAGCTCGACCTGCCCACCCGGCCCGTGATCCAGCACAACGGCAGACTCACCGAGGAGGTGCCGTCGTGGATCCTCACCGAGAGCGGCCGCGTGGCGTACGAGCGGATCGGCGGCCTCTACCCGGGTCAGGCCCAGAAGGTCATCATCGAGATGCTGGGGGAGGCGGGTGATCTCGACGGGGAGCCGCGTCACATCACCCACCCGGTGAAGTACTACGAGAAAGGGGATCGTCCCCTCGAGATCGTGTCCAGCAGGCAGTGGTATGTCCGCAACGGTGGGCGTGACCCCGAATTGCGGGCACAGCTGTTGAAACGGGGCCTGGAGCTGGACTGGATACCCGAGTTCATGCGGGTCCGTTACGAGCATTGGGTGAATGGGTTGAGCGGCGACTGGCTCATCTCGCGCCAGAGGTTCTTCGGCGTCGCCGTCCCCGTCTGGTATCAGGTCGGGCCCGACGGCGAAGTCGACCACGACCACCCGATCCTGCCCGGCGAAGACATGCTGCCCATCGACCCGACCTCCCACGTGCCCCCCGGCTACGACGAGTCGCAGCGGGGTGCCCCCGATGGGTTCGTCGGCGATCCGGACATCATGGACACCTGGGCAACCTCGTCCTTGACCCCGCAGATCGCCGGCCATTGGGACGACGACCCCGATCTGTTCCACCGTGTGTTCCCGATGGACATGAGACCGCAGGGCCCCGAGATCATCCGAACCTGGCTGTTCGCCACCTTGCTTCGGTCCCACTACGAACACGACACCCTCCCCTGGGCGCACGCCACGATCAACGGCTGGATCCTCGACCCGGATCGCAAGAAGATGAGCAAGTCTCGTGGCAACGTCGTCACCCCCATCCCTCTCATCGAGGAGCACGGAGCGGAGGCGGTTCGCTACTGGGCGTGCAACGGGAGGCCGGGTTCGGACACCGCCGTCGATTTCGGGGTGATGAGGATCGGCCGCCGCCTCGCCATGAAGATCCTCAACGCCTCCAGGTTCGTCCTCGGCCTGTCGGACGACGTAGCGGCATCGGAAGTGACCGAGGCCCTCGATCGGTCGATGCTGGCCTCGCTGCGAGACGTCGTCGTCCAGGCCACCGAGGCGTTCGATCGGTTCGACTACGCCCGCGCCCTGGAGCTGGTAGAGCGCTCCTTCTGGGGCTGGACCGACGACTATCTCGAGCTGGTCAAGAGCCGCGGCTATGAGGGAGGCAGAGGTGCCGGCTCGGCTCATGCCGCCCTCCAGGTCTCGCTGGGTGCCTATCTCCGTCTCTTCGCCCCGTTCCTCCCCTTCGTCACGGAGGAGGTTTGGTCCTGGTGGCGCGAGGGGTCTGTGCATCGGGCCCCCTGGCCCGGCCCCGCCGACTTCGCCGGCCTCGAAGGCGATTCCACGATCCTCACCATCACCGGCGCGGTGCTTTCGTCGGTCCGAAAGGTCAAGTCCGATGCCCGGGCATCGATGGCGGCCGAGGTCGCCTCGGTCTCGATCTTTGCCGACACGGATTCTCTGCTGCGGCTGCGACAGGCCGAGCCCGACCTCAAAGCCGCCGCCCGGGCCAGGGAGGTGGCCTATCACGAGGGGGAGTTCGCGGTCGAGACGGTGTTGGCCCCTCGAGACGGATAGGGACGGCGTCGTGACCGGAGCCGTCTGAGCAGATGCTCGAAGCCACACTCTGGGGCCTCGTCGCGGCCGGCTCGCTGCTCCTCGGGGCGCTCGTCGCCATCCGCCGGCCGCCCCACAAGCGCATCCTCGGGCTCACCATGGCCTTCGGGTCCGGTGTCCTGCTCAGCGCGGTGTCTTTCGAGCTGGTGGAGGAGGCCTCGCGTCTCGGGGGCGGGAGCGGAGGGGTCCTGTTCGGGCTCTTTGCCGGGGCCGCCGCCTTCACCCTGGGCGACGTGACAATCGGCCGATTCGAGCACCGACGCACCAAGGGAATGAGTGGCTACCACGCCCAGGCGTCCGGTCTCACGATTGTCCTGGGCGCCCTGCTCGACGGCATCCCCGAGACCGCGGTCCTGGGCCTCACCGTTCTCCAGACGGGCGGAGTGGGTGTGGCCATGCTGACCGCGGTCTTCATCTCCAACATCCCCGAGGGCGTCGCCGCCACCGCTGCTCTGATCGACGGGGGCTGGAAGCGAGGGGCCGTCATCCGCCTGTGGCTGCTGGTGACACTGGTCTGTGCCCTGGCTGCCGGTCTGGGCTACGTCCTGCTCGATGGTGCCTCGGCGGGCACGCTCGCCTTTGTCTACTCGTTCGCAGGCGGCGCGGTGCTCACCATGCTGGCGACCTCGATGATGCCGGAGGCATTCGAGATGGCCGGTAGGGCAGTTGGCTTCATCACCGTGTTCGGCTTCTTCATCGCCTACGCCATCCACCTCTTCGAGGGCTGAGGCTCACCGGCCATAGACCTCGACTCCCTGCCGGGTCACCACCCGGATCCGGCCTGTCTGCCGGAGATGCTCGAGGTGGGAGACAGTCTCCAGGAAGGCCAGTCGCGCCTCGAGCGGGGTGAGGTTGGGGCGGAACGAATCGAGCATCACCTCCCATGCCGTGGCGTCCCGCCGTTTCACCAGCTCCGACATGTCGAGGAGGCGCCGGTCGTGGTGGAGGAGGATCTGACGAGCGCGCTCACCGCCGTGCTCGATGAGTGAGCCGTGCGCCGGGTAGGTGAGCTCGATCTCCATCCCGAGGAGGCGTTGAAGCGACTCCATGTAGTCCCCGAGGGGGTCACCGAGATCCTCGTCCCACATGATCACCGGGGAGATCCGGGGGAGGATGTGGTCTCCGGAGAACAAGATGCCGGTCGACGTGTCGCGCAGGCAGATGTGTGCCGGGTCGTGACCCGGTGTGTAGAGCACCTCGAGGGATCTCCCTTCGCCGATGTCGATCCGATCTCCTTCCGTGACCGTGTGATCGGGGGGATCGATCAAGGGCATGTAATCGGGGCGCCGAGCGGCGCTCCCCGCCACCACCGAGTCGAGGACGGAGGAAGGGACGCCATGGGATCGCCCGATGCGGAGCAGACGCTCGACATACCCGGGTGTGTCGTTGTAGCGATCGACCCGCTTGGCCGCCCGCTCGTGCATGACGAACCGGCATCCCAGCTCCCGGATGAGGCGAGCGGACATCCCGACGTGATCGAGGTGGAGATGGGAGACGACCAGGGTGTGGACCGCCGATTCCTCCAGACCGAGGCGGCTGAAGCCCTGCCGCAGGGCGCTGCGGCCCGGCTCCCAGTCGGTCCCGCAGTCGAGGAGCAGGATTCCCCCGTCGGCCTCGACGGCATAGACGTTGACCCAGGCCGGGCTGGTGAACGGGAGTGGCGCCGGGATGAGATGGATCCCGTTCCCCAGGGACTGGGGCTCAGGGACGCTCATCCGTGCTCGACGGGGTCCTTGATGCCGAAGGTGATGTCGAGCGTGACCGTGAACACGGTCGGTGCGCCGGAGTCGTCCACCTTCCCCCCGACCCGGACGATGGTGAAGTCCTGGATGTCGGAGATCGTGGCGGCGGCTCGCGCCAGGACGGTGCGGACAGCGTCTTCGATGGAGCCGCTGGCCTGACCCGACAGCCGTATCGTCTTGGTTATGGACGACATCGGTCCACCTCCGTCGTGGTCACAGCATTCGGACGATGGCCGATGCCACCGCGTTCGCCCCGCTGCCGAGCAGGGCCGTGAAGTGGTTCTGGTCGCGCAGTCGCTCGATGCTCAGGTTCGGGTTTCGTGACGCCGCCTCGCTCGCCGCCCCTTCGGAGACGAAACCTCCTCGCTGGTCGGTCATGTCGTGGTCGGCGATGAGGAGATGTGTAGGCACGATCAACTCGTTGATCGCCTTGTTCGTCTGCTCGTCGAAGAGGATGTCGTTGGCTGCGGCAAGCACGGCGTGCTTGTTGGCGCGGACGCGGAAGCTGCCCCTGCGCCCTGCCTCGATGTCGTAGCCGAAGACCAGGTCGAGCGGCGCGGCCCATCGCCCGGTCAGGGCCGGGTGGCTCCGCCAGTGGCGCAGATAGGCCTCCTCGGACTCGAAGTCCAGCTCGAGCCGCTGCAACGATGGCCCGAACACCTCTTCGACGACGGCCGCCGCCTCGCCGTCGCGGTCGGCGGCGATGGGGACGCCACCGTCGATCAGCACCAGAGCCTTCACTCGTCGGTGACGGGTGCTGCCGTAGAGGGTCGCCAGCCACGCCCCCATGGAATAGCCGGCGATGGTCGCGTTGGGGATCTCGAAGTGATTGAGACAGTGGGAGAGGTCCGGGGCGAGCGACGCCAGGTCATATGGGCCCGCGCACTCCCAACTCCCACCCCGGCCCCTGAGGTCGGGCGCGATCACGCCCACCTCCTCGGGAAGCCGCGCGATCACGGGCGACCACCATCTGGAGGTGCCGGTCAGGCCATGGATGAGCAGGACAGTGGGTTTGCCGGGGATGGCCGGCCGGTACCACACCGAGATCCTCCCATGGTCCACGGGCACCGAGGTGTCGTGCACGCCCTTAACCTATCGAATATCAGGGCTCCAGCGGCCGGTATGGTCAGGACGGTGCGATGGCTGGCAGGGATGATGGTGGCCCTCGCCCTGGCCGGGTGCTCGGATGAGGTCTCGGAGGGCACCTCGACGACCGGGGCCGAGCCCACCGTGGCGTCCCCATCGGTGACGAGCACGACGACGATTGGGACAACGACCACGACAGTGGCGGCCACCACCACGGAGCACAACCCGTATGCCCGTCCCGACTGGCTCGGGACGAGGTTGCTCCCATTGCGTCCCGACGAGTTCGGCGTGGTTCAGCCGACTCCGCCGGAGCTGCAGGACAGAAGGTTGGAGACGATCGACTTCCTGCCTCCGCCGGAGAGCGATGAATACGCGTGGACCATCGGCCCGATCCCATCCGACGTGCTGGCCCGGTCCAGCTGGGACCCGCTCTGTCCGGTGACTCTGGCGGAGCTGTCCTACCTCACCATGAGCCATTTCGGGTTCGACCAGAAATACCACACCGGCGAGATGATCGTGAATGCGACACACGCCGAGGAGGTCGTCGAGGTCTTCCGCAAGCTGCACGAGGCCCGATTCCCCATCGAGCAGATGCGGGTGATCACCAAGGAGGAGATAGACGCCCATCCCACCGGGGACTGGAACGACACGACTTCCTTTGTGTGCCGCCCCGCCGTCGGCTCGACCTCCTGGTCGCAGCACGCCTACGGCACCGGGATCGACATCAACCCATTCCACAACCCCTATGTGAAGGGCGACCTGGTGTTGCCCGAGCTCGCCTCGGCCTATGTAGACCGCGATGACGTCCGGGTGGGGATGATCGTCCCGGGGGACGTCGTGACCGAGGCGTTCACCGAGATCGGGTGGGGTTGGGGAGGCAACTGGAGCTCGCTCAAGGACTGGATGCACTTCTCCCTGAGCGGGAGGTGAGGGTCAGTCGACCCACCGAACATATGTTCGATATAGTGGATGAATGAGTGGTTACGCCGAGCTCCACTGTCACACCAACTTCTCCTTCCTCGACGGCGCCTCCCATCCTGAGGACCTGGTCGATCGGGCGCTCGAGCTCGGATACGAGGCACTGGCGGTGACCGATCACGACGGGTTCTACGGTGTCTCACGGTTCTGGCAGGCAGCGAGGCAGACCGGGCTGCCCGCCATCTACGGGGTCGAGATCGGGTTGGAGAGGGATCCCCTCGGCCCGAGCGACCCGGTGGCGAAGGCCCAGGAGTGGGACCTACAACGTCATGCCCGGAGCAAGGGGGGGCAGGGCAGGCTGCGGCGGGGGCGCAGTGTCCGCTCCCACGGGGTCAAGCCGGTCAACCTGCCAGAGACGGACCATCTGGTGCTCCTCTCCGGGTCGCCCGACGGGTATCGAAGTCTCTCCCATCTGGTCACCAAGGCGCAGATGCGCGGTGAGAAGGACCATCCGGTCTACCTCTGGGAGGATCTGGCCGAGGCGGCCGGACAGGGCGACATCCATCTCCTGACTGCTTGTCACAATGGCGCGGTCCCCAGGGCGGCGGCCCGACACGATCTCGGCGCGACGATCCGGGAGGCGTCACGGTTGCGTGAGCTGTTCGGGACCCGGCTCCATCTCGAGCTGTGGCATCACGGCATGCCCGAAGACGACCCGAGGAACGACCTGATGTGGGAGGTCGCCCAGAAGCTCTCCATCCCGACCGTTGCCACCAACCAGGCCCACTATCACGATCGTCGGGATGCCTATCTGTCCGAGGTCCTGGCCGCGATCGGGGGCCGACGAACTCTCGCCGTCGCCGACGGGTTCCGACCTGCCAGCGACGAGCGCTACCTGAAGCACCCGGTGGAGATGGCACGTCGCTTGGCCCGCTATCCGGGGTCGGTGGCGAGAAGCGGCGAGCTGGGCAGGCGACTCGCCTTCGATCTCGCCCTGGTGGCGCCGAACCTCCCCGACTTTCCCATGCCCGGGCATTTCCGGGACGAGATGGGCTATCTCCGTCATCTCACCTGGGAGGGCGCCCGGGAGGTCTACCCGGGAAGCCACGATGGGATCGATCCCGGGGCTCGGCGTCGTCTCGAGCACGAGTTGGACATCATCGAAAGGCTCGGGTTCCCCGGGTACTTCCTCGTTGTCAAGGACATCGTCGACTACGCCCGCTCCCAGGACATCTATTGCCAGATCCGTGGCTCTGGCGCCGACTCCGCCGTGTGCCGCTGTCTCGGTCTCACCAGGGTCGACCCGATCCGCCTACATCTCCCATTCGAGCGGTTCCTGTCCGAGGAGAGGGGGAGGCCACCCGACATCGACATCGACTTCGAGGCTGATCGTCGAGAGGAGGTGATCCAGTACTGCTACCGGCAGTACGGCCGGGAGCGGGCGGCAATGGTGGCCAACGTGATCACCTATCGGGCCAAGTCGGTGCTGCGTGACGTTGCCAAGACCTTCGGCTTCACCCAGGCGCAGGTCGACGGGCTCTCCAAGTATGTCGACACCCGTGACCCGGCCCAGATCCGGCTCGACTCGCCACTGCCCGAAGGGATGACCGCCGAGATGATCTATGACATCTGCTGGCGTCTCGACGGGTATCCCCGCCATCTCGGCATCCACTCGGGAGGGATGGTGATTGCCGATCGCCCGTTGTGGCAAGTGGTCCCGCTCGAATGGGGGAGGCTGGAGGGGCGGACCGTGCTCCAGTGGGACAAGGACGATTCGGCTGCGGTGGGGATCGTCAAGTTCGACCTGCTCGGTCTGGGGATGCTCAACGCCCTTCATCTCGCCCATGACCTGATCGAGGACCAGCACGGGATCGACATCGACCTGGCTGTCATCCCCCAGGAGCAGGCCATCTACCGCTCCATCACGCGCGCCGACACGGTGGGGCTGTTCCAGATCGAGTCGAGGGCGCAGATGGCCACCTTGCCCAAGATGAAGCCGAAGACCTTCTACGACCTGGCGATAGAGGTGGCCTTGATCAGACCGGGACCGATCCAGGGGCAATCGGTTCACCCGTATCTGCGCCGGCGCAACGGCGAGGAGCCGGTCCGTTACCCCCATCCAGCGACAGAGGAGATCCTGGAGAAGACACTCGGCGTCCCCGTCTTCCAGGAGCAGTTGATGGAGCTGGCACGGGTTTGCGCCGGGTTCGACGGGGGCCAGGCCGACCGGCTCCGCCAGGCAATGACCCACAAGCGCTCGGAGAAGGCGATGGGCCGGCTACGTGAAGACCTTTATGTGGGGATGGCGAGCAAGGGGATCATCGCGGAGGCGGCCGACGAGATCTGGGAGAAGCTGCAGGGCTTTGCCGCATTCGGCTTCCCCGAGAGCCACTCGGTCAGCTTCGCCTACATCGTCTACATGTCGGCCTGGCTCCGATTCCACTACCCGGCCGAGTATCTGGCCGGTCTGCTCAACGCCCAACCCATGGGCTTTTACAGCCCGAACTCGCTGGTTCAGGATGCCCAGCGTCACGGGGTGGTGGTGATCGGACCGGATGTGAACGTCTCCTGGCACGACTGCACCATCGAGCCGATAGATGCCGATCCCGACGACGTCGTGGAGTACCTGGGAGAGCGGTGGCGGCGGGGGAGGGGGATTGTCGACGACCCGATTCGCCCCCCGGTCGGGGTGCGGATGGGATTGCGCTACGTCAGGAACCTGGGAGAGAAGGAGGTGACCCGGGTGGAGGCGGCACGGATCTTGGGCGGCGAGTTCACCTCACCCGAGGATCTGGCCTCCCGAACCGGGCTCGGGGTGGAGGCACTCGAAGGTCTGGCCGCATCCGGTGCCCTGGAGTCGATCGGGCTGAGTCGCCGCGAAGGGATGTGGGCGGCCGGCGCCCTTGCCGAGATCGACCCGGAGCGGCTGGCTTTGTCACCGGGCGTGGAAGCCCCTGCCCTGCCCGGGATGAGCCCCGAGGAGGAGCATCGCGCCGACCTCTGGGCGACGGGTGTCTCCAACCGCCACCCGATGAGCTTCGTCAGGGATCGTCTTGAAGGCTGCGTCACCGCCGCCCAGGCCCTGGGCATGAGGCGTAACGGGTCCAGGATCAAGGTGGCAGGCGTGGTCACGCATCGGCAACGACCGGGCACGGCCAAAGGCGTCTACTTCCTCAACCTGGAGGATGAGACCGGTTTGCTCAACATCGTGGTCCTGCCCGATGTCTGGGCCAAGCACCGTCTCGTGGTGCGGAGGAGCCCTGCCCTGGTCATCCACGGGAGACTGGAATACCACGACGGGGTGACCAACATCGTTGCCCGTGACTTCGAGCCGATCGGGGTGCAGACGGTCCGGTCGAGGGACTTCCGGTGAGACGACTCACCTCTCACCGGGAGACCCGATGCCCGCCGGGTCGGCGATTCTCCCTTTTCCGGGAGGGGGAAAGGTGGTCCTCAGATCGAAGGCGGCGGCGGTGGGCCCGTCGCGTCGGAGGACGGCCAGCCGATCGGCGGCCTCGTGGAGATCGGGGACATGGCCATCCTCGATCCACCACAGTGCGGTGGTCGCCTCGGGTGATTTCTCGAACCACTCGAGCCGTCGTCTCAGATACATGGCGTGACCCGACCGGGTGGCGAAATGACGCAGCGACTCGATGTCGGTCCACACCGTCAGATTGACGATGAAGCGGGCATCGTCCTCGTGCCCGGGGAAGCGCTGCTCCAACGCGCCGGGGCCGTCGTCGTCCTTCAGACGCCAGACGAAGCCGGGGCTCGTCTCGCCGAGCAGGTTGATTGCGGGTAGGGCACGTATGAACTCGGCGACGGTGGGTGAATCGGGATCATCGACGAGTCGGCCTACGTTGAGCTGGGCCAGGTGCATCTGAGTGAGGCTACGCCGCCGACCATCCAGGAAGTCCAGCGTCCGGGGGTGGTGGTCATCGGCGATACCCGTATCGTCCGAGCGGTGAGCGAGCAGGATCGGATCCGCTGGGATCAGAGGTATCGCGGCGAGACGGCAGGCATCGAGCCGGGCCTGCCTCCGAGGTTCGCAGCCTTCCAGGACTGGTTCCCGGTCGAGGGCCGGGCTCTCGATCTCGCCTGTGGCCGGGGTTCCGCCGCCGTGTGGCTGGCCATGCGGGGGATGGAGGTTCTCGGGGTCGACGTATCCCCTGTCGCCATCGAGGACGCCATCGCCTTGGCCGACGAGGCCGGCGTCGCCGATCGGTGCCGGTTCCTGGTACACGATCTGGACGGGGGGCTTCCTGAGGGCCCATCCGTCGCCGTGCTGATCTGCCATCTCTTCCGCGACGATCGGTTGGATCGTGCGATGCTGGATCGGTTGGCTCCCGGCGGCCTCCTCGCCATCGCCGTGTTGAGCGAAGCTGGTTCGGGCCGGGGGCGGTTTCGGGCCAGCCCCGACGAGTTGCGGCAGACCTGGTCCGGGCTGGACATCGTTGCCGACGGTGACCATGGCGGGGTGGCCTGGTTGATCGGGCGACGACTCAGCGATTGAGAGATAGTCTCCAAATCGGGCTCAACCGACGTGGGCGAGAGGAGCGAAGCAGGCATGGATCTGAAACTCGAGGTCGTGTTGCTCCCCGTGTCGGATGTCGAAGTGTCCAAGGCCTTCTATGAGGCGGCCGGGTTTCATGTCGACATGGATCATCGGGCCGGCGATGACTTCAGGGTGGTCCAGCTCACTCCTCCCGGTTCGGCCTGCTCGGTCATGATCGGCACCGGTCTGATCCCCACTCCGCCGGGCTCTGTCCAGGGACTCCACCTGGTGGTCACCGATCTCGAATCGGCCATCACCGAGCTCGCTGATCGAGGTGTGGAGGTCAGCGAACCCTTTCATGTCGTGGCCAGTGAGCCCTTTGACTTCGGGCCCGACGGTGGGAGATCTGGAATCCACCCCGATCGTGCCGACTACGGCTCATACGCCAGCTTCAGCGACCCGGATGGCAACGGCTGGCTCCTCCAGGAGGTTGGGAGAACCTGACTCCGCCTCCCGGCCAGAACTGCCACACCCCCATGGACTTGGGGGAGCCCTTCCCCACCACCCCGACCGGCCCAGCCGGCCCGGCCGGTAGCGTTCGACCATGAACGACCTCCGAGGAGCCCTCCACACCGCCGCCGATCTGATCGCCGACTATCGGGAGAGGCTGCCCGGTGCCCCGGTCGGCCCGGGCGTGGGGCGAGCCGAGGTGCGTGCCGGCATACTTCAGGCCCTTCCCGACCAGGGAGAAGACCCGGCCGTCGTGCTGCAGGAGCTGGTCGACAAGGCGAGTCCGGGTCTGATGTCGTCGGCCGGGCCCCGGTTCTTCGGGTTCGTCGTTGGCGGCTCTCTCGACGCTGCCCTGCTGGCCGATCTGATCGCCACCGGTTGGGATCAGATCGCGTTCAACGAGGCCACTTCACCCGCAGCTCTCGCCTTCGAGGACGTCGCCGGCACCTGGCTCAAAGACCTGCTCGGTCTCCCCGCCTCCGCCTCGGTCGGCTTCGTCACCGGGGCCCAGGCAGCCAACACCGTGGGTCTGGCCGCCGGGCGATGGAAGGTGCTTCATGACCATGGGTGGGACGTCGGGCGCCAGGGCCTGATCGGGGCGCCGCCGATCACGGTGCTTGCCGGCGCCGAGCGACACGCCACGGTGGATCGATCCCTCCGTCTGCTCGGCTTGGGAGAGTCATGTCTGGTGTCGATCCCGACCAGGGCCGACGGCGCCATGGACCCGGGTGCCCTCTCCGAGGCCCTCGAATCGGTTGGCCCCGGGCCGGTTATCGTCTGCGCCCAGGCCGGCAACGTGAACACCGGCGCCTGCGACGATCTCGAGGCCATCGGGATCGCGGCGAAGAGGGCCGGCGCCTGGCTCCACGTCGACGGCGCCTTTGGTTTGTGGGCCGGCTCCAGCCCCCGTCTGGCCCACCTGGTGCGGGGCATCGAACGGGCCGACTCCTGGGTCTGTGACGGGCACAAGTGGCTCAACGTGCCCTATGACGTCGGCTATGCCTTCTGTGCCCACCCCGAGATCCACGCCACGGCCATGGCCTACACGGCCGAGTACCTGACTGGCCAGGTAGCGGGAAGGGAGTTCGGCGGAGGCGACTACGTGCCGGAGTCATCCCGACGGGCCCGCGGATTCGCCACGTGGGCTGCCCTTCGCTCGCTGGGGAGGGATGGAGTGGCAGCAATGGTGGACGAGTGCTGCCGTCTCGCTCGCCGTCTTGCCGACCGTCTCGGTCGGATCGAGGGGGTCGATGTGGTCAACGACGTGGTGCTCAACCAGGTGCTGGCCCGGGTAGGCGACGAAGAGGCGACCAACCGCGTCGAGCGCTGGATCCAGGAGGAGGGGACGTGCTGGCTCGGTGCCACCACCTGGAGGGGTGAGCGTCTGCTTCGGATCTCGATATCGAACTGGGCGACCAGCGACGAGGACATCGATCGTTGTGTGGCTGTCATTGCCGCGGCGCTGGGATCTCACCCGTGATCGAGGAACTCCCGGGCCAGACGCTTCGGGGCGCGGTCCAGCCAGGCCTCGATGATCAGCTCCTCCAGCTCGCCGATTTCGACCCGATCGAGCTGGACCAGGACCGCTGGATAGCCGTCGAAGTGTGGGGTCGTGAAGTAGACGGTGGGGTCGTCGAAGAGGAGCGCCTCCTTGACCCCGAGGTCGGCGACTCGGACGCCGAGGATCGGACCGTCGGGAGCGGTCTCACCGAGCGCCACGTGATCGGCCCGACGCAACGGCCGCTCCCAGACGAAGCCCTTGCCCTTGACCGTCCAGAAGGCAGTTCCACGCGAGATACCCTCCTCCGACTCCGGTAGGCCCATCGCGATTCGGCGCACGTCGTCCCAGTCGGCCACGCCCGCAAACTAGGCCGTCGCGGTCAGGAGCGATCCGCCAGCCTGTCGGTGAGGTACTTCCAATCACGGGCGAACCGGTAGGAATGACGGGACGGTGGGCCCGGCGACTGGGTTTCCAGCCATCGGACGATCCCGTCGGTCGGGTTGGAGAACTCGTGGACCGCTCCCACGCCGGCGAAGGCGACGTCGCCGGGCACAAGGTGGTACTCGACCCCGTCGAAGCGGGCATCGACCTCGCCCTCGAGGATGAGATAGGTCTCCTCGAGAGGATGGTCGTGGGCGCCGGCGAGACCGCGCGGCTCGTACTGGACCATGAACATGGTGGACAGTTGGGCGCCCAGGTCGGTGTCCGACATCATCTTCACCGTGATCCCCGAGTACACGAGCAGGGCGGTTCGCATGCTCGCAGACACCGCCAGCATGTCCTGGGTCTGCTTGCCGGTGTCCATGTTGTCCGGATCGATATGGCCAAACGAGCGAGTGCGAGGGTCCCTCGGGTCGACCGCGATCGGCTCCCGCTCTGCCGGCACCGGGACGAAGTAGGTGTCGTCGTCGAACCAGGGTCGGGGTTGTGGGGTGAGCAGGTCGGCCCATCGAGCCACCTCACCGGATTCGTTCCGCCACGAGTGAGGCACACCGAGCGGGACCATGCCGTAGTCGCCGGGACCCATTCGCACCGATGCCTCGGGAGTCTCCACCACCACGGTGCCTTCGAGCACGTAGAAGGTCTCCTCGAAGGAGTGGACGTGGCCCTCGATCTGCCCGCCGGGGGCAAGCTCCGAAATACCGAAACCGGTGTGAACCGCCCCCGGTGTCGTGTCGTCGATCATCGACCAGCGCCGGAACCCCGAGCTGTGCTCCGCCATGGGCGCCGCCGTCACGAAGTCGGCGTCGTCGGAGCGGAGGACGAGGTGCCTCAGGACGGGGCTCAAACTGTGACCGTGGCGGCTCGATTCGATTCGAGCCAACCGAGCAGAATCCGATCCGTCACGCCTCCTCCTCTGATCTGCCAGCGGACGCCGGGAGCCCTCACGGCGGTCAGGATCCGGCGGCGAGGACGCCCCGAGCGAACGTGGTCGAAGATATACCCGAGGGCAGAGTGACGCAACAGGAATACTGAACGGGTGTCGAGTGTGACTGGACAGCCCGACGGGAAGCAACCTGGTTCCGAAACGCGCCAAGCCCCCTAATCTGTCGAGATCAGCCGGATCGCCACATCCCGAGCCTTGAAGGTGGCCGCCAGCGTGATGGTGATGCTCGCCGCCTGCGGCGGCGCCGATTCGGGCGTGATCACCATGACCGACCCGGAACGTCTTGGTAGGTTCGACCTACCCGAGTCCTGGAACGTCTATCAACTCTCCGAACTCTCCGATCTGGAGGATCTTCCCTTCGACGAGTCGGTCCAGGGTCACAGTTTCCCCCCGTTGTCCAGCATCGGATTCGACGGTGGCCCCGTCCGTGACGTGAGCAATCTGACCACCAGCCTCCCCGAGGCCGAGTACCCGATCGGGGCGATGTCGGTCAGACAGGTCGGCGAGGTCGAGAAGGACCTCCTCTCGCGTGCAATGCTCAGCCAGTCCGTGCTCCCGTACTACGGGCTGGCCAACAGCCAGGAGATCACCAAGGAGGACTTCAGCTTCGGGGCCGGCTTCGACGGTGTCCGCGTCCTGGTCGCCTTCCAGAACGAGGAGGCCACCGATCAGGGCGTCGCCTACCTCATATCTGTCTCCAACTCCGATGACACCCGGATCTACTCGATGATCGCGGGCTGTAATCGGGAGTGCTTCCTGGCCAACCAAGAAACCATCGAGAAAGTGGTGGACTCATGGCTCGTGAACAAGAGGGCCTGAACACCCGGAAACGGGATATCCGGTCAACCCGGCGTCGGGCCGACATGTGGGACCGGGTCAAGATCCTGGTCCTGCTCGCCGTGGTCATGGGGGCGATCATCGCCAGCAGCGACGACCTCGGGTTCGTCAGCCTCTGGGAAGTCACCGCCGAGTTCTTCTCCAGCCCGGCAGGGATCGCCCTGGGGACCCTGTTCCTCCTCGAGGTGCTTCGCCAGATGCACTACTACCTGAGTGAGCGGTCGGCCTCCTACAACTCCTTCTGGCAGGACAGCGTGTTCGGGGGAATGGAGCGGTGGACCCACGCCCACATGAAGCCGTGGACCCGGTACCGGGTATCCCGCTTCATCCGCTGGAGCATCTATCTCTTCGTGTTCGCCCTGGTCATCGACTACTTCGTCGACGAGGTCAACGGGCCGCTGGAGGCCCTGGTCGAGGCTCCCCGGCTCATCGTCGACGCCCTCCCCTTCGTCTTCCAGCTCATGTTCGGCTTCCTCTTCGTTGCGGTGCAGTTCATCGGGATCTTCTGGCTGCTGTCACGTGGCGGCACCGATGTGATCCTCCCCGAAGAGGTGACCACCCGTTTCGACGACGTCTGGGGTCAGGACCACGTTCTCGACCTGATCAAGGAGAACATCGCCTTTCTCGAGAAGCCGGACGAGATCGAGGAGAAGGGCGGCTACATCCCGGGCGGGATCCTGCTCTGGGGCCCTCCCGGCACCGGCAAGACCCTGATGGCGCAGGGGGTGGCGGGGGAGACCGGGCGCCCGTTCGTGTTCGTCGAGCCGGGTGCGTTCATCAACATGTTCTTCGGGATCGGCCTGCTCAAGGTCAAGTCGCTCTATCGCAAGCTGCGCAAGCTCAGTCTCCGCCACGGCGGGGTCATCGTCTTCTTCGACGAGGCCGACTCGCTCGGCTCGCGTGGCTCGATGGGCACCCCCCAGGGCCAACTCGGGGCGGAGATCCAGGCGCGTGCCGGATTCTCCTGCAATGGGTTCGGCTATCTCAGCCCACAGACCCAGGACATGCTGGCCGCCCACTGGGCCCGCGACCAGGAGCCGGCGACAGAGCCGGAGCGGCCGCCACGCCTGGTGGATCGGATCATGATGGGCGGCATGGGGATGGGCGGCGGCGGGATGGGGGTGCTCCAGGCGCTCCTCACCGAGATGAACGGTCTGACCAAGCCTCGTGGCATGACCAACCGCCTGCGCAAGATCCTCGGCTTCAGGCCGAAGCCACCGCCCCGTTATCGCATCCTCCACATCATGGCCACCAACATGCCCAACGCCCTGGACGAGGCGATGCTCCGCCCGGGCCGGATCGACCGCATCTACAAGGTGGGATTTCCCTCAAAGGAGGGACGGCGCCAGACCATCGTCGGTTACCTGAACAAGGTCGAGCACAAGCTGACCGAGGAGGAGGTAGACCGTCTCGCCACCGTCACCCCCTACTACTCGGGGGCGAAGATCAAGGACATGGTCAACGAGGCCCTGATCATCGCGGTCCGCGACGGGCGCGAAGCCATCGAGTGGCCCGACATCTGGAAGGCCAAGTCACTGAAGGAGCTGGGACCGCCCGAGGACGTCGACTACATCCAGAGAGAGCGCCACGCCGTGGCCATCCACGAGGCCAGCCATGCGGTCACCGCCCACCTGCTCGGGGCACACCGGCGGATCGACATGGTCTCCATCGAGAAGAGGGCCTCCACGCTGGGCATGGTCAAGTCGATGGGCCAGGAGGAGCGGTTCACCCAATGGAGGTCGGAGATGGAATCGGACATCATGGTGTCCCTCGCCTCGCTGGCCGGCGAGCGTCTCTTCTTCTCCGGCGACAACAGCTCCGGCGTGTCGGGTGACCTCTCTTCCGCCTCGACGGTCGCCGCCCTGATGGAGGGCGCGTTCGGCATGGGCAAGGGCCTCGCCTCGGCGATGAACACCCGGGAGACCGGCATGGGCGGGCACGCCAGCCCGGTGTCGGTGGCCCTGCGCGAGCGCCGCGAGGAGATCGAGGTCCACCTCGAGGGGCTCTACGAGCGTGTCGCCGAACTCCTCGAAGAGCACCAGGACAAGGTGCTGGAGCTGGCTGCGGTGTTGGAGGAGAAGAAGACCATCTCGGGCGAAGAGGTGGCGGAGATCATGGGCAGCGCCCCCGGCTCGAGGGCGATGCGTGAGCCAAAGGGCTGGCAGGCAGTGTCGGACGAAGTCGCCGGGCGGCGGCAACGCGAGGCTCTGGAGCGCTCCGGACGCGAGGTGGCGTCGACCAGCCCCACCCAGCAGGCAGATGAGCCGGTCGCCGGCAGCTGAGCCGTCCTCCTAGGTCCCCCAGCCTGGCTCGCCGACCCGGACGATGCTGCAATCCCGGGCCAAGGTCCTGGCCTCGCCCTCCCCCTCCAGGTCGTCGAGGATGAGCGACCTTCCGTCGATCGCCAGGACGCTGTGACCGTCGCCGACCGGAAAGATGGGGAGATCGGAGAGACGGGTGTCGATCATCAACTGCTCCGACTCGCCGTCGCCCACCTGGAGCCTCGTGGCGACGACGTCGTCGGAGCGGAACAAGACACTGCCTTCGTCGAGCCATCCCAGCGGGGTGCCGAGCGAGGTGAGATCGTCGAGTCCGGTGTCGAAGCCGTCGCCGTCCCAGATCTGCACACCGGTGATCTCGGACCCGTCCTCGCTGATGCCGGTCAACACCACTCTCTCCTGGTCAGGTGAGCCGTATGCCTGGATCGGGATCCCGAACCCGCTGATGAGGGGCTCGGCCCAGATCGCCTCCAACTCGACCGGATCGAAGCGGGAGATCCCGACTGTCACCCGCCCCGGGTCACCGGGCACGGGCTGGGTGACCACCACGATCAGGTCGGGCCCGATCGATCCCACGGCTCGCACCAGGTCCCATTGTTGGAACGGGCCCGGCTCGACCTCTTCCTCGGCGAGATGGTCGCTCATCACCCCGGCCTCCATCGAGTAGATGCCAGAGGTGGTGGAGTACCACTCGACCCCGCTGTCCACGGTGATGTCGGTCTTCTCCCAGGTGATGGGTATGGGATCGTGCAGATAGATGCTGTCGCCGATCGAGATGGGGCGAGCGCTCAGACTCGGCTCGACCGGCCCCGTCGCCTCGCCGGCGGCGACCGCCTGGTACTGGGTGGTGATCATCACCCCGATCACGGCACGGTCGGGGTCCTCGGGATTTGCCCCGAGAGTCAGAGTGGCCGAGCCTTCGGCGTCATCGCGGTTGTAGTCGACGCGGACCACGTCCCCTGGGGCGGTGCCCGTCATGACCTCGATCAAGGTGTCGGCGTCGGTGGTCGGTTGCCCTTCGATGGCCGTGATCACGTCACCCTCGAGCAGGATTCCTTCGGCCGCCGAGTCGGCGGCCACGTCGGTGATCAGGACTCCTTGTGGCTCGCCGAGAAGGAACGAGCACTGGGCCGGCGGGTCGAGGACTTCGCCCACGTCCGGAAGGGAAGATCGTTCAGGTGGCGTCTGTGCACAGGCCGAGGCCAGGGCCGTGATCGAGACCAGCACCCCCAGGATGGGCCGACGGGCCGGGGCCCGCCCCATCACCCCCGACAGGCGAAGGTGTCCCAACCGCCGCCGTGATAGACCGCCCATGCCGCTGCGGCCGTCGATGCCTCGGGGTCGCCGGGCTCGGCGCCGGCGAAGCCCGCGTTCTCCGCCCGCTCCGCCCAATAGCGGGGAAGGTGTTGGAACAGCCCCACTGCCCCTGTCCTCAGGTTGGCGGAGTTGGGGTCGAACCTCGACTCGCACCAGGCCACTCGAACCGCCCGGTTGACGTCCTCCTCCGCGAAGTACTTGGAGACCAGGGCGCGCACTTCGACCTGTGACAGCCAGCCCGCCTCGGCGATGGTCCCGGGTGACGTTTCTGCCGCCGGGCCGTCGTCGGTCGCCGGAGTGGTTTGGGTGGCCTCGAGTGTCGACACCTGGGTCTCGGCCGGATCCGCTGCCAGCTGGGCGAAGGCAAGGCCGGCACGCATCCCGGCGTCGCGGCCGACCATCTGTTCGGGCGCGACGAAACCAGGGTCGGCTTGGGTACTGCCCGAAGTACCGAACGCCGCAAACCCGGCTACCGCCAAAAGCACGACTGCCGCCCATCCAGCGACAAACGAGAGGCGTCTGAAACGCATATAGGCTGACTCCATGTGGGCACGGGTGCCCACTGCCCGCGGTGGAAAACCCTACCGAATTGTGGATAACGGCGGCAACTCGGATCGCCTAGATCGTCACCTCGTCGAGGGCGGCCGTCACCAGCGGCCAATGCGATCTCGCCGGGTCGAGCATCTCGAAGTGGCCGAGACCGCTGATGACCTCGACTCGGGCCTCTTCGCCAAGCCGGGTGGAATGGGCCACCGGGACCTCGGCGTCGTCCTCGCCGTGGATCAGCAGTGTCCTGCCCGTCCGGGCGCCCACCCGGGGCGGGGCCCCCGAGTCGAGAAGCGAGCGCGCCGGGGCGGCTCCGGCCCCGGTCGAGGCGGCGAGCAGTTCCAGGTCGGTCACCGAGCCCAGACCGACCACCAGGTCCACGGTCTGCGCTTCGCTCCGGTTGTCCGCCCACAATGCCAGGTGCCCTCCGGCGGAATGCCCGATCATGACGGTGGCCAGCCCGGACGATCCCGGGTGGCGTCCCAGGAAGCGCACGGCGCTCTGGACGTCGTGGGCCGAGCCGGGCCAGCCTCCGCCCGTGCCGAGACGCCGGTATTCCAGGTTGGCCGTCAGATGACCCCGCCCGGTCAGGTCGACCGCCAGCGATTCCATGCTGTCCCGCTCCCATTGGCGCATCCAGAACCCACCGTGGACCAGGATCACCAGTCCCTTGGCAGCAGCATCGGTCCGTCGCATGTCGACGACGTTGTCCTGATGAGGCCCGTAGCGGACGGTCTCGACGGGTGTTGCCATCCGATTCGCCAGGTGGCGAAGAGCGTCGCGGTAACCGGCGAAACCACGCCCATAGATCGTCCGGGCACAGGCATCGGAAAGGAGCGAGACGGACCGCCAGGGCTCCCTGGCCTTCACGTTGGAGATGTGGACTTCCACCGCCGGCACGCCAACCGCCCTTATCGCATCGCCGATGGAGCGAGAGGTGTGGGTCAGCGCCCCCGGATTTAGGACGATGCCGTCCATCCCCGATGCCTGCTGGATCGCCTCGACCAAGTCGCCCTCGGAGTTGGATTGAAGGAACGAGATCTCCACCCCCAGGCGCTCACCCCAACCACGGATCATCATCTCGAGGTCGGCCAAAGTCGTCGTCCCATAGACCTCCGGCTCTCGGGTCCCGAGCAGGTTGAGGTTGGGCCCGTTGAGGACGAGGACCCGCATCACGCTACCCGGGGAAGGTGGTCGGGGAGGAGGCTCTCCGCCTCGGCCAGGATCGTTGGGCTCAGGCTCCCCGGCACCAGGTCGTATCTCTGCCTCATCGCCGCGACTATCGCCGAGCGGACCTTGGCGTTGTCGAGGCCGGGGGCTCTGTCGGCGAGGGCGCCACAGGTGCGGGGGTCCCAGTCGAGCTCGAGAGCCCGATAGACGGGGATCAGGACGTCTCTGATCCGTTCTCCCTCGTCGACCACGACCACGCCCCCCATGTGGGCGCCACCACGGACGAGTCTCTGGCCGACACCCATCACCTTCACCCTGCCTCCGATGTTCACGGACCACTCGCCCGGGCAGTATTCGCCGGGCAGCTCGCCGATCCTGGCGTCGAGACCGAGGCCGTCGAACGCCTCGGCCATCACCTCGGCGATGGTGGCGAAGCGATGGCGGATCCCCTCTCTGGGGTCATTCTCGGCCGTGGCCAGGGCGAAGGCCAGTGTCGACTGGTGAAACACGGCGGCGCGGCCACCGGCGAGCCTCTCCACGCCGGCGAAGCCGTGGGCGGCGGCGGCGCGCACTGCTTGGGGGTAGCGAGGGTGGACCCGATCGATCCTGCCGAAGGCGACCACGGGAAGCGGGTCATGGAGCCGGAACACGCCGCCGATCTCGCCCCGCGCCACCGCGGAGAGGGTGGCGTGGCTGACCGCCACATCCTGGGCGGGGTGCTCGTGGTAGTGGTCGGTGACAAGGGTCAGCTCGCGCACATCCCGGAGGATAAGGAAGTGGGTGTTACCGTCAATGGACCCGCTCGACGCAGGAACGGTCAGAGCGGGTTTGTTCGTTGAGAAGGGAACCTGCAAGCCACAGCCAGGAGGAAGCGTGCGTCAGCGGGCCCGCATGACTGCGGTAATAGCCACCATCCTGCTGGTGGCGTGTGGCGACGCGCCCCTAGGCGCCATGGGCCGGCGCAGCTCCGACTGGATCGGGGAGCCCACCGTGCTCACCACCACCACCGTCCCGACCACGGTTCCCCTCGTCATCAGCTCCGCCGTCCTCAAGTGGTTCAACGACGACATCGGAGGGGAGCTGCTCGACGACCCGGAGGCGCTGCAGGAGGCGATCTTCGACCGGAGGGCCGGGGATCTCTTCGTCCAGGCGAGCCGGGCCGAGATAGTGGCGCTGGTCCCGGACATCGAATTCCCCTCGTCGACCCCCTATCTATCCGAGTACGTGACCTCCCAGATCGTCTTCGACAACGACGGCAATCTCTCCGCAGATCCGATAGCGACGTTCGGGATCTGGTCGTCGGAGCCCTACACCCGGTCTCGCTCGGTGGCGCAGATGATCGTGTTGCGGGTCTCTCGCGATCCCGAGGCGGCGGCCGAGGTGGCCACACCGGGGGCAGAGATCAGCTGTGCCCGTTTCGCCGACCGGACCACCGAGGTGTGCGGAGTAACCACGGTGGAAGGGGTCCCCATCTGGTCGCTCGAGGCATCCAATGGCACCACGCTCGTTCGCTTCGACGGGGACTATCGCTACGAGCTGTTCGGCCGATCCTTCGTGGCCGGCAAGGCCTTGGAGCAGATGGCCCTGTCGCTCTCTCCGCTTGCCGATGTAGAGGAAGCCGCCGGATAACCTCCGGTCTGACCAGGAGGGATGGCGATCTACCACTCCGGTGGCTGGTGGACGTACCTGCAGTACGACAAGGAACACGATAGACCGGACATCGATCGCGCCCTCCTCCGCCGGGTCTGGTCCTACGGACGCCCCTATTTGGGCGGTCTGATCGGGATCTTGCTCACCATCCTGGTCATCTCGGGTCTCAGCGTGGTCCCGCCCTTGTTGATGAAGTCCCTGATCGACGTGGCCTTCGCCAACAAGGACATCGTCGCCCTCACCATCCTGGGAGCGGGGATGGTCCTGGTCCCTCTGGTCAATGCGCTGGTCGGGGTGGCGCAACGCTGGTGGTCGTCGAACGTGGGGGAGGGAATCATCTTCGACCTGAGACGTGAGCTCTTCGCCCATCTCCAGCGGATGTCACTCCGTTTCTTCACGGCAACCAAGACCGGAGAGCTGATGAACCGGCTCAACTCCGACGTGGTCGGCGCCCAGTCCGCCATTACCGGCACCTTCGTGACCATCATCTCCAACTTCGTCTCGGTGGCGTTCATCCTGGTGGTGATGCTCAGGGAGGAGTGGCGGCTCACGCTCCTGGCCGTGGCTGCGCTGCCGTTGTTCGTCATCCCGGCGCGGCGGGTGGCGAAGGTGTTGCGACGCGTCACCCAAGAGCAGATGGATCACAACGCCAGGATGTCGGGCATCCTCCAGGAGACCTTCAACGTCAGTGGCGCCCTCCTGGTCCGCCTCTTCGGCCGCTGGGACGAGGAAGCGAGGAAGTTCGGTGACGAGGCCGCTTTGGTTCGGGATTACGGAGTGAGAAGAGCGATGGTTGGCCGGGGCTTCTTCGCGGCCCTGGGCCTGGTCTCCGCACTGGGCACCGCCGCCGTGTTCTGGGTGGGCGGACTGATGGTCATCAACGGGGAGATCTCCGAGGGCACGATCGTGATGTTCGCGGCGCTGCTGACCCAGCTCTACGGCCCGCTGTCCGCCATCTCCAACTCGAGGGTGGAGTTCGCCACCTCCCTGGTCTCGTTCGAGCGGGTCTTCGAGGTGCTCGACCTCGAGATCGACATCCCCGATCCCGTCGAGCCGGGAGCTCTGGGCGAGGTGGCGGGGCGGGTGGAATTCGTCGACGTCTCCTTCAAGTATCAGAGCGAAGGGCCGGAAGGGCTGGAGGCGGTGAAGCGATTCTGGGACTGGGAACCGGATGATGAGCGGCGACCGAGCGGAAAGGCCTCGACCAGGGAATGGGCCCTCCGCAACGTCAGCTTCACCGCCCGGCCCGGCACCCTGACCGCGCTGGTCGGGCCCTCCGGGGCGGGGAAGACCACCATCTCCTATCTCGTGCCCAGGCTGTACGACGTGACCGAGGGGGAGCTGCTCATCGAGGGGCACGACGTCCGGAAGCTCGCCCTGCGCGACCTGGCCGGCATCATCGGGGTGGTGACTCAGGAGACCTACCTTTTCCACGACACGATCGCCGCCAACCTCCGCTATGCCCGGCCCGACGCCACCCAAGAGGAGCTCGAGGGGGCGGCGCGGGCGGCCAACATCCACGACATGATCGCCGGGCTGGCCGACGGCTACGAGACCGTGGTCGGGGAGCGTGGATATCGTCTCTCCGGAGGGGAGAAGCAGCGGATCGCCATCGCCCGTGTCCTGCTCGAGGACCCCAGGATCCTGATCCTGGACGAGGCCACCTCTCATCTCGACTCCCGCTCCGAGGCGTCGATCCAGGAGGCGCTGGAGAAGCTGATGGAGGGGAGGACGTCACTGGTGATAGCCCACCGTCTCTCCACGGTGAGGGCGGCGGATCAGATACTGGTCATCGATGAGGGGCGGATCGTGGAGCGGGGGACTCACCAGTCGCTGGTCGCCGCCGGAGGTCTCTACGCCAACCTGTATCGGACCCAGTTCACCGAGCCGGTGCCGGCCTGATCAGGCGCCCCGGGTCAAGTTCTCGATGAGGAGCTGGTGGTCGGTGGCGAGGAGCAGCACCTCCCCGTCGTGGGCCAGCCACAGCCGTGGGCCGACCTCCAGCCAGACCGCTCTGGGCAGGGCATCGAGGTGTTTCCTGGCCCGGGTCGAGGGGGCGGAGTAGGCGAGGACGCTCCGGGTGGGGCCACCGAGGGCGTCGAGATGCCCGATCAGGTCGTAGCCGCCGAACAGATAGGCGAGCGCTTCGGCATGGTCGATAGGGCCCGAGTCGGAGAACCAGTCGACCCGGGCACAGTCGGCGCATGCCGAGATCGCCACCCGTCCCACCCAGGTCGGTTTGTGGTCGCACCACTGTGAGACTCTCATAGCGGAGAAGCTAAGAGGGGGGTGTGACACTTTTCGTCGGGCCCGCCGGCGGTGCCTCAGATCTCGATGGCCGGGATCTCCTGTGTGTCCTCGAATCGGGTTCCTGGCACCAGAAGCACCGGGAGATGCGACTTGTCCATGACCCGGGCCGAGACGCTTCCCCAGGCCTCCTCGGTGAAGAGACGACGGGTGGCACCCATCATCACCAACTCGGCGCCTACGTCCTCTGCGGTGTTGATGATGGCCTCTGCCGGGTCGTCGCCCTCGACGAAGCGCACCTGGGCGTCGAGCCCTGATGCCCGGAGGGCGGCGACCAGAGGATCCACGGCCTTCAGCCCGCGCTCTTCCAGATATCGGGCCGCCTTGGCCTCGGCGTCGGAAGAGCCAACCGGTGACTCGTCCAGGAACGATCGTCGCACGTCGTCGTCCAGGGCTTCGAGGAACGACCTAGGAACACGGACGACGGTCATGACGGTGACGCTCCCGTCCTCGCCGTGGAGCCGTCGGCACAGCTCTGCGACTGGAGCCGAGGGGAGGACCCCGGTCGTGGCGATCAGGATGCGCACCAGGCTGAGATTAGGGTGTCACCTCTGCTTGTGTAGGTGAGAGTCATGGACCCGGAGCTGCTCAACAAGGTCACGTTCAAGATCCCCAACGCACTCGTCCTGGTCGGGTCTGCCCACGGAGACGAGTGGAACGGCATGACCGCGTCCTGGGTCAGTCAGCTCTCGATGGAACCGGTCCTGATCGGGGTGGGGATCGACAACTCGGCGGTGACCCATCGTCTGATCAGTGAGGGCGGCTCATTCAGCGTGAACCTGTGGCCGTCAGACGACACGCGGGTGTTCGTCAAGTTCTCCAAGCCGGCCGAGCGCGACGGCGACACTCTCAACGAGAGGCCGGTTCATGCCGGGACGACCGGTGTCCCGGTGTTCGACGAGGCCATCGCCTGGATGGAGTGCGAGGTTCGACAGTCGATCGACCTGGGGACCCACACGCTCTTCATCGGGGAGGTCGTTGCCGCCGGCGTCAACGATGACGAGAAGCGGGCAGCTGCCATGTCAGACACGCGGATGAAGTACGGCGGGGTGAAACGGGGCGGGCATTGAGCGCGGCTGGAGGGGGTCGTGGAAGTATCGGTTGAGGGGAAGGTGGTGCTGGTCACCGGAGGGAGTCGCGGGATCGGGCTGGCGGCTGCCCTCGAGTTCGCCCGAAGCGGCGCCGAAGGCGTGACCATAACGTCACGCAAGCCGGAGAACATCGAGACGGCGCGGGACGAGCTGATCGCTGCCGGTGTCGAGGAGGGCCGCCTCCTGGCGCTGGCGGCGCGCGCCGACTCCGAGGAATCGGCCGAGGAGGCGCTGGCCCGCACTGTGGAGCGCTTCGGGTCGTGCGACATCCTCGTCAACAACGCCGGAACCAACCCCTCGGCAGGGGGTCTGATGGACGTCGATCTCGGCGCCCTGGACAAGACCTGGGCCGTCAACCAGCGGGCCCCGTTGCTCTGGGTGCGGGCGGCCTTCCAGGCCTCGATGGAGAAGAACGGGGGCTCGATCGTCAACGTGGCCTCAGTGGGCGGGCTCAAGCCCAGCCCGATCACTGGCGCTTACAACATCTCCAAGGCGGCCCTGGTCCATCTCACCCGTCAACTCGCACTCGAGCTGGCGCCTTCGATACGAGTCAACGCCGTCGCTCCGGGCGTGGTCAAGACCCGTTTGTCGGAGATGCTATGGCAGAACGAGGAGATGGCCGCTCGGATGCACCCGCTGCAGCGGCTCGGGACCCCGGAGGACGTCGCTCGCGCCATCGTCTTCCTGGCCTCGGACGCGGCGGACTGGATGACCGGGGTCATCCTCCCGGTCGATGGTGGCCTGACCGAAGCCTCCTCATCGGGGATCGCCTGATCTGATCGCGTGAGACACCCCGCCCCCGACCCCGAGCTCGCCCTTCGTTACCTCCTCGGCGCCTCCGATGAAGAGCCGCTCTTCGCCCACGCCAGAGAGCTTCGTGACGACGGGAAGGGCCGGGTGGTCACTTTCAGCAAGAAGGTGTTCATCCCGCTGACGACACTCTGTCGCGACCGTTGCTCATACTGCACGTTCGCCAACCCGCCGGGCGGGGGAGGAATGTACCTCGAACCCGAGGAAGTCCTCGGGGTTGCCGTGGCCGGGGACGAGGCCGGCTGCACCGAGGCCCTCTTCACCCTCGGGGACAGACCCGAGCAGAGATGGCCCCAGGCGGTGGAATTCCTTGCGGGGAAGGGGTTCACCTCCACGATCGAGTACCTGGCCGCGATGTCGGCACTGGTTCGGGCCGAGACCAGTCTCTTTCCTCATGCCAACCCGGGGGTCCTCGATGATGCGGACATGGCGATGCTGAGACCTACCAACCCGTCGATGGGGATGATGCTGGAGAACATCTCGCCCCGGCTGATGGAGCCGGGGATGCCTCATCACGGCACCAGCAGCAAGGATCCACGGCAACGAGTGGCCACGATCGAGGCAGCGGGACGGATGCGAGTCCCCTTCACGACCGGGGTTCTGATCGGGATTGGAGAGGCACCCGATGAAGTAGTTGCCTCGCTGTTCGCCCTGCGCGAGCTCGCAGGGAAGACGGGTGCGGTCCAGGAGGTGATCGTGCAGAACTTCCGGGCCAAGGCCGACACGGCGATGCGTCGCTCCGCAGAGCCGGTTCCGCGCTGGTTCGCCCGGGTCGTCGCCCTCGCCCGGTGGATACTGGGACCGGAGGCGAACGTCCAGGTGCCCCCCAACCTCACCGAGCGATTCGAGCTCTATCTCGACGCAGGCGTCAACGATTGGGGTGGGGTGTCGCCGCTCACCATCGATTGGGTGAATCCCGAGGCCCCGTGGCCCCATCTCGACGAGTTGAGGGAACGGACCGAGCGAGTCGGACATCGGCTCAGACCGAGGCTCCCGGTCTACCCGGAGTACATCGACCAGGATTGGATCGACCCGGGGCTCCTCCCGGATGTGGAGGCCGCCATCGACGAGGACGGTCTCGTCCCGACACCGGTCACGTCAGGAGCGAAATGAGAACCATCACCTTCCTCAGGGTCAGACCCGCCGAGCTGCTCGGGGAGCCGGCCGCGGTGAGTCGAAGACGAGAGGGCACGACCACCGTGGAGATGCACTCGCCCACGGCTGCGGAGGTGGCCGCCGGCCACCGTGCGGGCGTCCTGGTCTTGGCCGGGTCGGTCTCAGAGATCGATCCGGCTGCCTGGGTGGTGAAGCCGGCGGATGCCCTCGCGCTCGCTGGTCAGGGCGCCCCCGGCTGGCGGATCACCGTGCTCGCCGAGGGCGAGCGCGAGGACATCCTCGACGCGGTGGCGCGTTCCGGGGCGGCCTATCTTCGGGCTGCCCGGTCGGAGATCGAGGCCGCCGCCGGCCTGGCCCGCCTCCCCGGGCTGTCCTGCTCGGTGTCGTCGTTCGTCGACGACGTCTCCCAGGCATTGCGGGCTGTCGATCACGGGGCAGCCGACCTGTTGTTGCGTGACTGGGACGTGGAGCGGATCGGCGAGCTGCGAGAGGCGCTGCCCGCAGACCGACTGGTCGAGCGGTCGGCCTTCCCGTTGGGTCTCGAGATCGACCAGGCACGGCGGGTGCTCCCCGCCGAGGCCTTCACTGCGTGGCTCGGCCAGGTCGACGGCAGCGGGGCCGCCCGGCCCAGATACGAATGGGCGCCGGGCAAGGACATGGAGCCACCGGTCCCGGCCATGCGTCTCTCGGCGGAATGGTCGGACCGGTCGTGGGTCGGAGGCAGCGCCCCAGACCCCGGTGATGGGGCGGGAGACCTGGCCCCCATCCTGACACGGTCGCTCGACGGCACCAGGCCCACTGTCATCGAGCTCGAGAGCCTGTTTCGCGCCCGGGGCGACCAGGTCGACTCCATCGCCCGGGTTGCCGACGAGCTTCGTCGGCGGGCGGTGGGGGAGACGGTCAGCTACGTGGTGAATCGCAACATCAACTACACCAACCTGTGTTACTTCAGATGCGGGTTCTGCGCTTTCTCCAAGGGGCCGCGCAGCCTCAACCTGAGAGGCGAGCCCTACCTGATGGGCCTCGACGAGATCGTCGACAGGGCAGTCGAGGCATGGGACCGGGGAGCGACCGAGGTGACACTCCAGGGTGGCATCCACCCCGATTTCACCGGCAACTTCTACGTCGAGGTCGTGGAGGCGATCAAGGCCCGTCTCCCCGACATGCACATACATGGATTCACTCCCCTGGAGGTGTGGCAGGGCGCCGAGACGCTGGGGATCCCGGTTCGCCGCTTTCTCGAGGACCTGAAGCAGGCAGGGCTGGGCACCTTGCCCGGGACGGCTGCGGAGATCCTCGACGACGAGGTTCGCGCCCATCTCTGCCCCGACAAGATCCGCACCTCGCAGTGGGCCGAGGTCATGATCACCGCCCATGAGCTCGGGCTTCGGGCCACTTCGACCATCATGTTCGGGCACATCGACCATCCCCGCTCATGGGCCAGGCATCTCGATGTCATCCGCCAGATCCAGATCAGGACCGGTGGGTTCACCGAGATGGTCCCCTTGCCCTTCGTGCACATGGGATCTCCCATCTTCCTCAAAGGGCGGTCTCGTCCCGGGCCAACCTGGGACGAGGTGGTCCTGATCCATGCCGTGGCACGCATCGCCCTCGACGGCCTGGTCCCCAACATCCAGGCCTCCTGGGTGAAGCTGGGGCTGGATGGCGGGCGTCGGCTCCTCGATGCCGGGTGCAACGACCTGGGTGGCACCCTGATGGGGGAGATCATCACCAGGTCGGCAGGGGCGGCACATGGCCAGGAGGTGACTCCCGAGCAGTTTCGGGAGGTCATCGAGGAGGCGGGCCGGATCCCGGTGCTCCGGTCCACGACCTACGAGATGCTGGAGCCGGCCTCGCCGATATCGGGCGGTCTCCACGAAGGCGCCGAGTCTCAGCCCCGGTAGGTGAGCCCCTTGGGGGCTGCGGTGAAGCCCCACTCGACCAGGGCGGGGGCAAGTGGCGACTTGGGAGCGGGTCGGCCGTTGACCGTGTTCACGGTCGTGCGTCGGTGACGCGAGGCGATCTCGGAGAGACCGCGGCCGACGTACCCGTACGACGAGGTGTCCTCGGCCAGCACTGTGAGGTTGCGCCGGCCCTTGTCCAGGTAGCCGATCAGCTGCCCGGCCCACAAGAAGACGTAGGCGCCGGCATCCCTGGCCAGCCTGGCCCCCTCCGTCTCGGGCCAGGGGAGGGCCGCCCCGTACGGGTTGGCGGGGTCGGCCGCGGCCAGGATGGTGAGGGTCTGCTCCGGTTCGGCACGCAGACGATCAACGGCCCCGGGGAGGGCGAACTGCGAACCCCCCAATCCTTCGACGAAATACCCCCGCCTCACCCGACCGGTCTCCTCCAGATGGGACAGCACCGGGTACAGGGACGAGAACCCGCCCGGGTAGCCCTCCGTCAGGACGGTCGACCGTGTCACCAGGCCGTGCCGGTCGAGCAGGAGCTGGGACCAGGCTGCCTGCCTCTCCGTCTCGCTGGTGGGTCGGTGCAGGTGGCTGGTCAAGGACCAGCGCCCGGAGGCATGGGCAGGGAATCTGGACGAGAGGGGCCGTCTCCCTGAGCGGCTCCGTCGCTCACCCAGCGAGCGCACCGGGGCCAGGGTGTCGTTGGTGACGTGACCCGCCCACACCAGATCCCAGAGGTACTCGAGCAACGAATCGGGATCACCCCCGCCGCAGCCGTTGTAGATGTCACGAAAGAAGCTTGCGCCGCGGCTCTCCAGGAAGTCGACCAGTGCCCGCGCCTCGTCTGAGCCCGGCTCCTCGGTGGGGCCTCGCCAGAGCACCCCCAGCGAAGAGCGAGGGTAGAGAGCCAGCTTGCCGTCAGAGACTCCGAGGGTCCCATGGCCGATCCACACCAGGTCGCCCTCGAGGAGGAGGCGGTCGAGCATCGGCGCCGGATCCTCCACCCGGGCGGCGAGGACGTCGCGCTCGAGTATTGACGCCGGCATGACCGCTCCACTGAGACGGGCCAAGGCGTCACTGAGGGCGGATGGGCCTCTGCTCGGCTCGGGTCGGACGCCATGCCACCCCGCGGTGAATGCTGCCATGGCAGCCGGGCCAACCGGCTCGATCTCGCGTCGGAGCACCGATAGGGACCGTCGCTTGAGGCGACGCAGGACCTCCCGGTCTATCCACTCCCGTCCCTGCCCTCCGGGCCGGAAGGCGCCCACGTCGACGCGGCCCCGTCCCTCGAGGTCGCGTAGCACCGATTCGACGACGGCGGCGGGCATGCCCAAAGCCTCGGCTGCGTCGTGCACGGTGAACGGGCCATGGGTTCGGGCATACCGACCCACGACGTCGGCGAGAGGGTCGTTGACCGGCTCGAGGAAGACGTGCGCCACCCCGGGCGGGGGCTGGACGCCGATGGCGTCGCGGAGACGCGACATGTCCTCGACAGCCGCCCAGCGCTCGGTGCCGGCAATGGTGACCCTGACCACCCTTCTCTGCGCCTCCAACTCGCGCAGCACATCCGGAACGGCAACGGCCTCGGATCGGACCTCGACGTCCGTTTCGGTGAGCGGACCGAGGTCACGCAGGAGGTCGTGGATCCCGTCGGCGCTGGTCACCCTCCGTCTCTCGGTCAGGTATTGCAGCTCGAGCTCCACTGCCGCCACCACCTCGGGGTCGATCAGCTCGCGCAACTCCCCCTCGCCGAGGAGCTCGCGCAGGAGCTCCCGGTCCAGGGTGAGGGCCGCGGCCCGACGCTCCGCCAGTGGTGCGTCCGCCTCGTAGAGATAGGCGGCGATGAACGAGAAGAGCAATGAGGAGGCGAAGGGGCTGGCCGAGTCGACGTCCACCGCGGCCACTCTGATCCTTCGAGCGGATATGTCGCCGAGAACCCCGATCAATCCGGGAAGGTCGAAGTCGTCCTGGAGGACCTCCCGGTAGACCTCGAGGATGATCGGGAAGGTGCCGAACTGGCGGGCAACCCCGAGAAGGTCGGCCGACCTCCTTCGCTGCAGCCAGAGCGGAGTGCGCTCCCCGGGACGCCGCCGGGGGAGCAGCAACGATCTGCCCGCGGCTTCCCTGAACCTCGCCGCGAAGAGGGCGGTGTCGCCGATGTGGTCGACCAGGAGCCCCTCGACTTCCTCCGGGTCGAGCACGAGGTCGTCGGCGTGGGGAGGGTCGTCGGAGTCCGGGAAGCGAAAGGCCATACCGTCGTCCGACCAGATCACATCGACGTCGACCCCGTACCTGTCGCGGAGACGATGACGAAGTGCCATGGCCCAAGGGGCATGGACCCGGGCTCCGAGGGGGGACAACATCACCAACCGCCAGTCGCCTATCTCATCACGGAAGCGCTCGACCACCACGGTCTGATCGGTGGGCAGCACCCCGGTAGCGGCCTTTTCCTCGGTCAGGTAGGCCACCAGGTTGCGCGCCGCCTTCTCGTCCAGGTAGCGGGTGTCTCGCAAGTGAGCCTCGGCGTGCTCGGGATCGAGCATGCCGATCTCACGGGTGAATCGCCCCACCGCCTTTCCAGTCTCCAGCGAGCGCCCCAGTGCGTCCCCGTGCCAGAAGGGCATCTTGGCGGCGCCTTCCGCCGGTGCCGGCACCACCTCGACCCGGTCGTGGCCGATCTGGCTGATCCGCCATGCGCTGCTCCCGAGGAGGAAGACGTCGCCCTCGCGCGACTCATAGACCATCTCCTCATCCAGCTCACCGACCCGGCTGCCATCGGGGAGTGTGACCCGGTAGAGCCCGCGGTCCGGAATGGTCCCGGCGTTGGCGACTGCCAGTTGGAGGGCGCCGGGTCGGGCGGTGATCTCGCCGCTGGTGCGGTCCCAGTTGATCCGGGGCCGGAGCTCGGCGAACAGGTCCGACGGGTAGCGCCCCGCCAGCATGTCCAGCGTCTCCTCGAAAACGGCCCGGGACAGCTCGGCATAGGGTGTCGCCCTCCTGGCCAGGGCGAACAGCTCGTCGGTGCTGGTGGGGCCGGCCACGGCATGGGCCACGATCTGCTGGGAGAGGACGTCGAGGGGGTTGGCCGGGACCCGGGTGCCCTCCACCCTCCGGGCCACCATCTCGGAGGCGACCACCGTCGACACCAGGAGGTCGCCTCGATACTTGGGAAATATCCGCGCCTTGGAGACGCCTCCCACTTGGTGGCCGGAGCGGCCGACCCGTTGCAGCCCGGAGGCCACTGAGATGGGGGCCTCGACCTGGAGGACGAGATCCACGGCTCCCATGTCGATGCCGAGCTCGAGCGAGGAGGTTGCGACCACCGCCCTCAGCTCGCCACGCTTCAGAGCCTCCTCGATCTGGATCCGCTGCTCCCTGGCCACCGAGCCGTGATGGGCCCGGGCGATCTCCTCGCCGGCGAGGTTGTTGACTTCCGAGCAGAGACGCTCTGCCAGTCGTCGGGAGTTGGCGAACACGATGGTGCTGCGGTGGGACCGGATCTCCTCGAGAAGCCGTGGGTAGACCGCCGGCCAGATGGAGCGGGTCGCCGACTGGTCGGGATCGAGCGGATCGACCTCCCCCGGTTCGCTCATGTCCTCCACCGGGACCACGATCTCGATGTCGAGGTCGCGTTGGTGGGGCACGTCGATGATCGTCACCGGTCGTGGTCGCCGAGCTCCGTCGACGATCTCGCCCCCACCCAGAAAGGCGGCGATCGTCTCCAAGGGGCGCTGGGTGGCGGAGAGACCGATGCGCTGGGGTGGGACGGCGGTGATCTCCTCGAGACGCTCCAGGCTGAGAGCGAGGTGGGCGCCCCTCTTGCTGGCCGCCACCGCGTGGACCTCGTCGACGATCACCCAGCGGACGCTGCGCAGCACATCGCGCGCCGCCGAAGTGAGGATCAGGTAGAGGGACTCGGGGGTGGTGATGAGGATGTCGGGGGGGTTGCGGTGCATGCGGCGCCGATCCTCCTGCGGGGTGTCTCCCGTGCGGAGGAAGGTGGTGATCGCCGGCAGCTCGGGCCCGCCGACCCGGGTCGAGGCATGACGGATCCCGGCGAGCGGTGCGCGCAAATTGCGGTCGACGTCATGGGCCAGGGCCTTCAAGGGCGACACGTAGAGGACGCGGCAGCGATCCTGTCGCTCGGGGGTGGGCTCGGTGAGGAGGCGATCGAGTGTCCAGAGGAAGGCGGCCAGGGTCTTCCCCGAGCCGGTAGGGGCATGGATCAGAGTGTGATCGCCGGCTGCGATAGCTGGCCAGCCGAGGGATTGGGCCGGGGTCGGCTCGGCGAACGAGGCCTCGAACCAAGTCCGGGTCGGCTGGGTGAACGAGTCGAGTGGGTCCACGCCCGGAAGGTATCAGAGGTGGAGGACAAGCTCTGTCCGTGAAGACCCGAGGATCGGGTCAGGATGGGCTCAGGCGATGAGACCGAGGGGGAGCCGATTCACCGCGGCCAGCTCCAGGAACATCTCGACGACCTGCGGATCGAACTGGCCGCCGGCGTGCCTGGTTATCTCCGACACTGCGAAGTCGACAGGGAGGGCGGGCTGATAGGCCCGGGTGGAGGTCATGGCGTCGAAGGCGTCGGCGACGAGGATTATCCGACTCAGGATCGGGATCTCCTCTCCAGACAATCCGAAGGGGTAGCCGCGCCCGTCGAAGCGCTCGTGATGGTAGAGGATGGCCTCGGCCACCTTGGGGTCGAGGCGGTTGCGGGTCATGGCGAACCCGAGCTCGGGATGACGATTCATCAACTCGCGTTCGCTGGGGTCGAGCGGCCCTGGTTTGCCCAGGATGCCCGGGTCGAGATGGATCTTGCCCACATCGTGGAGGACACCGGCGAGGGCGAGACGGTCGAGGTCGATGTCCCCGAGGCCGAGACAGGCGCCGAGGTTCACGGCGAGGTCGGAGACCCGGTGCACGTGACCATGGAGGTCCTCGATCACGTCCTCCATGACCTCGATCAGTATGTCTCTTGGCAGTTCCCGCATCGAAAGATCACCCACGCACGCAGTCTTGTCAGCGGAAATCCGCAAATGTATGGGCCGAATGGACTATATGGCGACTAGTCACCCGGACTAGTCCGATAGACCTAGTCGCCGAAGAGTTGGAGAGGCCGGGTTGGCTGGGTTATCTTTGTCGGCAGCGACAAGAGAACGCGCTCATCAAGAGCGGTGGAGGGACAGGCCCTGCGAAACCGCGGCAACCGACGAGAACGGTGCCAATGCCTGAACGATGAGTGGCCGAGGACGGTTATCCGTCACGGCGCTCGGAAGAGCGCGTGGACAAGGAGAAACCGTCATGCCACAACAGAGCCGGCACCCGCATCGAACCCCGACCCCGCGCCCCACGCCGGAGCACGAGCATGAGTGAGCACACCTTCGGCTTCGACACCAGGCAGATCCATGCCGGCCAACGGCCCGACCCCGAGACCGGGGCGCGCGCCATGCCGATCTACGCAACGACGTCCTTCGTGTTCGAGGATGCCCAGCAGGCGGCCGACCTTTTCGCCCTCCAGAACTTCGGGAACATCTACACGCGGATCGGCAACCCGACCAATGCCGCGTTCGAGGAGCGGATGGCAGCCCTCGAGGGCGGGTTGGGCGCCCTCGCCACCTCGTCGGGCCAGGCAGCGCAGTTGATCTCGATCCTCACCCTCTGCGGTGCCGGAGACGAGATCGTGGCCTCCCGATCGTTGTACGGCGGGACCTTCACCCAGTTCGACGTGACCCTGCGCCGCATCGGGATCAACGTCCACTTCGTGGACATCTCGGACCACGCCGCGGTCAAAGATGCGATCACCGAAAGGACCAAGGCCCTCTACGGGGAGACGATCGGGAATCCGGCCGCCGACATCCTCGATATCAGGGCCGTGGCCGACATAGCCCACGACCACGGCATCCCGCTCATCGTCGACAACACTTTCGCCACTCCCTACCTGTGCCGCCCTATCGAGCACGGGGCCGACATCGTCGTCCACTCGGCGACCAAGTTCATCGGAGGGCATGGAGTGGCGATCGCAGGGGTGATCGTCGAATCGGGGCTGTTCCCGTTCGACAACGGGAGGTTCCCCGGCATCACCGAGCCCTCCCCTGCATACCACGACCTGATGTTCTGGGAGAACTTCCGCGAGTACGCCTTTTTGATGAAGGCGAGGGTGGAGACGCTGAGGGACACCGGGGCGTCACTGTCCCCGTTCAACGCCTTCCTCCTCCTCCTCGGTCTGGAGACGCTCTCGCTGCGCATGGCGCGGCACACCCAGAACGCCCGTCGTGTCGCCGAGTTCCTGGCCGGACACCCCGAAGTGGCCTGGGTGCGATATCCGATCTTCGACGACAACCCGTGGACCGAGTTGGCCCGGCGGTACGTGCCCGAGGGCCCGGGAGCGGTGTTCACGTTCGGGGTGAAGGGTGGCTTCGATGTCGCGGCCCGTTTCATCGCCGGGGTCGAGTTGGCCTCCCACCTGGCCAATGTCGGGGATGCCAAGACCCTCGTCATCCACCCGGCGAGCACCACGCACCAGCAGGTGCCGGTGGAGGAGCGCCGTGCGGCCGGGGTCGGTGATGAGATGATCCGGATCTCGGTCGGTCTCGAGGACGTCGACGACATCATCTGGGACCTGGGCCAGGCCCTGGAAGGGGCGGCCTCGTGACCACCATGATTCGCGATGCGACCGCCCTCGAGCGTCTTCAGATCATCCAGTCGGCGCGCAGCGTGGCGCTGGTCGGCGTCTCGGCCAACCCGCTGCGCTCGTCGAACTTCGTGGCCACCTACCTGGTCCGCACCGACCTGGAGATGTACCCGGTCAACCCGATGTACGACGAGGTCCTCGGGTTGAAGAGCTATCCCTCGCTGGCCGAGTTGCCGGTGGTGCCCGACATCGTCGACGTTTTCCGCCGTCACGATGAGATCCCGGGCGTCGTCGAAGAGGCGATCGCGATCGGGGCGCGGGTCGTCTGGTTCCAGCTCGGCCTCCGTCACGAGGAGGCGGCGGCGAGAGCGACCGACGCCGGTCTCAGGGTGGTGCAGGATCGGTGTCTCAAGATCGAGCATGCCCGGTTCTCGGGGAGTCTGCACCTCGCCGGGTTCAACACCGGCGTTATCTCCTCGAGACGGCGACGCCCCCTCTGATCTGGCTTTGATCAGACCAGACCGTGCGTGCGGGCGGCCTCGACCAGCGCAGCGGCGCGATTCGAGTCGACCGGACGAGCGGGGTCGCCATCGGCCCTGAGTGAGGACCCGACGATCACGGTATCCGCAATTTCGAGGAGACGCCCCAGGTTCGCTGCGGTGGCACCGGATCCGATCACGAGACGGGTCTCCTTGGGAACGGCTGCACGGACGGCGCGCAGGTCGTCCATGCCGGGCTCGGCTCCGGTCCCACTCCCGGACACTATGACTGCGTCGGCCAGGCTGCGCAGCACCGTGTCCTCGGCGGCGCGGGCTACGTCGAGACCGGGTGGGGGTGTGGCGTGCTTGACCATCACGTCGGCCCAGACCTCGACCTGACCAAGGGCGGCGCGGCGACGCATCAGCTCGTCGGCCTTGCCCACGATCGGCCCCTGGTCGGTGTACATGGTCCCGGAGAGGACGTTCACCCGCATGAACTCGCACCCGGTCACCACGGCGATGGCGAGGGCGGAAAGGGCGTCATTGCGGAGCACGTTCACCCCAAGCGGGAGCCTCGTGGTTTCGCGAACCGCGGCGACGGCCAGGGTCATCGCCGCCACCGTCTCGGAGTCCGAGTGGTCGCCACGAAACGGGGCATCTCCGAAGTTCTCCACGAGGAGGGCCGGGAAACCGGCCGCGGCGAGGGCGGCGGCATCCGAGGTGGCTCTGTCCAGGACGGCGCCCATGGAGCCGTCGTAGCGGGGGGATCCCGGGAGCGGGATCAGATGGACCATCCCCACCAGACGGGGGATTGCGGTCACAGGTAGGCCTTGGCTACCTGCAGTGCCTTCTCGGCGAAGTCCCCGGTCGCCTTGAGATTCGTCTTCTCCGGGCGCATCCTGCGCACCGCGACCCTGGCCCACTCCGAGGCGGAGCCTTTGACCAACTGGTCGGTGTCGGCAGGCCCGTACACCCACTTGGCATACCCGGGGCCGATCACCTCGACCCGAATCGGCTCGTAGTCCTCCCCGGCCTCCTTGAAGGCGTGGGGGAGGGTCTTCCACCCGAGCCAGCAGACATGGCGGATCCTCTGGGTGTCCTCGACGTCGAGACCGAGCGTGGCGTATATGTCGAGACCGTGCATCCAGGTCTCGACGAGGCGGAACGTGGCGAAGGTGCGGGCGCTCATGTCGCCGTCGATCCACTCGATGCGCGCTTCGGCTCCCATGTGGGACAGGGGCTCGACCACCTTGGCCCTTCCACCGCGCCACCACTCGATGACGTCCTGGGGGCGCATGGCCCGCCCCTTCTTGATCGCCTCGTTGCGCAGCGCGCTCAGATTCGGCGCGTTCTGCCAGCGCTTGATCTTGTCGCCACCGGCGATGGTGTCGGCAGCGAGCTCCTCGAAATCCGCCAGGTGGGCGATGGTGTCGCGCACGGTCCAGGGCTTGGAGGGGGTCACCATGTCCCAGATCTTGATCGGGATCCTCTGAAGTGATTGATCCAGGAACTGCTGTTCGGCTACCAGGTCGGAGAGGATGTCGCGCACGAACCAATGGTAGCCCGGGAGCGCTTGCTATTCCCACGTGAAAGAGGCTCTACCAGGGTCTTTCCGCGTGCTCCTCGGTCATGGGCAGCGGGAGCTCGTAGGTCTTCGGTGCCACGGCGGCGTCGTTGAGATGGTCGATCAGGACCCTGAGCCGGCCGAACTGGCGCCGGTCGAACACGAAGGCGATGCGCTCGAGGTCGACGGCGTCGTTGTCGTCGATCTCGGCCTGGTTCGGCCCCACCCGCTCGATCCTCCCCTCGACGACGATGTCGGCGAAATCGTCGTTGAGACGCTCGAGCAACTCGTCGGTGGGGCGCTCGCGGAGCCGGAGAACGAGCCGGCCCCCGGCGTATCGCTGGGAGTGGTAGTTGGTGTAGAAGTGCCAGATGTGCTCGGCGGCGGCACGCTCATCCATGGTGTGGAGGAATATCGAGAGGTCGGATTCCGAGATGAGACCTCTGGCCAGTTGGTGGCCCTTGATGAACTCGATCATCGCCCCCCAGTACCCGGTTCCCTCCGCTTCGAGCAGCACGATGGGGTGGAGGTCGCTCTTGCCGGTCTGCATCAGGGTGAGCAGCTCGAAGGTCTCGTCGAGCGTGCCCCACCCGCCGGGGAGCAGCACGAACGCATGGGCCTCCTTGACGAAGCCGAGCTTCCTCGTGAAGAAGTACTTGAAATTCACCACCCGGTCCGGGTCGAGATGCAGGTTGGCCTTGTCCTCGAAGGGGAGGCGGATGTTGACCCCGTAGGTGTGTTCGATGCCTGCCCCGCGGTTGCCCGCCTCCATGATCCCGGGGCCGGCTCCGGTGATCACGCCCCAGCCGCTGTTGGACATGATCGATGCGAAGTCATGGGTGATGGTGTGGTTGGGGTCGCCCTCGGGGATCCGGGCGGAGCCGTAGATGGTGACCTTCGGTTCGCGGTGCCGCGAGAAGACGAGGTTGGAATACCTCATCTCCTTGAGAGCCGTGTTGATCAGCTTGAGGTCGGCGCGCGAAGAGCCATCGCGGCCCAGTTTCAGGGCGGTGACGATCATCTCCCCGATCAGGTCCCCGTTCTCTCCCGAGGTGGCCGCGGTGACCAGGTCGGCGATCTTGGCGTCCAATTCCGAGTTGCCGAGGCCATAGGGCATGACGCGACGGTAATCACGAGGCTCCCCAAGAGAGCGAACGCAGAGGTCGGTCGAGCGGGTCAGAAAGGCTTGACGCTGGGTCCCTTGCGCACCACCGCGTTCCACACCGTCTCATAGTGGTCCCGGTCGAACTGGTCGACATGGGGGAGCACGTAGTCCTCCCAGGCGTGGCGCAACGGGTCGCTCCGATCCGCATAGACCACCAGGCCGGTGGGGATCCGGTCGAGGACGGAGCGCAGCGAGAGTGGAGTCTCGACCCGGACGCCCGAGTCCTGAGCCTCGAACGAGGCGTTCACCTCGACGGCGAGGCGGGCGATGGCGGTGACGTACTCGTCGTTGAGGTGCGGGTAGCGCCTCTGCAGCATCATCTCGACCTGGCTGCCCGCCGGGAAGCTCTTCTCCCATATCACCCAGCGATCGGCGAATGCTTTGTTGAGGGTCTGGGTGCCTGCGTAGTCGCGCAGGTCGGTCGGGTTCATTGTGCCGAAGATGCGGACGTCGTGTCTCAGGTCGACTGTCTCACCGGTGGGAAGGTCGAGGGCTGCATAGCGGTCGAGCAGCGCGTGCAGGGCGAACAGGGTCTCGGCCCCGGCCGCGTTCAGCTCCGAGAGGTTGAGCAGGGCCGGCCCGCGCAGGGCCCTGGTGATGTCGCCGTCTTCCCAACGGCTCTCCGTACCTCCCTTCCCGTCTCCGTGGAGGCGCGTGGACCCGATCAGGGTGACGTCGCGCACCTCGCCGGTGAGGGGGATGCGGAAGTACGGGAGCCCCATCGCCGCGGCGAACTGCTCGATGTCGTGGTCCTTGCCGGTGCCCATGTGGCCGCGCACCGCCACATGCAGCGGTACCAGGCCCTCGGCTCCGGACATCCGGGCCTGTTCGATCTGGGCGAATCGGTAGAGCATGCCCAGGTCGACGTAGTGAGGGTCGGGCTCGGGGATCTTCCTCGCCCTGAGCTCGGCGTCGGGCACGTCGGGGGGCAACTCGAACCTCTCCAACTGGATGGGCGGACCCTCGCCCGACGGGTCATCGAATATGGCATGTTCAGGCAACTGCGCTCTCCCGGCTCGCTTTCAACTCCGATGCCCTGAGCCACCAGGTGTCCATGCCCCATAGGGCGAGACTCCTGCGCAGGGCGTTCCTGGTGCCGTCGATCATGGCCTGGGCCAGGTCCTCCGGCTGTGACACCACCTCATGGCGGCGGTAGGCCTCGTCGACGGTGTGATCTCCGATCCCGATCCCTATGACCGTGGTGCCCCCCGCCTCGACCGCGGCGACGGACGTCCTCAACGCCTCCAGGGAGCCACGTGTCATCCCGTCGGCAAGGACCATCAGGACCCGCACCTGGGCCCCGAGGCGGGCCATTCGCTCGGCGGCATGGATGATGTTGAACTCGTCGACGTTGGCCGCCTTCTCGAATAGGGAGACGGGAGGAGCCGACCGGGGGTCACGACGTGCCAGCGTCGCAGCCTTCCTCGGCTCGGCCGCCGTGTAGAACAGCCCGGCCAGAGCCTGCTCGGCGTCCCTCCAACGACGCTCGAAGGGCTTGACGACGTAGTGGTTTACCGTGGAGGTGAGGCGGTCGGCGGCCGCACCCTGTGTTCGCCTCAGCCCCGCCGTGGCCGCCGCCCGCTTTCGTCGGTAGGAGTCCTCGGTGTCGTCGGGGCGGGCGGCGAAGCCCCGGTTGAACAGGGCCACCTCGAAGTCGATCTGGAGCTCGTCGCAGAGATGGGCCATCGTCCAGGCTCCGAGCAAGGCCGCCGGCATCGCCCATGAGGTACCGGCCCCTCCTCCCTTACCGGGGCTCAGCATCGAAGCGGATGCGTCGACCAGGAGCGAGACCGCATAGGTGCGACGGGTGCGCGCCGCCCGTCGCTCGTAGACACGCTGGTAGAGGCCTGCCCCGATGAACAGGGCGGCGTGGGGCGACACGTCACCCTGGTCGTAGCCCGAGCGGAGACCACGGCGCTGATTGGCGGCGAAGAGCGGGAACAGCTCCCCGGACACCCTGCGCTGGGCGAGACCCCATTTCTTGGAGGCGAGATCGAGCGTGCTCTTCCCCTCGGCCGAGAATCGGGAGAACGAGGCTGGGATGGGTCCCACCACCAGCTTCCCTCCCTGCCCGGTGGGCAGGTAGATGTCCGGGGCCTGGCTGACCCTCAGTAGCTGATCGGTCGACTCTTCGTCGGCGATCTCCGAGGCACCCTTGCGGTCCGAGGCCCCCGAGCGTGACTCCGCTGATCGTCTCGTGTCCTGATAGGACTCGGCGTCGACCAGGATCGGGGAGGTCATTCGAACCGCATCGACCCCCTCCTGCGCCTTCTCCGCATCGGCTCGGGCTGCATGCTGTTGCTTGGCGTGGGTGGTGTTCGCCTGGACCTCGGTCACGAGCCCATGGGCACGGGCGATGGCCTCGAGCTCGAGAGCGAGCTGAGCCACTTCCCAGGGATCGCTCGATTCGGCGGCCATCTCACAGTGATGGCTGCCGTCGTCGATGGCGGCCGTGGCCCGCGCCTCGAATCGGCGCTCCAGGACCTCGCGATCGATGTAGCCACCGGTGAGCAGGAAGCACCCGAGCACGAACTGGCTGAGGGCGCCGGAGCGGGAGATCGCCTGGCTCAGCGACGACATGTAGAGGTCGTAGAGGACGGAACGGGCGCCGGGGTAGGCGGCGAGGCCCTGAGCCTCCTGTCGCGCGTCCTCCAGCGAGAAGAAGAGGACCTCGGCCACCGGCTTGTTGGTTCGCTCCAGGGCGGTGAGCAGGTCGACCTTCACATCCGGTGGTGCCTCGCCGTCGACTGGCCACCCTTCCGGCAGGTCCCTGACCTCGTCGAGGTTGGTCGACACCAGGTGCATCACCTCGTGCAGGGCAGAGGCGAGGGCGACCTCGTCCGGGGTGACCGGGGCGTTGCGGGTGTATGCCGACTGGAAGATGCGCGGGTCGCACACCACCTCGTCGCGCGAGGCGGCAGCCTCGGAGCCGAGCCTCACCCTGAGATTGGGGTTGTTGGCGAGGGTCCGGGCGAAGCGGGTCACGGCCGGGGCCACTCGTTGGTAGCGGCTCACCACGGCCTCGATCGCTTGGTCTCCAGGCCCGATGAGATCGGAGAGGAAGGTCTGCTCGCGCCCACGCATAGCTGGCCATTGTCTCATAAGTGTCAAACGGTGGGACAGCGGAGGCCGGAGGGCAATTAGCCCGATCGCATCCATACACTCCGCCCGTGCATTACGACCTCACCACACTCCCCAACGGGCTTCGCGTACTCACCGAGCCGATGCCTTCCCTGCGTTCCATCGCCTTGGGCTGCTGGGTCGACACCGGCACTCGCGACGAGCTCCCCAATGAGCACGGCGCCTCACACTTCCTCGAGCACCTGCTCTTCAAGGGATCGGAGACTCTGTCGGCACGGCAGGTTTCGGAGATCTTCGATGCGATAGGTGCCGAGTCGAACGCCTTCACCACCAAGGAGAGCACTTGCTATTGGGTGCGGCTCCTCGACCAGGATCTGGCCACCGGCTTCGACGTCCTCTCCGAGATGATCCAGCGCCCCGCCTTCCGGCAGAACGAGATAGATGCAGAACGCCAGGTGGTGATCGAAGAGATCAACATGAACGAGGACGATCCGGACGACGTCTCCTTCGAGAACTTCAGCACGGTCGTGTTCGTGGACCATCCGCTGGAGGCTCCCGTGCTGGGAACCCGTGACTCGATTCGGGCCATGACCCGCGACGACATACTCGGCTACTGGAAGCGTCGCTACGGCGCAGGGTCGATGGTGGTGGCGGCAGCGGGTTCGGTGGACCACGAGACCGTGGTCGACATGGTCGCCGAGAGATTCGGTGGATGGTCGGGGGACACGGTCGATCACGAGCACGGCCCGGCCGCCCCCTGGCCGACCGTCAAGATCACCCACCGCGACACTGAGCAGGCTCACCTCGTCATCGGCGGCAAGGGCTTCACCCGGTCCGATGAGCGGCGCTGGGCGTTCGAGGTGCTCAACCACGTCATGGGCGCCGGCATGTCCTCCCGGCTCTTCCGGGAGATCCGCGAGGAGCGGGGCCTCGCCTACGCGGTCTACGGGTTCAAGATGGCCTACGCCGACGCCGGAGCCTGGGGCGTCTATGTCGGTACCACCCCCAGCCAGGTGGACACCACCATGGAGGTGATCAGGGACGAGCTGGCCAAGGTGGTGGCAGAGGGGATCACCGCTGAGGAGCTGGAGCGGGCGCAGGGGTCGATGAGAGGCGGTCTTGCCCTCGCCCTCGAGGACCCCAACAGCAGGATGGTACGGCTGGGCCGGGACGAGCTGGCCGGGATGCCTCATCTCTCCGTCGACGAGCGACTCGCCAAGCTCGAGGCTGTCACCCTCGACGACGTCAAGACGGTCGCCACCGATTTGTACACCGGGCAGCGCATGATCGGCGCGGTGGGGCCGTTCGCCGAGGGCGAGCTGGACCGATACCTGGCGGTCTAGCCGTTGCCCAGCGTGAAGACGAGCTCCTTGGGCTTCGAGCCGAAGTCGACCAGGCCCGACGTCTGACCGACCCGCTCGATGACGAGCCCGCCTCCGAGCTCGTTGCCATCGATGGACTCCGGCCATCCCACCACCCGATAGGAGAGGACGGGTCCGGACAGCGACGTCCAGAGCACGCTCCGATTGCCCTGAAGGATCTCGACCAGCGCGCCCGAGCCGGCGAGGGGGCTGAGATCCGCCCCGGGCCGATCGGCTGTGAACACCGCGCTGGTGGCGGCGCCGGCCAGGATCAGCGCGGCAAGGGGGTACGCAGCAAGGCGACGAGCTGACATCGGTGGGAACGCTACGAGTCGATCGGCCGCTTCACACGGCCAATTCGACGAATTGCGAAAGGACTAGTCCGAAGATCAGCGAGACGGATATCGCGGCCACCGCCGGTCCCAGAGGCCGGATCCCCCGTCGGCCTGCCATCCGGGCGATGGTGAAGCCGAGGACCACCCAAAGCGTGACATCGAGGGGCCAGGCCACGATCACGTGATCGCTGAGCACCCCGAAGACCGCAGAGACCGGGCCTCCGGCGTAGAGGAAGGTGAGGCCGAGGGTCTCGCAGGCCCCCGTGCAGGTGTCCTGGCTGATCATGGTGAGCCCGATGGCGAAGAGGGCGATCCCGAATCCGAGGAGGAATGCCGTGGCCAACGCCGCATCCCGGCATCCGATCCCTTCCTGCTGACCGACCACGAGACCTGGATGGTATGACCTCCCGGCGGGCAATCGGACGGGTACCTTTTCCGCACGCGAACGGAGGCCGGATGGAACTGAGGGACGTGCTGCTCACGCTGCACATCGCTGCCGCGGGAACCTGGCTCGGGGCGAACATCGTGCAGGCGGTCGCCCCCTCGATGGCTGCCAAACAAGGCCCGGAGGCGGCCGCGGGCTGGTACCGGGTGGCGGGCAGGCTCTCCGGACGGCTCTACATGCCGGTGGGCATTGTTGTGGCGGCCACCGGGATCTGGATGATTCTCATCAGCGAGACCTTCGACTTCTCAAGTGTCTTCGTCGGCATCGGGTTCGTCGTGGTCATCATCGGGGCCCTCTTGGGCAAGTTCGTGTTCGAGCCCGGATCGGAGCGGGCCGCCGCCGCCATCGAATCAGGGGACCAGACCGCCATCCGCTCCGCGGCGAGCCGGATCGCCACCTTCGGTGCCATCGACACCCTCCTGGTTCTCCTCGCCATCACGGTGATGGTGCTCAAGCTGGGAGCCTGAGGCGGCTGTTGTCTCGACCCGGCGGATCATCGCCGCGGCGGCGGCGCTGATCCTCTCCGCCGGGTGCAGCCCCGAGCCAGGGGTCGAAGCTGATCCATCGGGGCCGACGGCGACGGTCAGACCCATGCTTCAGCTGCTCGGGTCGGTGGTCGACCAGGCGGGAGAGCCGGTGCCGAGGGCCCTCGTGTCGGTGGGTGATGCGGGCACCATCAGCGCTCCCGATGGCTGGTTCGACCTCCAGGTCCCGAATGTGGGCCCGGTCGTGGTCGACAAGCCGGGCTGGCTCGGCCGACAGGTCGAATGGGACGGATCTCCTCGCCTGGTCGAGGTGGCCATCGAACCTAGGCGCATCCGCGGGTTGAGGGTCGCCGCCGACGCCGCCGGCGACGACGAGGCGTTCGCCGCGATCCTGCGCCTGGCGGAGGACACCGCGGTGAATGCGTTGGTGTTCGACACCAAGCAAGAAGGTGGCCGGGTGCTCTACGACACCGAGGTGGCCCGCGCTCATGAGTGGGGAGCGGTGGTGAGCGCATACGACCCGGCGGAGCGAATCGAGCAGGCGAAAGCCGCCGGTCTCTACGTCATCACCCGCATCGTCACCTTCGAGGATTGGTTCTGGGCGAAGGGGCGCCCCGAGGACGCCCTCGAGCCACCCTGGATCGACCCGACCAACCGGGCGGGCTGGGAGTATCCGCTCGGCCTCGCCGAGGAGGCGTGCCGGCTGGGCTTCGACGAGATCCAGTTCGACTACGTCCGGTTCCCCTCAGGGGACACCGTCAGGGTGAGCGGGCAGATGGAGATGTCGCAGGCGGAGAGGGTGGGAGCGATCGAGGGGTTCCTGGAGGAGGGAAGAACGCGCCTTCACGAGCTGGGCTGCGCGGTGAGCGCCGACGTCTTCGGCATCGTGGTGGCAGTGGAGAACGATCAAGGGATCGGGCAGCGCCCCGAGGAGCTGACCCGCCATCTCGACGCCTTCAGCCCTATGGTCTACCCCAGCCACTACTCGGACGGTTGGCTCGGCCTCGCCGAGCCGAATGACCATCCCTACGACGTCACGTCCCATGCCATCGAGGACGGTCTGCGCCGGATCGACCCTGGCGTGGTGCTGAGACCCTGGCTGCAGGCGTTCTGGTGGACCGACGAGCAGATACGGCGTTCGATACAGGCGGCGGAGGACCACGACGTCGGTTGGATCCTGTGGAACGCGGTGAGCAACTTCAGCCGCTCCTCCATCCCGACCGACGCCGATGTCGGGGGCTGAGTCACTCGCTCCGGCCTGTCCTCACGTCGGGGGCTCCCATCCTGGCTGCATCTGCGGTGCTGTCGTCGGGCTGACGCTGCGAGTCGAGCTCGGCTTCGACCCGGGCCAGGTAATGGTCGATCTCCCGTGAGACCGTTGCCTCGTCCCAGCCGAGGATCGGGCCGACGATCTCTGCGACGCGGGGGGCGGCTTCGACACCGCGGTCGACGGTCTCGATCGACAGTCGGGTGCGACGGGTGAGGACGTCATCGAGGTGGAGCGCCCCCTCGTCGCTGGCGGCGTAGGCGATCTCGGCGCGGAGATAGGGCGCGTTCTCCACGAGGGGCTCTCCCAGTGAGCGGTCCGACTCGATCCGGTCGAGCAGGTCGAGGGCCAATGACCCGTATCGTCGCAGCAGTCGGTCGGCGCCCTCCACCGGGAGCCGGCTGCGCTCCTCCCAGAGCCGTTGGAAGCCCTCGGCGCCGATCAGGGGGATCTCCTCGGTTCGCGAGGCTGCAACCGGTGATTCCCAGCCGGCGACGGCGGCGTCGACCGCGTCACGGGCCATCACCCGATAGGTGGTGTACTTGCCGCCGGCGATGCTGATCAGCCCGGAGGGTGACTCGAGCACCCGGTGCTCCCTGCTCAGCTTGCTGGTGTCGTCCGACTCACCCATCAGGAGAGGACGGAGCCCGGCATAGACCCCGACGATGTCCTCGGGCGCCAGATCATCCTCCAGCACGCTGTTCGCCCATCTCAGGATGTAGTCGATGTCATCACTGCAGGCGGCGGGGTGGGCCCGTCTCAGGTCCCAGGGCGTGTCGGTGGTGCCGATGATCCAGTGCTCACCCCAGGGCACCACGAAGAGCACGCTCCTTTCCGTGCGGAGGATGAGGCCCGTGCCCGATCGGATCCGGTCCCGAGGGACGACGATGTGGATGCCCTTGGAGGCGCGCACATCGAGACCGGGGTCGCCCACCAGGGCCTGGATGTCGTCGCTCCACACTCCGGTGGCGCTGATCACACGTCGGGCCTCGATCCGGAATGCCTCCCCGTTCTCGAGATCGGTCACCTCGACCCCGGCGACCTTGCCCCCCTGCAGGGGGATCCCGGTCACCTTGGTGCTCGATGCGAGTTGCGCCCCGTGTGCGGCCGCGGTGCGAGCCAGAGCGAGGGTGTGGCGGGCATCGTCGACCATGGCGTCCCAGTAGCGAACTGCTCCCACCATGTGCTCCCTGCTCAGAGCGGGAGCCAGCTCTCGAGCCGAGGCCCGGCTCAGATGCTCGTGACGGGGGAGGGGGTTGTCGGCCCGGGCGGCGAGGAAGTCGTAGATGGTCACCCCTGCCCCGACATAGGCCCGCTCCCAGAACCGGTGGCGGAGCGGGTAGAGGAACGAGACCGGGGCGGCGAGATGAGGGCAGAGGCGGTTGAGCATCAGATTGCGCTCTGCCAGGGCCTCGCGCACCAGCGTGAAGTTGCGCTGCTCCAGATAGCGGAGCCCGCCGTGGAACAGCTTGCTGGAGCGGCTCGATGTGCCCGAGGCGTAGTCGCGTTGCTCCACCAATGCGACCGAGAGGCCACGGCTGACCGCATCCAGGGCAACCCCGCATCCGGTCACCCCGCCACCGATCACCGCCACATCGAACACCCGCCGGCGCATCGCAGCGATATGGGCGGCCCTTTGCGGCCGACTCAGGGACGAGGAGGTCGTGGCGCCGGTCACGGTGACACGAGGCCCAAGTCGATCCGAAGCTGCATCATCGTGGCAATACCATCGTCCCGATGGTCGACGCGATCAAAGTCGGGGTTCAACTCCCCGAGGTGGAGCGGGAGGTGCGCTGGGTCGAGATCAGGGAGATGGCCCGTGTCGCCGAGGCGGCCGGGTTCGACTCGCTGTGGGTTGGCGACCATCTCCTCTACAGGGACAGCGTCACCGGCTCGCGCGGGCCGTGGGAGGCCTGGTCGGTGCTCGCCGCGCTGGGGGAGGCGACGGAGAGGGCGATGATCGGGCCTTTGGTGGCAGCCACCTCGTTTCACAGCCCCGGGATGATCGCCAAGAAGGCGGCGACGGTCGACGAGATCAGCGGGGGACGCCTGGTCCTCGGTCTCGGGGCCGGCTGGAACCGGGCCGAGTACGAGGCCTTCGGGTTCCCCTACGACCTTCGGGTGGCCCGCTTCGAGGAGGCATTCCATATCATCCGCACCCTGATCAGGGAGGGGTTCATCGACCACGTCGGTCGCTTCTACACGCATCGGGAAACCGAGCTGCTCCCCAGGGCCCGACCCGACATGCAGCTCATGCTCGGGTCCAACGGCCCCCGCATGCTTCGGATCGGCGCCCCCCACATCGATATATGGAACACCTGGTACACCTGGTTCGGCAACCGGCCTGACGGCCTGGCCCCCCTGATGGCCGAGGTCGACGCTGCTTGCGACGAGATCGGTCGTCCCAAAGAGGAGGTCGAGCGAACGGCCGCCGTCTACTTTCGATTCGATCGTGGGGCGGGCCGCATCGCAGGCAGCACCGAGCGTCCCGAGGTGGAGCCGGTGACCGGGTCGAGGGAGCAGATGGCCGAGACGCTGCGCAGCTTCGGCAAGGCGGGGATCAGTCACATACAGGCTGTCCTCGATCCGATCGACAGCAGGTCGATCGAGGAGCTGGCCGAGGTGCTCCGTTTGATCCGGTGAGCACGGGGGGTAGGTTCGGTGCGATGAAGCCAGAGAGCTACACCTCGGTGTCCCCCTATCTGATCGTCGACGACGCTGCCGGGACCATCGATTTCCTGAAGGACGTGTTCGATGCGGTCGAGCTGCGCCGATTCCCCGACGAGTCGGGCAAGGTGATGCACGCCGAGGTCCGGATCGACGACACGGTGGTGATGCTCGCCGATGGGACGGACGGGTGGCCTCCATTGCCCGCGCACGTCCATGTCTATGTGCCAGACGCGGATGAGACCTATCGACGCGCCCTCGCCGCAGGCGCCACCACGGTGCAGGAACCGGTGCAGAAGGGGGACGAGGACAAGCGGGGCGGCGTGAGAGACCAGGGCGGCACGGTGTGGTGGATCGCCACCCGGGTGGGCTGAGTACGGTCGGATAGGCTCGGGGCCTCCCCGGATCAGGAGGCATTTGGATGGCGAACCTGCGGATCACCCGGCTCGGGCATGGCGGCGTGTTGTACGTGTCGCCGGGCGGCAGCTGGATCTGGGTCGACCGCTGGTCGGCGGCGCCCAACTACGCCGAGGCATTTCGGGTCGCGGAACGGGTCGATGTCGTGGCTCCGACCCACTGCCACTTCGATCACGTTGGAGACGACTGCGCCGATCTGGTCGAGCTCGCCGGGGTAGAGGGCGCCGGTGTGATCGGGTCCCACGAGATGTGTGTCTGGCTGGGGGCGAGAGGGATCGAGGCCACAGGGATGAACAAGGGCGGCACCGTTGAGGCGGGCGGTGTTCGCTTCACCATGGTGCACGCAGATCACACCGGTGGGGCCACCCTGGGCACCGGCGCCGATCAGGTGACCCGTGACTTCGGCGCCTGGGGCTGGGTGATGGAATTCGAGGACGGCACCATCGTCTATCAGTCCGGCGACACCGATGTCTTCGGCGACATGCGGATGATCGGGGAGCGATTCGCCCCTCATCTGGCGGTGCTCCCCATTGGTGGGCATTACACCATGGGCCCAAGGGACGCAGGTCTCGCCATCGCCCTCCTCGGAGTGGCCGCCGTGATCCCGGTTCACTACGCCACCTTCCCCATTCTGGCCGGGACACCCGAGGAGCTGGCCGGTCACACCGACGCCGAGGTCATCGCACTCGAACCGGGTGAGACCTGGGAGAAGGGGTCATCCTCGAGCTGAGATAGGAGAGGGGCGACGGACCGATCTCAGGGTCAGGACCACGAAGAAGAAGACGATCGGGATCAGCGCCATGGTGGCCGACCCCGACGTGTTGGCGTGGTAGCTGAGGACGAGGCCGAGCACCACCGAGATGACCCCTATCCCTGCCGCGGTGAACATCATGGTGGGAACCCTCTTCACCAACAGTGCCGCGGTGGCGGGCGGGCCCACGAGGAGGCCGAAGACCAGGAGCGTTCCCACGGTCTGGAACGAGCCCACGATGGAGAGGGTGATCATGGTGAGCAGGGCGATGTGCGCCATCGCGGGGTTGAGCCCGAGCAGCCTCGCCTTCTGCTCGTTGAACGAGAGCACGAGGAAGTGCCGGTAGAGGAGGGTGGACGTCACCAGCACGAGCAACAAGACGGCGGCGAGCATCAGGATGTCTCCATTGGTGACGCCGAGCACGTCCCCGAACAGGATATTGGTGAGGTCGCCGGCGAAGGACTCGGTGCGTGAGATGAGGATCACGCCGAGAGCCAGCATCCCGACGAAGAGGAGGCCGATGCCGGTGTCCTCGGAGAAGCCGGTTTGCCGGTGGACCAGGTTGATCCCCCCGATCATCACCACTGCGGCCAGGATCGCTCCCAACAGGATGTTGAAGTCGAAGATGATGGCAAGGGCGATGCCGGGGATGACGCCGTGCACCAGCGCATCACCGAGGAACGTCATCCCGCGGATGACGACCCAGGTTCCGACGACGGCCAGGGCGATGGCGGCGAGGATGCCGCCGACCAGGGCCCGCTGCTGGAAGGCGAGCTGGAACGGCTCAATGAACCAATCCATGGGCGAACGGTAGACCGGTCAGCCCAGGGCGGCCGAGATGCGCTCGGCGTTGGTGAGGAGCATGCCGGAGAGGGTGGCGGCGGTCGACCCATCCGGGCCCAGCGACTCCGTATACAGTTCGACGACCTGGACGTCGCCGCCGAGCTCGGCGGCGACCGCCTCGGCCAGGTCGGCTGGTTGGGTGGTCTCGGCGAAGATGACCCGGACGCCCTCGTCTCTCATCACTTCGACCAGGGCCGCCAATTCCGCCGAGCTCGGCTCGGCCAGGGTGGACCCACCGGGGATGACGACGCCCACGATCTCGAACCCAAATCGGTCGGCGAAGTACCCGAACGCCTCATGGTTGGTCACCATCTTGCGATGCTCGGCCGGCACTTCGTCCAGCATCTCCCGGATCGAGGCATCGGTGGCCGACATGGCATCGGCATAGGCTCCGGCCCGCTGCTGCCACTCGCCTTCAGGGTCCATGAGGGAGAGTTCGCCCGCGAGCGCCGCGGCGGCATCCCCAACCCGGATCGGGTCCATCCAGAAGTGGGGGTCTTCGTCGCCATGCTCTTCTTCGTCTTCGTGCTCCTCCGAGTCCTCGTCTTCGTGCTCGCTGTGATCGCCGGGGAACGGCAGTGGGTCGACGAGCGGGGCCAGCTCGATCACAGGGACCCCATCGGCCTCCGTCGACGAGAGCAGGTCTGCGACACCTCGCTCCAAGCCCAAGCCATTGGCGACGACCAGATCCGCCCCGGCGAGCAGGCTCGCCTCCTGTGCCGAAGGCTGGAACTCGTGGGAGTCGACGCCGAGCGGTATCAGCACTTGGACCGTGCCCTCGTCTCCGACCACCGCGGAGGCGATGTCGCCCAGGATGGAAGTGGTGGCCACCACTTGGAGCCCGTTGTCGGCGACGCCGTTGTCACCCCCACATGCGCCGAGGAGCAGCAACACTGGGGCGATCATGATCGGAGCAACGACTCGTCTTGTGCTTCTCAGAATGGTATCTATAATGAGAATCATTATCATTTACCATATTGGGCTGTGATGAGTGTGTCAATCCAGGACAGGCAAGTCGAGGAGCGCCTGGCAAAGTCGGGAGTGCGCTACACGGGCGGGCGGCGTCAGGTGGTGGCGGTCCTGGAGAGAGCCGACGGCCCGATGTCGGCGGCAGAGCTTGCCGAGGAGCTCAAGGGAAGGGTGCCCGTCTCGTCGGTCTACCGCACCCTCGCCGTCCTGGAGGAGGCCGGGGTGGTGGAGCCGCACCACGGGGCGAGAGGGCTGACCCGGTACGAGATGGCCGAGTGGCTGGCCGGTCATCACCATCACCTGGTCTGCATCGAGTGCGGGGCGGTCGAGGACATCCAGCTCTCGCGCAGCCTTGAACGGCAATTGGAGACCGTCGTGGACCAGGTGTCGGCCGTGTCGTCCTTCAATGCGGTTGGCCACTCGCTCGAGGTCGATGGCAGATGCAAGAGATGCCGTTGACCTCCAGCGCGATTGTCGCGCAGGACGTGGTCCTCACCTACGGGGCGAAGGTGGCCATCGAGGGCTCGTCGTTCGCCATCCCGGCCGGCGGGATCACCGCCTTGATCGGGCCCAACGGATCTGGCAAGTCCACGCTGCTCGCTGCCATCGCCGGTCTGATCGAGCCGGCATCGGGGCAGATCGAGCTAGTGGGGTCGCACGGCGAGACGAGGCAACCCAGGGTGTCGTTCGTCCTGCAGAGCACCGCGGTCAACGAGTCGTTGCCCATAACCGTGCGTGAGGTGGTCACCATGGGCCGTTACTCCACGACCGGTGCCCACGCTCGGCTGAGCGCCGTAGACCTGTCTGCGGTGGACGCTGCGATGGCACGAATGGGCGTCGAGCGTCTGGCCGACCAGCAGTTGAGCGAGTTGTCCGGTGGGCAGAAGCAGCGAGTGTTCGTCGCGCAGGGTCTGGCCCAAGAGCATGAGATCCTGCTCCTGGACGAGCCACTCACCGGACTCGACCTCATCTCGGCCCAGGCCATCGACGGAGTGATCCACGACGAGACCAACACCGGCTGCACCATCGTCATGTCGACCCACGACCTGGCCGAGGCCCATGTGGCCGACTACGTGCTGCTCCTGGACAGGCGTGTCGTCGCCTCAGGCCACCCTGCCGAGGTGCTCACCATGGAGAACCTGAACATGGTCTATGGGGCCAACCTCCTCCACGTGGAGGGTGAGCAGCTGTTCATCGACGATCCCGCCCATCGCCCCGTCCCGGGCAGACATGTGCATCGGGATCGCTCTGGCTGAGGCGGGTCAGTGGCGGCCGCGCGAGCGATCCTCGCGGGGCCGGGCTTCGTTGACCTTCAGGTTGCGGCCGTTGTAGTCGGCACCGTCGAGCTCCTCGATGGCGCGGGCGCCGGACGAATTGTCCATCTCGACGAAGCCGAACCCACGGGAGCGCCCGGTCTCACGGTCGTTGATGATGGCAGCCGACTCGACCTGGCCGTATTCGCCGAAGAGGGTCTCCAGGTCGGCAGCTGTTGTGGTGAAGGGGAGGTTTCCCACGTAGATGTTCATGACGTCCCGTCATCCTTTCTAATGAAGGGCCTCTTGGCAGCCCTTCGCCTTGTTGTCCGGTACGACCCTGCGCTCGATCCGGTCGCAATCAGGACGGGAAGCCAACGAGTCGCCGCCGAAGCAGCGGGCGGAAATGTAGTGGAAAACTGAGACACGCGCGACAAATCTTCAGAGATCAGCATGGCACATCGAAGGGGACCTGTCAGGCCTCGTCGATGCTGACCTTGTTGATGACGACCTCGCTCTGGGGCCGGTCGTTCCGATCGGTGGCCGTGGAGGCGATCGAGTCCACCGTCTCGATCCCGGAGGACACCTGCCCGAAGATGGTGTAGGAGTGGGGGAGCCCCACGTCGGTGTGGCAGATGAAGAACTGGGACCCGTTGGTGTTGGGGCCGGCGTTGGCCATGGCCACTGTCCCCCTGGTGTAGCGACCGGCACCTTCGAGCTCGTCACGGAACTTGTAGCCGGGGCCTCCGGTTCCGGTCCCGGTCGGGTCGCCACCCTGGATCATGAAGTTCTCGATGACACGATGGAAGACGACGCCGTCGTAATACCCGTCACGGGCGAGGTAGACGAAGTTGTTCACGGTCTGCGGTGACCGCTCGGCGTCGAGGTCGATCACGATCTCGCCGTGATTGGTGTCGAGGGTTGCGGTATACCTCTTGGCGAGGTCGATGATCAGCTCGGGCTGACTCGGGTATTGCTTGGCCAAGTGATCGATCCTTCTCTTGTCGGTCTCAGTGGATGGTCAGGGCACCGACGTGGTCGGGGACCCGCCCCGGCCTCCACTTGATCGAGCAGCCCATCGACGGCCATTGCTGGTCGGCTATCGGGCGGCCCTCGAGCAGCGCATCGATCGCTGCCCGGAGGTCGGCGCCGGTGGCGGGCACGCCCATGTTGGGCCGGGTCTCGTCGAACCTCCCCCGGTAGACCAACCTGTGCCCCGAATCGAACAGAAAGAAGTCGGGGGTGCACATCGCAGTGAAGGCGGCTGCCACGCTCTGGTCCTCGTCGAATAGGTAGGGGAACACATAGCCGTAGGTCTCGGCTTCGTCCTTCATCATCTCCGGGGAGTCGTCGGGATACTGGCCCGGGTCGTTGGCCGAGATGGCGACGATGCCGAGATCAGCCCCTGAATAGTCCCTTCCCATCCGCGCCAGCTCCGAGCGAACGTGCTGGACGTAGGGGCAGTGGTTGCAGATGAACATGACGAGGAGGTTGCGCCCCTCGAAATCGGCCCGTGAGACGTGGGCGCCGCTGACGACGTCGGCGAGGGTGAAGTCAGGGGCCTTGGTCCCGAGGGGGAGCATCGTGGAGGTTGCGGCCATGACCCGAGTCTAAGGCAATCTCGAACCTGGGTCTCAGCGGGCCAAAGTCGAGATTGGTCAACCGCTCGCTTCCCGTCGATGGGTCGCGGCGATGCCCTCCAAGTGGGTGCGGTCAAACAGGGCGGGGTCGATCTCTGCCACTCGAACCTTGGTCTCGGCCGTGACGGTGGCGGTCGCAAGACCTCCTTCCAGGATCGCGCGCTCGCCGACTATGGCACCAGGCCCGAGCTCCGCGATTGCCTCGCCGTCGACCTCGACCCGGAGCATGCCGTCCAGAACCAGGAAGATGGAGGAACCAGGTTTGCCCTGCTCGGCGAGGACTTCGCCTTCTTCGATCGCAGTCAGTTTCGGCTTGCCTGACATGGCCTCTGCGGACAACTCTCGCTCGATCTGGGACTCGACCCCGGCGGTGAGGATCGGACGTTCGAACTCATGCCAGGGTGAGCGAACGTGGTCTTGGTGCCTCGTCCAATCGGCGAAGTCGATCACACCGCTCTTGGCAGCCAACCTTCCGTCGGGCCCATAGACCCAATGCCGGGGGAACGGGGAGGCACCGATCAGCTCGAATGTCGACCAGCCATCGGCGCGGATGGTCAGTGACAAGGTGGTCCAGGCGGTGGGCGCGGTCACCCGGAGCCAGGGCGGCCGGTCGATGCGACGGGGCAGCGGCGCGCCCGTCCGCCCCCCGGCTGTCTGGACAAACCGGGCCGTGTTCCCCTCGACCTCGGGTGTCTTCTGAAGGACCGGGAACTCAACTCCGGGCAAGGTGACAGACACCCCTATGCGGGCCGTCGTCGAGCCGATCAGACCGCCACCCGAATAGCCGGCGTCCACGATTCTCCCCTCCTCCACATCCAGCCAGGCCGCAAGGTGATTGGCGAACCGAAAGCGATCCTCCTCCTCGAGGACCTCTAGATCCGCTGCTTGCACCTGGTCAGGTGGGGGCAGGTCGTAATGACCGATCCCCAGGTCCATCGGTATCCGCATGGGGCCCGTGATCGCCTCGGACGGAATCCAGGAGATGGAGGTGACAGATCGTTCCAGGCGCATGGTGGCCTCCTGTGTGACTGGAGTGATCCTGAGGCGGGCGCCTCGCAGATTCGAGGATGGCTGCTGTAGATCAAGGGTGTGGTTAACCCCATTCCCCTTTCGGGTCTTCACCCTCGGCGGGCACCGCCCCAGCTCGTACCTTCGACTCCATGTACGACCTGCTCGTCCTGATTCACATCCTCTCGGCCATGGTGTGGGTTGGCGGCGGGTTCGTCTTGGTGGCGGTGGAGCGTCATGCCTTCAATACCGGGGGTCATGAGGGATTGGATCGCACGATGCGGGCCCTGGAGTGGACCGACGATTGGATCTTCACCCCCGCCCCGCTGCTGGTAGTCGCCACGGGAGTGACGATGGTGATCGTCAACGATGCCTGGGCCTTCTCCCAGTCTTGGATCTATCTGGCGCTGGGCCTCATCGTCGTCGAGTTCGTCACCGGGTTCCGGGAGCTCAACCGGATCAAGGCTGCCCGGGAAAGCGGGTCCGTTTCCAGCCCGGAGTACGGTGTGGCGCTGAAGGCGTACCTGAGGTTCGCTCCCTTCGCGGTGAGCTTGCTAGGCGTCATCGTGGTCCTCATGGTGTTCAAGCCGGGAGCCTGAGGTGGCGATCAGCGTCCTCCTCGCCGACGACAACCTCTTGATTCGGGAGGGAGTGAAGGCGCTGATCGATCTCAGCGACGACGTCGAGGTGATCGGGTTGGCCTCCGACTACGACGAGCTCCTGGCCCGGGCCGACGAGACGGTTCCGCAGGTCCTGGTCACGGACATCCGGATGCCGCCCTCATTCCAGAGAGAGGGTATCGAGGCGGCGAAGGTCGTCCGCAAGATGCACCCGGGAACCGGGATCGTCATCCTCTCCCAGTACGACGACCCCGAGTACGCGGTGGCACTCCTCTCCGAGGGCGCTGCGGGCTATGCCTATCTGCTCAAGGATCGTGTGGCCGAGGGAGACCAGTTGGTCAGGGCGATCCGTGAGGTGGCCACCGGTGGGTCGATGCTGGACCCGAGGATCGTCGAATCGCTCACCCATCCCATCGCCTCCGACGGGCTGCTCGATCGGGACGAAGAGACACTTGTCCAGCACATAGCCGAGGGGACGCCGATCAAGGCGATCGCCGTCGCCATGAGAACCACGCCGGCCGACATCGATGCTCGAATCGAGAAGCTGTGGGTCAGGCTGGCCGAAGGAGTCACCCTGGGAAACGATGCAGCGATAGGCCGTCTCAAGACCCTGCAGCGAGCCATCGCGGATCGCGAGGAACAAGGTGAGGAGCTCACTCGGCTGCTTCCCGGGGGTCTGGCCGAGAAGCTGAGGCGTGAGGGGCGCCGGATCGGCGAGACCGAGGAGCTGCAGGTGACGGTCCTCATGTCGGACATCCGCGGCTACTCGGGCATCGCCGAGCGAACCGCGCCCACCGCCCTGGCGAGCCAGCTCAACCGCCACCGCGCCGTGATGAACCACGCGGTGATCGAAAACGACGGGACTGTGATGCAGTTCGTTGGTGATGCCGTGATGGCGGTGTTCGGGGCCCCCAATCCGATTGCGCACCACGCCGACCGCGCTCTCGACGCCGCCATGGCCATGCACCGAGCTCAGCAGACGTTGAATGAGCAGTGGGCCGAGCAGGGCCTGGATCCGTTCTTGCTTGGAATCGGTCTCTCCACCGGCCCGGTTGCCGCGGCACTGCTGGGATCAGAGGAACGGCTCGAGTACACCATCGTCGGTGACACGGTGAACCTGACCCAACGTCTCCAACAGTGGGCCGAGCCCGGTGAGACGGTGTTGAGTGACCCGACGTGGACGGCGCTCTCTGTCAAGCCCGAATCTGACAGACTCGACCCAGAACTGGTGAAGGGACGGATTGCCCCGGTGCAGGCCTACAGGACGCCGCGGAGGTTGTGATGGCCGTAGCCCCCGCGTCCGAGCACACCTGGAGAGGGCGCCTCGGGGTCGCCGTTGGGTCGCTGAGCATCGCCCTCGGCCTCTACGCCATCGTCGCGATGCTCGTCGTTGGTCTGCCCGAGTACCTCACCGAGGACTACACGCTCCATATGGCACTCCCCGCGATTGGCTTCGGGGTCTTTGCTCTTCTCGCAGTGCCCCGACAACCAATGAACAACTCGGTCTGGGTGGCGGTGTGGACAGCCCTGCTCTGTGGACTCGCTGCAGCTGGCTATGCAACGACAGCGATCCTGGCCACCGCTTCGGGCATCGACATGTCGCAAGGAGCAGCCGAGACGCTGACCCCGGCTGACCTGCCGACTGCCGCAGCCCTCACCTACACATTGATCGGCCTAGTTCTGGTCGGGTACTTCCTGATCCTCACCGTCGGGCTCTTGCTGTTTCCCAATGGGGAGCTTCCCTCGCCTCGTTGGCGTTGGGTGGCGTGGGCATCGATTGTCACCGCGGTCGGCTTTGCTGTGACCCTGGCCTTGGAGTTCCACCCGGCATCGCCCACCCGGATGAACGGCTCCTCCGAGGAGTACACCGGCGCGGGGCGATTCGCCAGCGGCCTTCTGCTGATCTGCGTCGCTCTCGCGGTCCTGTGTCTTGGCTCTCTCGTAGTGCGCTACCGACAGACCACCGGGACGACGCGACAGCAGTACCGGTGGATCGCCTGGGGTTGCGGGGTCTTCCTCCTGGTGCTCATAGCAATCGTCGTGGCACCGGGGCCGATGGTGCCGGCAATGGAGGGGATCAGGAACGACATCCAGCTGGTGGCGACATTGGCCGGGATCTGTGCCCTCATGGTCGCCTACGGCGTTGCGGTGGCCCGCTACCGCCTCTACGACATCGACGTCGTCATTTCGAGGACATTCGTCTACGGCTCGTTGGCCCTGTTCATCGGTGTGGTGTATGTCGGGATCGTGGTCGGGGTCGGCTATCTGCTCGGGATACATGACGAGCCGAGCCCCTGGCTGGGGGTCACCGCCACCGTGGTCGTTGCCATCGCCTTCCAACCACTGCGGGACCTGCTGCAGAGAGTGGCCAATCGCATCGTCTACGGGCGACGGGCCACTCCGTACGAGGTGTTGTCCTCGTTCTCACGACGGCTCGACGCCGTCGATCCCGACGTCTTCCACGAGACGGCGCGTTCACTGGCCGAGGGCACCGCGGCCGCCGAGGCTGGGATCTGGGTGGATCGCGGTGGAATCAGACGAGTCGCGTCGTGGCCCCCCGACGGGAGCCTGCCATTCGACTCAACCGACGGGGTCGACACTCTCATTCCGATCATGCACGACGGGGATCGGCTGGGCTGGGTCGGGCTCAATCTCCCTGCGGGTCATCCGCTCCCACCAACAGATCAACGTCTCCTGAGCCAGATCGCCGCCGGGCTCGGCCTTGCCCTGCGCAATCTCTCGCTGACCGAAGACCTGAAGGCCAGGGTCGACCAGCTCCGCCAGTCGCGCCGGCGGATCGTGAAGGTCCAGGACGAGACCCGGCACAAACTGGAGCGTGACCTCCACGACGGTGCCCAGCAGCGGTTGGTCGCGCTCAAGATCAAGCTCGGTATCGCCTCCGGCATGGCCGAGAAAGGGGGTCTGGAGGACGTCAAGTCGATACTCGACTCGGTGCGCGGGGAGACCGATCGAACCATCGAGGCGCTGCGCCAGTTCGCCCGGGGTATCTACCCGCCGCTCCTCGAGGCGGAGGGGTTGGAACCGGCCCTCGCGGCACAGCTGCGGCGGGCTCCCATCCCGGTCACCGTGCAGGCGGCTGGTGTGGGCCGCTATCCGAAGGACATCGAGGCCACGGTGTACTTCTCGGTGCTCGAAGCAGTGCAGAACGCGGTCAAGCACGCAGCGGCCCACTCGGTAACGGTCACGCTGTCCGAGCACGGTGGCGAGCTCGAGTTCGCAGTGCGAGACGATGGGGTCGGGTTCGACTCTTCAGCGGTTCGCGGCGCTGGGTTGGTGAACATGGCGGATCGGATCGATGCCGCCGCCGGCACCCTCCAAGTCGAAACGTCTCCGGGACGAGGGACCTCCGTCACCGGGTGGGTGCCCGTGCTGGCTGGGGCGGCGTCGTGAGCCGGGCGATCCAAGGCCGGGGCGACCGGTACCTCATCACCTCGATGCGCTTGCTCGCCGGGATCGGGGCGTTGTCGGCGAGCGCCGCGGCGTTCCTGGTCATCGACACCGCAGGATTCACCATCTGGTTCTACGAGTTCGATGCGTTCATGGTGCTCTTCGCCCTCTTCTTCGCCGGCTTCGTCTGGCTGGTTGCCCCTAAGCAGCCACACAACCCGGTGGTGTGGACCATGACGGCAACGGCGCTCTTCGGCGGTGTGATGCTTCTCGGCTACATCATCACCTGGATCGTCTTCGACGTTGACGTGGCGGTGGCGGTCGCGCCGATCGTGCCGGCCGAGTTGCCGCCGGGAGCGGCCGGCGCCATTGCCTGGTTCGGATGGATGTGGGTTCCAGCCATGCTGCCGGTGCTCACCTTCGGGCTGCTTCTCTTCCCCGACGGGAAGCTGCCCTCCCCACGGTGGCGGTGGGTGGCGGTCACCTCCAGTCTTGGGATCCTGCTGACCGGGGTCGGTACGGCCTGGAGCTACCGTCCCACGAGTACGGTCCAGGTCGAAGACGGGCCATTGGTCTATCTCGGCTTCGTCCTGGTCGTCTGCG
>DATBIX010000018.1:0-30715 GCA_036556665.1 Acidimicrobiia bacterium
CATGGTTGTGCCTTTCTCGTGTCGCTCACAAACCTCCCCTTCGCGAGCCCCGCCAGATCGACCACTTCGTCGTCAGCAGCGAGATCCGACTGCTCGCTGAGGACCGCTTCGAAGGCATCGCGGAAGCGGAGGCGGGCACGATGGAGTCGACCTCGTGCCGTCACTTCCCGGCACTCGAGCACCTCGCTGAGTTCGGAAGATCGGAGACCTTCCCATTCGACGAGCAACAGCACCTCCCGATCCCGCTCGCTCAGCCTGCCCAGCGCCTCGTGCACAACGGCCTCCTCGGCGGAGAGAGCCTCCGACTGCCGATCATCGATCAGCCGTTCTTCCGACATCCGAACGGCCAGAGCCTCGCGGCGACGCATAGACCTTCTCGCGTTGGCCGTGACCCGGCGGGCGGTGGCGTAGAACCAGGCCCGGGCGCCCTCGCCGAGCGGGATGTGATCAAGCCTCCGCCAGGCGACCAGGAAGACCTCGGCCACCGCGTCCTCGGCGTCGGTTCTGGACGGGCACCGCCAGTTGCAATACGAGGCAACATCGATTCTGTGTGCCTCGAACAGCGAGTCGAAACGCTGCCGACGGCTCGCCTCCCCACTCACACCGCACCCGGCGATAGGGCGGTACGCAAAGCAGTCATCAATGGGTGAAGTGTCCGGCACGCTTCGATTCGTTTGATCAGCAGAGGGAGGGATTCGTAAACGGTTCCCACCCTAAGGCCTCGTCCGGCCTCAGAGTCAAGGATCCCGGAGGCGCCAGTGCCTACCTAGCGCAAAGGCGACGGGCCAATCCGGTCAGCCTCTGCCATGATCAGAGCGCCACATCGAGGAGTTGAAATGACGCAGCTTGATTCGAACCTGCAACAGCTTCTCGCCAACCACACGGCAGCGTGGAACAACCACGACATCGAGACCCTGATGAGCCTCTTCGCGGAGGACTGCGTGTTCGAAGCATCGGGTGGTGACGAGGTCTGCGGGAAGAGATACCAGGGCCACAGGGAGGTCGAGGCTGCCTTTGTGGAGGTGCTCGAGACGATGCCGGACGCCCAGTGGGGAAACGGGCGGCATTTCGTTCTGGCCCCCGACTACGGGGTGTCCGAGTGGACTCTCACCGGGACCATGCCCGACGGAAGACGCCTGGAGGTCAACGGCTGCGACTTCCTGACCGTGCGTGACGGGAAGATCGTCAACAAGAACTCGTATCGGAAACAGCGACCGCCGATCGAGCGATAGAAACCGCCTACGCATCACAGCGCTCTCCGATGCCCTTCTGAAGTCGCGCTGGCGAATCGGCGAGAGGCTCCCCATCGATGGTTCATCCGATTCTGGCTTTGCGCTCACCGACATGATCTCCGGGTGATCCCGGCGGCTCGATCCTCTCCATCTTCGGCCCCGGAGCACATCTCGGGAGGTCTCTTACCATCACCCGAGAGTGAGACTCATCCGGCCCGGCCGTCAGGCAGCGGGCATCACGTGACCAACGTCCCCATCCCTGGTGGGGGCACCCAGGCCCGAACCGCGCCAAGGGGGCATGCCTCCGCATCCCGGCGTTGGTTCTATGCCGCGGTGGCCGTCCTCGCCGGGTCGGCTCTCGCCATCGCCCTGCTCGCCTGGGGTGAGCCATGGAACCTGTCCCCGGGGATGGCGACCTCGTTCATGAAGTCGATCGTCGCGCTTGTCATCACCTTCGTGCTGGTCCTTCCTGCCTTTGCCGTGTTCCGCTACGAGAGGCAGAGCGTCGGTGGCCGCTGGCATGAGCCGCCGTGGCGGCCGAGCCTGATCGGGTGGCTCGGTCTGCTGGTGTCACTGGGTCTGGCCGTGGGCTGGCACGGTCTCCGCCTCGCCATCTACGTAGCCAGGGTCTGGACCGGAGAGCTCTGATGCGCCGCCTCCTCTCACTGCTCGTGCCCTCCCTGATCGCGGTCTCGATCCCGCTTGTCGCCCTCGCCCAGACCGAGGAGCTGCCCGGAGACTGCGCCATCGACGAGGGCACGACCGTCCGGGTGTTGCTGCTGATCGACCAGTCCGGCTCCCTGGCCAGGACCGACCCCGACGACCAGAGAATCACCGGGGCGAGGGCGGTGGTTCGCTCCTACGCTTCGCTGGCCGAGCGGGTCGAGCAGGTGGAGATACAGGTCGCCGGCTTCGGCGAGGGCTTCGTGACCGGCGAGTGGGTCGGGCTCGATCAAGACACCCTCGGGGCGGTCCTCGAGCAAGTGGAGAGCGTCGGCTCGGTCAACGACCAGCCTCACACCGACTATGTCTATGCCCTGGACGGTGCCAGCGAGGCCTTCGCCGGATCGAGCCCGGCGGACTGTCAGATCCTGTTCTGGTTCACCGACGGCGAGCACGACCTCGACACCGACCTGCTCCCTGCCGGGGGTCTGGAGCGCTTCTACTACCCGGAGGGCCCGGTCACCCCGGAAAACGCCGACGAGGCGGAGGCGCTCATGCCCGGTCTTGTGTGCGAACAGGGCGGCTATGCCGACCTGCTGGGAGGGGCCGGGGTCAGCGCCCAGATCATGGTGCTCGGCGACGAGAGTGGGATGGACGAGGCGAGCCGCCGGGTGCTCCGGGGGATGGGAGGCGACCCCGCCTTCGACTGCGGCCCCGGCAACGGCTCCTTTCAGTCGGTCGACGATGCTGCCCGGCTCCCCTTCATCATGGCCTGCGCCTCCCAGGTCGGCTCCTATGAGCTGGCCGATCTCCCGGTCGAGGACGGCCGGCTGGTGGTGACAGAGCAGACCGTCGACGCCGGTCCGCTGCCCTACCAGCTCGCCACCGAGCTGAGGCTCATCACCCGGGGGGAAGGGGCTGCGCCCGAGCTGATCCCCCCCGCCCTGGCCGACTTCACCGAGACCACTGATGCGTCATCGGGAACCAGCGCGGTCGTCGCCCGGCCGGTGGGAGAGCCGTTCACACTCGAGATGACGGGCGTGGCCGAGGTGTGCGGGTTCGTCACCGCGGTGGCCGCGACGCCGGTGGTCTCCAGCTCGACGCCGTCGCTGTATCAGGGCGAGGCCGGCGAGTTCCGGGTGGTCGCCGACGGCCCTCACGGCCGCATCGAGGGGACGGCGCTGGGCCGGCTCCAACTCGGCACCGATGCCGGTCAGGTGGGAACGCCAGACGAGCAGGGATGGACCATCGGAGTGCCCGCCCTCCCCTCCGAGCCGGAGCTCGAGCTGACGGTGGACCTGTCCTCCGGCAGAGGCTTGTCCGCCTCGGCCACCGCCGCCTTCGCCCTCAACGAGCAAATCAACGCTCCCGCCATCATCACTCAGCCTCCCCCCATGAGCGGAGAGGGGCTTGGCCCGTTCCTGATCGACCTCCAGGTCGACCCCCGGGATGGAGGCGAGATCTGTCTCACCACCGACAGCGGCAGCCTCACCGCCTCAGACGACGGGAGCACCATCAACGTCACCGCCGGCCTCGATGGGTCCGACTGCGTCCAGGTCGAAGCAGGCGGCATCCGCACCGTGACCCTGGGGTTGACCCTCGATCGGTCCGGGTTCGCCCAGGGAGTGGTCAATCTCGAAACCCGGTCGACTCCGAGCACACGCCCCGACCGCAGCGAGGTGGGCAATCTGGCGGTGGACCTCGAAGTGACCCCGCCGGCCAACCCGGCTCTTGTCGCAGTGATAGTCACCGGCTTGATGCTGCTGATGCTCGCCTCGCTGTGGGGCATCGTCTACGGAGTGAACCGGCTGATCGGACGGATCCCCGACCCCCGTCGGAACCGGGTCCGCTACGCCAACTTCGTGGCCGAGATTTCCCGGACCGAATACGGCGAAGTGCGGCTGGGCATGGTCGAGATGCCGGTCGACTCCGAGTTCCGGATCCCGCAGCGAACCCCGTCCCGGCTGGAAGCCGGACGGCTTTCCATCGCGCGCAAGGTCTCCCCGCTGCCCTGGGCGGCGCCCTGGGCGGAGATCGGCGCCGGCGCCGACGTGGTGGCGGCTCATCAGGGACCGGGCATCCCGGGGCGCACGGTGGTCTCCGAGCGGTGGTATCGAGGCCGGGCCCGAGACGCACTCGGACCGTTGGTGGCGATCGGCGTCGCCTCGTCACAGGTGGACCGTCTCGCCGAAGGAACCGCGCAGAAGGTGCCCGGCGTTCTCTTGTTCGACATCCGGGAGGCCCGGGGCAGCGATGCGAGCAGGTTTGCTGCCGGCATGATCGACGAATCGCTTGATCTCATCGCCGCTGAGATCTCGACCCGGCAGATCGTGGAGGAAATGGAAAGGACTGGGGAAGTATGAGAAGTTTTCTGCTGATTGGGCTGGGCGGCTCGGGAGGGAAGACGATCCGATATCTGAAACAGTCGCTCAACGAGTGGCTCAATGAGATCGGCTGGGCCACCGGACTCCCCCAGGGCTGGCAGTTCCTCCACATCGACACCCCGTCGTCACAGGAGGCGCCGATTCTCCCCGGTCGCCCCGACCTGCTGCCGCCGATCGAATACATGTCGCTTCACCGCGACGGCGTCCCCTTCGGGACGGTTGTCGACCGGCTGATCATGAAGCGGACCAGCTTTGACGGGTGGTGGGTCGATCCCGACTACATGAATGTGCCCATCGCCCATGGCGCAGGTCAGTATCGGGCGATCGGGCGTGTGCTCGGTCTCGACCAGCAGGAGCGGATCCACCGGGCGCTCCAGGGCAAGATCACCGCGTTGCGGACGGCCGATGCGATCGGGGAGTTGCAGAGGCTGCGCGCCACCGTGGACGAGGAAGGTGCGGCCACCTACCAGGAGCAGGGCGAGCCGGTGTTGATGATCATCTCTTCTCTGGCCGGTGGGACCGGCGCCGGGTTGTTCCTCGACGTGGCCGACATGCTTCGGGCCGAAGGCGAGCAGTGGCTCGACAACTCGTTCGGGATCCTCTATGCCGCCGACGTCTTCCAGAGCCTCTCCTCGGGGGCCCGGGCCGGCGTGCACCCGAACTCGGCAGCCGCGCTGGCCGAGCTGCTCAGCGGGGTCTACGCCGGGGGAAGAGTCGCCGTTGCCGGTGAGGAACGCGAGATCTCGCGCAGCGGTCCCGCCTTCTCCTTCCTGGTGGGCCATGCCAATACCAGCGGGGTGGTGTTCGGTGACCAGACCGACGTCTACCAGGTGATGGGCCGGTGCCTCTCGGCGGTGATGACCGATCCAAGAGTGCAGGACGATTTCGTGGTTTACACCGCGGCCAACTGGCAGAACAGCGCCGGCACCTACGGCGACCAGGGCGGCCCGCTCCACATGCTGATGGAGCCGCCCTACGTGGGCACGTTGCAAGGACTCGGCTATGCCGAGGTGGACCTGGGAGTTGATCGTTTCAAGACCTACTCGGAGCGAAGGATCGTACGCGACGCCGTCGACACCCTGGTGAACGGCCATCGCATCGCCACCGAGGGGATGGAGCGCTACGACGGGCTCACCCCCGACGTGATCGCCTCGGAGCTGGCCCGGGACCGGCTCACCGGATTCCTCAACAACGTCGCCATCAACGAGCGGGGCCAGGCCAACCAGGTGGTGGATGCCATCGCACTCCCGCTGCGGGAGCGTCAGATGATCACCGGCAAGCTGGCCGAGGAGGTGTATCGGGCCGCCACCGAGAACGTGGGGAGCAGGGGGCGGATCGACGTCTGGCTCACCGCGGTGGTCGAGGAGGCCGAGTTGCTCGCACCCGGTGAGAACGAGCGCTACGACACCCGGCTCCGGGAACGGGCACGCCGCTGGACCAAGGAGGTCACCGACCGGCTGCTCCGGGAGACCGGCGAGATCGCGTCGGAGTTCGGCTTGCCGGTGGTGATCGAGTTGCTCAACCTGGTTCGCGACGAGATCCACTCGGCCTGTGACGACCTCGAGCAGGAGCGGATCGAGTTCGAGAGCTTCTCGGCCCACGTTCGCTCCAACGTCCAGGCGGCATTCGGGGAGCTCAGCGGGCAGATCGGCTCCGAGCACGAGACGGTGAGGACGGCCGCCGCCCACGCCGTCGACACTCTGGTATTCCAGCGGATGGAGGAGAAATCCAGGTTCATCTCCAGGGCCCTGCTCCTCGATTTCGACGGGTCGGTGGTCATGGCACTGATCGAGGCGGTGCGCGCCGCCCTTGGCGACATGCAGCGCAAGCTCGACCCCGCCGACGTCGAAGCCGCACCGGTCGACGGCTGGCCCCGCCATCAACCCCGTCGCGACCAGGCCGTCTCCGACGACCTGATCCCGGCCAAGACGGTGGCCCTGGTCATCGACCCCAAGACCTTCCCCGCCCTGTTCGACGAGATGCTCGCCGCCACTCTGGGCATGGGCTACGGGGCCCCCGCCGAGCGCTGGCGCTCACTGCGCCACGAGGTGGTCACCGGCGACTTCCTCGAGGAGTCGACGCCGACCGACCGCCGGCTGGCGGCCCAGGTGCGCGACTTGTTCGAGGTGGTCGACCAGTGGCAGCCCAGCGAGGCGATCCTCCTCGGAGGGGAGCCGGACCGGCCGGCCCGGTTCCGGATGCACATCGAGCGGGACGAGCTGGTGCTGCGGGCCCGGGCCTGGCTGACCCGGGAAGGGTCCGACTTCGACGATTTTCTCTCTCAGGGCCTTCGCTCCTATCTGCGGGAGCCGGACAAGAAGGTCCCGGCCTCGGTGGCCAAGGATCGGGAACGTGCCTTTCAGGCAGCCCTGGAGTCTGCGTTCGAGGCAGCCGAGCCGCTGGTCCACATCGAACCCGTGCTGTTGTCGGAGGTTCATGGCCGCACCCTCACGACCCATGCGGTTCCGGGTGAGATCCCGCTGAAGAATCACCGGCTCGAGCGGTGGGTCAACGAGTTCCTCGACTCCAAGCTGGAGGACAAGAGTGACGGTACCCACGACAATGTCACCCAGAACGATCGGGTGAAGCGGATCTCCATCTACAGCATGCTGGAAGGCGCCCTCCACCCGGCTGTGTTCCGCTCCCTGATCGAGCCGATATCAGACGGGTATTCCAGTGCGATCAAGTCGGGCCGTCTCCGCGACTTCTGGAAGTGGCGGCGGAGCCGGCCCCTGGCCCAGGCCATCCCGTTGCCGACCCCTGCGGTCCGTGCCCTGATCCGGGGATGGTTCATCGCCCGGTTCCTCGGGCTGCTCACGGTCGGCCAGGAGAGCGGTGCCACCGTGGTTCGCCTGGAGAAGGGACGCGGGGGCCCGATCATCGAGTCGCCGCCGCTGGTCAGCATCCCCGGGGAGAGCCGGCCGCGTCAGCTCGGGGCGTTTCTCGAGACCCTGGCCCTCGCCATCCCCTATTCGGCAGACCAGGGCAGGACTGCGGAGATGCTCGGCATCTACGACGCCCTGATCGACCTCGGTCGCATTCCCGGGACCACCGGTGCCGAAGTGGGTGAATTCCGTGAGCTGAGCCCAGTGCTCGAGGAGTGGGTCGCCGCCGGCACCGCCTACGGCAAGGAGGCCGGGGTGCCCCAGGTCGAGTTCGAGGAGGCTGGAAAGAGAGCCACCGCCCTGGCCGACCTGGTCACCAGGACCGACGAGGACTACATCCGCCACGCCGAGGAGGAGCGCCGGGAGGGCCGGATCGGGCCGGAGAACGCCTGGCTCGGCGCCACCGACCTGATCCACGAGGAGCTGCATCGCATGGCCGAGGCCCTCCAGGAAAGGGCGTCGCAGACCACCCCAGAATTCTGAGATGACCTCGGTCTCCATTGTCCTGGTCGGAGACGCGGCCGGTCCCGCCTGGGACGCGTCCCTGAGGCTTGGCGCCATGGTGGAGCAGGGTCTGATCAGGCCGTTCTGGTTCGTCGACTCGAGGATGCCCCGGTCCGGGCCATGGCACGGAGTGAGATTCGAGCGCGCCGGGCGGGATGAGGTCCAGTTGTACACCTCGATCGGGGAGACCGCGGCCGAGGAGATCCGGGTCGCCGCCATCGCCTCCCCGGGCGACTCGGTCCCGGCCAGCCAGGTGGCGGAGGTGGCCGAGGCGGTGACGGGCCATCTCGTCTCTCTGGCGCCGGCGGACGCCTCGGTCACCATGGCTCGTATCTGGTTTCCGGATTGGGACACGGTGGAGCCGCCCGACGATGGGTTCTTCTCCCCCCATGTCGACGCCAACCTCGTGGTCGTCCCCGAGGACAGGAGGTCGGACCAGCATTTCGCCGCCCCCCTCGCCCCAGACGCTCCAGCCTTCGTCGGCCACATGGCGGCCGAGACTGCGGCGATCCTGGGCATGTTCTCCGGCATGGAGGGCTGCTCGCTCGACGGTCTCGGCCCGGGAGTCATCTTCGGCACCAACCCCAAGGTCCGCCTGACCCGGTCCTTCGTCAGGGTGGGTCGAAGTCCCGCCCTGCCTCTTCAAGAGATCGTCGATCACGAGGGCATGCTCCCGGTCCCACCGGGAGCACTCGAGGCTCCCTCCCCCTCGGCGGCGGTGGCCGATCTCGCCGGGCGATCAGATGTGATCTTCGACAGCCTTCGCTTTGCGGTTAGGGACCCCGACCCGCCCCGACGCCAGCAGTTGCGGCCACTGCGGGCCCTGGGCCTGGTCATCGCCGAGATGGGTCGGTTCATCGCCGGTCTGCCCCGAAGGGCGGTGGAAGGGCTTTTCGAGGACTTCTCCGAGCTGGCCGGACGCACCATGCAGGATCTGGTCGGGAGCTCGTCCATCGTCGAAGTGGTGTGGAAGGGGAAGTTCAGCCCGGGCGTCGACGGGGACTCCGACTTCGACGCGCTCATCGGGGACCTGAAGACGCAGGCGGAGCGACGGCTCGACCTCGAAGGCGGACCGTCGATCGACCAGACAGTGTGGCGTGACGTTCGCGGCCTGGTTCTCTCCACTGCCGACGGCAGCGAGCCGCCGACCGGGATCGACCCTCTCGAGTTGCGTGGGCGCCGTGTCGTGGTCAACGAGGCCGAGGCGCTGGCACCGCATCCGCAGGACGACCTGGTGGGGACCGCCAAGTCGATCCTCGACGAGTCGGAGTCGGGAGCTCCCCTGACCCTGCTCGGCAGGCTCGGCGCCAGGATCGAGCAGATCGCCGCCACCAACCGCGCATCGGTGTCCCAGTTGCTCGGCTCCCTCGACGTGCAGATGGCGGCGCTGGCCAACTACCGGCCGCCCGGGTTCGCTTTCTGGCACATCGCCGGAGGCGTGCTCATCGCCGGCCTGGTGGTGAGCCTGCTCCTCCTCACCGGTGCGGTCCGGGATTGGGGGATCACCGAGATGGATGCCTGGACGAGGAACATCCTTTTCGGGGCTCTGACCTTGGCCAGCGTCAGTGGCCTCACCCTGTTGCGGGGATATGCGAGGGCGGCATTGAGGGAAGGGTCGAGGGCAATGGGGAAGCAGCCGGCAGCGAAGATCGGCTCCGGGGCCACCTGGCTGGGCGGGGTGCTGGGGGGCGCCGTCGCTTGGGTGTTCGCCGTGCTCGCTACCGCCTTCCTCGGCTACCCGGGCACGGATCCCGCCACCTATGCCGCCGTCCTGGGCGGAGTGGTCACCGGCGCCGGACTGGGCCAGGCCTACTCACTGGCGGTACACCAGGACCGCCTCCCCGCCCTGGGCCGGATGTCGCGGCTCACCATCCTGGTAGTCCTGGTCTACGTATCGGTGATGATCACCGGGGCCATCGCCCAGCCGGAAGGGTGGTATGCCACGGTCTCCGACTCCGAGCTTTCCCAGCTGGTCTGGCCGGTGTGCGGGTCCATCGCCTTCCTGCTCTTCATGGTCCTGGTCTACGTCTCGTGGCGAAGGGTGCAGGAGCGGCTGGCGGTGCGTTGGTACGGGCAAACCATCCGTCAACTCGCCGAGCAGGTCGACGCCGCCTTCACCGGGGATCGGGTGGCCGATGCGGCCCGGGAGCAGTTCCTCGGCCTTTCCGCGGTCCTCTCCCGGCTGATCTGGTTCCCGTATGGCAAGGGGACCTCCATCCCCGACACCAGCGTCGACCTGGTCGGGTTCGGGGTGAACAAGGCCGCGGTGTGCCAGTTCGGCCTCTCCCCCAGAGGCACCGGGCTGTTCGAAGCCCGCACCAAGCGTCTCGCCTCGGAACGAGGCTGGTTGACTGCCCAGTACGAGGGGTCGATCCAGAGATTCCGTGCCGACCAGGCGGTCCTGATCGGGGTGGAAGACCCGTCTGCGGTGGTGCGACCCGATCAGGACCCGAAGACGGTGGCCCAGTATGAGGCCGAGGCCCGGCCCGACAAGGGCGATCGCTGGCGGTGGGCAGACCGGTTCTTCGATGGTGCCTACGACTCGGACTTCCTCCGTGCCCTCGAGATCCACGGCGAGAAGGAGGTGTTCCGGCCGATCCTCGCCGATTCGGCCAACTTCGAGCCGATCGGAGAGGACGCCGGTGGTGAGAGCCTGCTCGAGTTCATGTCCGAGGTGTTCCCCCTCGGTGAGGGCAAGGCCGACTCCAGGTACTTCGACCCGGGACATCTTGCCGGCGGTGGCTTCGAGCGGACCTGGCAGCGCCGGATCTGGTGGCCCCGGGAGGAACTGTTCGACCATGGCGCCGTTCCCGAAGTCGGCGCCATCGAGTCGGTCGGGTCTCTGGCGCGGGGAGCAGTGTGGGTTGCCGTCCGTTCCGACATGACCGAGGATCTCGAGCCGGCCGCGCTGTTCGGCAGCCCGCTCCCGGCCGATACAGCGAGCCGGGAGAGCGCAGGCCCGGAGTTCTAGCTGGGGGGAAGCCTGGTCGAGGACCGCGGGTGACTCCTGTTACCGGGAGCGGCTCGCCGGCCTCGCCGGCGAGCTCGAGGACATCATCGCCAACGACCTGCCCGCGGGTCAGGTGGTGGTGGAGATCGCCGACACCGACTCGGCGTTCAACTCGACAGGCTGCGGAGCTTGGACCCCCAGGTCATAGGCGAAGTCTTGGACCTTGGCCTCCCACCCTTCCTCGAGCGGCCCTCTGATCTCGGTCACCAGGATCTTGTCCTCAGCGACCTCGATCAGACCGGCCTCCTCGAGCAGCTCGCTCATGATCGGGCGCACCCTTTGCCACTTGGCCTGCTCCTCCGCTGAGGGCAGGGCCCCGGTCTTCTTATCGGGGCGTGGTGCCAGCTCGGTGGTGAGAACGGCGCACCTCGATCCGGGCGGCAGGTCCAGTTCGCTCAGGAAGCGCCGCACCTTCTTGATCGGCTTCCCCCATTGCCCTGGCGAGCTGAACAGGTAGAGATCCGCTGGCGGCAGGTTCTTCGGGTCGGCGTCACGAATGTGGTGGACGTTGACCGTCGCACCGAGAAGAGCAGATTGCCTCCTGAACTCCTCAGCCACCTTCGCACCGTTGCCAAACCTGGAAGCGTGGTAGTACTCGATGATCACCGCATGGCTCCTTCTTGCAGCAGACTCCCTTGGTCGGCTCCTACCTCGACCACGCCCGAGCCGACCTCCCGATCGCGTGCTAGGAACGAGTCGACTTCTCTTCGCATCCGGGCCGCTTGTCCGAGGCCGAGATGACCACCCGACTCCAGGGTGACGAGCGTGGAACGGGGGATGCGTTCCGCCGCCTCGACGGCTGCGGGATAGCGAACCAGAGGGTCGTCCCTGGCGTGGATGAGCAGGGTGGGAACGGTCAACTGATCGAGCGGGTAGCCGTTCACGTCGGGGTTGGAGACGAAGGCGTCGAAGTCGATGCCACGTGCCTTGGCGCGGATGGGGAAGAAGCTGTCGATGAACTCGGCCAGGAAGCGGTCATCCTCGGGGCTGGGCCGGAAATCTGCTGGGACCCCCGCCAGAAATGTGAGGAGACGACGGTTCAAGACCTCGAGCGCCCATATCGGCAGATCCCTGTTGAGGAACCTTGCCCATCGAGGCTGGGCAACCGCCGTCGTGCTCCCGGGCAGGTTCCCCGAGATGATCACCAGGTGATCCACCCGGTCCGGGTGACGCAAGGCGAGTTGCAGGGCGGCCGTGGCCCCGGCCGAGACACCCACCACATCGGCCCGGTCGACGCGGAGGTGGTCGAGCACGGAGACGAAGGCGTCAGCCTGGTCGGCCGGGGTGGCGGCAGGGGGCAGAGCAGACCCGAGGTAGCCAAACCGGGACGGGGCGATGACACGGCGCCCGGACATGAAGGGGCGCACCGAGAGGAGAGCACCGTCGCAACCCTGGAAGATGCCATGACTCACCAGCGTCGGTTGGCCGGAGCCACGCTCCACGTATTCGACTGTGCCGAACGGTGTGGAGACGAAGTCCCGCTCCACCGCGTCGAGACGACGTTGCGCCTCTCTCTGATCACGACGGTATCGGTAGAGGACCCATGCCCCAACCTCGGCGAGCACCGCTATCACCGCGTAACGCAACTTCGCCACGACCCCATCGTGTCGTCGGTGTGAGGCCGGACCCAGGGGACAAAGACCCATTTGGGTGGGCGATTGACTTGCCCCGTTCTCAGACGATGAGGCCCCACACGGCGACCTGGGCGACGAGCACTAGTGCCGCAACGGCCAGCACTGCGTACTCACTCCTCACCAGTCTCGGCCACCAGCCTCTACCCCATCCCACGATCACGAGGACCAGGGTCGAGGTGCCGAGAGCGACCAGGGCAAGTGGAAGGTGCATCGCCAGCCATTCGACCGGTGGGAGCCGGAGCCAGCCGAGGAAGGCGGAGTCGACGAGCCCGGGCATCCAGACCAGCAGGCCCACGGTGGCCAGCGTGACCAGGGCCGTGATCGTCGTGACCGCCGCCGCGACCCGTGGCCACGTGCGCGGCACGGTAGGAGTCGGGCGTGGATCGGAGGGCGCGCGGGAGCGGCGGATGGCTCGGGCTACGGCAGCGATCAGCCAGCCGGCAGCCACGGCGGCAATGGTGATGAGGATCGTCCACTGCCAGGGTGCGGGACCTCCCGTGAGCCGAACCAGCTCGATGTTGCGCCATGTCGGGACGGAACCAGAGAGATCCAGTGTCTCACCGTTCTCGGCGAGAAGGACATAGCGCTCGACCTCGACGAGCCGGTGGCGCTCGAGCTGCCCGTCCTCGTTCGTTTCGAAGTAGGGGACGCCACCTTCCACGGTGAAGCGCGCCGCAGGGGCGGTGGGGTCGATCACGCCCCAATAGGGTGCGCCGTAGGCTCCGACGGCCGAGGCCCAACGCTCGGCCTCGTCGCCGGTCCGGTCCATGGCGCTGCCGGCGACAAGCCTCGCCAGCTCGACAGGAGGTTGGAAGGAAGTGCTCGGATCCTCGGCCCCGGGACGATCGGTGAGGGCCAGCAGCCGGTCGTGATAGGGTCCCGGGGCCTCCACCAGGTCACCGAGGATGGACAATGCCAGATCGCCCTGGAATTGGTGGTCCTCTGAGTTGGTGAGGATCGCGACCCCGATCCCCAGCGGTGGGGACCACCACAGGTCGGAGAGGAACCCGAAGCCACCGCCCCCATGATCGAAAAGATCCGGCGCCTGCGGCCAGCGGTTCCAGCGATGCCGCACCACCCCGAGTGCATAGCCGGCCGGTGCGGCTTCGTGCGGCGCCGGGACGGTGCGCATCTCTTCGATGAACACCGGGTCGAGCAGCTCGACCCCGTCGATGGAGCCGTCGTTCAGCTGGAAGCGGAGGAAGCGAGCGAGGTCGGCGGCGCTGGAGTACATGCCACCTGCGGCGGTCATAGGCTCGTAGAGAGGCGGGGCTGGGAAGGGGTCGACGTGGCCCACCGCCCGGTTGTCGGCCATGCGTATCTCGGCTCGATCGAAGGTGCTCCGGTCCATACCCAGCGGACCGAGCAGGGATTCGCGCACCACGTCGGGAAACGGCCTGCCTTCGACCCGTTCCAGTATGTAGCCGGCGAGGTCGATCCCGAGATTGGAGTAGGCATATCCGCTTCCGACCGGGAAGCGCAACCAGGTGTCGGAGATGCTCCTGACATGCGCCTCGAACTCGCCGGGGTCGAGCTCGTTGTTGTTGCCCACCGGCGCCTCGTGGGTGAATCCTGCGGTGTGGCTGAGCAGCATCCGCAGTGTGATCTTCCGTTCCGGTTGCTCCTCGAAGGCGCTGTGAACGGTGAACTCGGGCAGGTAGGTGGTGATCGGCTCGTCGAGATCGAGGCGGTCCGAGGCGACGGCCTGCATCACCGCGGTGGCGGTGAAAAGCTTCGAGATCGACTGGATGGAGAAGATGGTGTCGGCGGTGACCTCGGCGGAATCAGGTCCATCGAGATGGCCGAACCCCTCCATCCATAGAACCTGATCGGCGTCGACCAGGGCCACAGCCAGACCCGGGATGCCTTGCTCGCCCATCAGCTCCGGGATGCTGGCCCGGTATTGCTCGATCACCGCAACAGCCGCAGCCTCGTCCGGGGAGCCCGAGGCCGGGATCGGTAGCGCACCCGAAACCACCAGACCCACCGCGATTGCGACTCCCAGAGACCGGCCTACCAGGCTCGTGGGGGCAAACTTCACCGATCACCTCGCGCCGGTTACCCCTCCACAATCGTATCCGCCGCGTTGTGTGCCCAGAGGCGAAGGTCACATGCAAGAAGGGTGCGGTCGGCGGGCAACTCCCCCTAGAGCTGCCGGGTCACGACGAAGTCGACGACCTCGGAGATAAAGCGCAGATCGGGGCTGTCGGGCAGAGATCCGAACGCTCGCTCGAATGACACTGACGCCTGGTCGGCCATGGCTCGTGCGTAGTGCCGGGCATAGTCGATGCTCCCCCGTTGCTCCATCAAGGACCGCACCGCCGCGATGTCCACCCCGGAACGACTCTGCCGGTCGCCGCGGAGGAATCCAGCCAGGAAGTCCCGCTCCTTCCCCCTCACAGAAGAGAGCAGATGGATGAGCATGAGTGTGCGCTTCCCCTCGGCGATGTCGCCGTCGATCTCCTTTCCGTACAGCCCCCTCGAGCCGGTCAGGTTGAGCAGATCGTCGGTGATCTGGAAGGCTGCGCCGAGGAGGAACCCGAACTCGGACACCAAGGAGAGGTCGGCACGGCCCCATGAGCCGATGAGGCTGCCGATCCTCAAAGGAAAGACTGTGGTGTAGGCGCAGGTCTTGAGCCCCACCATCTCCAGATAGTCCTGACCGGTGAGATCGAGCGTGTTGCGGGCCCGCCATTCCAGTTCGATCGCCTGGCCCTCGACCGTCATCCTGAGCAGCTCACTGAACTCTGCCATCACCCGGTTGTGCATCGAAGAGCCCAGGAGGCTCACGTTCTGCATGAGCGGCTGCAGGGCAAGCGCGGCGAGACCGTCGCCCACGTTGATGGCGATCGGCACACCATGTGCGGCGTGCATGGTGGGCACACCGCGGCGGGAGACGCTGCCGTCCTCGACGTCGTCATGGATGAGAAAGGCGTTGTGGAGCAGCTCCAGGGCGACCGCCGAGGGCAAGGCCAGCTCTGTCGTGCTCCCGTATGCACGGGCGGAGGCGATGCAAAGGGCCGGGCGGAGGCCCTTTCCGGTCCTGCCCACGAACTCGGTGAGGGGGTCGTATAGGGAGTCCCTTGGTCCGCCCTCCGGGAGGCTCGCTCCAATCGCTCTGCCGACACCCTCCCTGACTCCGTCGAGGTAGTCGACCATGAACGAGGAGGTGGTCGCGGTCACCACGAGTCGTGTGCGATTGGTTCCATGGCGATGACATCGACGTGCACCTCGACGGGCTCGCCTGGGCGGCCCGCGGTGCTGATGGAGCCCGTGTATGACCCGGTGTCGGCGCCGGGGGGAATCCCCAATGTGACCAGGACCGGCACTGCCGTCCGGGAAGGCACCGATACGGGAGCGGGCCGGAACGACCATGTCGCCTCGTCGATCCGCTGCCCTTCCCGACCGGAGAGCCTCGACCCGACCAGGCTCACGCCGGTCATCGGCTCGGCCTCGAAGTTGTGCAGCCAGACGACGGCGACAGACTCCGATCCGGCGACCCCGGGGCCGAACACCAGCTTGTTCGCCTTCTGCTCGAGCAAACTGGGTCCCAGAAGGTCTCCGTAGAGACCGAAGGCATTCCTGACCACTTCGAGGTTGAGGTCGACGACCCTGGCCAGCTCCGACTGGAAACGCTCCCACGTCGCTGCACCGAGATCGTTGAGCCGACGGGGCACCGACTGGCCGGCACGCTCGAGAAAATGGTCGACTGCAGCGGCAGCCGCCCGGTAGGCCTCGAGCCTGACCTCGTCTGCGTTCGGCCCGGCCATTTCAGTCACCGTCCCCGGCTGATGGGCGAGGGTAGAACCCTTTGATGTCGCTCCACCGGTCGAGTCCGAGGACTGCGTTGGCCGCTTGCAGCCCCGACATCGTCGCGGCCTCGATACACCCGGCGTTCAGGCCAGAGTTGGTCCAGTCCCCCGCCAGGTAGAGGTTCTCGAAGCCGCTCCGGTCGGGGCGGAGTCGATACTTCTCCGACCCGGGAAGGGAGAGGACGTAACGATCGGACGGGTCGACGTTGGCCCGCCAGTACTGGCTGTCGAAGCGATCGCGCCCCAGGGCCCTGCCCTCGCCGACGAGGAGATCCCAGCAAAAGGCGCCGGTGTTCGCATCCCGGGCTGCCGGCCAGACATCGATCAGACGATCATCCATGAACTCGATGGCCTCTTCCCGCACCAGCTCATCCTGACGTTTGGTGTAGCCGAGGTCGGCGGGGTCCGGTGGCCAGTCGGTTGCCAGGGTGTTGCAGAAGTAGACGAGCGAAGACGGCGCCTCGTCGGCATCCCAGTCCTCGAACTGCAACAAATGGTCCATACTCGACCAGGTGTCGAAGGGTTCGACGTACCCGGTCATGGTCACGTCCCGCCGCGCGGGGATTCCGGTCACGTTGTGATTGAGCCAAAGTTGGAACGCCTTGGTTGCCGTGGTCTCGACACGCTCGGTCATCTCGGCCCATTCGGGGCTGGCGGCGATGAGCTCCTGGCAGATGAATCGGTGCATTCCGACCGGTATGGCCAAGACGATGTCGTCGAAGTCCTCGCCGCGCCGCAGGGTGGCTCGGTGGTGGTCGGGCCGCTCCGACCAGAACGACTCCAGGGAGTCGTCGTCGGTGCCCACTGCCTCGCTCCGGGGTCGATCGGGAAAGCAGGGGAGCCCTCCGAATTCGACCAGTGGCTGATAGGCGGCGGGCCCGCCGGGCACGTCGACCTGCCTCCCGATCTCCACCTTCTCGATGCGACGACCATCGCCGTCGAGACCGAGTGAGTCGACCCGTGTGAAGAACTCGAAGTCGACGCCACGGGTGAGCAGGGCCTGATACATCGGCGCGAACAACACGTCACCCATGCCGGCGCTCATCTTCCAGAAGATGGACCCCCGATAGTCGAAGAACAGCTTTCCGGAGAGGAACAACCCGGTGCCGGCAGCAAACCGAGGACGGGATGGATCGCCGTGATGGTTGGCGAAGGTCAGGTCGTACATCCCCCTCACCAGGGCCGAGTCGAGGGTCTCCGGGGAGGCGCCGTGCCGACCGATCCAGTCCCGATAGTCCTCTTGGTTGATCGCGGTGAACCCCCTCGGGTCGAGGAGGAGGCCGTCGGCGACGATTCCGCGCACGGTGGTCATCACCAGGTCGAGGAGTGACCACAGACGCCGGGCACGGTCGTCTTGGCCGACCATGTCACGTAGGGCCTCATGGAGGGAGTCCACCATGGGACCGAGTGACTGGAGCCATCGGTAGTCGACCGAGAGCGTCTGTTGGGTCTGGCGGATCATCGAAGCCATTTGCATGGCACCGGCGAGGAGTGAGGGGATGACCGCGTGCAACGATCCCTGCCACAGATTCGGGCGGGGTGGCGGCACGGGGCCGGCGGAGAGAACCAGACCGGCTCGGGGAGGTGGCGTCTCGAGCGAGCCGTAGAAGTCGGCCACCAGACGCAACGACCGCGAGACGAACTCGGCGACGGACATTGCACCGGTCTCGGCGTCCTCCTCCCCTGGCAGTTGGTCGTTGGGGCGGAAGGTGGCGACCCAGTGTTTCCAGCGGGTCCCGTCGAAATCTTCGAATCCGACGTCGGTGACCGGCTGAAATGCATCGGTCCAGGTCTTGATCCGAGCATGCGGAGCCGTCGTCGGGCGGTCGAGCTCTCCGTAGACCTGACGGACGACCCGGAAGCTGTTCTCGTAGTAACCGAGCCAGATGTGGAGCCCATGCTCCTCGATCCGGCCATGCTCACCCCGGCTGCTGGCTCCTTTGCCACCGAGTCGCCACCCGCGCTGGTAGACCGTGATGCGCTCGAATCGGTGCTCCCAGCCCGGCTGGCTCAACCGCCAGGCGGCGGCCATCCCGGCCATACCACCGCCGAGGATGGCGATCTTGCGTCGCTTCGACCCTGTGAAGGCGGCCGTCATCGGCTCGACGCAAGCAGATCCCGGGCCAGGGCATGCTCCCGGTAGGTCTCCGGCTCGCCCATTTCACCCAGGACCCGGTTGATGCGTTCCGCGAGATCTTCGGGAGGGGTCTCCAGCAGGTTCCCCATATCGATGACAGCACGCAGGGCGAAGATTGGGGCGTCCTGAGACATGGCCAGTTCCCAGGCCCGATCGAGGTCGGCTCGGATCAGGTCGGTGTTCGTGTGCGCCCTGGCCCGAAGACGGTGGGTCTCGGGCAGGTAGATGAACTCCGAGGTGGCGTCGGCCAGCTCCAATGACTCATCGAACAATTCGATGGCCCGCTCGATCTGACCGGCACGGAGTCGGATCTGACCCTCGCTGGCCAGAAGGAACGGCTGAAACGAGGAACCGGCGCTCATCGCGGCGTGCTGGCGCTTCTCCGCGACCTCGTCGGCGAGTTCGATGCTGGGCTCGAGTTGGGCGGCAGTGACCGCCTCGAAGGCGTCGGCGAGTGATTCCCACATGGCGAAGCCGTGCTCCCGCCCGATGTCGCCTTGCTCCCGCTGGGCTTCGCGAGCCTTGGCCACTTCACCATCCATGAGATGAACCCAGCCGACGTATCCGACCGCGTAGGCCAGGTTGAATGCGTCCATCGGCGGGGGCAGCTCCGCCGCCGCCTGCCTGGCCCGCCGGGCCGCGGTCTTGGACAGCGACCGATCGCCCTGGATCCAGTAGATGGGGATCAACTGGCCCTGGGCAGTGGCTGGGAGGCTGGTCGGTAGGGGGTACTCCGGCCAGGGCGCCCCGTGCCGGGGAGAGCCGTGGAATAGCTCGAGAGCCTTCTCGAAATTGTCCCGCGACGGGCTGAAACGTCCCAGCCCGAAGTCGTGCAGGGCCCGGGCGAAGACGATCTCGGCCTCGATCTGGATCCGGTCTGCCTCGGGAGCGCTGCTCAGGTCGGCCTCGAGCCCGGCAATGATCTCCCCGGCCTCGGGTCGCTGTCCCAGGATGGTCGCCTGGGAAAAAGCGGCGAGTCGGGGTCCCGCCGAATGGATCACCGAGTCGGGCGAGGCGAGGGCCAAGGCCTTGGAGGCCGCCTCGCTCGCCGCTTCGGAGCCGAAGCCCTCTCTGGCGATGAGAACGAACGAGGTACGGGTCACCGCCACTCTCTTCAGCTCCTGGCCTGTCTCCTCGGGGAGCTCGTCGTCGGCGAGCTGCCGGGCCCGGTCGAGATGTCGCAGGGCCTCCGAGAATGCCCCCCTCGACGATGCGGCGTCGGCAGCCACCAAATACGCCTCCACCGCCTCCTGGAATCGGGCGGCCCGATCGAGGTGAAGAGCTGCCAGGCTGGCGCTCTCCAACCCACCCTCACCGGCCTGGTAGATGTCGGCCAGCTTGGAGTGAACCGATTGACGGCGGCGGGTCGGCACCGAGGCATAGGCGGTCTCACCCAGCATTTGTTGGGCAAACCGGAGGCCTCTGCCCTTTTCGTCGCGGTGATGCCTGAGGATGCCGTGGTCGACGAGGTTCTCCACCCTCTCCGTGATATCACCGCTGCCGGCCACGGTTTCGAGGAGACGAGGGTCGATGGTTCGCCCGATCACCGAGGCGATCTGGGCCAGCTCCAGGTCACCCGCCGCATCGAGACGGGCCATGAGCAGATCGCGCAGCCCACCAGGCACGACCCGACCGGACTCGCTGTGCGCCCGCGCCAGTTCCCTGAGGAAGAGGGGGTTTCCCCCGCTCCGCTCGATCAGCTCATCGGACACATCCGGCATGGCCGGGGACAAAGCCTCCAACAGCTCGCGGGCGTCGTCTCCGGGGAGTGGCGCCAGCTCGATCACGTGCTCGGGGTCGACGGCGGGCAGGTCGAGGCCGGGGCTCGTAGTCAGGATGAGGAAGACACCGGGGGCGAGACCCTCCTTCACGGCCCTATTGACCAGCTGCAGAGTGGAGGGGTCTGCATTGTGGAGGTCGTCGATCACGATCGCTCGAGCCTCGTTGGCCGCCAGACCGAACCACCATTCGAGAATCACGTCTGTGGTCTCCTTGGCCACATCCCCGGGAGAGAGCTCGACCTCATCGAACTCCCCGCCCGGATCGATCGACAGCAGCGGGGCGAGAAGGGGCACACCGCGCCGGGGATCTACCCCGGCGGCAGCGAGTCCGGCGGCGAGCTCCTCGAGACACTTGGTTCGGGATGCGCCCGGATCGAGGGTCAGATGCCCGGCCAGCATCCGCCCGATGACGTGGAACGGGATGTCGGCGTGATAGGGAGAGCACTCGCCCTGCAACGGGACACCGCCCTCCCGCGCCGCGTGGTCCCTGGCAAAACGGGCCAGACGCGATTTGCCCAGGCCGGCCTCACCGACGATCAGCATGACCTGCGAGCCCCCGCCGAGCACCTCTCGCCAAGCCGCACCGACTGCCGCTCGCTCCTCGGCGCGGCCCACCATCGCCATCGGCTCGGTGCGGGACAAGGTGGCGGTCTCACGCGCCTTCATCACGTCATAGGTCACAGTCGCGGTGCTGAGGCCCCTCAGGTCGACCTCGCCCCGTGGCCTCAACTCGAACTCGTCGCCGACCAGCTCGGCGGTGTCGTCGGAGATGACAACGCCGTTGGGCTCGGCGAGCGACTGGAGACGATCTGCTTGGTGAACCGCCTTTCCGGCGACCTCGAGCTCACCAGCTATTTCTCCCACGACCACATCTCCGGTGTGGACCCCGACCCGTAGCGCCAGCTCGATTCCGAGGCTCTCCTTCACCTCTTCGGAGAGCTGTGCCACGGTGCCGACCAGTGCCAGGGCGGCATGCACGGCGCGGACGGGGTCGTCCTCGTGGGCATGGGGTATCCCGAAGAGAGCGAGAAGGCCGTCGCCCAGCCTCTTGTAGACGGTGCCGTCGAAACGATGGATCACCTCGCTGCAGGCGTCCTGGTACTCGAGGAGGAGCTCCCAAAGGGGCTCTTCGCCGATCTGCTCGGCGATGGCGGTGGAGGCAGCCAGATCGCACACCAGAACCGTCGGTCGCCGCAGCGTGTCCTGGCGGGCGGCCACCGGTTGCACGGTCGTACGCCCCGTCATGGGACCGGCTTGGGGTCGATGTAGATGTTGAACTTCTGGGCGCTTGGAGTCTTCTTGCCTCCGGTCAGGGACAGGGTCCCTTCGTACAGCCCGCGTGGAGCCCCGCTGCAGTCGACCCTGAGCTCTACGGTGTCCTCGCCCAACGTCACGGTGATGGCCCCGGCCCTGATCTCGTCCTGGCTCTCACCCCGGCGCCTCAGTCCCGTGCTGAGCTCGGCGGACCTGACTCCAGGAATGGCCAGGGCGAAGTCATGGATCTCACCTCGAGCACACTTGGGGGGAGCGGGGAAGGTCAAAGGCCCTTCGCCATCGACGGCGAGCAGCGTGGCGATGTTGTCCCAGTACAAGAAGAACCGTGCCCCGGTCTGGGCGAGGTCGCCGAGGCATTGCACACCCTCGGCCACCAGATCCACCTTCTCGTCTTGGTCCAGGCGTCTCAGCAGGTCGGCGGTGGCCTTGCCGTGGTCGGTGATCGCCCCCGAGACCAAATCACTGAGCCGTGGGAGCTCCGGCATTTGTCGGCGCCTGCCTCTCCCCCGGCTACTCGGACAGGTCGACCATGAGCTGGCGGGTCGCAACCCATGCCTTGGCCGTGGCCCTGATGCCGACCCCGACGCTCTCACGGAGCGCTTCCAGGGCCGACTCGGCCGTGCTTCGCTCATCGTCCCTGTTCCATAGCTTCAACCAGCCTCCGGCAAAATCCTTGACCGAGTCGGCCGTCAGGTCCGTCATCTCCTCGAAGTAGTCACCCAGCCGGCCAAAGGTGTCCTTGTCTTTCATGTGGTTCCTCCACCGGGGGCACGGCACTGTGCCATGGCCCGCATCATGTCGACCCAACCGAATTCACAGAGGAATGAGAATGGCAGATCGTCGAGACCGACGAAGCTGAACGTCTTCTGTGAGCTGATGATCAGCTTGTCGCGGACGGTTGGGTGCTGTTCTGCCAGCAGATAGCCATGGTCCACATCGATCTTGCCGTCTCCGCCCCGTCCCGGCCTCAGGTCGTACTCCATCCCGAGCGAATCCGCCCCGACGAAATAGCGGGTGGTCAACGGGGTCCGAACCGTGAGGACGTCCTCCAAGCCGACCAGCTCCTCGAGATCCCGTCGGTAAGCGGTGTTGCCCACGGCGTCCGGCGGGGGAAGCAACGTCGGCGCTGCCGTCGGGGTCATCGAAATGAAGAACCAGCTGCACGTCGGCCAGTTCATCGGGTCGGTGGCGTAGGCGAGATCCCCCAACCGAGCTTCGATCTCGAACCTGCCGAAGACGGTGGTGGCTCCCCCGTCGCGTCCACCTTCGATCTCCTGGGAGGAGCAGGAGGGGGCGTCGGCGATGGGCGGGGTCGCCATCAAGCCGTTGGCGGCGAGGCTTTGGGTCCACTGGTGCAGCGAGATCGGTTGGACATCGTGGACCAACGTCAATGGAGGGCCGGTACTCGGTGTCACACCCGGGTCGGGGGGAACCGAGCCCCACTCGTGCATGACGCTGGTGTCCCAGCCGAGATTCTGGGTGGCGTGCTCGAGCACCTTGGTGCGTTTCTCATCGTCCCCTTCCACGATGGCGGCGAGGCGCTCCACGTGGTCCTGGCTCAAGCCGATGCGATGGGCTTCGCCAATCAGCTCGTAGACGGTCGGCGCCACCCGGGCGGGGACGAGACTCTGCTGCTCCCCCAGCTTCTCGACTACGTCGTCGACGGCCTCTTCCAGATCGAGTGGCCCGGGGAAGCCGTAGCTGTTGGAGAGGAATCTCCACACCGGCTCCCATTCATCCCCGTATTTACGGCCACGAAGACTGAGAAGTGCATGGGCCGGCACTCGTATCCTCCCTTGTATGACCCCAGAGCAGGTAAAGGTAGTCCCGGGAGGCGAGCCCGGGCTGGCCTCGAACTCCTACTTCCGGGTCGGCGCCATCGACCGGGCCATGGCACTTCTCGACGAGACCTCGGCGGTCGGATTCGAGGCCCACGTGGTGGTGGAGGGGGCGGTCGACGAGGAGGCGTTGGCCGAGGCGTGGAGACGGCTGGCGGCCCGCCACCCGATCCTCACCTGTGTCCGGGTCGGTGATTCCTGGCAGCCGTCGGCACTTCCGCTCATGGGTCCCGATGTGGGACAACCACGACACGAAGCGCCACCGATCGCTTTGCGCCTGACCGCCATCGAAGGGGGGCTTCTTCTTACGCTCCTGTGCAATCACGTCGCCTTCGACGGGGTGGCCAGCCGCCTCCTCCTCGGTGACCTGAGGGACGAGTACAACGCAGTCCTCGAGGGAGTAGATGCTCGCCCCACCGACTGGTCGCCCCGGACCGTGGAGTCCGTCGTCACCGAAGCCACCGGCTGGCGAGCGATGACAACCGCCTTGCTGCGCGGGGCCTCGGCCTGGTGGCAGAGCCCTGTCTCCACCCACCTCGACCCAGGCCCGATCACCACCACTCCCTCCACCGGTCATTCCCTCATCGAGTTGGGGCCGGTGCTCGAAGCCCTGGCCCCGGCTCGGCGCAGGTACCACTGGTCGACCGACGCAGTCCTCGTCGGTGTGCTCGAGCACGCCTGGGCCACGGTGTTCGGCCCGCCCTCGGGGGAGACGTCGTGGCTGGTGGCCCAGGACCTTCGCCCTGCCCTGCGGGTGGGACGTGGCATGGGGAACCTGAGCGTGATCGCGGGCGTGTCGATCGCGCAACCGGGGTCCGACATCCTCTCTGTCATCGACCGGGTCAACGTGGCGATCGACACCCAGACCCACGACCTGATCACCGCTGCGACAGCCTTGCGCCGGGGATTCTCCACCCATCCGGTCTTCGGTCGCATGCTCGGTCGGAGCATCAGGTATCGCCACTACCGCTCGGTGAGCAACGTCGGCCAGTTGGGCGACTCCCTCGACCGGTGGGGGTCGGCGTCGGCGAAGAGGGTCTGGTTCGTCGGACCGCTGGCCCACCCGCCCTTCACCTCCTTCATAGCAGCCGGCCGCGGGTCATCGACCCTCGTTTCGGTGCGCACTTCTCCCCACTGGCTCACCAGCGAACACGCCGCCGCTCTGGAGAGCGCCGCCATGGAGTTGGTCCAGGTGTCTGCCCCGGATCGGACCAAGCCCGATAACGTGCCGCCCTCATGACCACCACCAGACACCGGACCCTGACCAACTGGGGCGCCTACGAGGTGGAGACCGACGGCGCTGAGATCACCGCGGTACATCCGTTCGCCAAGGACCCCGATCCGTCCCCGATCGGTCAATCCCTGAAGGCGGTCCGTCGCAGCCGGGTGGAGAGACCGGCGATAAGGGAGTCGTGGTTCCGCAATGGCCCCTGCTCGAGACCGGAGCTACGCGGCCGGGAGCCGTTCGTGGAGGTGGAATGGGAGGTGGCCCTCGACCTGCTCGCCGCCGAGTTGGACCGGGTCCGCAACGAGCACGGCAACCAGGCGATCTTCGGGGGCAGCTACGGCTGGGCCAGCGCCGGCCGCTTCCACCACGCCCAGAGCCAGATCCACCGCTTCCTCAACTCGATCGGCGGGTACACCTATTCGGTCGACGACTACTCGATCGCAGCCGGCCATGTCATCACCCCGCACGTGTTCGGGCTCTCCTTCGACGACTACATGGACCAGCAGCCCCACTTCGTCGAGATCTCGGAGCACACCGAACTGGTGGTGGCCTTCGGGGGGATGCCGATCAAGAACAGCCAGGTCCAGTACGGGGGTCAGGGCCGGCACATGCTGAGCAGCCGGCTCGACACCTGCCGGGATCGTGGGGTCAGATTCGTCAACCTCTCCCCCCTGGCCGAGGACCTGATCGAAGCGGTCGAGGCGGAGTGGGTGCCGGTCCGTCCCAGCACCGATACCGCTTTGATGCTCGGCCTCGCCCACAGCTTGCTACTGGCCGGACGCCACGACGAACAGTTCCTGACTTCATACTGCACCGGGTGGGATCGGTTCCGCGCCTACTTGTCGGGTGAGACGGACGGCATCCCGAAGAGCGCAGAATGGGCGGGCCGGATCAGCGGGGTGGATCCAGATCGGATCAGCTCCCTGGCCCTCGAGATGGCGGATCGGCGCACGCTGATCACCGTGAGCTGGTCGGTTCAGAGGACCCACCACGGGGAGCAGACGTACTGGATGGCCGCCGCCCTGGCAGCGATGCTGGGCCAGATCGGCCTCCCCGGCGGTGGGGTCGGCTTCGGCTATGGGGCGGTCGGGCTCAACGGGCACCCGGTGGGGTATCACAACCTTCCCCGTCTGCCCCAGGGACCGAATCCGGTGACCGACTTCATCCCGGTTGCCCGGATCTCGGACCTCCTCCTCCACGGTGGCGAGCAGTTCGACTACAACGGTCGACGGCTTACCTACCCCGAGATCCACCTCGTCTACTGGGCAGGGGGCAACCCGTTTCATCATCACCAGGACCTGAACCGGCTGGCAGAAGCGTGGCGCCTCCCCGACACCACCGTGTGTCATGAGCCGTTCTGGAACGCCCTCGCCCGACATTGCGACGTGGTTCTGCCCGCCACCACCCCGCTGGAGAGAAACGATGTTGGTGGTAGCGGCAACGACGACTTCCTGTTCTGGATGGAGAAGGTCATCGATCCGGTGGCGGAAGCCAGGAACGACTATGACATCTTCTCCGAGCTGGCCACAAGACTCGGCGCCGGGGAAGGGTTCACTCGAGGGCGGACCGCCGAGGATTGGATCGAGCACATATACACCAGGTTCCGCGCCAACCACCCCGACTACCCCACCCTGGCCGAGCTGCAGGAGGCCGGTCATTTCCAGATCCCCGAGGACTGGATCCCGCCCTTGGCCTCGGCCCTGGTGGCTTTCCGGGACGATCCGGACGGTGCCCCGCTGCAGACCCCTTCGCGTCGAATCGAGCTCTACTCGGAGACGATCGAGGGTTTCGGATACGACGACTGCCCTCCGCACCCTTCCTGGCTGGAGCCCTATGAGTGGCTGGGCAACGCGGATCGCTATCCCCTCCATTTGATCTCGAACCAGCCCAAGACCCGTCTTCACTCGCAGTGGGATCACGGCGAGACCAGTGTCAACGGGAAGGTGGACGGTCGGGAGCGACTCGGGATCACCCCCGAAGACGCCGGGGACCGCGGTCTCGTCACCGGGGATCTGGTCCGCGTGTTCAATGAGCGGGGTTCCTGCCTGGCATCGGTCGTGATCAGGGAGGACCTGATGCGAGGGGTGGTCCAGCTACCCACCGGGGCGTGGTGGGACCCGATCGAGCCAGGCAGCCTTTGCCGTGCCGGCAACCCCAACATCCTCACCCGGGACGTGGGCACCTCCAGGCTGGCCCAGGGCCCCACCGCCCAAACCTGCCTGGTCGAGGTGGAGCGCTTCCGAGGTGAGCCCGCTCCGGTCCGGGCTCATCAGGCTCCAATGCTGCTGTCGGGGTAGGGCCCCCGTGCGGGGCACCGATCAGGGAAGGAATGCCACCAGGCGACAAGGTCGCCCATGAGCTCCAACCGGCAGGGCCAAGGCGACGCCCAGGGGCGCAACACTGGTGCCATCAGCGGTGTTTCCGCGTAGCTTCTCGAGATGACGTGGTGGTTGGAGAGCGCTCGCACCGATGTCATCGAGTTCCAGTTCCGAGCATTGGCAGCAGAAGACCAGGTCAGAAGGGCTCGCGAATCGTCACCCGCGTGCTCCCTCCCGTATGGGAGTCCAGCCAACCGACGTCCCTCAGCCGGCGCGCATCTCCCGGGCCCGAGCCAGGACTGCGCTCGCTTCGTCTGACTGCTCGGCTAGCGCCGACGCCAAGGCGTCGGCGACGGCGGACCCCTCCAGCCCGTAGGCCCCAAGATGTGTCTCTTGCCACTCCAGCATGTCGACGACTATCTGCCCGTCGCCGGTCAACAGGGCCCCCTCGATCGCACCCAACAGCAGCCCGGTTTCGTCTCTGAGTCCCGCCGACTCCGGGGCGAGGCCGGCCTCGGCGCCGGCCAGGATCGCCGATCGAATGGTCCGGAGTCGGGTGAGGCCCGGGGGCAGCTCGCCGAGAGACTCGACCCGAGGGCTCCCGTCATTGACCCAGCCGTCCACGATCGCCGGGACATCGCGCAGCGACTCGACGTTGGTGTCGGCCCCGATCGCTACGGACCACTGCCCATGGTCTCCGAGACCCTTGCCCCCGGCCACGACCGGCACTCCGGCGTCATGGGCGGCGGCTATGACAGCCCGGGCCCCGACCAGATGAGTGGTCATGGAGACAGAGAGGACCAGGGCCGCCGGCGGGTCGCTCTCCAGGAAGTCCCGGAGATCGTCGCTGGGCACGCTCGCACCGAGGAAGATGGTTCGATAGCCCAGGTACACGAGATGTGCCGCCGCCGCCCGCGCCGGCAGCGAATGCTCGTCGCCCTCGGCGGTGGCCACCACCACCAGCGGTGCGTCGGCAGGTTGGTCGAACATGCCGATCAGGAGGGAGATCACCGTCTCGATCGACGCCGTGACCGCGTGCTCCTCGGCGACCAGGTAGTCACCCTGGGCCCAGCGTTGACCCACCGACCTCTCGGCAGCGAGCAGGTAGTCGAAGAGGATCGACTCGAAGGAAACTCCCTCCTCCATGAGATCGGAGGCGATCCGGTAGAGCTTTCCGGCGTCGCCCGACATCGCGCTCGAGATCAGCGCAAGCTCTATCTCGGGGAATTCGGGTGTGGTCACCTGTGTCTCTCGTGAGGCAGCGCCAAGTACGCTAGCTGGGTCGGGACTTCCTCCTCTGGTGTGTGACCGGCGCCGGATACGTACCCTCAAAACCGTGGAAAGCGCAGGAAGCCCCACCAGCCACGAGGACAGCGAACTCGTATCACGAATCGTCGATGGCGACCGCGACGCCCTGGAGACGGTCTTTCGCCGATACGGCGGTGCTGTGAAGTCGATGGCGCTGCGTGTGCTCCGCGACGAGACCCTGGCCGAGGACACGGTGCAGGAGGTGTTCGTCAAGTTCTGGGAGTCGCCGGAGCGCTTCGACCCCGACCGGGGCAGCCTGCGGACGTTCCTGCTGACCATCGCGCACCGGCGGGCGGTGGACACGGTGCGTTCCGAGCAGGCACGGTTCACCCGCGAGGAGAAGGTCCCAGAGGACGTCCCCCGCTCCCTGGAGGACGAGGTCTGGAGCCGCATGGTCTCCGACCAGGTGCGAGAGGCTGTTGAATCGCTCAGCGCCGGGGAGCGGGAGGCAATCGAGCTCGCCTATTTCGGGCATCTCTCATACGTCGACGTCGCCCATCGCCTCGGATTGCCCGAGGGCACAGTCAAGAGCCGAATCCGAAGCGGGATGCGCCGGCTGAGCCTCGCCTTGGCGGAGACAGCTTCATGAGCGACTCCTCCAGGATTCACGACCAGCTCGAGTTCTACACGGCAGGTTTTCTCACGAAGGCGGAGACGATCGCCTTCGACGACCATCTGCTTCGCTGCCGACAATGCCAGGCCCGCGCCCCACACTATTGGGAGTTGGCGGCAGCATTGATCTCCGACTCTCCGGCTTCGGATCAGGCCTGGGCCCGGATCGTGTTGGCGATCGAGCAGCGGTGAGCGCGCCGACCCCACCGCTCAGAACCCGGCGGGCTGGCCTTCCCACAGTGGCGGTCTGTCGGCTTCCCAATCGGCGACCGAGGGACCACCGAGCGCTACCAGCCAACGGCGACCGAGCAGGTAGGTAACGATGAGGGTGAGAAGCAAGGCGGGCCAGCCCTCCGCAACCCTGGCCTAGGCACGCAATTCGGTGTCCCCGCCGGAGTAGGGGCGTCAGGCGTTTCGAGGCGGGTTGCCGTCCGAGGTGAGACTCGGCTGGTCCCTCAACAGCTGATCGACCCGAGTTCAACGGTTGGTGAAGATCCCCGTTCCGGCGAACCGATCGACAGTGCCGGGGCCGATGCCAGCCGGCCAGCTCTTCGATATCCGTCCGGTTCCGGCGCAGGTGGGACAGCCCACGTCATGCCCGATCCGCGTCTCGAGCACCATCCGCGACCCGCTGCAGCGCGGACACCTGACTGTCTGTCTCTCTCTGATACGTCGCAGCATCGTCACATCGGTACCCCAAGAACCATCGGCACACACCTTCGATTCGTGAAGGGTGATCCGTGAAGCCGATGTGTTTGTGTGCCTGCGCTCGTGAGAGCTCAGAGATGCGAGGCAGCCCGAACCGCCTCCGCCGCCGACACCAGGTTCTCCGGGAGGACACTCATCATCGCGGGCTCATCGTCCTCGATGCGAAACCAGTGAAACTCGGGTTGCTGTTCGGGGTGACCGACCGGCCAGATCCGGTAGAGACCGATGTACTCGGCCCCTTGGACCTCGAAGTGCTCGTCACCACCGTGGATGATGACCAGGTCGTGCACCGCGCCTTGCTTCAGGGACATGACTGACCTCCGATTGGGCTCGTGAGGGGGACGCTCGCCGTTGCGTTCAGTCCGCTGCGCGCCTCCATTCTGGGCGTACCTACCCCGTCGCCCGGGATCAGAAACCGAGCAGGACGAAGGATCGATGGCCGGTCCATCCCGGTCGCCACTGGCTGGCCAGGTGCCGGCGGCTGGAACAGCTCGATCGGGTTGCCTGAGGGGTCCCCCACCCCCCTCTGTCTCACGTGTCGTCGCGAGAATGTTCGGCCCAGACTGGGCGCCGATCAGCGAAGACGGGGTACCAGGTCGGTCAGGTCGTCGACGGTGGCTGTTCCGGCCGGAAACTCGGAGCCGCGATGGTTGGTGACGCCGATGAACCCGATTCCGGCGGCGGCCGCCGCCTCCCGATCCCAGGTGGAGTCCCCGACCATGAGCGAATCACCCGGCTCCACCCCGAGCAGACGGCAGGACTCCTCCAGCTGATCCGGGGCCGGCTTGGGGCGGAGATCGGCCCGGCGAGGCACTGCGACCGGTGTGTTCACGCCGTGCATGTCGAGCACCTGCCTGGTGGCGGCCGGCCCGAGCAGGGTGACCACTGCGGAGGGCAGGGTGCCGAGGGCTTCGTTCAATTCTCTCAATCCGGGCATGGGGCGGGAGCGGGGCAGAGCCGCCAGCTCGTGACGCTCGATGAGCGAGGAGGCGACCTCCCAGCGCCGGTCCCCGGCCAGGACGCCCAGGATCTGCATGCACCGCACCGTGGGCCGGTCCCACCCCGTAAGCGGCGTCTCCATCTCGGGGATTTCGCCCAGCTCCCGGGTCACGTCGGCGAGGGCGGCGGAATAGTCGGTGTAGGACTGGATGTCGATCAGGGTCCGATCCAGGTCGAGGAGGATCGCCCTCACCCGACGACACCAAGCCGGGCGCGCAAGTCCTCGATGGATCCTTCGGGGTCGGCGACGTCGAAATGAAAGCCCTCCATCCCTACCGCCTCGGCGCCGCGGACGTTGATCGGCATGTCGTCGATGAAGAGACACTCATCGACCGGCGCCCCCAAGGCCTCGGCCACGGCCAGATAAGGCTGGGGGGCGGGCTTGCG